>CAZNJG010000001.1:0-130751 GCA_964573305.1 uncultured Opitutaceae bacterium
GTGATGATGAGCAGCGGCGTGATCTCCGTTTTCATCGGCATGTTGCCCGAGATGAAAACGACCGAGCCGTATTCGCCGAGTGCGCGCGCGAACGAAAGCGCGAAGCCCGTGAGCAACGCTGGAAAAAGCTGCGGGAAGATCACGCGTGTGATCGTCTGCCAGCGATTCGCGCCGAGCGATGCCGACGCTTCTTCGAGCTCGGGCTCCAGTTCTTCGAGCACCGGCTGCACCGTGCGCACGACGAACGGCAGACCGATAAACGTCAGCGCGACAAAAATACCGACCTCGGAGAACGCGATCTTGATGCCGTTCGGCAGCAAACGATGCGCGCCGTCGGGATCGATGAACTGCCCTACCCAACCATTCTTCGCATAGATCGCCGTGAGCGCGATGCCCGCGACCGCCGTCGGCAGCGCGAACGGCAGATCCACTAGCGCGTCAACCAAGCGACGTCCGGGAAAGGTGTAGCGCACCAACACCCACGCGGTGAGCAGACCGAACACGCAGTTGACCGAAGCGGCCGCGAGCGAGGCGAAAAACGTGACGCGATATGAGGCGAGCACGCGCGGCGATGTAACTGCGCCGACGAATTCGTCCCACGTCATCCCCGAGGTTTTCAGGAACGCAGCGGAGAGCGGCACGAGCACGATCAACCCGAGATAAAACAGAGTGAAGCCGAGCGAGAGGTTGAGTCCCGGCAAGGCGGAGCGTTCTTTGCGAAGAAGCGGCATCAGAGATCCTGAGCGTAAGCGATGAACTTGCGGTATTCACCGAGGATGGTGTGGAGCGCGATGACCATCGCATCGACCTGACGGTCGAGCGGAGCGAGCGCGGGTGTTTCAAAAATAAGATCGAAAGGATGAGGTGTCTGGTCAGCCGGGGCGGTGAGCACGCCGCCGAAACAATCGCAGAGAATGCTCTCGGTCGCCGCGAAGCCATCGATGTTCGCGCGGGCATCGCGCGGCAGGATTCGCGACGCGGCATCGATCGCGGGACGCAGCAACGACTCATTGAGCACGCGACCATGCGCATAACCATAGAGGCCGTCGCTGGTGTCGTCTGCGTGAAGCGTGATGATTCCCTGGAAGCGATGATCGCGCAGCTCGCGCTCGAGGATCCGCACTTCCGGATGCACCGAACTGCGCCAGAATTCGCGGTTGAGATCGGCGCCGGCGCGATTGAAGCGCGTGCCATCCTCATAACCCGTAGGATTGCACACCGGATAAATGACGAGGTCGTAACCGCGGGCGATTGCGGGCGAATCCACGAGATCGGTGATGAAGCGCGCGAGCGCTTCGCAACCGGCGGGTTCGTCGCCATGCACGCCGGCGAAAAGGCCGAGGCGGATGGGTTCGTGCGCGGCCTCGGGGCCGGTGAAAATGAAGCGGGGAATTCCGTATCGACGTTCCTGATACGTGAAGGCGCCCGCCATGGAACCGATCAGGTCAACGCGTTCCCCCGCCAGCTCGAAGAGCGGGCCGAGCAAGGTGCGAAGTTCGCGCGTATCCGTTGGCATGAAGAGGCTGACCATGGCGGGAATGGGTCCGAGAAAAAGCGCTTTTTCAGCGTTTTTCGTAGATTTGATCGAAGATGCCGCCGTCGGCGAAATGCACCTTCTGTGCCTCGCTCCAGCTGCCAAAAACCTCGGCAACGCTGAAGAGCGGGATGTTCGGGAAACGATCGGCGTGGCGCGCGAGCACCGTCGGATCGAGCGGGCGGAAGTTATGGCGCGCCGCGATCTCCTGCGCCTCGGGGCTGTAGAGGAATTCCAAATACGCCTTCGCCTGCTCCGCGGTTTTCTTGCGCTGCACCACGCGGTCCACCCACACGACAGGATTCTCCGCGAGGATGCTGGTGGTGGGCACAACGAGTTCGAAACCTTCGGATTCAAACTCGCGGATCGTGAGCGACACTTCGTTTTCGAAGGTCAGCAATACATCGCCGATGCTGTTGCGCGCAAAGGACGTGGTCGCTCCGCGGCCGCCGGCGTCGAGCACGGGCACGTTGGCGAAGAGCTTGCGCACAAAGTCGCGCGCCGTGGCGTCGTTCCCGCCGGGTTGACGGAGCGCGTAGCCCCATGCGGCGAGATAACTGTAGCGGCCGTTGCCCGAAGTCTTCGGATTCGGCACGATCGCTTGCACGTCGCTGCGCACGAGATCGCTCCAGTCCTTGATGCCCTTCGGGTTTCCTTTGCGGACGATGAAGAGAATCGTGGAGGTGTACGGCACGCTCTGGTTCGGGAGTCGCGATTGCCAGTCGGGCGCGATCAGCTTGGGGCCGATCAGGTGTTCAATATCGAGCACCTGATTCATCGTGACGACATCGGCCTGCAAGCCGTCGATCACGCTGCGGACCTGTTTGCTGGAGCCGCCGTGCGATTGTTTGATGGTGAGCGCTTCCCCACCCTGCGCTTTCCAATGAGCGAGGAAGGCGGCGTTGAAGTCTTTGTAGAACTCACGCGTGACGTCGTAGGAAACGTTGAGCAATTCGGCGGCACTGCCAAGGAGCGTGGTGCCCAGGAAAGCGCCGGCCAGAAGCACGCGGCGAAGTGATGAGGTTTTCATAGATGCTGGCCGTAGGCCTGGAGAGTACGATAACGGAGGATGAAGTTTTTCAAAATGGAGCCCACCGCTTCTCGATAAAGCGGTGCCTCCCATTGCGAAGGAATGCGCAGCGTGAGTTCGAATGCGCGGAATGGCAGGTCGTCGCTGAGCGTGAGCGGGCCTTCGGTGATCGGACCGGCGGACGCCTCCCAACGCACGGCGTGCGGATGAAAATCATCCGAGGAAATCAACTCGATGCCGGGCGTCGCGTGGTCGTCCCATTGTCCGCGCAAGCTCGCGCTGATCTCGTCTTCGTCGGTCGCGGTTTCAATGCGGACGAAGGCGTGATAGCCGCGAACACGCGCGTCTTTTTGAAGCAGATCGAGCTCCGGTGCGGCGGCGTGTTGCCAGTTCGCACGGGCGAGCGCACGAGGTTTTTCGCCGTGAAAAAGTCCGGCCGCATCGATCAACGGGAAGAACGAAAGGTTTAGTCCCTGGCCCAGATCGGGGTCGATCGCGAGACGCTCGACCAGATGCAACAACGCGAACGATCCGCGCAAGTCGTGCCGGTCGAAACCCGCGTAGAATGCGAGGCGCAGCGATTCATCGTGCGTGTGCGGTCCGAAATAAACGAAGCGCGGCACGTTGAGGTGATGGCCATGATGGAACGTCGGTCCGAGCGGCGATCCAAAGACATAGTGTGAACGTTGCGACAGCGCGTAGAGCGTGTGCAGGCGGTCCGCGAATTCCTCCGGCACCGAGGGCGGCACAAAGGCGGCGGCACGGGCGACGGTATCAAAACGAGTCGAGAGAGTGCTCATGGTCGGCCAGGGATTGAGGGTTGAAAACGGGGCGCACGCCGAAGCGCCGCCCCGTCCGATGAGGGAATGAATTATTTGGCGTAGATCTGATCGAAGGTACCGCCATCGGAGAAGTGGACCTGCTTGGCTTTGGTCCAGCCGCCGAAGGCCGCATCGATGGTGAAGAGCTCAACCTTCGGGAAGGAATCGGCGAACTTCGCCGCGGCCTTTTCCGAGGTGGGACGATAGAAATGGCGGCCGGCGATCTCCTGGGCTTCGTCGCTGTAGAGATATTCGAGATAAGCGCTGGCGACCCCGGCCGTACCCTTCTTTTTCACCACGCGGTCAACGACAGTGACGCTCGGTTGCGCGAGGATGCTGAGTGAAGGAACAACGATTTCGAATTTGTCGGAACCGAATTCCTTCAGTGCGAGGAACGCTTCGTTTTCCCACGAGATGAACACATCGCCCACGCCGCGTTGCACAAAGGTCGTCGTGGAGCCACGCGCACCGGAGTCGAGCACCGGCACGTTCTTGTAGATTTTGCGGACGAATTCCTTGGCGGCTTCGTCGCCGCCGAACTTGCGGCGCGCATACTCCCAAGCGGCGAGATAGTTCCACTGCGCGCCGCCCGAGGTCTTCGGGTTCGGCGTGATCACGGAGACGCCCGGCTTGGCGAGATCGTCCCAGTCCTTGATGCCATGCGGATTGCCGGCGCGGACGAGGAACACGATCGTGCTCGTGTAAGGAGCGGAATCGCGCGGCAGGCGCTTCACCCAATCGGCGGGGATGAGGTTGCCGTTCTTGTGAAGCGCATCGATATCACCCGCGAGCGCGAGTGTGGCGACGTCCGCCTGAAGTCCGTCGATGATGGAGCGGGCCTGTTTGCCCGAGCCGCCGTGCGACTGCTTGATGGTGACATTGTCGCCGGTCTTTTCCTTCCAGTATTTGGCGAAGGCCTTGTTGTACTCGACGTACAGTTCGCGCGTCGGGTCGTAGGAAACGTTGAGAAGTTCGATGTCCTTCGCGACGGCGGTGACAGCGAGAGCCGCGAGGGCGAGAAGTGAAGTGAAGAGTTTCATGGGTGCTAAACGGGAAATTGTTGTAGTGATAATATGGATACAGCCGGCGGATGTGATTTACTCAGAAGCTGAGGTGCGCGCGGGTGATGAAAGCCAGTTCGTCGTCCCGTGCACCGACCTGGGCGTCAGGGGTCTTGGCGTTGTCGAACTTCGTGTGCTCGAGGTTGAAGAGCAGGCGGAAGTTGCGATTGAAGTACCAGTTCACGCCCGCGCCGTAGGCGAATGCGCCGGTAGCGTTGTTGGCGCGATTGATGCCAGCGCCGCCATCGGCGACGGAGCGGAAGAGCTTCGAATCGAGGTCGAGACCGCTGACGCGACCGACGAGCTCGAACGCGCCCCAGGTGCCTTTGGCGGGATCGAAGGCGTTTTCCGGCGTCACGCCGTTCTTCGCCGATTCTTCGCCGGTGAGCACCCACGCGGCACTCGCGCGCCAGGCGGAGTTTTCAAATTCGCGCGTGAGGCCGGCGCCGTTAACCGCGATGTCCTGCTTCTCGATCGCGTATTCGGCGGCGAGGCTGAACGGCGTGCCCGGGTACCACTCGATGCTCGGGCTGATGCGCGTGTGCGTGCCGTTCGCGAAGAGGGTGCTGCCATAGCTGAAGATCGACTGCTGGGAGTTGCTGGAGATGTTGGAAAGCCCGTTCGAGAGATTCGTGCCGGCGGTGCCGCGTTCATTGCCGTGGCTGGCGCCGACGCCGATCGACACTTTCGAGATCGCGCCGTCGAGTTTGCTGAAAGGAGAGACGGAAAGACGGCCCGCGATCGTGAAATCGCCGTCTGCATAATCGGAAGATGCGCCGCCGAAGTTGGCGGTGTTGTTGGCGGTGCCTTTCACCACACCGAGACGGTAGTCGACAATACCGACCTTGCCGAAGGCCTCCACGCCGAGATCGCGATTGGGCAGCAGCGTGTTGACGAAGGGCGATTCGATGAAGTGACGGTTCGAGCCGGGCTCCAGACCGACCGCGGACGGGAATTTCCCGAAGCGCAGGCCAAACGAAGGGCTGAAGCGAGCCGCGATGAACGCGTCCCACAGTCCGACCGAGGTGCTGTTGTTGGTACCGCCGCCGAGTTCGGGCGTGATGTTAAAATCGTAGATGCCGGCGACCGTGCCGCTGAAGATCGTGCGTACGCGGCGAAGGAGAAAGCCGTCGCGGTTGGCGGCGCCGTCATCGAGGAAAAAGCGACCGTCGAATTGCGCGAGGGCGCGCAGCTTCAGGTCGAATTTTTTGTCGGCCGAGGTGATGCCGAAACCACCTGCACCGGCGACAGGCGTCGGCGCTTTGGGAGCGGCAGCGGCGGCCTCGTCCTTGAGCTCCTGCTTGCGCTCGAGCACGCGCAGTTGCTGGTCCAGCTGGCGGATTTGTTCGCGCAGCTGGGAAATTTCGTCGTTGCCCGGAGATTGGGCGGAGGCCGCGCCAGCGACCGTCAACAAAACGGAGGCGGCGAGGCCGGTCCGGAAAGTAGATGCAGTGGATTTCATGTGACTTGGTGCAGTGTGCTGAGGAATCCAGTTGTCTGGTGAGGAAGTGAGTCGTCTAGGGGAGCCTCCGGTGGGACCGGTCGGGAAAAGGGGATCAATAGTTCTCGCGGCGGCGCAGTGCATCGGCGGCCGGGGAATCGAGGCGGGTTTTCTCCGTGCGTTCGATCTGGGTGACCTTGCGGTCGTGCACCACGATCTGAACAACACCGTAACTGAGGCCTTCGACTTTGTTTCGAACGATCTCCAGCCAATCCGGCAGGGAGTTCGCGGCGGTAACTTTGGCGATATTGGAAGACATAAGCTATTTAATTAGTCGGAATTGAATTCACACAATCTTGGTAGGTATTTGACTCAAGAAAAATTTTCGTCGCCGCCCCAATTACGTCCCGTTCCTGCCGCTTTCAATTCTGTTACAACTTGAAAAATAGTAATTTAAGAAATATAAAAATTTAACCCTATTTACTAAGGATTAGCCCTGTTGTCCCGGTGACATGAGCCAATTTTCACAACCCAGTAAAGAGCCAGACCTCGCAGGTCGCGTGCATCTGCCGCTCGACGGGTTTCTCGTGTGATGCCAGAACGCGAGTTGCGGTATCTCGCCAACACCGACAGCGCCGGCTTGCGCGCGCGCCATGCACTGCATCGTGAACCCGCCCCGGCCAGGACCTTTGAAAAACAACATGCCTGACATCACTGCCCTCCCTCGCATCGCCGCCGGCTTCGTCGGCGCCATCGGCAACACACCGCTCATCCGCCTGCGTCATCTTTCCGAGGCCACGGGCTGCGAAATTCTCGCCAAGGCTGAGTTTCAGAATCCGGGCGGTTCCGTCAAAGACCGCGCCGCGCTCGCGCTGGTCGAAGATGCCGAGCGCTCGGGCGCGCTTCGTCCGGGCGGCACCATCGTCGAGGGCACCGCTGGCAACACCGGCATCGGTCTCGCGCTCGTCGGCCTTTCGAAGGGTTATCGGAGCATCTTCATCGTGCCGGATAATTTCAGCCACGAGAAAACCGATCTGCTCAAAACGCTCGGCGCGGAAGTCCGCCGCGTGCCGCCGAAGCCCTACAAGGATCCGGAGAACTATCAGCACATCGCGCGTCGCACCGCCGAAGCGATCAAGGGCGGTTGGTGGGCCAATCAATTCGACAACATCGCCAATGCCGACGGCCATTTTCGCACGACCGGCCCCGAGATCTGGGAGCAAACAGGCGGACGCGTCTCCGCTTTCGTCGCATCGATCGGTTCGGGCGGCACGCTCGCCGGCGTGAGTCGGGCACTCAAGGAGCGCAATGCCAGCATCCGCATCGTCGCCGCAGATCCTTACGGGGCCGCCATGTGGTCGTGGTTCAAACAGGGTCACACCGATATCGATGATGGCGATTCGGTCGCCGAAGGCATCGGTCAGGGACGCGTCACCAAAAACGTCGCCGAAGCACTCGTGGACGACGCGTATCGCATCGATGACGCTGTCGCCATCGAAGTCCTTTATCATTTGTTGCGAGCCGAAGGTCTTTATCTCGGCCTCTCCTCCGCGATCAATGTCGCCGGCGCCGTCAAACTCGCGCGCGAACGCGGACCGGGACAAGTGATCGTCACCATCCTCGCCGATGGCGGCGGACGCTATGCATCGAAGCTCTACAATCCCACGTGGCTGGCGGAACAATCACTCACGCCGACCGCAAGCGGTTTGGAGTTTCTCGAGCGTTTGTGAACGCGGTGTGTCGTTCACCGTCGTACCCACTCAGCGCTTCGGCGGACGGCCATGAACCTCCTCCAGCATCGGGCTCACATCGGCCACCGGTCGCACTTCGACCGTGAGCCCAAGCGGAAGCCCGGGACATCCTTTGGCGATTTCCGTGGCTTCATCGATGTCGGCCACCGACAGAAAAAAATATCCGCCGACCACTTCCTTCGCTTCTGCAAACGGACCATCAATCACCGTCTTCCCGCGCGCGCCGGACACGACGCGACCTTCCAGTGCGAGCGGACGGCCGTGTTCCACTTTTCCTTGGGAGGCGAGTCCGTCATACCAATCGTTCCACGCTTGCGCAAGCTGTCGCCGACCCTCGGCATCCAGGTGTTGATGGGTTTCGATGCCGGCATTGCGGAAGAGCAACAGGAAGGAACGTGAGGATGACATAAGAAAAGCGTTTGTTGGGAAATCGTGCGCGACGCGGAGTTCCCGCGGGCGGTGAAATTAGAGGGTTTTCAAATCAGCCACAGAGGGTTCATCCTACGCGGTTCATGAAGACTCCAGCTTGTCCTGTCTGCACTTTGGAAGATGTCCTTTCGCATCCCGGCCATTGGGAATGCGCCACCTGCGGTCATGAATGGCCCAAGGACACTGCTCCCGAAGAAACTGCCCGCGTCGTGAAGGACGCCAATGGCAACATCCTCGCCGATGGCGACACCGTCGTCCTCATCAAGGACCTCAAGCTCCGCAGCGGTTCCGGCGTGCTCAAAGGCGGCACCAAGGCGAAAAACATCCGCCTCGTGGACGGTGATCACGAGATCGACTGCAAGATCGATGGCGTCGGCATGGCCTTGAAAGCGTGCTTCGTGAAGAAGGCGTAAGTGGTCCAAGCGGCACCACCCACCCTAACTTAACCTGACCCACGCCCGCGCCGTGGCGCAAAATCGGACGATTCCGATCGCCACTCTTTGCCAAACGCGCGCGGGTGACCACAATCTCCGCCTCCCTTCCCCATGAAACTACCCGCACTTTTTCGCCACACGCGCCACGCGTTTACCATCGCCGCCATCTTTGCCGCCGGAGCGCCCGCCTCGGCTGTTCAGATCACCAGCCCCGCAGGCGATTGGGCGATGGCCGATGAGATCGTTCAAAAGATCCAGCTCCCGCAGATCCCGCAGCGCGATTTTCTCATCACCGATTTTGGCGCAAAACCCGGCCGCGAAAACGATGCGCGTCCAGCCATCCAAGCGGCCATCGCCAAGGCCTCTGCCGAGGGCGGCGGCCGCGTCATTATTCCGAAGGGACTCTGGCTCAGCAACGGCCCCATCCATCTCAAAAGCAAAATCGATTTCCATGTCGCCGACGGCGCCACACTGCTCTTCGGCCCCAATCCTGCCGACTACCTTCCCGCCGTCCTCACGCGCTGGGAAGGCACCGAGCTTCATAGCTACTCCCCGCTGATTTACGCCTTCGAAGTTCACGATGTCGCCATCACCGGCAAGGGCACGATCGACGGTAACAAAGACAGCGTCTTCAACACGTGGATCGGCAGCCGGCAGCACGCCGACATGAACAAGCTTCGCAAGATGGGCGTGGACGGGACGCCCGCGTCGAAACGCATCTTCGCAGAAGGCACTTATCTGCGGCCGCCACTCATCCAGCTCTTCCGCGCCGAACGCGTGCTGCTCCAGGACTACACGCTGCTCAACTCTCCGTTCTGGGTGAACCATCTCGTGTACACCGATCACGCGACCATCCGCGGCATCAAGATCGACAGTCATCAGCACAATAACGACGGCGTGGACGTCGATTCCTCGCGTTTCGTTCTTATCGAAAACTGCCACTTTCGCACCGGCGACGATTCCGTTGTCGTCAAATCGGGCCGCGACCGCGACGGCCGCGAAGTCGGCAAGCCCAGCGAGTATGTTGTCGTTCGCAACAACGACATGGGCGGCGAAGACGGCATCGCGCTTGGCAGCGAAATGTCGGGCGATGTCCGCCACGTTTTCTTCGACAACAACATCCTCCGAAAGGGCCTCTCCGCGATCCGCTTCAAGGCCAACCTCGATCGCGGCGGTGTCGTCGAACACGTCCGCGTGCGCAACATGACCGTCGAATCCTTCGACACGCTTTTCTGGTTCCAACTCAACTACCCTGGTCTGCTGGGAGGCGGGCACCCCGCCACTTACCGCGATATCGTTTTTGAGAACTTCACCGTCGAACGCGCCGGCACCGTTTTCGACGCTTCGGCGCCGGCCGAGGCCCCGCTGAAAGGTGTCGTTCTCCGCAACATCACCATCAAGCAAGCCGACAAGCGATTCATCCTCGAAAACGTCGAGAACTTGAAACTCGAGAACGTCACCATCGCCGGCAAACGCGTTTCCTCGACGAAGGACTGATCGCGGCGCCCCAGCCTTCGACGCACATCGCGCCACCCGACGTCGCCGGTCAACATATCCGGCGATGTCAGGCAGATACCGGCGCCCAAACGTCGTTTGACCTGCCGCTCCGATTGATTGCAGGTTTTCTTCCATGGATACAGCAGGCCCGCTCAAACCCAGCGCATTTCGCGTCACCCGCTCGCAAATCCTCGGCCGCGGGCTGGCTTTGTCGTGTCCCAACTGCGGCGCGCACACGTTGTATCGAAAAAACCACTACTTCCAGCTCGAGCGTGCCTGCTCCGAATGCGGCATGCGCTGGGACAAAGACGAGGCGAGCTTCCTCGGCTCAGTGGTGCTCAATTACGGCATCACCGCCTTCGGCATCATTCTCCCCTGGATCGTTGTCTCTTCACTCATGGGTGCGTCGCGCAACGCCGTCATCGCTGGCGCCGTCGTCGCAGGCGTGATCATGCCGATCCTCCTGTACCGGCCGTCGAAGAGCTGGTGGCTCATGTGTTATCACCTTTTCTTTCCGGACCATCTGCCGCGCAACTGGAGCACGGAGAAACGCGGCGCCGAACTCCCGCCGGACGAGTAAGGGCTGCGTCGCCGAAAACCCGCGCAGGAAGCCACGCGTCACCAAAATTTGGATACGCAGCGAACCGCAGGCGCACGCCGGCGTCATGTCATCGCTGACCCGATCATTTGCCGCGACAACGCGGCGCGCTCGTCAACTGAAGGACTTGCCGCAACCGCAGCTCGATTGAGCGTTGGGATTTTTGATCTCGAATCCCTTGCCTTGCAGTCCGTCGTCGAAATCCACCACCGATCCGTTCAGGTAGGCGATGCTCGCAGGATCCATCACCACGCGCACACCTTCGCTCTCGAACTGCGTGTCGTCACCCTTGGGATCATCGAACGACATGCCGTACTGAAAGCCCGAACAGCCGCCCGACTCCACGAAAACTCGCAGTGGTTTTTCGGTGGCATCCAGCTCGTTTTGCATTGCACGCACGCGCGCCGCAGCTCGTGGACTTAACGTAATCATGAGAGCGCAACCTAGGTGCATCGGCTTACCTGTCAACGGGCGCTCGTTACACATAGAGCATTTTTCGTGCTAGCTCGCGTTTTGCTTACTTGCCAGTGCCGCCGCCTGCCCTTTTTCTCCTGCACCGTGGCCTCCCTCAAGCACATCTTCAACGAGCTGCACTACGAGTTGACCCGCAAAATTGCCGAGGGCGGCATGGGCATCGTTTACGAGGCCACCCAGCGCGGCGCGGGCAATTTCCGCAAGATCGTCGCTGTGAAACTCATTCGCGAGGAATACTCCACGATCCCGGAGTTTCAGAAGAACTTCATCGGCGAAGCACGGCTCGTCGCCGACCTCATTCACACGAACATCGTCCAGACCTATCATCTCGGTCAGGTCGGCGGACAGTATTTCATGGTGATGGAATTTGTGCGCGGCGTGCATCTGGAGCATCTGCTCGACCGTCACCGGGCGTTGAAAAAACCAATCCCCGTCGATCTCGCCGCCTTTATCATTTCCCGCGTCGCGCGCGGTCTCGCCTACGCCCATGCGAAGTGCGACGCCGAGGGGCGCCATTTGAATCTTGTTCATCGCGACATCGGCCCGAAGAACGTGCTGATCGCCTACGAAGGCGACGTGAAGCTCACCGACTTCGGCATCGCGAAGGCTCTCGACCTGATGTACAACGAGGAAGGCAAGGTCATCGCAGGCAAGGATGAGTACCTTTCTCCCGAGCAGGCCAGCTACGCGGTCACGGACGCGCGCGCCGATCTCTTTCCTCTCGGCATCGTGCTCACGGAACTCCTCATCGGCCGGAATATTTTCCGCTCCGCCGACCGCCTCGAATCCCGCCGCAACATCCTCACCCTGCCGATCCCGCGTTTCAGCACGCTGCGGCCGGAGATCGATTCACGCCTCGAGGCCATCATCCAGAAAGCCCTCCAGCGCGATCGCGAGAAACGCTATCAAAACGCCGCCGAGATGCTCACGGATCTCGAGATGTATCTCTACAGCGATCGCTACGGCCCCACCAACGAGAAGCTCGGCGTGTATCTCAAGGAAATCATGGACTATCACGAGCCCGGCGCACTCCCGGCATCCCGCGCCTCCGCGGCGACCACCTGATCGTATTCACATTTTAAATACAAAGACAGACCATGAGCGGACCGTCATTCAGCCAGGACCTTCGTCAACGCCAGACCCAGTCCTTGGTGCTCGCGCCCCAGCTGCGGCATTCGCTTAAAATCCTTCAGGTCGCCGCGCTCGATCTGCGCTCTGTCATTCAAGAGGAATTGCAGAGCAACCCGACGCTCGAAGAACTCCCGATGGAGGGCATCAGCCTCGACAAGGAGCGCGACGGCCAGGCGGCCGATCAGGAAAACGGGCACGACGACGGCGGCACGAGCGACACGGACAGCCGCGAAGAAATGGATTTCTCCAAGGAGTTCGAAATCCTCACCAAGCTCGATGATGACTGGCGCGATTACATGTCGCAGGCCGGCGGCAGCCAGACCTACACCTCGGAGGATGCCGAGAAGCGCCAGCACTTCTTCGATTCACTGGTGAGCGAGACTTCGCTGCAGGAACACTTGATGAGTCAGGCAGACCTCACCGACCTCACACCCGAGCAGCAGGAGGTCATGCCCTATCTCATCGGAAGCCTCGACGATCGCGGCTTCCTCACGCAGTCGCCCAACGACATCGCGTTGCAGACCGGCCTTCCGCTCGATGCCGTGCAATCGGCCGCAAAGATCCTCAAGACTTTCGATCCGCCCGGCATCGGCTGCCGAACACTGGAGGAATGTCTGCTGCAACAGCTCGCCGTCAAAGGTCGCAGCGACTCGCTCGCGACCCGCATCGTCCGCGATCATTTTCAACTCCTGTCGCGCCGCCGCATCCCGGAAATCGCCCGCAAACTCGGCTCGCACATGGACGACGTGCAGGCCGCGATTGAAGAGATCGGCACGCTCGATCCCGCGCCGGGCCGTCGCTTCGCCGACGATAACAACCGCGTGGTCGTGCCGGATGTCACCGTCGAGAAAGACGGCGACAAATGGGCCGTCCACCTCAACAGCGACTACATCCCGCGTCTCCGCATTTCGAATACCTACCGCGACCTGATCGCCAAAGGCACCCTCTCTCGCGACGAACGCGAATATCTCCGCGAACGCATCCGCTCCGGGAAATTCCTCATCAACTCCATCGAGCAACGCCAGCAGACGATCGAGCGCATCACGCGCGAGATCCTCAAGGTGCAGCACGAGTTTTTCGAGGAAGGCGTTTCCAAACTCCGCCCGCTGACCATGACGCAGATCGCCGACGCGGTCGGCGTGCACGAGACCACCGTCAGCCGCGCGATTGCCAACAAATACATCAAGACCCCGCACGGCGTTTTCGACTTCAAGTATTTTTTCACGCCCGGCTATCAGAACCAAAGCGGCGACTCCGTCTCCAACACCAGCGTGAAGGAAATGATCAACGACCTCATCGCCGTCGAAGATCGCAGCAAACCGCTGAGCGATCAGGAAATCGTGGCCAAGCTTCAGGAAAAGGGGATCAACATCGCCCGCCGCACCGTCGCGAAATACCGCGAAGAACTGGGACTGCTCCCGAGCAATCTTCGCCGCGATTACACCTGAGGACGCGAAGCGCCGTCGCGTCGTCTCGCGCGAACGACATTTTCCATCCATGGCACAAGCGGCCAGCGTGCTCCCCAAACGGCCCGATCCGTTACAGGAAAATTTGGCCACTTCATTCGTCACCCGGCTAATGAACAAGCCCTTGCGACTCGCTGACGGGCCTCGCAATTGTCGCCCATGAGATTCCTGCCCCCCGGCTGGTCCGGCCGTACTTTTGCCTGGTTGTCCGCGTTGCTGCTGACGCTCGCCGCCTTCGCACCTCTCACGGCGCAACAGAACGACAACACCGACCCTATCCAATGGACGGACGATGAGGCGGCCTGGATACTTGCGCGCCAATACCTCGAAGGAGGCGATGGCGCCCACGCGGCCGTGTCCGAAGCTCTCCGGCGCATGGGCTGGAGCGTGCGCACTCATCAGGGCGCCGTGCTGTCCGCCCCCCCCCCCGGAGCGGATACCGGTCTCGCGATCCGCGACTACGAGTTGGAAGAACTTCTGTGGGATCCTTCCGCGCAACCCACCCTACGACTGATTTCGATGGCGCAGGCGATTGCAGTTCCCTTCCAAGGCGCCGACCCCGAAGAGCTCGCGCAAGACATCGTTACCACACTCCGCCTGAGCGCACGCAGCACGCAGCCGCAGCAACGTTTCTGGGCCCGCTTTATCATCGCGCTCGGACGTTCGGGACCCGCCAACTACGATATGCTCGCTCCCGGAGCGTCGGACATCATTCCTCCTGATGCCGACCGCGCGAGTTTCGTCGCCGCTGCGAAGACCGGCAATCCTTTCGCGATGGTCGCCGCGATGCAGAGCAAGCCTGCCTGGCATGCAGACGATCCAGTCCTCGCGCCATCGCCCAGACCTGAGCAGGACGTCGAGGAGGATGAGGACGATGAGGACAGCGCACGCAACACCACTCCAAAACTGGACGAGAAGCGGATGCAGGAACTGCAACAACAATACTCCCTGCTCATTCCCGGCATCGCATCACCCGACGAAGCGACCCGCGCCGCGGCCGAGGCCAAGATGGCGTTGATCTCACAGGAGATGGGCTGGATCGGAGCCCGCCAGCAAAATGCCATGATGCGCCTGGCAGCCGAATCCTCGCGCCGCGCGCAGGCCGCCATGAGCGACGAAGAAGATGATGAGGACGAGGAAGATTCCGATCGCGCCGAACGTTTTCTTGCCGAATGGCGCGAGCAGCCGCTTTCACTTCTCCAAGTCGCGCTCATCACCCGTGTATTGGCCGCAGACCTACGCCTTCGTCCCGGATCGGCAAATGCTCCGCGACAGGCAGCCTCGCGTCCGCGTCATCGCGGTACCTTTCCGCTGGCGATGCTCACGCTCGCCCAAGCCACCGGAGGGCCGACCTTCTCCGGCCAGTTCGAAGGCGCGATCGGTGATATTTGGGCGACAACCACTGGCGCGTACACCGGAGAGATGCTCAACCGCCACCTCCCCAACAGCAGCTATTCAGGCCGTGTCGCCATCGCCAATACGATCATCGCGTGGTTCAAAACCATCATGACGGTCGCGCGTCAGAAGATCACCATCGAGGTCGAGAATGTGCCGCTCGTTCGCACGAAAACGCGCTCACCTGGCGAACAACGCCGCGCACGCGCAAATGTGCACATCGATTTCCCCAAGAGCGATGTGCTCAAAGCCATCCGCGCCGCCGGCAATCTCGCCGCGATCGATCTGCAGATGCCCGATGGCGGCGCGATCAGTGGCGCGAAAGTCGTCTGGCGCCTCCCTGAAGGCAGCTACAACGGGAAGTATCAATCATCGCAGGGCGGCTCGCATTACCGGCCCGATCTCGCCGTCGTTCAGTTTGCACAGGCCGGCGGAAAAGAGGGGTATGTTTCGTTCACCGACTCCAATGGCGACGCTTTCATCACCATCGAAGGCGTGCCTCAGCGCCGCAATCTTCCCCCCACGGTGCGGCCATATCCGCGTCGCGCCGCTGTCGGTGTCGAAGTCACGCTCAAGGTCGGCAATCTCACCCAGGACCTCAACGACGCGATCAACACCGCGATGGGCGGACCCGTCCTGGGCGGCCTCAGCTTTATCGCCGACATGGTCCTGCGCACTTCGTTCTTCTTTCAGAAAAACGAAGTGTTTCCCGTCCGCGACTGGCGGGAGCCTACCTGGCAGGGCGAATTCGAGATCACCGTCAAAGCCGCGGGGTCCAAACAGGAAGACGGCTTCAAAGGCGGACCGCCGACGCATTACCGCTGGCAGATGGACCGCTACATGGAAGGTCGTTTGCAGACGCCCGAATCCGAGGAGGAAACCGAGAAGGAAAAAGGATACAAAACCGACGGCCGCCACCAACTGGAGATCGACGGCGACTCGCGCTACTTCCGGCTGAGCGATCATTCCAGCGCGCGCTCCTCAAAGATCCACAATCGCTACGACGCGAAAGGTCCGCTCCAGATACAGCCGCCGGGCCAAAACCGGCTCGCCACCTACTCACGCTCGGAACCGAGCGGTACCGCCACCCTCACCTTCACTGGCGGCAAGATGATCCTCGAACTCCGTCCGTTCTTCGGCGCCGAATGCCTCGTCACCCGCTCCGAACAATCCGGCGGTCGCTCCTCCAATAAGGCCGGTCCCCATTACCTCAGTCTTCTCGACGGCATTCATCCGGAGACGTTCACGCTCATCGCGGACAACGATGGCAGCGACGATTTCGTCGAGGGCAGCCAGACCTTCAACAGCCTGGGCACCCTTCCGTTCGTGCCCAACTTCGATGCGGTCGTCACGGTGAAGTATCGCCTCTGGAAAAACGATCCTCCTCCGGAAAATGCCCGCCGCTAAATCATGACTGGTGACGGGGATTCGCGCGACATCAGCGATCTCACGGCGCGCCTGCGCCTGATGCAGGGCACGGTGCTTGCGCTGTTGCTGCTCCTCGTCGCCGCGCTCGCCCACCGCCAGATCGCGCGCGTCGACGAGCACACCGCGCAGGAGAGGCGCCAGTCGCAACGCCGCATCCTCCAGCCCGCCCCGCGCGGCCAGTTGTTCGACCGCGAACACCGCCTGCTCGCCGGCACCCGCTTTCGCACCGCGGCCGTGCTCGATCTCGCACGCATCCGCTCCGCCATCGCCGGGGAACGTCGTATTCGGAAATCCACTACGCCCGACGGCGACGCTCGCCGGCTTGCGGCCGGGGCGCGTTTCGCGGTCGTGGAGCGCGAGTTTAAAAAACTGCTTCCACTGCTCGACTTGCCGCGCGAACTCCCGCCGGAGTACGTCGAGGGCCATTTCACCCGCGAGCCCGCACTGCCGCTGGTCTTGATCGAGTCGCTCACACCCGGAGAAATCGAACGTCTGTCCGCCGCGCTGACCGCCGGCGCTCCCGTGCGGCTGGCCACGATTCCCGAACGTTTTTATCCTCACGGACCGCTCGCCGCGCATGTCCTCGGGCGTGTACGGAAAAACCGGATACAGTCTGAGTCATCGCACCCCGTGCGCGCGGTGGCCGCCGAGGAGCTCACGGGTGATTTCGGTCTGGAAAAATATTTCGATGCCCGGTTGCGCGGCACGCCGTCCGAAACGCTGATCCGTGTGGACGCCGCGGGCCGGCCGGCCGGCGAGGCGTTAGCAGCAACACCGGCCGTCGCCGGCGAAGATCTCGTGCTCAGCCTCGATCTCGCGCTGCAACAAACGGCGGAACGCGCGATGGATGCCGTGACGGGATCCACTCGGGGTTCGGCAGTCGTCATCGATGTTCGCACGGGCGAGATCCTCGCACTCGTCAGCCGCCCGGGTCTCGACCTCAACGTCATCTCTCCCTCAATCTCCGCGCTCGAAAAGCAACGGCTCGATACATCCGGCGCCTGGCTCAACCGCGCCACGCAGGCGCTTTATCCGCCGGGATCGAGCCACAAGATTTTCACCGCACTCGCCGGTTTGCGCCACGGATCGCTCGACGCGCAAACGACACATCATTGCGCCGGTTTTCTCCAAATCGGCAATCATCGCTTCCCTTGTCATCGAACTGATGGACACGGCGAAAACACGCTGCGAATGGCGCTCGCGCAGAGCTGCAACATCTTCGCCTGCCACACGGGTCTGAATGTCGGTGCGGACGCGCTCGTGGCGGAGGCGCGTCGTTTCAACTTCGATGTTCCGACCGGAGTCGAGTTACCCGGAGAAACCACCCGGATGCTTGTGCCTGACCCTGCCCGCAAACCCTCGCAGGGCGAGACCGTCTGGACGTCGGGCGACACAGCAAACCTCGCGATCGGCCAGGGGTTTCTTCGCTATTCTCCTCTTCAAGCCGCATGCGCGATGGCATCGCTCGCTCGGCGTGAAACGCTGACCGTGCCCACGTTGCTTCATCAGCCCGGACGCTCGCCAACGGCTGATCGTCCCCGCGAGCCGCTCGCACTCTCCGACGAAAATTATGCGGCGCTTCTGCACGCGCTCGAAGCAGTTGTCGAAGTGGGCATCGGCCAGCACGCGCAAGTCCCCGGCGTGCGCATCGCGGGAAAAACCGGCACCGCGCAAATCGTCCGCTCCGAAGGGATGATGAATGTGGCGTGGTTTGTCGCATTCGCGCCGGCGGAAAATCCCGAGATCGCGATCGCGGTGGCTCTCGAAGGAGATCAACTTGGAACCGAGTACGCGGGCGCTGCGCATGCTGCTCCAGTCGCCGGCGAGATTCTTGGCGCTTATTTCGACAAGCGTGCCAAATCTCGGGCACAGAGCGCGCGTTGATACGTTTATGTTTAAGCGAAGTTAGCTCGCACATCCCGGACCTTCGCTCGACGCGCAGAAATTACTCACCGTCGAACGGAAGGACATCACGCGTGTATTCATTTAAATGATCCGCGATGTCTTTTTCCGTATAACTGGATTTCGGAAAACAAATCAGCCGGTGGATGGGTTCCGGACGCCTTCCTCCCGCCAGCACCATAGCGACAATCCAATGAGTCGGGTGATGCGCGTATTCGATCGCGTTGCTCTCCGTTTGTGAGAGCAGATATTTCTTCACGTCGAGTTTTCGGATCGCCTCGAGCGCGGACGCGCCGTCCTCCACCGTGACCAGTGTATCGGGATTCTCCGCCAACGTTTTCTCAATATCCATGCGCCTCCATTTTAGACAGCGCACATCACGGTCAAGCGGCCGCCGCTACGGTAAATTACCGGGAAAAGGATCGTGGCAAAACCACGACCGCCCGTGAAGGTTTCCACGAGCGGGTGTGAGCGGAAACTTCACGAAGGCGCGTGATGATGCCCGCGTTCTCGTCGGGCGTCGCGTTATCAGCGGCTGGCGGGTTCGTCTGGATTCGTGGGATTCGATTTCCGCTCGGAACTCGATTGCGATCCCGCCGCGCCTCCGGACGCACCACCTGGAGTCGGCACCGACTCCTCCGTTTCGGACTTTGGCGCATCTGCCGATGGATAGAGATGCTTCTCGTCGCCTTTTGTGTTTTTCTCGTGAAGACTTTTGGGACAACCCCCTAGTAAGGCCGCCACAGACGTAGCCAGGGTGAATATAACGAACTGTCTTCCGGTGAATTTCATGATGTTTTGGAGAGTTTTTATAATGTTATCGCGAGGTGATTATAGGCCGTTCCGGCGGCTTGAGTGATGTCATGAAACCAGCGATGATTTCAAAAGCGCCGAAAGCCATGAGGGGAACCAGCTTGTTATCCGAGAAACCGAAGATCCATGGGGACGCCAAAAGCAGGCAGCCGCCGAGCACGTCCAGAGCCAGGTGCGCGCGGAAAGGTATGACTTCGGCCAAGCCGAACTCGTAAGCGGTTAATGTACTATATAGTATGGTGGCTCCCCCGACCGACCATGCAATGTTTCGCGCGGCTTCGATATGAGAAAAATCAAAAAGTGCAGGTGCCGCCAATAGCAGTGCCGCGACTATATAATCGAGTACTCCGTGAACGACTCGCGGGATGATTCTCATGGCGCCACTATAATTGACCGGTCCTTCGAAGAAACGGGGCCGGTGCCCGAGCGATGGGCCGGAGGAATCACCATTTTCGCGTCGGAGGAAGCCAGCGATGTCGCCAATGCGTCTTTCGCGCGGGGGTTTTGTATTTACGAGCGCGCGACCCGCTCCGACCTCCATACAAACAACCACGCGATCACGAGCCCGATCTCCGCGAGTGCATCCACAAGATAGACCGGAGTCGTATTCGGCTTCTGAATACAGTAAACATCCGCCACCGCGAGACTTCCCGCCTGCAGCAACGCCATCAACTTGATCTCCGGTGTCACCCGGCCGCGCCGCCCGGCGAGAATCAGGATCAATCCCGAAATCGCGAGCAACACACCGACGGTTTGAGCGAGCCAGAAATCCACTTTGAAACCGGTCACCCGCTGGAAGCTGGTCCCGGCGAGCAGGGGCCAGATGCCGGTCACCAGATAGAACCAGCCCTGAACCTGCGAGAGGACAGACGCGCCGCGTGAGCTCTCACGATTGGCGTGGACAGGTCGTTGCACGGAGTTCGGGGAGCTCAGTCCGGTTGCTTTTGTTGCTTCTCGATTTCTTCGGCTGTTTTCTCAGCTGTCGGTGAATCGTGTCGCTCTTCCACACGATCCGATCGAGGTGTGCCGCCCTCCCCC
The DNA here is from genome assembly GCA_964573305.1 of uncultured Opitutaceae bacterium. Lineage (GTDB taxonomy): Bacteria > Verrucomicrobiota > Verrucomicrobiia > Opitutales > Opitutaceae > Nibricoccus. The sequence continues at coordinate 20,244 of CAZNJG010000001.1, forward strand.
TTTTGAGCTTCGCTGGAACCAGCTGAATAGGTTCCGGGTGTCGCCCGGTTTCCCTCCGGTTCCGAGGATCGATCGCGGCACGCCGACAGTAGCGTGATGCACAGGGCGGTGAGCAGTGAAAAAACAATACGGGGAAACAGAGTATTCATGACCGAGATATTTTTGAAGGAGAGTTTTGTGAGTTGTGTCCCAAAGAATACTCACCCGGGCCCGCACGGCCATCGGTCGAGACGCTGCTCGCGTCCTCCGGCAATGGCTTATCGGGCTTCGTTACCGCGCCCATGGTTTCGACCGGGAAAAGTCCCGTTGTTTTTCCCGGCAGGCGCCCCGCTGCGCGTGCAACAGAGCCATTGTACTTTGACGACATGGCAAACAAACAGGACCAGAAACAGCCCCCGCAAACACAGTCGCGCCAACCGGGCATTGAGTCGGAAATGACTCCACAACCCAGCGCCGAAAAGGCGCATGTGCGCGGCTCGGGAAAGTTGAAGGACAAGGTCGCGCTGATCACCGGCGGGGACAGCGGCATCGGGCGCGCAGTAGCGATCGCCTTCGCCAAGGAAGGCGCGGATGTCGCCGTCGCCTATCTCGACGAGCAGTCCGATGCCGAAGAGACCGCGCGTCGCGTGCAGGAGCATGGCCGGCGGTGTTTTCTTATTCGCGGCGATATCGGGCGCGGAGAAACCTGTCGCGAAATCGTCCGCGAAGCGCTCGAGCAAGGCGGCCGGCTCGACATCCTTGTCAATAATGCTGCGGAACAACACCCGCGCGACGATCTCGCCGAGATCAGCGAGGCGCAGTTGGAGCGCACATTTCGAACAAACATCTTTGCGCAGTTTTATCTGAGCAAAGCCGCTCTTCCCCATCTGAAATCTGGATCCACGATCATCAACACCACGTCCGTGACCGCGTATGCCGGACACCCTCGGTTGATCGATTACGCGACCACCAAGGGCGCGATTGTGTCCTTCACGCGCTCTCTGGCGCTTTCGCTCGCTTCACGCGGGATTCGCGTGAACGCCGTCGCGCCAGGTCCGATCTGGACGCCGTTGATCCCCGCGACTTTTCCCAAGGAGAAAGTAGAAACGTTTGGCGCGGACACTCCCCTGGGTCGCGCGGGACAGCCCGATGAGGTCGCGCCTTGTTACGTGTTTCTCGCGTCTGACGACAGCTCCTACATCACCGGGCAAGTGCTGCATCCCAACGGCGGTCGCATCGTGAACGGATGATTCTCGGCCGGTTTGATGGCGGGTGGACGGCATTCAATCGCAAGCCACCCGCTGCGCCACCGGGCCGTGGCGAGTAAGATTTTGCGCGGAGTTGATCAGGCCGATGTGGCTGAATGCCTGTGGGAAATTTCCTACGAGTCTTCCCCGCGCCTGATCATATTCCTCCGCGAGCAGGCCCAGCGGCGAAAGCTGCTGCAACAATCGTTCGTACGCCTTCGCCGCCCTCTCGTGCTCGCCCATCTGCGCGAAGCAATCGACCAGCCAGAAAGAACAGGGGATGAAAGTGCCTTCGCCGGGCGGAAGTCCGTCCACCGATGTCGATTGATCGGGATGATAACGATGCACCATGCCGTCGTGCGTGAGTTCCTGTTCAATTGCCTTCACCGTCGCGATCACACGCGGATCCGTCGGCGGCAGGAATCCCACGAGCGGCATCATCAGCAAACTCGCGTCGAGTTTTGACGAGCCATAGTACTGCGTGAAGCAGCCGCGGCTTTGATCGATTCCTTTTGCGCAAATATCTGCGTGAATCTCGTCGCGGATCCGCGACCAGCGCCCGGCATCGCCGCGCAGCCCAAACTGGAGGACCGCCTTCACGGCGCGATCGAGCGTCACCCACGCCATCATTTTTGAATGCGTGAAATGGCGGCGCGGCCCGCGGATTTCCCAGATGCCATCGTCGGGATGTATCCAATTTTCACATACGAATTCGATCAGCGCGCATTCCAGTTTCCAGGCTTCCTCGGACGTGGGCAGCCCGAGCTTTCGCGCCATGTGCAGGGCGTCCGCCACTTCACCGTAGACGTCGAGCTGGAACTGCTCCGCCGCTGCATTGCCGATGCGCACGGGCGCGGAGTTTTCATAGCCGCGCAGGTGGGGCAGTGTCGTTTCCTTCAACCGGCGCTCGCCCGCCACTCCGTACATGATCTGGAGCTGGCCCGGATCGCCGGCCACGGCGCGAAGCAGCCAGTCGATCCAGGCCGCGGCTTCATCCGTGTAGCCCGTGTCCATGAACGCGAGCAGCGTGAACGTCGCGTCGCGCAACCAGCAAAAGCGGTAATCCCAGTTGCGCACGCCGCCGATGAGCTCGGGCAGCGAGGTCGTCGCCGCCGCCACGATGCCGCCGGTGGATGAAAACGTGAGCGCTTTCAGTGTGAGCAGCGAACGCAGCACCTGTTCGCGCCACGGTCCGCGATAAGTGCATCGATCGGCCCAGCGCATCCAGAACGCGAGCGTGTCGCCCAGCGCATCATCGACGGAAGCGAGCCGCCGGGGTTCTTCAAAAGACGGATGCCACACCAGGCTGCAGGTGACGTGTTCGCCCGCACCCAGCGTGAACGTTGAAATGATGTTTCCTTCAAGGATCTCCGCCCGGTGTGGCGGCTCCACCGAAAACACCCACGCATCGGGACCGGCCACCGCCGAGATGGCGCCGTCGTCCGCCATGCGCTGCAGCCACGGACCGCAGCGTCCGTAATCCGCGCGCAACGATAATTCCGATCGCATACGCACAGCGCCCTCGACGCCTTCCACGCGACGCACGACCGCATGCGGTCCATCGAGTGGCATGAAATCGACCACCCGGACGAGGCCGGTTTCTGTCGCGAACTCCGTCTCCAGCACCACGGTCGCGCCTCGATACCGTTGTTGCGTGCGGACAACACCGGCTTCTGGGGCTATCTTCCAGAATCCGTTTTGCTCCGTGCCCAGAAGCGCACAGCAGACGGCATCCGAATCGAAACGCGGCATGCACAGCCAGTCGATCGATCCGTTGCGACCCACCAGCGCGGCACCGCGCATGTCGCCGATAAAACCATAGTCTTCGATTTTCATGCGCGGTCGTTCGATGGTTGTTTTTCCCGGTGAATCACCGCCACCGGCACCTCGGAAAAAAGATCTGCCAGCCGCGCACTTGTTTCATTCGCGACCCTTTCGCCGGTGAGAACGTTGGTCCATGGCGTCTCGGCGATCTCGAGCTTCACTTCGGTGTCGTCCCACACCAGGCCCAGCGGCGGGCAGCCGAGTTTCGCCGTCAGCCGCGGAACCATCACCGCGATTTCCTCCGCATCCGAGCGCCGGACAAACGCGACGACGTGCCCTGCGAAACGGCCCGTTACTTCCAGCGGCACATAAGATCCGCTCACGAAAAGCGCTTCGTGTTTCGCTCGGAAGTTCAGCAGAGCGTGAATCAACCGTTGCTTCAGCCGGCCGTCACGCCAGCACGCCAGCAGCTCGCGCCATGAACAAGCCGGCGCACGCGAAAGAAATTCCTGACGCCGCGCAAAATCGACGGGGCGACGATTGTCAGGGTCCACCAAACTAAAATCCAGCAGCTCGTTGCCTTGATAAAAGTCTGGCACGCCGGGTGTGGTGATCTTGAGCGCGGTGTGAACCAGGGAGTTTATCACCCCGAGTCGCGCCACCCGGCCGGCCACCGTTTCGAAGCTCCGCAGAAACGCCTCGCTTTTGGCGCGATCGAGCAAGGCTTCGACGAAACGATCGCCCGCCTCGAGCCACTCCTCGTTCGGGTGAATCCATGTCGTGTGGCGCTTCGCCTCCGAGGTCGATTTGCGGAGATTCTCTTTCAAACGCGCGACAAAATTTTCATCCACCTTTCCATCGACTGGCCAGGCCGCGAGCAACGTTTGATAGAAACGGTATTCCTCGTCGGCGTCGGGCACGGGGCGGCCGGCCACGATCGTTTTGTGCGCTGCGTTCAGCTCGCGCCATTCCACGAGCCAGGCATCCCACTCCTCGGGCATCTCCGATAAAACCAGCAACCGGCTCCGCGCATCCTCGCTCAATTTCGTATCATGCGTCGATGTCGCGAGCAGGGTCAGCGGCGCATGTTCGGCGCGCCAGCGACAAGCCGCGTGGAAGCGTTCGACGTTGCTCCCGAAGGACCCTGGATCACCGCCGACTTCGTTGAGCGCGATGAGCCGATTGTGACGATAAAACGCGGTGTCCTCGACCGCTTTCGCCATGATCGCGCCAGTGTATTGTTGAAACGTCATCACCCAACCGAGCGCGCGGTCTTTAAGATCATCCGGCTGCTCTGGCCTCGGGTAGTGCCCGGTCAGCAAATTCTTCAACGCATCGAAGGCTTCAGGATCGAGTCGTGCGTTCTTTTTCTTCGCGGCTGCGACCGCCCGATCCACCGCGGTCATGTCTTCCTCTGTCGCGGCGACTCCGGGCCTCCGATAAGTGCGATACACATCCATCTGCGCGACCACTTCGCGAACCGCCGTGGCAAGTTCGTGAAACGTCAGATCGCGCAACCGCCGGTCGCAGCCGAATAAAACATCCAGTTGATGCGCGAGATTATTGGCCGCGTTGGAGAACATCTCGTCGAGGACGAGGCGCTTGCAGTCGTAGATCACGTTGCGCACCGCGCGCTGAGTTCCAGCGAAGCTCGCATAGACGCGATCGAAACGTTCAGCGCTCCGCGCGTCCGTGAGCAACTGCGCGACGTCGGCCGCGAACTCGTACCCCGTGGTGCCATGTGCCAGCCAGGTGTCCGGAAGGTGTTCATTTCCTTCGACGATTTTCTCGACCAGCGTGTAGAGCGGCGGCTGACCCTGCGCGCGGGTGATCTCGTGCAGTTGCCCGAGATAGCGCTCCGGATCCCAAAGCCCGTCGATGTGATCGATGCGCAATCCCGTCACGCTGCCTTCCCGCACAAGCTCCGCCAGGCGTTGATGGCTTTCCATAAAGACCTCGTCCCGCTCCATCCGGAGACCGATCAACGTATCGATCGCAAAAAATCGCCGGTAGTTTATTTCGTGCGCGCCGGTCTTCCAGCGCGCAAGGCGGTAGTGCTGATCTTGCAACACACGATCCAGTTCATCGAACGCCGATACGGAATCGCCAGGGTGACGATTGATGTCGCCCAACACCGCGTCGATGTGCGCGCGCAGCCGGTCATCCGTGGACACAATTTCTCGCAGTCGCGAGCGGACGCCTTTCGCGTTATCTGCCGCATTATCGTCTTTCTCCAGTTGATCAAAGCTGCCTGCTATCTCCGTCAGCGCCGCCTTAGCTTCTTCATTCGCGAGTGCGCTGGTCACCCGTCGCAGAATGTCCGCGCAGCTCCTTGGCCGCAGCGGGAAAAACGTCTCGCCCACTTTCACGTAAAAGGCGCCGTCCTCCATCGCGATTTGCAGACCACCGCTTTCAAGAACGACGCCGTAGTGTTTTTCCAATACAGGCACCAGGACGCGATCGTTGTTTCCGTGATTATTCCAATGAATATCGAAAAACTGCGCGTAGCGTGAGCGCGGCCCCAGCTCAAGTACGTCGCGCCACCAAGCGTTGAAGGCTCCGCTGATGCCCATGTGATTCGGCACGAAATCGAGAATCAGCCCGAGGCCGTTTTTCCTCAGAGCGTCCACGAGCGCGCGGAAGCCGTCTTCTCCACCGAGCTCATGATTGATGTGGCGATAGTCGCTCACGTCGTAACCATGCGTGCTGCCCGGCGCGGCCGCGAAGATCGGCGACGAATAAATGTCGCTGATCCCCAGCGAGCGCAGATACGGAAGGAGCGCAGCCAGATCGGCGAAACCAAAGCCTGCGTGAAGCTGGACTCGATAGGTGGCGCGGGGCGTTTTGCGGGCGTTTTTAAGCGGCATGGACGGCGTGAAAAACGACGGCTGCAGGTGCGAGGAGCGGCAGCGTTTCCTCCCGGTAATAACGCGGTGCGAGCGGCGTTTCGATGGTTCCTCCGAAACGGCTTTCAAGCGTATGAAACGCCGTGAGCCAGGCATGTCCGGGTGGTGGCGCGAGTTGATCGATAAAAATCACCGGAGCGCCGCCGGAGAGATTCACCACCAGCAGCCATTCGGGCTTCGATGGCGGAGAATATCGTATCGCGATAAATCCATCGATCGTCATCACTTTCCAGTAGGCGCGGTCCGCCGCTTCTCCGCGCAGCCAGTCGCGCCGCCAGCGGAGACATTCCTGATAAAGGGCGAACACCGACGCATGCGATGGAACGAGCACTTCCGACCAGTCGAGTTGCGACATCGCGTAGGTGGCGGGATCCTGCGGATCCGGCATTGTGTCCAGTTTCGCCTGGTCGGTATTGAGCCCCGTTTTGCGAAATTCCGCGATGCGGCGCTCGCGCACTTTTCGTCCGTCTTCGCCGCTGAGATCGGAGAAGAAAAGAAAGGGCGTTCCCGCAGCCCACTCCTGCCCCATGAAAAGCATCGGCGTGTAAGGGCTCAAGCAGAGCAGCGCCGAGGCCGCGCGGTACTGATCTCCGGAAACGAGATGAGACAGACGCTCCCCGTGTGCGCGATTGCCGGCCTGGTCGTGGTTTTCGATGCAGAAGACAAAACTCGAAGGAGGCAGATGCGTGCATGCTCCCCCGCGCGGCCGGCCGTCCCAATACGGGAAAGACTCTCCACAATAGGTCCATCCGCGTTCAATCGTACGCGCGAGTTCGTTGGTCGAGCCTTCGTACGATTTGAAATAGGCCTCGCGCGTACCCGTCAGCGCGACCCGGACGGAGTGATGAAAATCATCCGACCACACTGCGTCGAAATGATAACCCGAGCCATCCGACTCCGTGAGCAGTTCGACCGGGTTGCGCTCGTCCTCAGCGATCACAAAACCTCCGCGCGCGTGTGCCAGCGCTGCGATTTCCTCGAGGATGTGCGAGTCGGATTCGTCGATCATCGCATGCGTCGCATCGAGCCGCAGTCCATCGATACGATATTCGTCGAGCCACATCGCCACGTTTTGCAGAAAAAATTCCCTCACCGAAGCACTGTTTTCCCCGCCGAAATTGAAGCCCGTTCCCCACGTGCTCTCGTGCTCGCGATGAAAGTAGTCCTCGGCGAAATCCGTAAGCCGGCTGCCTTCGGGCCCTGCGTGATTGTAGACAACGTCGAGGATCACCGCCAGGCCACGCGCATGCGCCGCATCGACCAGCGCACGCAAATCATCGGGAGTGCCGTAGCGGCGGCTCGGCGCGAACAACGCCACGCCATCGTAGCCCCAATTGGCATTCCCCGGAAAGTCCGCCACCGGCATCAACTGAATCGCAGTCGCTCCGAGCGCGACCACATGTTCGAGGCGGTCGATCGCGGCGCGAAAGGTGCCGCCCGGCGCAAAGGTGCCGACATGCATCTCATAGATCACCAGATCGTGCGCGGCGGGCCGCTCCCAGTACAAGGTCTGCCAGCGATACGTATTGGGATCGATGACCTGCGAAGGACCATGGACGCCCTCGGGTTGAAAGCGGGAGGCGACATCGGGCAGACGGATGCCCGCGTCTGTTTCGTACCAATAAAAATCCCCCGCCTGTCCTTGCTCGTCGATCACGTGAAACACGTCGTTGGTTCGTGACATCGGCAGGCGTCGTTCGGCCTCTCCGCGCCGCCAGGCGATCACCGTGAGCGCGGATAATTTCGGCGCCCACACGCGATAACTCACACCGGCTGGAAGCAGCGCGGCTCCCATCTGACACGCGGCCATCGATACGGAAGTTGGATTGGTCATTCCGCACTTTATCGAGAATCGGGCTCCGCGATATTGGGCCCGTTTACTGAACACGCGTCCGGGAAATCTTCGGAAGATCGCCGGTGAATTTTTGCGGCCGGCGCGTTCCGCTTCGACGAAGAACGGCGTCGGAGAAAACGGCGGGACGCGGTTACTCCGCCGTCTGCTGCGGAATTCGCAGCAGGTTCTCGTCGAGCTGAAAAACGTCTCCGTGCTGCCACGCGTCGGCGCCCTCCGCGATGGGACGCGTGGGGATATCGCGGCGCTTCTCGCGCACCTTGGCGGAGTCGATGTCGAGATCGTTGTCGCGAGATTTCACCATGGCCGGATCAGCCTGCCCGTCGGCCGTGAATCCCATCATCAATTTCGGCAAACCCAGCGGCAGTTTATCGCCGCGATCTACCTGCCAGAAATGCCAGGTCTTTCCGTACGTGTTCACGAGTTGCTCCATCAACATCTTCTCCGCGGCATCCGGCAGCCCCGGCGCGAGCAACTGACCGGATTTCACTTCGTAACGATGACTGTGCCACAGCTGCTTCTCCTCCGCGGGCAATTGTTGAAACAATCGTTCGCTGATCACGTACTCCACGCCGATGAGACGCGCATCGCGCTTGTCGGAGTCGTAGATTACGCATTGAAAAACATCCTCGTTGAGATGCGTGCAGTAATGATGCGCACGGACGGCTCGTTTCATGTCTCCGTTGTAGAAATGGAATCCGCAGAGATGCGCATGAATGGACCGGATCGGTCCCTCGCCTTGCAACATCTCGGAGCCGACATCGAGCATACGCGACTTCGCCGATTTCCCCTCTCCAGCGACTGCGTGATCGTCCGCTTGCGCTGCCTGCGCGCAAACGCCGAATACGGCTGAGGAAACGAGGGCGAGGATTTGCCGTGTATTCATGGCGTCACTACGCGATTGTTCAGTTTGATGGATCGAGCACCACTTTGATGCATTCATCCTGCTTCTTGCAGAAGATCTCGTAAGCATCCGGCGCTTTCGTTAGCGGAAAGCGATGCGTGATCACGAATGACGGATCTATCTTCCCGTCGCGGATCAGATCGAGCAGCGGCTGAAGATAACGCTGCATGTGCGTCTGCCCCATCTTCAAAGTCACGCCTTTCGCGAACACCGCACCAAACGGCACTTTGTCGATGAATCCTGAATACACGCCCGGGATCGAAAGAACGCCGCCTTTGCGGACAGCGCGCATCGCCTGTCGCAGGACAAATGGCCGGTCCTGTTCGAGCTTCAGCGTTTGCTTCACGTGGTCGTACGCGGAGCCGTGCGCCTCCATGCCGACAGCGTCGATCGCTGCGTCCGGCCCGCGTCCGCCGGTGAGCGCCATGAGCCGGTCGTGAACGTCTTCGTGGTCGGAATTGATGATGACCGCGCCGCCCTCCTCTGCCATGCGCAAGCGCTCGGGCACGGAATCGATGGCGATGACTTTCGGCGCGCCGAGTAGAAACGCGCTGCGAATCGCGAATTGTCCGACCGGTCCGCAACCCCACACCGCGACCACGGTGCGTCCGGGTTCTATCGAGCAATTTTCCGCCGCCATGTAACCGGTTGGAAAAATATCCGACAGAAAGAGAACTTTGTCGTCCGGCAAATCGCTCTCGACTTTGATCGGACCTACGTCGGCAAACGGCACGCGTGCATATTGAGCCTGTCCGCCCGCGTAGCCTCCCATCATATGAGAATAGCCGTAGAGCGCGGCGCCCGAGGCTCCGTTTAAAACTTCGGAAAGGCCGGCGTTGGGATTGGTGTTGTCGCAACATGCCCACTGTCCGCGCGAACAATGAAAACAACCGCCGCATGAAATCGTGAAGGGCACGACAACGCGGTCGCCCACTCTTAGTTTTCGCACGGAAGGTCCGACTGCGACGACCTCGCCCATGAATTCATGCCCGAGGATATCGCCCTTCTCCATCGTCGGCACGTAGCCGTTGTACAAATGCAGGTCGGAGCCGCAGATTGCGGTGGAAGTGATCCTCACAATGCAATCCTTCGGATTGAGGATCGTGGGATCATCCACGGTCTGCACCTCCATCTTCTTTTTTCCCATCCAGCAAACGGCCTTCATGATTTTTTCTTTTTCGATTTTTGAGGTTCACCCACCGGCTGTCCTTCAGTCGTGGGAATCTCGCCGGTTTCCATCAGCGCCTTGAAACGTCGTAGCGCATCGGCGACTTGTTGTCCGGCCTCCTCGCCCGAGAGCTTCGCCAACCATGCGCCGAGTTTTCCTCCCGGCGGATCATACTCGAGCGACACCGTGACCTCGGTGCCTTCATTGCCTGGAGCCGGCGTGAAGCGAACGCTGCCGGCATTCGCGATTTCAGCGTCTTCGGCCGAGCGCCATGCGATGAGTTGATTGGGTTCGTCGTTGATGATGAGCGAAGTCCAGCTCACCTCGCGATCACCCGGCGGGGCGCTCACCGTCCAGCGCGATTCAACTTCCGAGACGCGTGTGATCGACGCGGGATGTTTGATCACGCGCGGCAGGTTTTCGAGATCGCGCCAAAACAAATAAAGCTCCTCGGCGGAGCGCCTGATCGTGCACGCGCGCGTGACCTTCACGCCTTTGTTTCCGGGAACAACGATCGTGGATTCGGCACGCGGACCGCTGCTTGGCGGCACTGTGCCTTGAGAGAGTGAAGTGTTTTTCGCCATGGCTCGTCGTGGTTTTGAGCAACCGCTGGACGCTCTCACAGTACGTGCGTGCGCGATTCGGTAACATCGGAGAAAATCCGCGACCGCGCCTCGGTCAGCAGGATGTCGTTCGCGAGGTTTCCTCGCAGGATAGGCCCGTGGGGCTATCCACCCAGCCGGCAACTATGCGCGGTAAATCCTGCGCCGAAACTCACGAGCCACCAGTCGCTCTGCGCATCGGGCGCGGATGTCTGCATGAGTTCGTTCAACACAAACAACACCGAAGGACTGCTCATGTTTCCGTGCTCGCGCAGGACTTTCCTTCCCGCGCCAAAATCGAAATCCGGCAGCCGTCGCTCGATCGCATTGATCACATCGCGCCCCCCCGGATGCGCGGCGATGCGGGAAATTTTTCGCGCAAACGGCCGCTGCTGTTCACGCGACAACAAACCGGCCACCGCTTCCGCCGCCAGCTCCGGCACGGATGGCGCGAGCAGATTTCGCAGCTTGCCGTCGCGTTGCTCGAAACGGATGTCGTCGCGATGCTGCGGCCAGTGCACCGTCGCGAAATCGCGGCAGCCGACTCCGGCCGCACCTTGTTCGGACCGCCAGATCGCGGCCGCCGCACCATCGCCAAACAAACACGCGCTGATCAACACGCCCGGATCGTCGTCCAGATAAAACGCCGCCGAACAGATCTCCACCGCCACTGTGGCAACGATCGCCCGCGGGTTCGCCTTCAATTGAGCTTCCGCCGCACGCAGCATCGGGATCGCGGCGGCGCATCCGTGGCCCACGATATCGAAGAGCACGGCGTCCGCGCGCAGCCCGAGCGATTCCGCCACATAGCTCGTCACCCCGGGACAAAGATACCCCGTGCACGTACACACAAAAAGCACGTCGATCTGATCCGGGCGCAGATCGATTTTCCCAAGCGCTTCGCTCAACGCACGCGTCGCCAACGCCGGCGCCTCACGACGGAACGCGTTGTTCAATTCATCCGCCGTGTGATCGAAAATGCCGGGCACATCCGCGAGCGCGAAATGCCGCCGCTCGACGCCGCTTTCCCCCGACAAGATCGAGCGCAAGATCAGTTGCGAACGTCGGTTCAGGCGTTTCGCGAGACGCTCCTCGCGCGCGAACTCAAGACATTGCGACTGAGTGAAAACAGTCGCCGGGCTCGCAGTGGCGAGAGTGTGTAATTGCATAAAAAATCAGCGCTGGAGAAGCCGCGTCAAGGGACCCAACGGCACGATGCCCGCGCGTTGTACGGTCGAGAATATTCGCTGCCGAAGCGGTTGCACGAGCCACGGATGCAGCGCCCGCGCCATCCCCAGGCGCCGGTGTGCGTTGGCGGCGATGGCGCGTTTGGCCTCATGCACCGCGCGCACCCACGATGAGGCCCCTTCACACCATGCTCGCAGCGGAGCAAACGACGCTGACGCGGATTGAAACGCGAGCGCCATGCCATTGCCCGTAAACGGAGGGATCATCGCAAACGCGTCGCCGATCTGCAGCGTGTACCCCGCGGGCGCAGGTTCGTAGCCAAGCCCTGCGGTGACCAAGACTGAGCCTTCGCGCACCTCCGCTTTCTCCACGCGTTTCGCAAGCGCGTTCATCCCGGCGGCAAGCAGAGATCGTCGAAACAAATCCGCTCCCGCGCCGCGACTGACGATCCGGCGTGAAAATAATCCGCATAGATTCATCCAGCCGTCGTCGACGCCACAAAGTCCGACATAGCAGCCGCGACCGAGGTGCACTTCGAGATCGGCCGCCCGCTCCATTTTCCGCAGATGCATTTTGAGCCCGACCCATTCGCTGGAACACGCACGCCGGCCCATCGCCAGCACCCGGCCCGGTGGACATGTCTGATCAACCACGCGTGTGCGTGTGCGAAGTTCACCTCCCGCCTCCACGAACGCATCCGCCAACCGCTTGTCGAGTGTGAGCCGGCTGATGCCCCACGCGGGCGACGCGAGTACTTGTCTTCGGATTAACCGATCGCCGCAAAACCATGCGACCGTCCGGTGGATTATCGCTCTGCGCAGAAATGGCCGGAGCATCGTCGCTTCGCTGTCGCGCAATCCCGCGATAAACTCACCGCACACGCGATGACGCGGATAGTCGCCCGCCTCGAAGATCGTCGTCGGTACGCGTTCGCGCGCGAGCGCAAGGCCGAGGCTCAATCCCGCAAGTCCTCCGCCAACGATTTCTACTCGACGTGTGTTCACGGCCGGCGGATGGCGACAAATCGATAAGCGCCCGGAAGTGTCCGGTGCGTTTTCCACTGCCAGCAGGAGGGATCGAGCAGCAGCGCCTGCGATAATTCTTCCCCACGAAAACCTGCACGGATGCTGAGCTCTCCGTCGTGCCGGGTAACTTCGTGCGCGCGTATCAGCCGGGACAACACACGAAACATGCAAGCGCGCCATGGACTGCGCGTCAGGTCATTCACGACGATCACCCGCGCCGACCGATGGATGCGTGCGCTCAAGGTTGCGAGCTGACGGGCGTCGAAATGATGAAGCACAAGATTCGCGACGATCACGCGGTGCGCGGGTGAATATTCGTACGCGAGTGCATCCGCTTGAAACCATCTCGCAGTGGGCGGCCAGTCCACCGGGGCAGCAGCCAGATCGAGCGCATCCCACGGCAGCCCTCGATCCAGGAAGCGCCGCGCCATGTAGCCATCACCGGCACCCACTTCCAGCACCCGTTCATCCGGTCGTAGTTCCGTCTGCACGACTTCGGCAAGCCAGCGCTCCGTTCCCAGAAAACGGTTGAACGCGCGCAAATCGCCGCGCGACGCAATGGCCTCGGGCGCGTCCTGCGGCAGGGAGTCCAGCCACTCGGGCGGAAGCGTTTCGGGCCTGGCCTGCATGTCAGCAATTCCCACGCTTGCCTGTCCACTTCGGGACGATTTTCGCACGGAACGTTAAGCGGCGGGTCATGGGGCGTGAGCATAATGCCGCGAGTTAATTTTCGCCAGAGGGCGGGTCACCCACACCACCATCGGGCAACGACGACCGCGCAGCGCCGGGGAAAGCCTGAGGAGCTTGCGCGCCCGCCCATCTTCATCATGCCATGGGACATGGACCGGCCTTTGATCACTTCGCTCGCGGATACCGACGCCTATAAATTCTCCATGGGACAGTTCGCGCTGCATCGCGCGCCCACGGCGATGGTGGAATACAAATTCGTCAACCGCAGCCCGGTCGATCTTCGTTCGCTCAAAGGTGAAATTCGCGAGCAGATCGATGCGCTCGCCTCACTGCAATTTGGCGAAGATGAAATCGCGCATCTCGGACGGCATCCTTGGTTCAGCGAAGATTATCTTCTTTTCCTCCGCCTTTTCCGACTCGATCCGGCATCGGTCGAGATCGGTGAGGAGGATGGCGCGCTGGATATCCGCGTGCACGGCCCTTGGGCTCATCGCATTTTTTTCGAAATACACATCCTCGCGATCGTCACGGAGCTTCATTTCCTGAAAACAGTGCCCGCCGCCGAACGCGCCGCGGCCTACAACGCTGGCCTGCGTCAACTGCGCGAAGAACTCGCCGTCGTGAAGGCGTTCACCGCCAGACACGGAGATAAAAAACCATTTCGCCTGATCGAAATGGGCACACGCCGCCGCGTCAGCCGGGAGTATCAAAACCAAGTGCTCGATCTCCTGAGCGAGGAAATTCCGGCTCAGCTTTTCGGCACGAGCAATGTGCGATTCGCGATGGAAAAAGGACTGCGCGACATCGGCACGATGGCGCATGAATTTTTGCAGATCCATCAACAGATCGGTCCGCGCCTGGAGAACTCACAGAAGGTCGCGCTCGAAGGTTGGGTGCAGGAATTCCGCGGACATCTCGGCTACGCGCTGACCGACGTCATCACCTACGACGCGTTTCTGCGCGATTTCGACCTCTTCTACGCCAAGCTCTTTGATGGCGTGCGCCACGACAGCGGAGATCCATTTATCTTCGCGGAAAAAACCATCGCGAAGTTCCGCAGTTACGAGATCGATCCCGCCAGCAAGATCGCCGTCTTCAGCGACAGCCTCAACCTCCGCAAGGCGCTCCTGCTTTGCGAGGCGTACGAAGGAAAGCTGCGCACATCGTTCGGAATCGGCACCACGCTCACCGCGTCCATTCCCGGATACAAGGCGCTGAATGTCGTGATGAAACCGCTGCACGTGAATGGACGCCCCGTCGCAAAAATCTCGGACTCTCCCGGCAAGAGCATTTGCGACAACCCCGAGTTCCTTCGCTATCTGCGAACCGTCTTCGATGTCGATGCCCCGCAGGCGCCCGTCACCTTCAGCGCCGAGATCGCACGCTTGCGCGAAGCGTTTCAAAACGCGTGAAAAGCACCCGCGCATCGCGTGAAAAGAAGTTCACCTCGCGCGCAACTTCACGTTGATCTTTCCATCGCCGATGAAACCACTCTCCCCCGCGAACTCGACCGCCCTTCTGGTGATCGACGTCCAAAACGATTTCATGGAAGGCGGCGCGCTCGGCATCGCGAATGCGAGTCACATTCTTCCCGTCGTCAACGAGCGCATCGCCTCGGGCGACTATGGCCTGATCGTGGCCACTCAGGACATGCATCCGGAGGACCACGTGTCGTTCGGTATCTGGCCGCCGCACTGCGTGCGAAACACCCGCGGCGCGGAGCTGCATCCCGGGTTGCTGAAAGACCGCGTGCATATCATCTGGAGAAAAGGCATCGAGACCGCGGTGGATTCCTACGGTGCATTTCTCGACAACAACGGCCGCAGCACGCACCTCGCCGATCTGCTCAAGGCGAGCGGGGTCATCGCGGTGGATATCGTCGGCCTGGCGACTGATTATTGCGTCGGCAATACCGCGTTGCAGGCCACCGCGCATTTCAAGACGCGTGTTCTATTGCGCGGCTGCAAAGGCGTCGGCGTAACGTCCGACGATATTCCCGCGATGGTGGAAAAAATGCGCGCCGCTGGCGTTGAGATCATCGCCGAATAAACGCTTCGCGGACGCGGAATTCTCCCCGAAAGAAGCCGGCTGGGTTCGATTCTCCGAGCCACGGAAACTGGCGCTGTTGCGATATACGTAACGCAGCGAAGGCAAAGACCGGCCGCGAACCAGCCTTACCTAGCTGCCATGAGCGCCGCCACTTTGCCGAGGAGCGTTTCCGCCATCACCGGTTTCCGCAGGAGTTCCACGTCCCGCAGATCGCCGTTTCGGTCCAAGCGATCGTTCTCCAGCATGCCGCTCACCACGAGGGCTTTCACCGCGGGATTGATTTTTCGCAATTCGCGTATCGTGGCGATGCCGTCCATGCCAGGCATCATCACATCGACGATCACCAGATCGATTTCGTCGCGATGACGTGCATAAAACTCCACGCCGCGCTGCCCATCCGCCGCATCATGCGCGCGGTAACCGTAGTGACGCAGGATGGAAAGAAACACGTCGCGAATAACCTGCTCGTCGTCGATGACGAGGATGCCCTGCCCCTGCCCGCGTTCGATGGCAAACGGCGGGCGCGACGACGTCTCGCGTACATCCACCGGCTGCGACGGCAGGCAGACATCGAAGGTCGTGCCTTTGCCCAATTCGCTCCGCACCCATACCACGCCGCCGTGGCCTTTGGCGATGCCGATGACAGTCGAGAGGCCCAGCCCCGTCCCCTTGCCCTGCGGCTTCAGCGTGAAGAACGGATCGAATATCCGGTCCATCACCTCCGGGGGAATGCCGGTGCCTGTATCCGAAACACTGATACAGACGTGTGGGCCGGGTTGCAGCCCCGGATGACGGCGCGCAAAGGCATCATCGACCATCAGGTTGCGCGCGGAAATCTCCAGCGATCCGCCGTCGGGCATCGCGTCGCGCGCGTTGATTGCGAGATTCATGAGCACCTGGTTCAGCTGCGTCGCATCGCCGATGACGGCATCCAGGCCGCTCTCCACGCGCGTGCGGACATCAACTGATTTTGGCAGGGTCTCGCGCAACAGGCGCGCCATCTCCGCGATGAGATGCTTGATCTGGAGCGCGATGCGTTCGCCCTCGGAACCGCGCGCAAAGAGCAGCACTTGCTTCACGAGGCCTGCGCCATGGATCGCGCTTTTCTCGATCGTTCTGAGCAGCTCCGCGTTGTCCGGATCACGGTTGCCGGCCTGCAGCACCTGTGCCGCCACCAGGATCGGCGTGAGCACGTTATTCAGATCGTGAGCGATGCCACCGGCCAGCGTGCCGATGCTCTCCATGCGTTGGGCACGCAGAAACTGCGCTTCGACACGGCGCTGTTCGGTCACGTCGGTGTTGATGAACAGCACGGACTTGGGCTGCCCGTCTTCGCCATGCACGAGAGTCCAGCGACTTTCCACGATCAGCGTCGCACCTTGTTTGGTACGCGGGCGCAGCTCGCCTTGCCAGCGGCCTTCCGCGCGTAGTTTCTGGCAAATGGGACTGCGGTCGAAATCGTCTTCGGGAAACAGGAGCGGTTCGACTTTGTGGTTCACCACTTCCGCGCGTGTCCACCCGAGAAGCGCTTCTGCTTGCGCGTTCCAATACGTGACGACGCCCTCGAGATCGGTGACGAAAATCGCGTCGCGCGCCTGATCCAGCAGCGACGCTTGTTCGCGGATGCGTTCATCTTTGCGCCGCCGCTCGGTCACATCGCGGGAGACCACCAGCACATTGGTGACTTCGCCTTGCTGATCGCGGATCACGCTCCCCTGCGACTCGATGTAGCGCACCGAGCCGTCTTTCAAAAGAAACCGATACTCCGCCCGCTGGCCGACGCCCGTATGCAGCGTCTCGTGAAAAACCCGCTTCATCCGTTCGCGATCCGCGGGATGAATTTCATCGAACGAGAGCGTGCCACGCAACGCCTCGGGTTCGCCCAGGAGCGAGCGGTACGCCGGGTTGTTGTACACGCGGCGTCCTTCCTTATCGAGCACCACGATGAGATCGGCGACGTTCTCCGTGATCTGCTGGAAGTGCGCCTGGCTCTGAAAAAGCTTTCGTTCCACCTCCCGCCGGCGCGCGCGATCGGCCACCTCGGCCAGCGCACGCTCGATCGCGGCCAGCAGCCGGATGCTCCGGTCCTTGAGCACGTAATCGGTCGCGCCGTTTTTCAACGCCTCGACCGCGATCTCCTCGCCGATCGTCCCGGACAGGAAGATGAAGGGCGTATCCGGAAAACGACTACGCGCTTGCGTGAGCGCGGACAACCCGTCGAAGCCCGGAAGGGAAAAATCGGAGAGAATCAGATCGGGCGCCTCTTTCGTCAGCGCCCTTTCAAAATCCCGCGCGCCTTCCACCCGCTCGATCTGCGTCTCCGGCCAGCGCTTCTTGATGAGCGCGTGGATCCAGCCGGCATCGTGGGGATCGTCTTCAAGATGCAGCACCCTCATCGCCACACTCTCCCGGCAGCAGTTGTCCTGAAACGCGCAACCTTTCGGCCGGGCACGTGATTCCCTGTGGTGGGTGAGGCATGTTTTTTATTCCCGCGCATGAGGGGATCTTCCAAAAAAATTCCTCGGGGAAAAGACTCTTTCCGCGCTGCTAGGGGAAAGACCTTAATGTCTGGCGTATCTGCCTGCGCAAATAAGTGCGCCATGTTCTCTCCTCCCTTTGTATCAGGGATAGTCATACAACTTGGGATCGCGCCGCGCAGGTCGAAGCGGACGCTTGTAGCGGTGGCGTTTCTCCTTCTGCGCCGGCGTTTCCGATTCCGGAAGCGCATCGTCCGGCGCCTCGCCTCCACCGAGTTGTTCGTCGAGCGATTCGGGATCGGCGCCTTCTTCGAGCTTGCGCACGACTTCTTCCATTTCGCCGTCGATTTTTTCGCCGGTCAGTTCCGCCATGCGTCGCATCATGCGACCCATCGCGCGCGGATCGTTTTCATCGACGTTGGAAAACTCGCGTTCCATCGCGCCCATCGCCGCCTCCATGCGCGCGTCTTCCGCGGGATCCGCCGTCGTGTCGGCTGCGCCGCTTTCTTCACCCGCGCGCCCGCTCGTCACAGCAAACGAGGAGATCATTTTCTGCATGCGCAGCCGGGGATTGTCGGGGCACGGCGGGATCGTGCGTCCCTGCGCCAGTGTCTTGGCGTAGAACTGATAAACCGTGTGATTGGCCGGGCAGTAATACTCGTAGATCGGCATGGTTGAGCACTGTGTATGCCGGTGTTTTCCACTCAAGTCCTCTTCCCTTTTTTTAACTGAATCCCGCGGACGATCGTCTGCGCGCCTTTCGCGTTTTTGAGCGCATCGACAGCCGCCGTCAGACGCCGGCGCTTCTCTCCGCTGTCGTCGGTGAAAAGCTCCAGCTGGGATGCGCCTCCATCGACACCCGACAGACGCACGCTCACCAGCCGCAGCGGCTTCCGCTTGGTCCACGCCTGCTGCAGCAGCGGCGCGATCCACGGATAAACGGCCAGTTCCTCGTCCACGGGTGAAGGCAGCGTATGCGCAGCCGAGGTGTGTCCAAAATCTGGATACCGGACTTTCACCGTGACCGTGCGCACCCGTTTCCCGTCGGCGCGAATCTTGAACATCAAATGATCAACCATCCCCTTGGCCACGCGTTCGATCTCCGCGCGATCCGAGACATCCTTAGCAAAGGTCTCTTGCTGGGAATACGACTTGGCATCCTCATCCTCGGTTTCGACGCGGCTGTCATCCTCGCCCCTTGCGGTCGCCAGCATCTCACGCCAGCCGTCGCCAAAGATCGATTGAAGTTCGCTCTCGGTACGCGTGAAAAGATCGCGCACATGCACGATGCCCTTGGCTTGGAGGGAGGATTCCGTTTTCGGGCCGACGCCGGGCAGACGACCGATTTCCAACGGCGCAAGAAAAGCCGCCTCCGTACCGGCGGGCACGATCGTGAAGCCGCGTGGTTTGTGAAGTTTGCTCGCGATGGCGGCGACCAGTTTGTTGGTCGCGACACCAAACGATACGCCGATGCGCAGTTCGTCGCGGATCCGCGCCTGAAGTCCTCGCACTGCGCGTTCGATCGCAGCTGCGTCGCGATAACCGCGCGGGCCCAGATCAAAAAACCCTTCGTCGATCGACCGTCGTTCGACGTAAGGCGTGAGTGTCGTGCAAAGATCGAACAACCGGCGCGAGTATTCGCCATAACGCCCGGAGCTGTGCTCCACCAGGATGAGATCAGGACATACTTTCAGCGCGCGCGCGGTGGGCATCGGCGTGTACACGCCACAGGCGCGCGCTTCATAACTCGCCGATGAAATGATGCCGCGCTCGCGTCCGCCCACCGCGACCTTTTTCCCGATCAAACGGGGATCAAGCGCCTGTTCGACGGACACAAAAAAGGCGTCGGCGTCGAGATGCACGATGGTCGTCAGTTTCATGGTGGCGCCTCAAACCCGTCGCGCCAAAACGGCAAAGGTCAAGCCGCGCGGCGCCGCGAAGATTCCGGCGCGCGCATGTGAATTCACCGACGGGAGCAGTGCTGGCGTTGAGAGTCCGCTAGAGGTTTTCTCCGCTCATCACGGGACTCATCTCGTGAAGATGATCCAGAAACAGATCGAGGATCGCCGGATCGAATTTGGTTTCACGCAGCCGTCGCATCTCAGCGATGACGAGGTCTTCCTCCCACGCCGGCTTGTAAGCGCGCTGCGACATCAAAGCGTCGTACACATCGGCAACCGCGACGATGCGCGCGGGGAGCGGAATGGCTTCACCGCTCAATCCCTGCGGATATCCGGTGCCATCCCAGCATTCGTGATGAGAAAGCGCGATGCTGGCGGCGCATTGCATCAGTGGCCAGGGGCTGCCTTCGAGCATCTGATAGCCGATCATCGAATGCGTTTTAATCTGATCCATCTCCTCGCGTGTGAGGCGTCCGGGCTTGTTCAACAGCGCCTGCGGCAGACCGATTTTGCCGATATCGTGCAAAGGTGTCGCGTACCGCAGCTCCGTCACGAATGCGGCATCCAATCCCATCAACCGCGCGATCTCGCACGCGTAATGGCTCACACGATCCAGGTGTGAACTGATCGAGGTGTCGTGCGCTTCGCACGCGAGACGCAGACGCGCCGCCATTTCCACCGCCGGATGTCGCGGATCGTGGGAACTCATCGCGCGTCTCCGTGTGTTTGGAGTCCGGGCAGGCGCAGGCGCCGGCGGCTTTCCTTGTTTTGATAAAGCGCCGCGTCCGCAGCCTCGCTGAGCGCCTCGATTTCGAGGGAGTCGTCGCGATCGAAATAAGTGACGCCGTGGCTGCATTCCAAGGTGAACAACACACCCGCCTGGGCATTGCGGACCGAAAGCAAAATATCGAGCGAGGTCAGCGCCTGCTCGGTCTGGCCGGGCTGGGCCTCGATGCCCATGGCGACAAATTCATCGCCGCCGAAACGCGAGAGCAGCGTGTCTTTGCGGAAGACGCTTTGGAGCGTTTGCGCAAACTCCTTGAGCGCCTCGTCGCCTTTCGCGTGGCCGTGCACGTCGTTGATCTGCTTGAAGCGATCGAGATCGAAATAACACAGGAAACCGCGCAGCCCGGCTTGTTTCACCCGCTGCACAAGATCGGAGTTCAGCGTATTGAATCCGCGGCGGTTATACAGGCCGGTGAGTTCGTCGATGACGGCGAGCTGGCGGATCGTTCGCTGCAACCGGTGGCGCTCGATGGCGTAGATGATCGCCCGGTCGAGCGTGAGGTAGTTGAAATCGCCTTTGAACAGAAAATCCTGCGCGCCGATTTTCACCGCCTGCAGACCGACCTCGTCGCTGTTGTTTGCCGTGAGCACGATGATCGGCACATCGGGCGCGATCTCCGTGACGCGAACCAGTGTGTCGAGTTCCCGACTGTCGGGCAGATTCAGATCGAGCAGGATGACGTCGAACTCGTCGTTCTCCAACGCCGAGATCGCATCGGCGAGGCGCGCGCGGTGCGTGGCCTCGTAGCGATTCGACGGGGATTTCTTTAACATCTGCTCCGTGATCTTCGCGATCATGAGCATGTCTTCCACGAGGAGGACCTTGATTGTCTGGCAAATCATGGTTCAGCGAATCGCACGGAGGGGTTTACCGACGTATCGGTCATTTCGCCGCACTCTTGACCGAATTCTCCGTGGCCGTGTCGCGAATGATCCGCGGCGTGAGAAAAAACACCAGCTCGGTGCGCTGCTTGTTCTCGTATTTGCCGGTGAACGCTTTTCCGACCAGGGGGATATCCCCCAGCAAGGGCACCTTGCGCCGCGTGGTGGCAGTCGTGTCTTGAACCAGTCCGCCCATCACGATGGTCGCTCCGTCGCGCACGCGCACGATCGACGACGCCTGACGAATATCGATGACCGGCGCCGTGTTCCCCCGCGGCGATGTTTCCATGCGCACGAGGCGACTGACCGCTGGCGTGATATCGAGCGTGATGAGGCCGTCTCCGGAAACCTGCGGCGTGATCGAGAGCACCGTGCCGACGGTGATCGTCTGGAGGGTTTCCGTTTCGGTGATGACCGGCGGATTGCCCGGCGATTGTGTGATATTGAGCAAAAAGATCGGGATGTCCTGCCCCACGCGGACGACAGCAGGCTGGTTGTTGAGCGTGCGTAGTCGGGGTTTGGATACAACGGTGAGCTCGCCCTGCTGTTTCAATGCATCGATGACCGCCGTAAAGTCGCCGCGCTGGTGAATCGCCCGGATCCCGGCGGCCGGTACCGGCGGCCCGAACACAGGCGTGTTGATGATCAGGCCGCCATCGGAAGGAATGCCGATCGAACCCGGCAGCGAGCTCACCATGGAGTCGAGCCGGTTGGAAACCGCCTGCCAGTTCACGCCGAGTTGAAATGCGTCGCTCAGCGCGAGTTCGTAGATCTCCACCTCAAGATCGATCTGGCGGACGACATTATGCGTCACCGTCTCGATGTAGTCGGCAATCATCTCGACGTGACGGTGGCGATCGCTGACGAGCACGGTGCCCGCGAGCGGATTGATGGTGTAGCTGCCCGTCGGTGAAATGAGTGTCTTCAACTGATCGCCGAGATCGCCCCAGAAATTGATCGTGGACGTATTCGTCACGGTCATCGTCGAACCTTCATTGACGCCACTGGAACCCGAGCTGCCGCCACTTCCGCCCGACGACGATCCGCCGCCCGAACTGATTTGCACGGCGTTGGATCCCTGCCCTGCCCGCGTGGCCTGGATATAGTCGATCTGAAACACCCGCGTCTCGCGATTGCGTACGCGGATCAAACGGCCTTCGCGCACGAAATAGTAGCCGTTCGCCTCGAGCAATGCACGCATCGCGTATTCCAGCGGCAGGTCGCGAAAATCCACCGTCACCTCCCCGTCCACATCGAGATCCGGGATGATGTTGAGATTGTTCGCCCGTGCAAAGAGCGCCAGCGCCTGCTTCATCGGCACACCTTCAGCCCGAAAGCTGAACAGGGCTTCCGACTGCGCGGGAGACAACACGGAGGAAGAGCGGTCGTTTTCCGCCTGCGTTGCCGATGAAATCAGAAACGTAGTGGAAAACAGGATACAACGTACGAAACGGCGATGGGGTATTTTCATGAGCCTTGGGGGCTTGTCGGTTGAAATTGGGCAATCGGAACGGCCGGGGTCACCAGTGTGAAGCGGGAGCCAACCTCGACGAAGTCGCGCCCTTTCCAGTGCGTGAGCCACACGCCGTCCTGCGTCGCACTTTCGAGCGTGAGGCGGCCAATGAGATCGCCCGCCCGGTAGGTGCGGCCATTGATGAGCACCCAGGTTTCGCCGCTTTGCGTCCAAAGTGCGGTGAGATGGATCGTCTCGACGATGTCCGGCAGCACCACCTGCTCTGCGACCGGCGTTATGACCGGGGTGATTTTCTTTCTCGAGGCAAACGGATCGCGTGTGGTCGTCGGAGCGGGCAACGCAGCCAGAGCGTCGCGGGCACCGCTGACATCGTTCGCAAGCGTTGCGGACGGCGCATCGGCCACGGACTCGTTCACGACGGCTTCCTCGATCGGATGCGCGCCGCTCCCTTCATTCGCCGGCATCAGTGAATGGGCTACAAACACCACCGCGATCAGCGCGAGTGCGCCGACGACCCAGGGATTGTTAAGGAGTTTTTTCATTCGGGGAGCAGGGCAACCAGGCGGAAATTTAATTCGACGGCCTGCCAGGTTTTATCATCGGCACGAACCGACAGTCGCATGAGATCGATCCGTTTGCCCAAGGCGCCCGCGCGATCCAACCATGTGAGAAGTGCGGGAAAGGGGTCTGCATTGGACGCGAGCGGAACAAGTTTTCCGCGAACAGGGATGAAGCTCACCCGGGTATCTGCCGGGGCGATAGTTGTTGGTTCGTCGTTGATGATGAAACTCGCCTCGAAGCCGCGGTCGGCCGCTTCTTTTTTCAAGGTCTTGAGAAAACTCCGGGCGTCCTCGGGCAACGCGAACAACAGACGCGCGACCACCTCCGAACGTTCGGCCAGCGCGATGGTTTCCGGGTCAGCGTACGCGAGTTGGAGCGCGGTGATCTCCTCCTCCAAAGCGATGAGCGGGTTCAGCGCAGCCCGCTCGGACCGCACCTGCGGCGCCTCGACGAAAACCTGCCAGCCAGCGATCGACAGCAGCGCCAGACACGGGATCAGC
This sequence comes from uncultured Opitutaceae bacterium, assembly GCA_964573305.1. GTDB lineage: Bacteria > Verrucomicrobiota > Verrucomicrobiia > Opitutales > Opitutaceae > Nibricoccus. The sequence continues at coordinate 44,199 of CAZNJG010000001.1, forward strand.
ATCGGTGACGCACGTCGCAGTCGCGCCCACAACGGCGCATCCGGCCAGCCCGGCACTTCGGTGAGCATGAACCAGAAGCTTTTCAGCGACGTTGCCGGTTTAGTTTTCAAAGAGAACTCCTTCCAGGCTGAAGCGAAACGCCGGCGGCAGATCGTTGCGTGGTGTCGGCACGGACACGATCACGCGGCTCGCATCGTTGAAACGCGCGCGAAGCGGACTCTTCACGAGCTCCCGCTGAAAAGTGGCGAGCGCGTCACGCACGGACTCCTCGTCACCTTCGACCTGCCCGTCGAAACGGAAAGACCAGGCTGCGCCGGCTTCGTCCCACTTTACGTTGAAGTCGGTGAGGCCCGCCTCGGGCGGCAGTATCCCCGCGACGAATACAAGAAGGCGCGACGTCACCGGCGGCAGACGTTTTTCCGACACTTCCTGAATGAACGCGCGGTGATTGTCGGCGCGACGATTGCGTTCTTCCAGCCGCGTGCGGGTTTCATGGAGTGCGGATTCATTTTTCTGCAGATCGGTCAGCCGGGCGCGCTCCTCGCGCCACCGCAGACTGCGGCTCCAGACATCGAGCGCCACCAGCGCAAGCGCCAGCCAGCACCCGGCGATCAGCGCGCGCCGGACAAATTGATGGCGACGCTTCCGACCAAGATAACCAGCGACCAGATTCACCGGATGCCGGGGTGAGAGACGGGCAACCGCCTGCAACCATGCGACCGGATCCGACGCGCGCACCACGACATCTTTTCCACCGCCGCAACGAGCCTGGACTTCGGCGCGCGCCGTGTCGTCGGCAGCGCCCAGCAGCCAGACATTTTCCACGACGGTGCCGAACTGCTGTTTGGCATAGAGCAGCGAGCGATTCATCTCCACACCGAGGCGCGCCGGATCGTCGGCCCAACGCGCCAGCAATGTGCGCGAGAATAAAAGTTGCCCATCACCGCGCGCGGCCAGCACGGTCGTCGCCGCGCCCGTCTCTGCGGCGAGCAAGACCGTTTGTTCTTCCGGCACGTCCAGCGATTCGAGCACGAGCTGAAGCGGCACCGACGCCGGCAGGATGCGCGTGAGATCGAGGCGGCGCGCGAGGAGAATACTATTCAGACGTCCGTAGAAAGCGGATGGCAGCAGATGCAGTACAAATGCCGCTTCCTGACGCGTGGAAACAGTCCGTTGGCTGATCCAAAGAACGGGTTCGTTTTCTTTCTCAAAACGCTCCACCCGTCCGCGCAGATACGCGCGCGACGCCGACTCCGAAAATGCCGGCGCCTGCTCCGGGCGGTGAACAAATTGCTCGTGCGCGAGGATCAGAAAAACTTCCTCACCAGCGAAGCCGAGCGACACGATCGCCTCGTCGAACGCGCGTTCGAATTCTTCCAACGTCGTCACTGCACCCGCGGCGATGCACGAAGCCACGAGCGATTGCCGCCGAAAAACCGCGGCATGAAACGCACCATGCATCCACGCAATGCCCAGCGTATCCCGCGTCCGCCGCATGAAAGTGCGTGGCGCGGGCTTGGAGATGGCGGTGGACGCGCCACCCGGTTGCTGTGGCGAGTGCTTATTCATCGAGAGACCACTGCGCTCCATCAAAACTGAACCCCACGTCGGCAGAGCGAAGGAGGTAGCTCATGCTCGGATTCGTTGCTGCGACGGTGGCGTAAAGATCAATACGGCACCCTTCATGTAATGGCGACGGATCCGCCTTGTGAAAATTCCTCAGCTCTCCGGGACCAAGCGTGCCGGCAAAGTGCGGCGGTTTCGTTCCGTTGGGGAGCACCACTTCATAACGCGCGAGCGCTCCCCCGTTGTTTTTAAGCGTCGCCGAAAAAGTCCGAATCTGGCGGAGGTTGATTCTCTCAATCACGAGAAACTCGATCGTGCTTTCAGTCCAAGCACCCCAACCTGGAGGAGCGATCAACGGCGATGCCGAGGTGTTCCAATTCCAGACATCGTTAAATCGCGTCATATTCGCACGAATGTAATTGGCGACATCCTGAGATGTCTCGGTGGCCGATACCTGGCGTAATATGCCCGAGCGCATGGACGATAAGATCAGCGCACGTTGCGGGAGTGCGGGCGGCGTCGCGGGCTCGGCCACGTACACCCGATGCATCTGACGCTTGTTCACTAGCACATCGTGGGCATTCAACGAATCACGTGCCGCGATCTGAGTATTCCAACTTGTCGCCGTCGTCGGCGGATTGCTGGACGCGGAATTTGGCGGAGTGCCGAAGTCGCGGAAGTACAACTTGGTCTGCTCTCCCAACCGGCTCAGCGTCTCGGCTTCGGCTCGCACCGCGGCGCGCTCGATTATCTTCAACGCATTGGGCACGATCACCGAGGCGAGAATCGCCATCACGGCGAGTACGCCGATCATTTCGATCATCGTGAAACCGCGGGTGTCACAAGGCGGCGTTTTCAGGCCAATGCGCCCTCCCTTCGGACTACAGTTTTTCGCACGCGTCTTCATCGCACATCCCAGAGTTGAAGGATCGGCAGGATCACCGAGAGCGCCACGATGCCGACGACCGCGATCAGCGAAACCATCATCACCGGATCGAAGATCGCGAAGACGATCTTGATGCGCCGCGGGATGATTTTGTTGTAGTAATCGGCGACGCTCTGAAGCGCGAAATCCAGACTGCCCGAGTTCTCGCCGGTCGAGATCATGGTGATGAGCGTCGGCGTAAACACATCGTGGCGCGCGAGGCACTGACTGAGCGGCGTACCCTCCAGCACGCCTTTCCGGACATCGTCCAGCGCGTACTCGACCGCGCGGTTGCCGACAAGATGACGGCAGATTTCCAAGCCTCGCAGCAGCGTGATGCCGGAGCGATAGAGCATCGCGAGGTTCTGGCTGAAGCGCGACAAGGCAAACATGCCGACGAGCTCGCCGAAGATCGGAATGCGCATCAGCATGCGGTCGAAACTGCGGGCGAAGGCCGGTACTTTCAGCGCGAGTTTCAACGCGATGGGCGTTCCCACGATGACCACCGCCAGCGCGGGCCAGTAATTCACCAGCGCATCGCTGATCGTCATGACGATGCGGGTGAGCATCGGCACCTGCAGATTCAGCTCCGTGAGCAGGCCGACAAAACGCGGAACCACAAAGGTGAAGAGCAACAGCACCAAGGCAGACGCCGCCGAGAGTACCATCAGCGGATAAATCAATGCCTGCCGGATGTCGCTCGTGAGCTGGTCGAGCCATTCGTAATAGCTGCTCAGACTCTCGAAAACCTCGGGCAATTTCCCGCTGACTTCACCCGCTTCGATCATCGAGGAGATCTCGCGCGAAAACACTTTCGGGAAACGCGCCATCGCCTGGTTGAGCGGCACGCCGATCGCGACTTGTTCTCGAATGCTGGCAAGGACGACACCGAGTTTTGTCCCGTCGAAATCGGTGGCCAGGCGTTCGAGCGATTGAGGCAGCGTGACGCCCGCTTTCAGCAAGAGCGGCATCTGCACGAAAAACGCGATGAGCTCACTGCGCTTCACTTTGATTGAGCTGACAGACCCTTCGTCCATCGCGGCCAGCGTAGCGCCTTCCTTTGCTTCGATCAGCCACACGCCAGCGGCGCGCAGCCGCGTCTCCAGCGTGCCCACGCTATCCGCCTCCAACACACCAGAGATCGTCTGGCCCGAGGCGTTATAGGCTCGATAGTGAAAGGCGCTCATGGGTCAGGTCGCGAAGGCCACGCGAAAAACCTCCTCGAGTGTCGTGTCGCCTCGATGCGCGCGGCGCAGTCCGTCGTCGAAGAGCAACGGCATGCCTTTTTCGCGGGCAAGTTCCTTGATGCGTTCCGCGTTCCCGGTGTGGAGCAACGGATGAAAATCGTCGTCGAGCACGAGCACCTCAAAGATCGCCACGCGGCCTCGATAGCCCTGCTGACGGCAGTCGGGACAACCGACCGGTTTCCACAATGTGGGCTCGCCATCGGTTGGCACGGGCAGATTGAAGGAACGAAGATGCTCGCAGGGATTTGCGACCGCTTGTTTGCAGGTCGGACACAGCCGTCGCACCAGACGCTGCGCGATGATCATGTGCAGCGTCGGCGGAAGGAGAAATGGCTCCACCCCGAGGTCGATAAGGCGCGGCACCGCGCTGAAAGTATCGTTGGTGTGCAGCGAACTGAAAACCAGATGCCCCGTGAGCGCGGCACGCACCATGAGCTGGGCGGTCTCGCGATCGCGTGTTTCGCCCACGAGCAAAACATCGGGATCCTGTCGCAGCAGCGTGCGCAGACCGTTGCCAAAGGTGAGGCCGATTTTTTCGTTCACCTGCGTCTGGCGGATGTGCGGAAGACGATACTCGATGGGATCCTCGAGCGTGAAGACCGCGCGTTCGAGCCGGTTCACGCTGTTGAGCGCGGTGTAGAGTGTAGTGGTTTTTCCACTACCGGTGGGGCCGGTGATGAGGATGACGCCGTGCGGACGCGTGACGGCCGTGGCGAGCGCCGCTTCGTCTTCGCTGCGCAGGCCGAGCGACTGGAGATTGAGCAGGAGGTTGCCGCTATCGAGCACACGCACGACCACACTCTCGCCGAAATTCGTGGGCAGACAGGAGACACGGAGATTCAGCTCACGGCGGCCGAGCGTGAAACTGAAACGGCCGTCCTGCGGTAGTCGCGTTTCGGATACATCGAGATTCGCCATCACCTTCAGACGCGCGATGAAGGCATCCTGAAGATCCTTGGGCACGAGCAGGAACGAATGTAGCACGCCGTCGTTGCGCATGCGGATGCGCAGGGATTTTTCATCGGGCTCAAAATGGATGTCGCTCGCGGCCTTCCGCACGGCGGCGGCAATGATCTGTTCGACCGCGCGGATCATGGGCGCGGTGTTGTCGTCGCCCTTGCGCCCGCTGATTTTCATGAGTTCGTCGATCGTCTGATCGAGCGAACCTTCGCGGTCATGGACGGCGGCGAGTTTTTCGAGGATGTCAGGCTTCGGCGCGGTGAGCACCTCGACCTTGAGACGCGTCATCTGCTCGACGCGATCGATGGCGACCACGTTGAACGGATCGGCCATGACCACCGTGAGCGTGTCTCCGTCGCGCCGGGACGGAATGATCACGGACTCCTTGCAGAAATCATAAGGAACCAGTGCGACGATCTCGGGAGCGATTTCCAGTTTGCCGACATTAACCGTGGGCGTCTGCGCGTCCTGCGCGAGAAAGGCGGCGATGTCCTGCTCGGTGACAAAACCGAGTTGCTGCAACACCGCGCCGATGAGCCGGCCCGTGCGTTTTTGTTCGCGCAGCGCCAGTTCGAGCTGATGCGGCGAGATCAGTCCTGCCTCGAGCAACCGGTCGCCGAGGCGCTTGGGAGGTGCTGGAGGATTATCCGTGGACATAAAAAGGCGGGCGCAGGCTCCGGCCCGCAGCCCGCTTCAAAGAGAAGGAATAATCGGTGCGCCGATCGCCGCGCTTACTGATGAGCGAGGTAAATGTAGACGACCTTGGTTGCGCCCCCGGCGGCGTATACAACCTTGCCGCGATTGTCAGCTGTTGACGTATCCGCTTCCGACAAGTTGTCCCCGTCAATACGGCGGCTCAGTTCGAGCGCGTCGTTCGCAGTGACACCGACGATGACCGCGGAAACCACGCGCGAATTTAATGGGAGACTATCCGTCGTTAGATTGAGTGTCGCGCCGGGATTCAGGCAGTAGTTCGCGCCGTTCGCGCCAGACGGATTATTCTGGTTGGAATTGAGGCTGATAATACGGGATTGCCCGCCCTGATTTGAACCGCCAGCGGCACCCCACTGACCAGCGGCATTGCGCGTCCACGCCGCGCCAGTTACCGGATTAGCACCCGGCTGCGTGCCGACTTTTACGGTGAAGCGGCTGTCCAACAACCCGGCCGTGATCAACAGATCGTCGATGCGGGAGTTCGCGCCGGTAGTGGGAACGGTGCCGAATTTGCCGGCGAATTCCGAGACGGCAGACTTCATCGAAGTGACCGAGCCGACGGCGTTGGTGATACGCGAGGAGGCGATCGTAGAGAAGACCTTGGGTACGATGACAACCGCCAGGATGGCGATGATGGCCAGCACGCCGATCATTTCGACCAAGCTGAAGCCAGAGCTGCGCGAATCACGCGAAGGGAAACGGGTGGGGTTCATAAGTTAGGTAGACAAGAAACTGTCGCTTACATCGGCGCGACTGCTGGCGGGTTAAGGAAATTATCTCAAAACGCTGCAGCACCCTCCCCGGCCATCATTGTAGATTCCCCCAGAAGAATGCGCCCTGCGTTGATGTCATGATCGTCGATACACAAAAAAACCGGCCCGCAAGGGAGCCGGTTTTGATAAAGTAACTCTGTTCGAAGACAGGTCAGTAACGGTAGTGCTCGGGCTTGTACGGGCCCTGCACGGGAACACCGAGGTAGTCAGCTTGATCCTGTGTGAGCACGGTGAGCTTCGCGCCGATTTTTTCGAGATGCAGGCGCGCCACTTCTTCGTCGAGGTGCTTCGGCAGACGATACACGCCGACCTTGTAGTGATCCTTGTTCTTCCAGAGATCGAGCTGCGCGAGCGTCTGGTTGGTGAAGGAGTTCGACATCACAAACGACGGATGTCCCGTCGCGCAACCGAGGTTCACGAGGCGGCCTTCGGCCAGCAGGTAAATGCTGTTGCCCGAGGGGAACGTGAACATGTCGTACTGCGGCTTGATGTTCGTGCGGACGACACCGGGCGCTTTGTACAGGCGCTCGACTTGGATTTCGTTGTCGAAGTGACCGATGTTACACACGATGGCCTGGTCCTTCATCTTCGCCATGTGGTCGAGCGTGATGATGTCGCGGTTGCCGGTCGTGGTGACATAGATGTCAGCGATGCCGAGCGTGCTTTCGACGGTGTTAACCTCGAAGCCTTCCATCGCCGCCTGAAGCGCGTTGATGGGATCCACTTCGGTGACGATCACCCGCGCGCCAAAACCTTTGAGCGAATGCGCGGATCCTTTGCCGACGTCGCCGTAACCACACACGCAAGCGACCTTGCCCGCGATCATGACATCGGTGGCGCGCTTGAGACCGTCGGCGAGCGACTCGCGGCAGCCATAGAGATTGTCGAACTTCGATTTGGTGACCGAGTCGTTCACGTTGATCGCCGGCACGAGGAGTTTGCCCTGCTCGTGCAACTGGTAGAGGCGATGCACGCCGGTGGTCGTCTCTTCGGAAACGCCGCGCCAGTCCTTCACGAGGCCGGTGAAGATGCCGGGCTGCTCCTTCGCGATGCGCTTGAGGAGATCTTTAATAATCTGCTCTTCGTGCGACGAGGACGCGGAGTTTACCCACGGGCTGCCATGCTCCATCTCGTAGCCCTTGTGGAGCAGCAACGTGACGTCGCCGCCATCGTCGACGACGAGTTCGGGACCTTTGTTGCCCGGATGCACAACAGCTTTCCACGTGAGGTCCCAGTACTCTTCGAGCGTCTCACCCTTCCAGGCGAACACCGGCACGCCGCTTTGCGCGATGGCCGCGGCGGCATGATCCTGCGTCGAAAAAATATTGCACGAAGCCCAACGCACATCGGCGCCGAGCGCGGTCAGCGTCTCGATGAGGACCGCGGTCTGGATCGTCATGTGCAGCGACCCGGTGACGCGCACGCCCTTGAGCGGCTTTTCGGGGCCGAATTTTTTGCGGACCGCCATCAGGCCGGGCATCTCATGTTCCGCGATGCTGATTTCTTTGCGGCCCCACTCGGCGAGGCTGATGTCTTTGACTTGGTAATCGTTGGCCATGGATTCGTTTATTTGAGAGCGGCTTTGAGCGCGGCGACCTTGTTGGTTTGTTCCCACGGCAGACCGGCTTTGCCAAAATGCCCGTAGTTGGTGGTCTCGCGGTAAATCGGACGCAGCAGGTTGAGCTGCTTGACGATGTCCGCCGGCTTGAAGCTGAAAACTTTTTCCACCGCCGCGGTGATCTTTTCATCGGCCACCGTGCCGGTGCCAAAGGTGTTCACATACACGCTGACGGGCTTCGGATGACCGATCGCGTAAGCGACCTGGAGCTCGCACTGCTTGGCGAGACCCGCGGCCACGACGTTCTTCGCGGCCCAGCGGCACATGTACGCGGCCGAGCGATCGACCTTCGACGGATCCTTGCCCGAGAAAGCGCCGCCGCCGTGACGGCCCCAGCCGCCATACGTATCCACAATAATCTTACGCCCCGTGAGACCCGAGTCGCCCTGAGGTCCGCCGATGACAAACTTGCCCGTGGGGTTGATGAGAAACTCCGTGTTCTTCGTGAGCAGTTTCGCGGGAAGAACCTTCTTGATGACGTTCTTGATGAGGAACGATTCGATCTCGGCATGCGCGACATCGGCCGCGTGCTGCGTGGAGATGACGACATTCACGATCTCCGTGGCGACGCCATCGACGTAGCGAACCGAGACCTGCGACTTCGCATCGGGGCGGAGCCACTTCACTTTGCCGCTCTTACGGATGCGGGTGAGTTCGCGGCCGAGGCGATGCGCAAACATCACCGGCGCCGGCATGAGCTCCTCCGTCTCGTCGGATGCGAAACCAAACATCAATCCCTGGTCGCCCGCGCCCTGCTCCGCGTGCTTCTTGCCATCGGCTTTGCGCGCATCGACGCCTTGCGCGATGTCAGCAGACTGCGCGGTAAGGTAGTTGTTGATGAAAACCGTGTCCGCGTGAAAAACATCGTCGGAGTTCGTGTAACCGATCTCGCGGATCGCGTCGCGGATCACCTGGCCAACATTGATGACCGTCTCGATCGGACGGCTATGGCCGGTTTTTTTGTCCTGCAATTTCGGCAAGGTGATCTCGCCACCGACCACGACGACGTTCGATTTCACGAACGTCTCGCAGGCGACGCGCGCGGTGCGATCATACGCGAGGCATGCGTCGAGAATGCTGTCCGAGATAAGATCGGCGACTTTGTCGGGGTGACCTTCGCCCACCGATTCCGAAGAGAAAACAAAGGATGTAGCCATAAGAGGAGACGGGCAGACAACAGCGGCACGGAGCGGAGGCAAGTTAAACATCAACGTATACGAATCGCATGATGCGTAATTGTTTTTAAAGTTGTTGGCGGGTGTGGCGAAAAACAAAGAGTCCGCCCGTGCCTAGGCCGGCAGACGCATCACCGTTAGTTCATCTTTAGAAACACCTAACAGCATTCGCACCACATGTCCGACGATTTGCCCATCGATCCTGAAGCCATTGAAAACCTTCGTTCGCTCACTCCGGACGATCCTAACGGCTTCCTGCGCGAGATCATCGGTATCTTTTTGGAAGACACGCCTGCACGCATCGCAGAGCTGCGAGCGACCCTCGCAAGTGGTGACCAAGTCGGCTTCACTCGCGCGGCGCACAGCATCAAAGGCAGTGCCGCCAACCTCGGCGCCAACCAGCTGCGCACCCTTTCCTCGGAACTGGAGCATCAAAGCAAAACCACCGAAATCTCCACGCTCGGCCATCACATCGACGGCCTCGACGCCGCCTTCGAGCGCGCGCGTGTCGAGTTGGAAAAACTCGTGTCATCCTCCTGAGATGCGCGGCCTTGGCGCCAATGCGCGGATCTAAATTCCCGACGACCTCGAGCGAAGTGCTGTTTATCTCGCGGTGAAAAATCATCGCGTCGCGTAACTTCCCGCAGGATTACGGGTCGACTGCATCATGGCGTCCCAGCAACGCGATTACATCCTCCGGCTCATCGAACAACTCCGCGAATTCATGATCGAAATCGTGCGTCTGCGGGAAACCAACCGTGTTGATCAGGCGCTTACCGCGATCATTCAAGCGCAGGAGCGTCTGCTCAGTCTGCCCTCGGAGCGTTTCCTCACGGCCTCGCCCGACGAGTTGTTTCAACTGCTCATCCGCGGCGAAACTCCGGAAAACGCTCGCGAGAAATGTCTGCTCCAGATCGATCTGCTCGCGGAAATCGCGCGCACCTACGAGCAGAAGGAACAGCCCGCGCTCGCCACCGGCGCCTGGCGTTTCACCCACGATCTGATCGGGCTCGCGACCGCGATGTTTCCCGACACCGCCGACCTCGCGCTCGGCCGCCGGCAGGACGAGGTCAACCGGCACCTCGATCACGCCGGCGCGTAAACAGGACCGCGTTGCGCAGTCCTGAACCCGCTCACATCAGCCGGTGGAATCAACCGCCAGCGCAGGCTTCAACGTCTCGCCCTTGAGACGAATGCCATTTAATCGCTCGATGATCAACGAGGCCTGCTCCGACGCCACATCGATCAACGAATGGCGCTGATGAATATCGATCGCTCCGACGACATTGGCGGGCAGACGCGTGACACCGGCGATCTTTCCCACCAGATCCGCGGGCGTCACCAATTCCTTTCGTCCAACGTTGACGAAGATCGTCGTAAAACCCGCCTCGCGACCCGTGCGGGCCGGACGTTCGAACTTCTCTTTTGAAGGCCGGACCTTCGCCTCGGCGGCCGACGCGCCATCGGCCTCGCGCCGCGAGACCTTGCGTTCCGGTTTAGGCGCGCGCTCGAAATCGTTGCTGCCCGCCGAAAACTCGCGCGCCGGAGACGGCGCGGGTGTTGTATCCGCGTCACCACTACCCTGCATGAGATGCAGCAATGCCGAGCAGATGTCGGTGCTGGAGTATCCCTGTTCGAGCAGTCGATCGACGATGCGGTCCTGTTTCTTGAATTTATTGTCGATGAGCGTGCGGCGCAGTTTCTCGAAGAATACGTTCTCGCGCGCCTCCTCGACTTGATCGAGCGACGGCACGTTCTCGCGACGGATCTTCAGTTTCCCGTAGCGCACCATGCTCTGTAATTTGTACAGCTCGCGCCCCGAGACGAATGTGAACGCCCGGCCTTCGCGCCCGGCGCGGCCCGTGCGTCCGACGCGGTGAGTATAATCCTCCGCATCGTTGGGCAGGTCGAAATTGAAAACCACTTCGAGGTCATCGACGTCGAGTCCGCGCGCAGCCACATCGGTCGCGATGAGAAACTCAAAACCACGACGGCGGAATTTTTCCATCACCCGATTGCGCTGGGCCTGCGTGATGTCGCCATGCAGACGATCCACCGCATAACCGCGCGCATGGAGATGCTCATCGAGTTCATCGACCATGATCTTCGTACTGCAAAAGATAATGCCGTAGCGAAAATCATAGAGATCGATCAGCCGCGTGAGCACCTCGATCTTCGAACGGCGGTCCATTTCAAAATAAACCTGATCCACCTTCGGCGCGTTCTGGGCGTGTGCCTCGATTTTGATCCATGCGGGATTCCGGCTGAAGCGCTTGATCAACGATTGGATCGCCGGCGGCATGGTCGCCGAGAAAAACAACAACTGACGCTCTTCCGGCACCGCTGAGAGGATTTGCTCGATGTCATCGCGGAAACCCATGTCGAGCATGCGGTCGGCTTCGTCGAGGATCACCAGTTTCAACGAATCGAGTTTGAGCGTGCCGCGTTCCATGTGATCCATCACGCGGCCGGGCGTGCCGATGACCACCTGCACGCCGGAAGCCAGCGCGCGAAACTGGCGATCGTAGGACTGGCCTCCGTAGATCGGAGTCGCCTGAACGCCGCGTTTGAAGAGCGACAACTTCGCAACCTCCTCGGCAACTTGCACCGCGAGTTCACGCGTCGGGCAAAGCACGAGCACCTGCACCGCCTTGATCGCTGTATCCACTTTTTCGATAGCGGGAATCGCGAAGGCCGCGGTTTTTCCTGAGCCGGTGGAGGACTGCCCGACCACATCGCGATCCTCGAGAATGACCGGGATGACGGCCGTTTGAATCGGCGATGCTTCCTCAAAGCCCATTTTATCGACGGCCTTGAGGATCTCGGGCGAAAGGCCGAGCTCGGAGAATTTACGTTTTTCCATGGCGCACACTGCACCGGCGTTTTCAAAAAGCAGAGGAGAAAATCCGTGCGTGCGTGCGACCACGGCGAAGTCGCGCGCAAATTTGCCCTCGCCATTTATCCGACTGCACTTCGGCAATACGCCAATGCCGTTTTCCAAACTCGGGCTTCATTCCAGTCTCGTCAAAGGTACCCAGGCCATGGGGTACTCCGATCCCACGCCGATCCAATTGCGCGCGATCCCGATCGTGCTTTCGGGCAAGGATCTCATCGCCTCCGCGCAGACCGGAACCGGCAAGACCGCCGCTTTCGCCCTGCCCATCCTCAATCGCCTCGGGCCGCACAAGCGCGGCAATCCACGCGTCCTCGTGCTTGAGCCCACCCGCGAACTCGCGGCCCAGGTCGAAACCGCTTTCCGCGATTTCGGCCGCTTCACCGACATCAACGCCACGGTGCTTTACGGCGGCGTGGGCTATGGAAAACAACGCGCCGATCTGCGCGCCGGTGCGGACATCGTCATCGCGACGGTCGGCCGCCTGATGGATTTTCTCCAGGAGAAAACCCTGAAGCTTGATAGCATCGAAGTCCTCGTCCTCGACGAGGTGGACCGCATGCTCGACATGGGTTTCATCAAGGACGTCAAACGCGTCGTCGAGCTCTGCCCCAAAACGCGGCAGACGCTTTTCTTCTCCGCCACGATCCCGCCCGAGATCGAGGAGATCGCCCGCTTCGCGCTAAAGACGCCCGAGCGTGTCGAAATCGGCCGCCAGCGTTCCGTCAACGAGTCCGTCAACCACGCGGTGTACACCGTGCCGCATCAGCTGAAATTCGATCTGTTGCTCGCATTGCTGGAGAAGACCGACTTCCAAAGCGTCATCATTTTTTCGCGCACCAAGCATGGCGCGGATCGCATCGCGCGGAAGCTGCGCAACGCCAACCACACCGTCGCCGTCCTCCACGCCAACCGCTCCCAGAATCAGCGCATGGAAGCGCTCGATGGCTTCAAGAAAGGACGCTACGAAGTCATGGTGGCAACCGACATCGCGGCGCGCGGCATCGACGTCGCCGGCGTCTCGCACGTCATCAATTACGATGTCCCGGAAAATCCGGAGGACTACGTCCATCGCATCGGCCGCACCGGACGCGCCATGGCTGTCGGCGACGCCTACATGCTTGCCACGCCCGAAGACGCCAAGGACGTCCGCGACATCGAGCGCTTTATCGGTGCGCGCATCGCGCAACTCACGCTCGAAGGCTTCGATTACAAAGCGAAGCCCGTCGTCACGCCGTCCGACAAACCACGGCTCAAAGAACAACCCCGCGACCCGATGAACAATCCCCGCGCGTTTGGCGGCGGCGATCCACGTCACCACTCCAAGGGAAAACCCGGCGCACACTGGCGCACACGACGCGGTCGTTGACCGCTGTATTCGCTAAACAAATACGCAAGGCCGGGCACTCATTGTCCCGGCCTTTCTCGTCTCCAGATCGTAAGAGCGCGCCGATCAATGCCCGCCAGCGGGGTGTTCGATTGATGCGAGCGTATTCACGTTTTCCCTACACAGACAGCGCGGACGAATTCCACCCGCTTCTCCATGTGCGGATTATGCCCGGAACCGGCGATCGTTTCGATCGTCGCGCGCGGGAAATGGCTGGTGATGACCGCGTGGTCTTCGGGCAGCACATAGCGCGATTTTTCGCCGAGGATGAATGCCGTCGGCCCTTCAAAACGATCAGCGGGAGTTAGCGGATTGGACTCCAACTCCGGCAGCGAAGCGGTGAGTACCGGCAGGTTGATCTGCCAGCGCCAGGCATCGCTCCCGGCATCGCGTTCGAGATTGGTCGAAAGAAACTTTCGCATCGCCCAATCCCCCACCCGCGCCTCGAACTTCAGTTCCGCCTCCGCGCGGGAGCGGAGCGTGCGCAGATCGAGCTCGTTCATCGCCGCGAACTCCGCGCGATGCGCCGCGGAGAGATAATCCTTGGGCGCGATATCCACGACCACGAGCCGCTCCACACGCTCCGGATGGCGACAAGCCATCCGCATCGCGACTTTTCCGCCCATGCTGTGGCCCATCAGTGTCACGCGCGGCAGCCCGTGCGCATCCAGCCAGCCGAGCACATCATTCACCATGGCCTCGTACGACATCGCGGAGTCATGCGGTGAACGCCCGTGATTCCGCAGATCCAGCGCATGCACATGAAAGCGCGCCGCCAGATCGCCGCCTGTGGACTGCCAGTTGCGCGACGAGCCCAAAAGCCCATGCAACACAATCAACGGCGGGTTACCCGCACCGCCCAAGTCGCGATGAAACAAAGTCATCACGCTTAACTCAGGCAAAGTGCGAGCTACGCCAAGATTAAGTATCAGCGCGCGTCCTCTTGCGTTTCGTGCGGAGATACGCACTGGCGGCAATCGCGACCAGATACCAAAGACTCACCGAACCACCACCGCCGCCTCCTCCACCACCTGAGTTTCCTCCCGAAGGCGGGGGCTGCTGCGGGACATTCACTGTCAACGTGGCGACATTACTGGTAACCGATCCAGCCGGATTCATCAATGTGACCGTATACGATCCAGCATGGCTCGTGGTCGCCGAGCTTATGCTATAAGTCGCGTTGGTCGCTCCAGCGATCGGGGCGCCACCGAAGTTCCACTGGTACGTGATCGTTTCGGTGCCGGTCGCCGTGACGCTAAAGGTGACGTTCGCACCACGTGCCACTGTCTGCGAAGCCGGCTGCGCAGTGATCACCGGACCCACCATCGGAGCAAGGAAGAACGAGAAATCACCTCCGGCTGCCGCTCCTGTGACGCTATTAGCCACTTGTGCGGGAGTCACCTGTCGCATCGGAACAACATCACCAAGTACAAAGGAATCATTCTGGCCCATCCCCCACAAAGTTCCGTCGTCTTTAACGAAAAGCGTATGTCCGCTGCCGCCAGACGCTGCCCGTACGTTCGTCGTGATCTGAGTCGGCGTAGCCACCTGAGCAGTATTAGTTCCCAGGATGCCGCCGTTCATCCCCATACCCCAAAGAGACCCATCCGCTTTCATAAAGAGGGTGAAATGCTGTCCGGCCGTCACCGCGGCTACATTACTCGCCACTTGAACGGGTATGTATCGATCGGTTGTCGTTCCATCGCCCAATTGACCAAACGAGTTTCCGCCCATGGCCCACAGCGAGCCATCCGTCTTTAGGAATACCGTATGAAGCATCCCGCAGGACACGCTGACGACATCTGTCGCCACGAACACCGGGAGGCGACGAGCAGTGGTGGTTCCGTCACCCAGTTGGCCAAAATTGTTGTAGCCCACTGTCCACAACATTCCGTCTGCTGTCACAAACGCCGTGTGGTAGTACTTCGTGGAAACCGAAACGACAGCATCGGCCACCAAGCGCGGATCACTTTTGTTTACATTGGTCCCATCGCCAAGCTGACCAAACGAATTGAAGCCCACGCCCCAAAGAGTACCGTCCGACTTTAAGAACATACTGTGGCCCAATCCGCCAGCCGCCATGACCACGCTATCAGCCATCTTTATCGGTGTAGCATGCGGTACAAAATCGGCCGCAACGCCGAGCTGACCGTATTCATTCATGCCAGCGGACCAGAGCGTGCCATCAGCCTTTACGAACAAGGCGTGGCGAAGAGCTGCAGACACACTTGTCACGTTTAATCCAACCAGTTCCGGCCGGAATCGCGTCGTGAAACTACCGTCGCCAAGCTGACCTAGCTGATTCAGGCCCATCGCCCAAAGCGTTCCATCCGTTTTTACAAAGAGCGTGGCATTGTCTCCGGCTGAAACTGCGGCAACATTCGTAGCCACTTGTGTAGCAGTGCTACGCGCCGCGAATGAGACAATCCCCAGCCCCAATTCGCCATAGGGGTTGCCGCCCATGGCCCAGAGTGAACCGTCGGTCTTTATATAAAGACTATGAAAAGCCCCGGCAGCCACGTTCTCGACGCCGCTGGCGACTTGCACTGGCGTACTGCGATGGCTGATGGTGCCATCGCCTAGCTCCCCGTGAGTGTTGTAACCCATTCCCCACAGACTTGCGTCTGTCTTCACGAAGAGCGTTTGATTATTACTCGCCGCAACACGCGCCACGCCAGTGGCCACCTGAACGGGAGTATTTCGATCTGTCGTCGTGCCATCGCCCAACTGGCCGTAGCTGTTGTTCCCCGTCGTCCACAGACTGCCATCGGTCTTCAAGAACACGGTATGGTTGTCACCCGTCGCGACGGCCGACACCGCCTCGGCTATTTTCACCGGCGTGGAGCGAGCCGTATTGGAGCCGTCGCCGAGCTGGCCCACGTTGTTAGCGCCCATCGCCCAGAGACTGCCATCGGTCTTGATAAACGCCGCATGGTAGCTCCCCGCCGAGGCTGAGGCTACGCCGCTGGCTACTTGTATAGGGGCAGCTCTTAAAGTAATCGTGCCATCACCAAGTCTGCCAAAATTATTCGCCCCCATCCCCCACAACGTTCCGTCTGCTTTCACGAAGAGTGTGAAATGGTAGCCAGCCGTTACTGAGGCCACACCAGTGCTGACCTGTACCGGTGTTGCGCGAGGGCTGGTATCGCCAGCACCAATCCCCAGTTCGCCGAGGCGATTCGAGCCGGTGGCCCACAAAGTGCCATCTGTCTTTATATGCAGAGAGTGCGACCCGCCGACGGCGACTGCAGCCACTCCGCTCGCAACTTGTTTGGGTGTGATGACAGTACTGACGCCATCACCAAACTGCCCATAACTTCCATCCCCCATCGCATATAAGGCGCGCCCAGAATCAGGCGTGATAGTAATCACTGCGACCGCACTTTCCGTAAACCCCACAATATTTGTCGCTCGGACCCAATAAGACGTCGTCGCAGACAATGCCGGGGTCGTGAATGTTGCAGACGTGGCACCATAAATCGGACCTGAAACTCCGCCGATCGAATAATACCACTGATAACTAACGGGAACAGGACTCGAAACATCGACTGTGAGTGTTGTGGATTCTCCAAACGCCCCCGTGACGCTCACCGGTTGAGTATTGAGCGCCGGAAGAGCGACAACGGTCACCGTTGCCTTTTCGCTATCAGCGGAACCGACGCTGTTGCTGACGCGCACCCAGTAGGAAGTCGTGTCAGTCAAGGATGGTGTCGTAAAGCTGGCCTCGGTCGCGTCGGCGACAGGAGCAGAGACATCCCCGCTATTGCCTCGATACCACTGAAATGTTGCCGGTCCACCGCCCCAGTCAGCACCGACAGTAAATGTGGCCGTGGTACCTACCGCTTTCAACGCATCAGCCAGCTGTCGGTTTATCAAAGGCATGACCGGTTGCTGTAGAAAGAAAGATCGATTGCTCGCCGCATTTACCAACTGCACCCCACGCGCCAACTGCACCGTTGTTTGTCGATCCAACGTGGTTCCATCTCCTAGCTGCCCCCAGCCATTGCCGCCCCGCACCCACATTGTTTTGTCCGTTTTTACGAATAACAAATGCCTCGATCCTGTCGCCATCGCTTCGACATCGGTCGCGATTTGCGCCGGCGTGTCATGGCTGATGGGGGGAGTCGGCGTAAGCTCCCCGCTATTATTGTATCCAACGCCCCACAGTGATCCGTCAGTTTTTATATACAACGTATGCGAATCGCCCGCCCATGCTGCCTTTATGTTATCAGCGATTTTTACGGGTGTTCCCCATTGGTCCGCCTTGACCACGTTGGTCAGTTTTTTCGCATAATTATTTCCCATTCCCCACAAGGAACCATCCTGCTTGATAAAAACCGCATGCGATCCCTGCGCGGATACACTTCTCACGCCAATCGCCACTTGTGCGGGCGTATGGTGCGCATCGCGGTTTATTGTACCCAATCCTAACTGGCCATCTCCATTCGAGCCCATCGCCCAGAGCGTGCCGTCTGCTTTGATAAAGTGCGTGCAGCTTTCTCCCGCAGTGACGCTCGCAACGCCGGTCGCGACCTGAACCGGCGACGACCGGCTGACCAAAGTACCGTCGCCCAACTGACCGCTTTCGTTGTATCCCATTCCCCACAACGTACCGTCAGTCTTGAGGAACATCGTATGGCTCCGTCCCACCGCAACCATCGCCACTCCACTGGCTACCTGCACGGGCTCACTCCGAAGAACCGTCGTGCCGTCGCCGAGCTGGCCATTTCCGTTATAGCCCATCCCCCAAAGCGTCCCATCGGCTTTAACAAAATGGGAATGGTTAAATCCAGCCGAGACCTGCACCACGTCACCAACCAACTCTATAGGCGTATGGCGGTCGATCGTCGTCCCGTCGCCAAGCTGACTCCGGCTGTTTTCGCCCGCAGCCTTGAGGTAATGACCAACTCGTTCCGCGATGGTAATCACTGCTGTCGCGCTGTCCGTCGATCCCGCTCCGTTAGAAATGCGCACCCAATACGAAGCCCCTGTATAAAGTTCAGGGGTTGAGAGGGTCGCCGTCGTCGCCCACTCAATCGGACGCGAGGTTTCTCCGCTGGCTCCGACATACCATTGATAAGTTACCGGGGGCGCATCGGCGACCACCACCGAGAGATCCACAGACTGCCCCACCGTGATGGCACGTCCTGCCGGCTGCGTCGTGATAACCGGGCTGGCATTCACGATCGTGACGGATGCCGCCTGGCTATCGACCGAGCCGGCGGCGTTGGTCGCCCGCAACCAATAAGAAGTCAGTGCGGTCAATGGTGGCGTGATCAACGTCGCAGAAATCGCTCCCGCGACAGGATTGGCGGTATCCCCACTAACCCCTTCATACCATTGATAAGAGATTGGGCCCACCGCTCCATCCACCGTCACCGCAATCGTCGCAGTGCCGTCGGACGCTGCCGTGGTGTTTACAGGCTGAACAACGACTATAGGTACAGCCGGCTGCTGGAGAAGTAGTGTGAATTGATTTCCTACAGATACCGCCCCTGCACCTCGAGCCACTGCAGCGAGAACGGTCCTGTCCAACGAGGTATCGTCGCCCAGTTGACCAATATTATTCCGACCAACCGTCCACAAGGTTTTGTCAGCCTTGATCAAGGCCGAATGCCCATCTCGGCCGGGGACGGCAGAAATCACCTCGGATGCGATATGTACAGCGGCGCTTCGATTGGTCGTAGTGCCATCGCCCAGCTGCCCCGCGTGATTGAATCCCGCAGACCACAACGTCGCGTCGTTCTTCAGAAAAAACGACATTCCATTACCCGCAAGGGCAGCGATGACATTCGTATTCACCTGGCTCGGCACATGCGAATTGATCTGTGTGCCATCACCGAATTGACCGTTATAATTCGAACCCATCGCCCAAACGCTTTTATCCGTTTTGATAAACACCGAATGCCCCGCACCCGTAGATGCGGATAGGACATTAGAAGCGACTTGGATAGGCGTGCTATGCGGTGCATTGTCGGGCTCACCAATTCCCAGCACGCCTTGATCATTGTGTCCCATAACCCACAATGTCCCATCCTTCTTCACGAATAGTGTATGATTCGCAGCGGCCGAAACGGTGGCCACGTTTCCAGTTACTTGTACCGGATCATACCGGTTTATCGTATAGCCATTTCCGAACTGCCCATAAGAGTTGTTTCCCACGGCCCACAAGGTGCCGTCCTTTTTGATAAACATCGTATGGCCACCTCCGGCTGAAACCGAGACCACGTCGCTGGCTATTTGAACCGGCGAGAGTCGGTTCGTGTTGGTGCCGTCTCCTAGCTGGCCGGACCCATTTGAACCGTTCATCCAAAGCGTTCCGTCCGACTTCACGAAGGCCGCGTGCGCACTTCCAGCCGCCGCCTCCACCACGTCAGTAGCCACCTCCGTAAATATACGTCTAGCGTCCGTGTCGCCCAAACCTAACTGACCATACATGTTAGCTCCTGCAGCCTTCAAATAGTAGGGGGGGCCATAGCCTACAGCGATCGTCGCCGTCGCGCTATCGATCGTCCCTCCTGAATCAGTAACCCGCACCCAATACGAAGCCGTCGAAGTTAGCGCTGGAGTCGTAAACTGATCGGCGGTGGCACCGGCTATCGGATGCGTCGTCGATCCGCTTTCCCCCAAGTACCATTGATAGCTGATGGGGGCGACACCAGTCGCCGCGACGCTCAGCGTTACTGATTGATGCGACACAATCGTCGGATTTTCCGGTTGTGTCGTGATCGCGGGCGCCGCATGGGCGGATGCGAAAGCCAGCGTCAGCATGGCTGCTGACAACCAAGCTCTAAAAAATGAACGGCCTACGACAAGGGAAACAAGGGTTTTCATATGTTGAAGCGGGTAGCCTGCACGAGAGGAGTAGAGCGTTCACCACGAGCAGTCCCCCCCGATCTCTTGACAGCACTGGAGGGCTGCCGAGAGCGCAGACGCAGTCAAAATGCAGCTCGGTTAGCAAGGAAATGGTAATGCTTAACGAAAGATATTGAGTCCACGCAGGACTCGTCAGTCGGCAGACCGCGGCCTGCTAGAGCCAGCGATTCACGTACGGCATATTTTTCTTTGCGATCACTCGGGTTTGCCTGAGTTTCCGCGATGAATGAGCTCTGAACCGAAACTGACCCCGATGATGCAGCAATACTTCGAGGTGCGCCGCGGCCTGCCGCGCGACACGTTGCTGCTTTTTCGGCTCGGCGATTTCTATGAAATGTTTTTCGAGGACGCGCAGGATGCGTCACGCCTCCTCGGCATCACGCTTACCAAGCGCGGTGAAACCCCCATGGCGGGCATTCCCTTTCACGCCGCGGAAAACTACGTGGGCAAACTCCTCGCCGCCGGGAAAAAAGTCGCCATCTGCGACCAGGCCGAACCCGCCAAGGCCGGCAAGCTCGTCAAGCGCCAGCTCACGCGCATCCTCAGCCCCGGCACCACACTTTCCGCTGATCAGCTCGATGCTTCGCGCAACCACTATCTGTGCGCACTCGCGTCGGACAAAACCGGCCTTCACGCCGCCTGGCTCGATCTTTCCACCGGTGAATTCAAAGTCGCGACCGATTCACGCGCGGAAAACCTGCTGCCCGTCCTGACGTCGCTCGATCCTGCGGAACTGATCACTCCGGAAGGCGCCGTCGAGGCGTGGAAAAATGCGCCGCACGAACAAACTGCGCTGCACGCGCTGCATCATTTCGCGCGCGGACGCCTCGTTACCGAGCTGCCGTCATATCATTTCGAAACCGCCGACGGCGCCCGCGCCGTCATGAATGCCCTCGGCGTGCTCAATCTCGAAGGTTTCGGTCTCGCTCCTTCGCATCCCGCACTCGGTGCCGCCGGCGCACTCGTTCATTACGCGACCGAGAATCTTTGCGCAAAACCGGAAAACCTCCGCGGCTTGCAAGAATACCGCAGCGCCCAAGCTCTTTTGCTCGATCCCGCAACGCTGCGAAATCTGGAAATTTTTTCCTCCTCCCGCGGCACACGCGACGCCTCGTTGCTTGCCGCGATCGACCGCACGGCAACTTCCGCGGGCGCTCGCCTGCTCGAACGCTGGCTCGCCGCCCCGAGCCTCGACTTGGAGGAAATCCGCCGCCGCCAGACGGTCGTCGGTGAACTCATCGAGCAGTCCACCCGCCTCATCGATCTGCGCGACCTGCTCACTCACATTCGCGACATCCCGCGCATCCTGGGCCGCCTGCAAAACCGGCTGCGCAACCCTCGCGAGCTCGGCGGCGTGCGCGACACGCTCGCCCGGCTTCCGCAAATCCGCGCCGCGCTCGCGCCTTTTCCCGCTGACTCTCAAGTCGCTGTATTGAACCAGCAAATACACGAGCTGCCAGAGCTGGCGCGGCTCCTCAGTTCCGCGCTGGCCGACGAATTGCCGGCCGACCTCGCCGATGGAGGTTACATTCGTGCAGGCTACGATTCTGAACTCGACCGGCTGCGTTCACTCACGACCGACAACAAAACGTGGCTCTCCGATCTCGAACGCGCGGAACAAGAGCGCACCGGCATTCGCAGCTTAAAGGTCAGGTTCACGAATAATTTCGGGTATTACATCGAGGTCACCAAAGCTAATCTCCACCTCGTCCCCGCTGACTACATCCGCCGCCAGACCACGGTGAATGGCGAGCGCTACGTCACCGAGTCGCTCAAGCAGAAGGAAAAAGAAATCTTCCACGCCGAGGAAAACTCGCTCGCGCGCGAGCTTGAGCTCTTCAACCAGCTCATCGCCGCCGTCCTCGACGAATCCCTCGCGCTCGCGCGCACCGCGGACATTCTCGCCGAGCTCGATCTGCTCGCCGGCTGGGCCGGCCTTGCGCGCGAATGGGACTATTGCCGTCCAGTCGTGGACGACAGCGAACAGCTTGAGATTGTCGAAGGCCGTCATCCGGTGGTGGAGCAGATGCTCAAATCGCCCGCGACGATCACCGCGAGCGGAACCACGCAGGCGTTCGTGCCCAACGACACCTTGCTTTCCTGCGACGATGCACAGCTCGCGCTTATCACCGGCCCCAACATGGCCGGTAAATCGACGTACATCCGCCAGGTAGCGCTCATCGCCTTGCTCGCGCACATCGGCTGCTGGACTCCCGCGCGTTCCTGTCGCGTCGGGTTGATCGATCGCATCTTTTCGCGTGTCGGCGCCAGCGACGATCTCGCGCGTGGCAACTCGACGTTCATGGTCGAGATGAACGAGACCGCCAACATCCTCAACAACGCCACCGCCCGCTCCCTCATCATTCTCGATGAGATCGGCCGCGGCACCTCGACCTACGACGGTTTGAGTATCGCATGGGCGGTCGTCGAGCACCTGCATCGCGACGACACGCGCGGTCCACGCACATTGTTCGCCACGCACTATCAAGAACTCACGCAGCTCGAAAAACACCTCAACCGCCTGCGCAATTTCTCCGTGGCCGTGAAGGAGTGGAACGACGACATCGTCTTCGTGCGCCGCGTCATCCCCGGAGCCGCCGACCGCAGCTACGGTATCCAGGTCGCGCGCCTCGCCGGCCTGCCGCTCAGCGTAATCGACCGCGCGAAAACGATTCTTTCCAAACTCGAATCCGACGACTCCGCGGTGGAACTCCCCTCCCCCAAGGCCAAGCCGAAGAAAAAGATCTCCGTTAAAGCCGAGGTTGAGGATCCTCAATTAAGCCTGCTATGATTGGCTCACGACTGTAGTCGCAGATGGTTTCAGCAAGCGGCATGCGATCTTCGTACTTTCATCGCGGCGCGAAGGACACTGTGCCCTCCTCGAACGGGTTATCGGTCAGCGCACGGACATCCGACCCGTCGGCACGCATCACGTAGATTTCGCCGTAAGACTGGGGATGGCGAGGATGCAGGATCGACTCGTCTTTGAATCCGCCACGCGCGCTCGTAAAGGCGATCCACTCGCCATCGGAGGACCATGCGCAATGCGCGTCGTTGCCCGGATCATCGGTGAGCCGCCGCATATCGGTGCCATCCGGCTTGATCGTATAGAGGTCGTAGTTTCCGTCGCGATAGCCCGTGAACGCGATGCGATCTCCTTTCGGCGACCACGCGGGAAAATTATCGTGACTGGATCCGGTGGTCAGCGCGCGCACTTCGCCCGTCTCAAGCGCGAGGATAAAAAGGCCCATGCTGCCTTTGGTCGAAGAACGATAAACAATCTCCCGGCCGTCCGGCGACCAGCTCGGAAATCCGAAATTGCCTTTGCCGTCGGTGAGTATTTTCAGCCCGCTGCCGTCGCGTTCCACCACCGCGATGTCCGCGATCGCCGGCCCAATCATCGTTTGAAAAACACGTCCCAGCGTGAAGGCGACCTGACTTCCATCCGCCGACCAAACAGGCCCAAGTGCGCTTTTTTCCGGATGACTGAAAAACACCGAGCGCTCCGAGCCGTCGGGATTCATGATCAGGATATTTTTCGATCCCGCCGCGCTCCGCTGATCATTGGATAACAGACGGTCACCAGAAGGTGAATACGCCGGAAACACACCTGCGCGCACGAGGCTGAAATCCGGATCGCTGCAATGCCACGGCTGGACCGGTGGCCAGCCATGCCCGACCTCGCGGTGAAAAACCATGCGTCGTCCATCTGCACTCCAGTTGGCGCAACCGAACTCGCCCCGCGCACCGGGCGCGCTCCCGACAAATTCCACGCCGCCCTCGGGTCCGCCACCAACATAAGCGATGCGACCATGCGCGAGCCAACGCGGTGACCATTTTTCACCGCTGCCCACGGTGAGCGTGCGATGTTCATTGGTCGCGAGATCAATCATGCCGATCTGCGAAGTCCCGTGCAACCCGGCGCGGACCGTCGTGATCTTGTTCACCTCCGCGAGTTCAGCCTCATGAAAAATAATCTGCCTCCCGTCCTGCGACCATCCGGGGCTGCCGGCAAACGCGTTTGCACGCGTGACGCGTCGCAACTCCGAGCCGTCCGCCCGGATCACAAAAACCGCGGTGGAATGAATCGTCCCGAATCGCGCGACGTCTTTCGGTTTCGTGGACTCACGATCCGATGAAAACGCGATCCATGCGCCGTCCGGAGACCACGCCGGACGAAAATCCCCCGCGAGGTGATTCGTGAGATTGCGCACCGCTCTTGTCGCCAGTTCGAGCACCCAAATGTCCGCCTGGCCGCTCCGGCTGGAAACAAAGGCGAGCCATTTTCCGTCAGGCGAAAGCGCAGCCTGATCGTCATAGGCGGGATGGTCGACGAGCCGCTCGATGGCTGTGCCATCGGGGTGCGCACGATAGATGTCGAACGAACCCTCGCGCTCAGAGGTGAAAACAATCCACGCACCGTCGCGGGAGAACGACGCGTTGCCGTCAAAGCCGGCATGAGGAAGAAAGGGCCGTGGCTGGCTGCCGTCGCCCTCCGCGAGATGGATTTCCGCATCGATCGGACCCAGGCTAGTAAATGCGATTTGGCGGGGCGCGGCCGATTGAACAACGCCGGTGAAGACAAGCCCAAGCAAGCATGCCGGGACGAAACGGTTACGACGATGAGGACATTTGAAGTTCATGGATGAGCGGGTGGCTGATCCTTAAACGAAATAGCGCGCGCAAACGGATCAGTCTGGCACCCGATTCCAAAAACAAGGCTCGCGGGTTGCCGGACAGCGGCGTTTCCCTTCGCGACGTGGGTGATGTCACGCAACTGCTCCGTGCGATGGCGCACGGCGACTCCACCGCCAGCGAAAAGCTCGTGCCTCTGGTGTATGCAGAGCTTCGTCGCATGGCAGCCCGGCGGATGAATCCGGGCGCAGGCGGTCAGACACTGCAACCCACCGCGCTCGTGCATGAAGCGTGGCTGCGGCTCGGCGGCGACAATGCGGACGGCTGGGAAAATCGTGCGCACTTCTTCGCGACGGCGGCCACCGCGATGCGCTCCATTCTCGTTGACCGCGCACGACGCCGGCGGGCTGCGCGTCATGGGGGCGGACAGCAACACCTCAATATCGATGAGGTGCAGGTCAGCGATCCGTGTGCACACGATGATCAGGTGCTCGCGGTCCACGAGGCGCTCGAAAAGCTGGCCGCGGAAGACCCGGGAAAAGCGGAGCTGGTGAAACTTCGCTACTTCGGGGGATTCACGCTCGCGGAAGCGGCGGAAATTCTGGGGATCTCCGAGCCGACCGCGAAGCGCTGGTGGGCCTACGCGCGCGCATGGCTCGGTCATGAGATTCGTTTCTAAAAAAGCGCGGGAGCTGATCCGCCGGACCGCGCAATTTCGTTTACCCTGCGATGCGATGAAAACTGCCGCCCAACATGCAGAAGAGATTTTCTCCATCGTGATTGCGCTGCCGCCACAAGAACGCGACGCGTATCTGAATTTCCACTACAGAAACGATCCCGTCACACTCGCGCGCATCCGGGCACTGATTGAGGGATACGAGAAGCATGGCGATTTTTTGGAAACACCCGCGGCGACCGCTGAAACGTCAGCGGCAGCCAGCATGGACCCATCATCGGCAATCGAGCCGAAGCCCGGGGATTTTATCGGTGCCTACCGGCTGCTCGAACCGATCGGCGAAGGCGGCTTCGGGATCGTCTTTCTGGCGGAACAAACAGCGCCGCTCCACCGGAACGTAGCACTCAAACTGATCCGGCTCGGCCTCGACACACGCGAATTCATCAGGCGTTTCGCCGCCGAGCGACAGGCGCTGGAGCTCATGGATCATCCGCACATCGCTCGTGTGTTCGATGCCGGCACGACGGACCGGGGACGACCGTATCTCGTGATGGAATTAGTCCGCGGCGAACCGATCACACGCTATTGCGATGGCGCAAGGCTGCCGCTGCGGGCGCGTCTCGAACTTTTTCTTCAGGTCTGTGGAGCGATTCAGCACGCGCATCAAAAAGGCATCATCCATCGCGATCTGAAACCGTCCAACATCCTTGTCACGACTGCCGCAGGCACACCGGAGCCGAAGCTGATCGATTTCGGCATCGCGAAAGCCATACGCGAGCCCTTCACCGGACAGTCCCTCGTCACACAGCACCACACACTGGTCGGCACGCCGGCTTACACCAGCCCGGAGCAAATGGGCACCGACGGCCACGTCGCGGACACGCGAAGCGATATCTATTCCTTGGGCTCTCTGCTTTACGAACTGCTCGCCGGCGCACCGCCTTTCGATCGCGAGGTCTTTCAGCGCGCGAGCTTCGAAGAAATGTGCAGCCTCGTGCGCGAGGTCGAACCTCCTCGCCCTTCAGCGCGCATCGCTGCGTTCGCCCCGGCGCAACGCGAAGAAATCGCAAACCGCCGCTGCCTCGACCCGGAAAAACTTCTGCGCGGTCTCCATACCGATCTCGATTGGATCGTGATGCGCTGCCTCGAAAAAGATCCCGCGCGCCGCTACGCAACGGCCAACGCGCTCGCGCTCGACATCCGGCGCCATTTGGAAAACGAGCCTGTCGCCGCACGCCCGCCCAGTCGCGGCTATCGCCTGCAGAAATACCTCCGGCGTCATCGCACACCCGTAGTCGCCGCTGCCTCCGCGACGCTCGCGCTCGTGATTGGATTCGTTGCTACTGGTGTGTCTCTCGTGCGTGAAAAAACGGCGCGAGCCGATGCCGACAACGCCCGCCGCGCGGAAGCAGCGATGCGCGAACAATCCGACCTGAAAGCCCGCCAGGCGCGCGCAGCGGCGGACAAAAGTCGTCAGGTGGCGCACTTCATGAAAGCCATGCTCGGCAGTGTCGGCCCGAGCGTGGCGCGCGGTCGCGACACGACATTGCTCCGCGAGCTGCTGGACGAGACGATCCGTCGGCTGGATACAGAACTGCGCGACCAGCCCGAGGTCGCCGCCGATCTGCGTCACACGCTCGGAGTCGCGCTCCGCGAAATCGGAGAATACGGCCGCGCAACCGCGCTCTGGCGCGAGGCGATAGCCGCACGACGCGCACTCGGCGACAACGATAGCGCGGAGCTGTCCGCGACATTGCACGCGCTCGGCTCGCTGTTGTGGCGGGTAAACGAAGTGGACCAGGCCGAGGCTGCGCTGCAAGAGGCGCTGGCCATTCGCGAAACCACGCTGGGGCCCGATCACTTCGACGTCGGAACAACGCTCACCGCAATCGCCCACAACATGGGCGCGCACCGTTCCGCCCGAGAACGCGATGCTCTGTCTCAGAGGGCCGTGGAGATCCAGCGAAAATTCCCCGGGCACAACGACGAAGAATTTGCCCAGACACTCATGATTCGCGGTTTTCTTCTCAGCTCCGACAACCGCGACGCCGAGGCTGTCCCCTTGTTGGAAGAAAGCCTCGCGATTCGTCTTCGACTTCATGGCGATATACATCCCCGCGTGGCCGATTCTCTGGCCATGATTTCCTGGGCAATTTATTTCGCCGGCGATCCACAGGGAAAAAATCCAGAGGGTCTGAAGGTGCGTCGCCGCGTGCTGCGAATCGTCCGCGAAGTGCGCGGTCTCGCGAATTCAAAATTGATCGCAGCCCTTCTCGATTTCACGGCGAGCAGCCTGCCCGCGGAAACGCTCGCGGACGACCTCCGCCTTGTGCGTGAGGTGCTGGCCGATCTGCAGCGCGTAATGCCGGAGGATTCACCGGACCTCGCGGTGGCGCAGCTTGCCGCGTCCACCGTGCTGGCGCTCGATCCGCAGAATGCCGCCGAAGCCGCCGCACTGAGCGACACCGCTGTACATCGCATTCGCCGCGCCCGGGAACGGGACATCGTGCCGCATCGCGATGTATCCGCGGCCATGCAATTCTTTGTCATACGAGCTCACGCCGCAGGCCGTCTGCAGCAGGCCCTGCCTCTCGCTGAAGAACTAAATGCCGACCGAATATTCGGCGCGACTTCGCCCTACGGTCCGCCGATCGCGCGCGGACTCGGCTGGATTTATTTCGATCTCGGTCGCTACGCCGACGCCGTGCCGCTGCTCGAACAAAACGCGCTTCCGGAACAAACGCCCCTGCGGCCGCTCTGGCGACCGGTGCAGCGTGCGCATCTATTCATCGACTTCGCGTTTCTGGGTCACACGCATCGAAAGCTCGGAGCACTCGCCGAGTCGCGGCGCATCCTCGAAATCGGCCTCGCCAGGAAAATCGGCACCGAAGAAGAACACGATCCTGCTCAAGCCGCACGGGCAGCCGTGCGCGCGGAGCTGGCATATACCGCAATGGCGGAGGGTAACTTCGTCGAAGCGGAGGCGCTGTTCAGAGCTGCACTGAAAGAGTACGAGGCTCCCGTCGTGAACGAATGGGATAAACTGCGTCCGCGCGGCCGCGTCGTCAGCGGTTTGGGACAGGCACTGGCTGGCCAGGGGAAATTCGTGGAAGCGGAACCGCTGATTCTCGAGGGGCTCTCTGAGCTGCTCGCCGCGCGCGAGACCTTGCACGGCGATCCCGGCAATTTGTTGAACGAGGCTTACGAAGCGGTGGTCAGCTTCTATCGGGCAAGCGGGCAGCGGGAGAAAGCGATGGATTGGGAGTCGAAGCGCCGCGCGCAGTAGTTGCCCCACGGATACAGGACATCGATTTTTCGAATCGCTTTGCTTCAAGCGCCGGCGGCTTTGAGTTGTCGGCCCAGGCACGCCTTCCTTGCAGCAGCCTTCGACGCTCACTCCTGCGGGTAGATCAGCACGCGGTCGTGGACGAGGAGGATCAGGTCCTTTTTCCCGTCGCCGGTGACATCGGCGACGACCGTTTCGCGCGGCTCCATCGGAGATCCGCGGCGGCCTTGGTAATGTTGATCCACTTCGAAGACTTTGAAGTGCATCAGACTTCCCCAGCGGTCTTCTTCGCCGCGCTTGAGAATCTCCAGCAGGTTTTTGCCCGGATCCACGCAGACGATTTCCGGCTGACCGTCGCCGGTGAAATCACCGGCGATCACATCGCTGTAGGTGATGTCAGGCAGATCGGTCGCATGTGTGGAAAGTGTCGCCAGCGCATGATCCGACTGGCCGAGCGGAATCCACCAGAAGCGATCGCGACCGAAGAAAAACGCTTCGCTGCCGCCGTCAGGGGTTGAACGTACCTCGGCGCCGATCACGTCGATTTTGCCCGCGGGAGTGGAGTCAGCGACTTCGTAGAGCCCCTGCGCATTGGCGCGCAGCATTTGGAATTGTTCGCCCTTGCGATCGTACAAGATCACTTCGGCGCGTTTCCCATCGCGCGACTTCACAATCAACGACGCCGCGATTTCCGCCGAAGAATCGCGCGCGTTGAATTGATCGACCACCGTCAACTCACCGTCTTGCACGCGCATCGCTCGCGCAAAGCTGCTCACGCTTGCGATCAGTTCCGCCTTTCCATCGCCATCGAGATCGCCGGTGGAAACAGCCGCCGCATCGAGATTATCGACGAGGCCTTTTCGGAAACCCGGCGTCGTGGAGAGATCGGTGAACGCGAGTTCGTCGCCTTGCACGAGCAGCCGCATCGCATCCATCGGAGTGAACACGGCGATGTCCATGCGACCGTCTTGGTTCGCATCGACGAGGCGGATCGCACGCGGGTCGGTTTTCAGTCCTGAAATTTCGAAGGTCTTCAGTTGTTCCGCGCTCTCGTCCGTACGCGCCCAGATCTCGATCTGCCGTTTTCCCTTTTCTTCACGCAGCACGGCGAGCAGCACGCGGCCATCCGCGGCGATGTCACCAGCGGCCAGCGCGAGCGGTTTGCCCGCGAAAGGCAGCGGTTGCGGATACGCGAGGCGGCCGTTGGTAAACTTCGCGACTCCTACGGATTGCTCGCGCGGACTGCCGACAAAGAGTTCGTCGCTGCCATCGCCGTCCCAATCCGCCGCCGCCAGACTGCGCACATCGGAGAAAGCGGGATAACGTTGGGGCGACGCAAAGCCGCCGTCCGGCTGTCTTAGGTAGAGATAAACCTGCGCGCCGTCGGGATCACCCACGGCGACATCGAGCTGACGATCACCATTAAAATCGCCCACCGCATAACATGCGGGAGAACGTCCTGCGGTACGCGGACTGAAAACTCGTGGACGCAGCACAAGTTGTCCGTCGGAGGATGACGTGTGTTCGAGTTGAAACACTTCGAGCTGTCCGGTCGCTTCCTGTGCGAACGCAAAGATAGCTCCTTCGGTCTTCGTCGCCGGGGCGAGAATCTGCAGCGTGCAACGCGTGCCTTTCATCGGATACGCGAGCTCGGGACCAAACTCGCCGCTGCTGTTTTGCAGACGCACACGGAGCCCGTCGCGCGAGTTGTGACAGAGATACACGAGGTCTGTCCGTTCGTCGCCGTTCACATCCACCAGCTCGAGTCCGTAACAGTTTTCGTCGGGCAGCACGTAGCGCCGAGGCGGGGCCAGTCCCCCACTCTTCTGTTGTTCGAAATACGCGATCTCTTTCGTGCCGAGCAGGACGAGGTCCGTGCGTTTGTCCCCATTGATGTCACCGGCGCGCATGGATCCGACGAATTGCAGCGGAACCGGCGCTTCCGGGATGCGCTTTTCCGACCAGCCGCCGTCGGCTTGCTGCAGGCGGAGCGTCAGCGCATGCGGCTCACCTGTATAAGCCAGATCAATACGACCGTCGCCATTGAAATCGCCGACGATAAAATCGAAGACTGTGACTCCGGTCGTCACCGAGGCTTTGCGGAAACGCGCGTCCTCGATGACCGGTTCCCAGCGATTGGTGCGCACCGAGCGCACCGGCTCTGCGCGGTTTTCGCCGGACTTGAGTTGATAGAGAATATCGATCGCGCTGCGATCGTTGTTCGCCACCGCGAGATCGACCAGCCCGTCGCCATCGAGGTCAGCGACCTGTAACGCTCGGGTGTTCCAATCGAGTTTCGCCACCTCCGGCCCGCGCAAGGCCACCGGTGGTTCCACCACGGCGGCTTCGGGGGCCGCGGCAGAACAGCCGCCGGCCCAGGCTGAAACAACAACGAGACGGAGGAGGCGGAAACGGCTCACTGATTATGCTTGAGGATGCTCTTGAAGAAATAGCTGCGGCTGTCCCGCGTGATGTAGCCTTCGCCATCACCGAAGAACTTCGCGAAGGTCGCCTTGTCGGGCGCGGCCGAAGCGTCGAAGACCTGTTCCGCGTCGTCGCCCTCGGCCGCGGCTTGCGCTGCGGCTGCCTGCTGCGCGCTGCGCACAAACGTCTGCGTCATGGCCGCGAGAAACGCGGGGCCATCGATGTACGTGAAGCTGCTGGCGTTGCCCGGGATCGACTCGAGCGCATGTTTCACCTCGCGACGGTCGAAGAACGACGGGCCGTCCTGCAGCAAGCCCTCGATTCCCGCAGGCGTGCCGACGCTGAGGAAGAAGTAGTTTTTCGCGATCGCGAAGCTGACTGATTTTCCAGGCTGCGCGGGCATCTGCACCGTGTGGATCGTGGTGCCGAGGTAATCGCGTTTGGCGATCATCTGCTCAGCCTGCGGGCCGGCCGCCTTGAGCAGCGTGTCCAGCGCGGAGGCGAAGGCCTTTGTATCCGCCAGGGAAATGCCGACGATCTGGTCGAGGTCTTCGATCGAGCCACTCGTCACGCCGGGGCGGGCCGCGTAGCCGCTCAGCAAGTCGTCGCCGAAGTTGCCGAAGAAATCGCGCTTGAGTTCGACGCCGGTCTGCTGGGCGAATTGCTGCAGGTACATTTGACCGAGGCCGAGGATGCCGGGGTTGTAGGTGCCGACCATTTCCTCGAGCGCCGCGTAGGCCTTCTTGAGGCTGTATTTACCCACGCTGGTCGAAACCCAGTTGCCGGGGATGAACGACGGACGGGACACAGGGCCTTCACCGTAAGAGAAGATCTTCAAGAGGCCGCGCTCTTCGCTGAACGAGAAGCCGCCGGTCCACGCCGTGGCATCGCGGCCGATGCCGACGTTGACGTGGAGCTGTTCCCACGCATCGACGCCCAGCGCAGAGATGATGGCGGCAGGGTTGAGCATGGGATTGGCCGAGGGCTCGCTGGCCGCTTTTTGGACGATCCACTCCTGCAGCTGGGGAATGAACGCACGGAAATTGATCATGAAACGGGTCTGCGCGCCGCTGGCCGCCTCGTTCCATTTGAGTGCGGTCGCGGATTTGCCAAACGCGTTGTCGACGCCGCCATTCTTGAGCGCGTCGATCGAGGCGATGATAGTTTGTTTGTCCGGGCTTCCGATCCATACGCCCTCGGCGATGGCCCAGATGAATTCCGGCGCGGTGCCTTCGGTCACTTCTTCGCCGTCCTCATTTTCCTCGGGATCGACCGGGCGTTTCTTTTCAATGTTCAACGTCACGCCGGCGAATTCTTCGGTCTCGACGAAGCTGCGTTCGTCTTTCTCGCGCGCGGCGCTGATGAGTTTCTCGATCTCCGCGCCATTGCCGCCGATCTCGACGGCCATGAGCAGAGGGACGGTCGGATTATCCTGGGAAAACCACTGCGCATCAAAATGCGTGAGCGCCATGATGGCGTCGCCGGTGATGAACTCGGAGAGCTCGGACAAGCTCCTGCCGGTCTCGGCCTTCACCTTGGCATCGAGTTCGTCGTAATCCGCCTTCGCGAGGAGCGGCGCGAGGAAACGCTGCATCTGCGCATCATTGCCCAGCTTGGTCCACGGGCTGTTTTTCCAGCTCTTGACGAGATCGGGCACGTCCATGGTGACGACGAACGGGGCTTGCTCGCCGATCAAATTCAGCAGGGGCCCCGCAGCGCAGGAAAGAGCCGCGGTGCCCGCGAGCACGGCGGCGGAAATGGTCTTGGCGATTAGCTTCATAGGAAGGATGGGGTTGTATTCAGATTTCGGAGACGAAAGCCCTCCCGTGGGGATACTTTTCGCCGCCCAAAAAGTCAGTTGCGGGGCGCAGGCGCCTTCACCGGACGCGGCGGCTCGAGGTAGCGATAGCCGGAGTTCGGATTGCGTGCGTCGAACGCATAGGCGTCACGGTTGCGCAGGAAATTTTTCAACACGCTCGACGGGATCGCGAAGTTAAGCCCTTCGATGCCGGCCATCATGGCCTTCATGTTGTTCACGCCGATCACCTCGCCGCGCAGGTCGAAGAGCGGGCCGCCGGAGTTGCCCGGGTTGATCTGCGTGGTCGTCTGAATGTACAGCTGCGGACCCATCGGGCGATTGCGACTGCTCACGATGCCTTGCGATACCGTGCGATCGAGACCGAGCGGACTGCCGATGGCGAAGACGGTCTGGCCTTCGTTCAGCGCGTTGGAGTCGCCCAGAGAAACGGTGGGCAGCGCGGCGCCTTCAGGCAGGTCGTCGATTTTCAAGAGCGCCAGGTCGAGCTGCGAATCGAGCGCGATGATGCGGACTTTGTTATAAATCGCGCGATCGAGTTCGGCTGTGCCGCGGCGAAACTGGGTGATGGTGATCGAATACTCGCCGGCCACGACGTGCGCATTGGTGATCACGTAACCGCCGGGATGAATGATGAAGCCCGAGCCCAGTCCCACCGGTGTGCGCACCTGCACGACGGCCTCGGCGACGCGGTCCACATTTTCTTTCACGGTGAGCACCGGACGGCCGGTGGAGGTCCGGTAAAGATCGCTCGACGTTTCGTCGGGCGCAGCCTCGGGTGCGTTTTCGGCGGTGATGCGATCGATCTCATCGCGCGGCACCGTGAGCACCGTGAAACCGAGATCGAGCACCACGCGGTCGGGACGCTCCGCGAGAATATCGCCTTGGAGAAGCGCGCCGTTTTTCAACTTGAGCGTGCTCAGCGCGAAGACAGGCGCTGCCAGCAGCCCAAATGCGATGCCCCATCCGACGATTGTTTTAAGACGAAAAACCAGAGTGAAGACGGGATGACGGGTCATGCGTGTTGTGGGCACAAGAGGCCGGGAAGACGTACCTCCGACCGTAGGCAGGACTTCATCGACACGTAAAGCCCGCACTCAACCGGTCTTCGCAGGACAGCGCCCGCGATCAGAACAAAAACTCCGGCGGGAGCGGCGCCTTCGTCGCAAAGGAGAATTCTTTGCCTTCGAAGGAATAGCTGAAGCTGGTCTCCAACGAATGCAGGAACATCCGCTTCAGGCCCGTCGCCTTGGCGAAGTCGCGGTTGGCGCGAAAGTCCCCGTAAGTCGCGTCGCCGACGATCGGTAGTTTCCGCTGCGCACATTGCACGCGAAGCTGGTGGCTGCGTCCGGTTTTCGGTTCGAGCTGCAACAACGCCAGCGGTACGCCCGTGCGGCGTTGCGCGAGGACGCGCATGTGCGACTCCGACGGCACATTGCCGCCTGCGAACGTCCGGATTTGCGCGCCCTTTTTCTGAATCGCGAACCGGTCGCGCCACACTTGCTTCGACTCCGAGGGCACACCGAATACGAGTGCGTTGTACACCTTGCGCACATGGCGTTGCTGAAAAAGCGCGCGGATCGTGTCGGCCAGCTTTTGCGAGGAGGCGACCAGCAGCACACCCGAGGTGGCCGAGTCGAGTCGGTTCAACAACCAGAGCCGCCGGCGCACCGCCGGTTTTTTCCCGGCAGTCTCCGGCGTCCCGGCATCGTCGAACGTTTGCTCCCACTCGTAGTATTCGCCGTCCTCGACATAGCGCGCGTTGAGCAACGCGCGGGGTTGTTCGCTGATGCGGTTCGGATGCGAGAGCACGCCGGCCGGTTTGGAAAATGCGGCGAGCCCATTCGCATCGACCGCCAGCAAACTGACATCAGGCCCAAGCGGGAGCCTGCTCCAAAAGACATTTTTCGAAGCACTCAATGGATGGAAAACGTGAAAGTGAGTTCCTGGCGATCGCCGAGCACCGAGATCATTTCTTCCGACCATTTGCCGTACGGCGAACGGCTCGTGATTCCGAGCCGGCAGATATGTTCATACTGCGTGCCGCCCGTGCCTCCCGACTCGACGATTTCTTCGATGGTACCGTCTTTGCCGAGGATGAACTTCACCACGACCTGCGAGCCCGAGGGCGGCATCACGCGCGACTCGCGCAAGAGGCGGTTCCATTGCACATCCACCGTCTCGATCAACTGCTGCAAATACTGTCCGTAAGGACTCCAGCGCGCGTCATAAGCGATAGGGCCGATGTTGTCGGTACCGAGTTTATTCTCCGCGAGGATCGCTGGCCGCGCGCGCGGCCCGAGGCGTGGACGCGGCTGCGGCTGCGACGGATCGATGCGAGGAATCATAATCTGCGGCGCGCCGGTCAGTGCCGAAACATCCGGCTGACCGTCCACTTTGTCCGGCACATCCGTGGCATTCTCCGAAAACTCCGCTTGCTGCGCGCCAAAGCCGGTTTCGCTTTCGCCGATATCGCGCTCGGTGCCTGCGAGTGGATTTTGCTCACGCTGCGCCTGCGCAGCCGATTCGGCCTGCATCATCTCGGGCGACGGTGGCGGCGCGGGTGGCACTGAAAATTCAGGAGGCGTAAGCTCGCCGCTGACGATCTGGTTCGATTCGTGATCGGGTTTTCCCTCGGTCGCGGGCCGGTCGCTCCTGCCGTCGGGCGTGGGTTTCTCCTGCGCGACCTGCTGGTTTTGAGCGCCGAAAAACCGCGTATCGTCGGGCGTATTTTCGGGAGCGTCGGGATTGACCTCGACGAATTGATCCGGCGGCGGTGGCTCGGGTTTTTTCTCAGCTTCAGGCGTTTCCTCGAACTCCACTTCAAACATGCGATCCGGTCGCTCCATGGCCGCCACCTCGGCGAGCGCCTTTTCGTTGAGATGCTTCGCAAACGCGCCCAACAAAAACAGCAACGAGAACCAGACGAAGAGCGCCAGAATCAACCCCACTTGGATCGAGCGTCCGCGATCGCCCGACGCGAACAGACCACGCGCGGTGGACATCGGCGATTGCTCCTGATCGGGGCGTTCCAGCAAAAGACTCATGAGGCGGTTGAAAGATGAAGCTCAACGCAGCAGACCGCAGCGCGTCAGCATTTGTTTCGTCGCTTCCATGGGAAGTCCCATGATGTTGGAAAACGAACCATTCCAGCCGGCGATGATCAGTTCGCGGCCTTCCTGGATGCCGTAGGCGCCGGCTTTATCGAGCGGATTCACGATCTTGAAATAGGCGTCGATCACCGCGTCGTCGAATCTCTTGAACGTCACCTCGCTGGTCACGCCTTCGTCGATGCGTAAATTATCCGAAAGCCGCCGCAACGCCACGCCGGTGAACACCGTGTGCGTGCGTCCGGAAAGCTGGCGCAACATCCGTCGCGCATCGTCCAGATCGACCGGTTTGTTGAGCACGCGTTCATCGATGAACACCGTCGTATCCGCTCCGAGCACATAGGCGTCGGGATGTTTTTGCGCGACCCAATCGGCCTTCAGCGCAGCATTATGCGTCACCATCACACGCGGATCGGTCGCGGGATCTTCGTGCTCGGTCACGTCTGCCACCACGACCTCAAACACGAGGCCGGTTTCGGCGAGCAGTTGTTTCCGCCGTGGTGAAGCGGATGCGAGGATGAAAGACGGCGCGGACATGAGA
The DNA here is from genome assembly GCA_964573305.1 of uncultured Opitutaceae bacterium. Classification (GTDB taxonomy): domain Bacteria; phylum Verrucomicrobiota; class Verrucomicrobiia; order Opitutales; family Opitutaceae; genus Nibricoccus. Next base: position 80,821 of record CAZNJG010000001.1, read on the forward strand.
AATGCGCATCAAGGAGCGCCCTCGCCCGCCCGGGCAATCTTTTATCGCAACCGCGCCGGGCGCCACGCCCTCAACGTGCGCGTTCGGCCAAAACCGTGCGCACATCGCCACGCGCACGCGCGAGTTCCACGCGGCTCAGATTGTACTGATAAACTGCTTCGAGAAGATTGTCGCTCGCGACGGCGAGGCTGTTCTGCGCCTCGATGACTTCGCGATTATCCACGGCGCCTCCTTCGAAACGGATTTTCGCCAGACGCAACTGCTCCTCGGTCAGCGCGAGATTGCGCTCCGCGATGACGATCTGCGCATTGCGCGAACGCGCATCCTGCACCGCCAGCCGGATCTCGGCGGGGATCTGCGATTCCAGCGCACGCACGCGCAACTCCTGCGCGCGTTGCTGCGCCAGCGCGACACGTTGGTCGGCGCCAATACGCATCCCATCGAACAAAGGCACGGACAACGCCACGCCACCGAACCACGCATTTTTTTCGTTCCCGTCGAACGCACGCGACGTCGCGTAACCGTACTCGCCCACCGCGTTGAGCGCGCCCCAGCGTTGACGGCCCGCCGCACGCACGAGTTCGCGGTTTTGCTCCGCGGCCTTCAACGCCCGCTGATAATCAGCACGCTGCTCCATCAGGTGTTTCTCCGCGTCCGTCGCGAAACCATCGGGCGCAGTGCGCGCCACTTCGAAGCCTGCCAGCTCGAGCGGCAGGGAAAGATCCAGATCGAGCAGGCGCTTGAGCTGCAACTCGCTCTGATACACCGCGGTGTCCTGCTGAAGGCGCGCCTGCTGCGCGACCGCCAGCTGTGCTTCCGCGCGCGTGAGATCGATCTGCGTGGTCGTGCCCGCATCGAACTGTCGCTGCACCATGTCACGCAGCTCCTGCGCGCGGCGGATGTTTGCATCCAAAACTTCGATACGCTGCAAATTGCGCATGTGGCCGAAGTACGCCTCCGCCACCGCGGCCAGCACCGTTTGCACGGTCTGCTGTTGGTCGAGCTCGGCCACCGCGGCGCTCGTGCGCGCGGCGCGATACGTGGCGATTTGCGCGGGATTGAGCAGCGGGATGTTGCCCGTGAGTTTCCCGTCGAAACGGTTCACGGGCGACTGCTCGACCGGCGAGCCGTTGGAAAATTGCACCGATTGCGTGCGGCGTTGCTGCGCATCCAGCGAGATCCGGGGAAGCAAGCCCGCGCGTTGCTGCTCCGCCGCCGCGAGGGCCTGCGCCACCGCTTCGCGCCCGATCAACACATTAGGATTCGCGCGCTCGACCTCCGCAAAAACGCTCTCGAGTGACAGCGCTTGCTGCGCGGAAAGACCGACGGTCGAGGCGATGGCGGACAAAACAAAGACGGCACGAGACAACACGTTCATTATCTCAGCAAAAGTCATCCCTCGCCCCGCGGCGCAAGGCGGGATTAGCCGGACGCTTCGTCTGATGCGCGAAAAGTGCCCGGAGTTGCGCTTTTTCAGACGAGCCTCGAAGCTCGTTTTCCCATGCGCATCGGACTGGCCCAGCTCAATCCCATCGTCGGCGATCTCGCCGGAAATCGTCGCAAAATCCTCGACGCTTATCGCGACCTCGTCGCGCGTGGCGCCGAACTGGTCGTTTTCCCCGAACTGATCGTCTGCGGCTATCCTCCGCGCGACTTGTTGTTCAAGCGACGCTTCGTCTCGGATAACGAGGAATCACTCACCGAAATCGCCAACGAGATCGGCGAGGTCCCCGCGCTCATCGGTTTCGTCGAAACCAATCCCGCGCCCGACGGCCGGCGTTTTTTCAACGCCGCGGCGTTTTGCCGCAACGGCGAGATCGAGGTCATCGGCCGCAAATGTCTTTTGCCCACCTACGACGTTTTCGACGAAGACCGCTATTTCGAAGCGTCGCGCCATCCCCGCATCATCACGCATCAGGGCAAACGCATCGGCATCACCATCTGCGAAGACATCTGGAAAAATCCCAACATCGACACGAGCCGCCTCTACACGGTGAACCCGGTTGAGTGGCTTGCCGCCGAGCGCGTCGATCTGGTGCTCAATCTCTCCGCGAGCCCCTGGTATCACGGCAAAACGGAGGTGCGTGAACAACTCATCGCCGACGCCGCCCGCCAGCTGCGCAGCCCGCTTGTGTACGTCAACGCTATCGGCGGAAACGACGAACTCGTCTTCGACGGACGCTCACTCATCGCCGATGCCCAGGGGCAAATCGTCGCGCGTCTCGCCGCCTTCGCAGAGGATACGCGCGTCGTCGATCTCGCATCCGCGCAACCCGCACCCGCGCCCGCCATCGATCCGTGCGCGGATCTTCACGCCGCCCTGGTCCTGGGCCTGCGCGACTACGCACATAAAAGCGGTTTCAAACGCGCGCTCATCGCACTCTCAGGCGGCATCGACTCCGCCCTCGTCGCCGTGCTCGCGGTCGAAGCGCTCGGCGCAGAAAACGTGATCGGCGTCTCCCTGCCCTCCGCGATTTCATCACAACACTCGCGCGACGATGCCCGCGCCCTCGCGGAAAATCTCAGCATCCGTTTCGAGACGATTGCGATCGCGGATGCCGTGGCTGCCACGGAGCAGGCGCTCGGTCCGATTTTCGCCGGACTTCCGCGCGATGTGACTGAGGAAAACATCCAGGCGCGCACCCGCGGCGTGCTCATGATGGCGCTCTCCAACAAATTCGGCGCGCTTCTCCTCACGACCGGCAACAAGAGCGAAGTCGCGGTCGGTTACTGCACGCTTTACGGCGACATGTGCGGCGGGCTCGCAGCCATCTCTGATGTATTTAAAACGCAGGTGTACGACCTCTGCCGCTGGATCAATCGCGAGCGCGAAATCATTCCTGAAAACACCCTCACAAAACCACCCAGCGCCGAACTGCGTCCCGATCAGCTCGATCAAGACAGCCTCCCGCCGTACGATGTGCTCGATGCGATTCTCGAAGGTTACATCGAGCGCGGTTCAAGCCGCCGCGATCTCGTCCGCGAAGGTTTCGCCGAGGCGACCGTCAACGACATCGTGCGCAAAGTGGACCTCAACGAATACAAACGAAAACAAGCCGCGCCCGGCATCAAAACCACGCCCCTCGCCTTCGGCGTCGGCCGCCGCATCCCCATCGTCCAAAAATACGTGAGCTGAGAGGAAGAGTAAGCAAAGCAGCCAACCACTTAAATTCACTGATGGACACTGATCCTCGTCATCCGGCAGATCATGATCCCGATGGTTACGCTCTTATCGGCGCTTGCTTCGAGGTCTATCGAGAGCTCGGCAATGGCTATCTCGAGGACATTTACCAGGAGAGCCTTGAAGTCGAACTCGCTGACCGAGGCATCGCCTTCATCGCTCAGCCCAAACTTCCGATCACTTACAAAGGCCGTCCGCTTCGTAAGCATTATCAAGCCGACCTCCTCGTTCTCGATAAAATCGTCGTCGAACTAAAAGCCGTGAAGGCACTGCTCCCCGAACACGAAGCGCAGCTTCTTCACTACTTAAAAGCCACCGGACGTCGTATTGGCTATATCGTTAATTTTGGCACTTTCCCGAAACTCGATTGGCGGCGCCGCATTCGATAATCCAGTCATTCATCAGTGGCCCTCAGTGCCCTTCAGTGGTTAAAAAAAATTTCCCATGTCCGCTCCCTCCTCCACGCAACTTTCCGATCGTCTCTTCGCCCGCGCGCAGCAGCTCATGCCGGGTGGAGTCAATTCGCCCGTCCGCGCATTTCGCTCCGTCGGCGGCGCACCGTTTTTTGTCAAAGCCGCGCGCGGCGCCACGTTGCTCACGGCCGACGATCGCGTGTTGATCGACTTCGTCTGCACCTGGGGGCCCGCGATCCACGGACACAACCATCCCGTCATTAAAAAAGCCATCGCCGCCGCCCTCGAAAACGGCACGTCCTTCGGCACGCCCAATCCGCTCGAAGTCGAGATGGCCGAGCTCATCACGCGCTTCGTTCCTTCGATTAAAAAAGTGCGTCTCTGCAACAGCGGCACCGAGGCCACCATGTCCGCGATCCGCCTCGCCCGCGGTTTCACGCGCCGCGACAAGATCATCAAATTCGCCGGTTGCTACCACGGCCATTCCGATTCGCTGCTCATCAAAGCCGGCTCCGGTGCGCTCACCCACGGGCACCCCGACAGCGCCGGCGTGCCCGCGGCCTTCGCTCAGGAAACCATCGTACTTCCCTACAATGACCGTGCGGCGCTCGAAGCCGCCTTCGCTGCCAATCCCGAAAAAATCGCCGGCGTCATCATCGAGCCTTACTGCGGCAACGTCGGTTTCATCATACCCGATCCCGGCTATCTCGCCTTCCTCCGCGAGATCACCGCGAAGCACGGCACTGTCCTCATCTTCGACGAAGTCATGACCGGCTTCCGCATCACCAAAGGCGGCGTGCAGGAACGCGAAAACATCGTGCCCGATCTCACCACGCTCGGCAAAATCATCGGCGGCGGACTTCCCGTCGGCGCTCTCGGCGGACGCGCCGATATCATGGATCACCTCGCGCCCGTCGGCCCCGTTTATCAAGCCGGCACACTCAGCGGAAACCCTCTCGCCATGGCCGCGGGAATCGCGTCGTTGAAATTGCTCGAAGAACAAAATCCCTACGAGCGACTCGACGCTCTCGGCCGCCGTCTGCGCGACGCCGTCATCGCCGCCGCGCTCGAAAAAAGCATTCCCGTGCAAGTGCCGCAATGCGGTTCGATGTTCAGTATCTTTTTCACGGATACACCGGTCCGCGATTACGCCACCGCGCTCAAAGGCGACGCGAAACGCTTTGGCACGTTCTTCCACTACTGCTTGGACAACGGCGTCTATCTCGCGCCGAGCGCCTACGAAGCGGCCTTCCTCAGCACCGCGCACGATGGACCCGCCATCGATCGCGCCTGCGAAGTCCTCTCCGCCGGCATCCGCGCGCTATGACGGATCAACGCCGGCCCGCACCCGCCGGCGTTTCCGCCACACCACAAACACCGCCGCGCCCATGCCGAGCACCAGCGCCACTGTGGCGGGCTCTGGAATATTGGGCGCAGTCGCCGGATCGATCGAGGCCAGCCCGACCTCGTCAAACTGCTGCTTGGTCTCCAGCACCACTGCCCCGGAAACCGAAGTAACAAGTTGAAAGTCTTGCGCGAGCGACACCGCTTGGGCGCGGCGGCGCGCCGATCCCATGGCCAGCCGGCGAATCTCGTCCGCCGCCCAAAGTCGGGCCACGTGGCCGCCACGCTCCTGCTGCTCCGGGTCTGAAATCACGCCGACTGAGCGAAATGTTCGGACTAATTGCCGTCCACCTCCCCGCGTCTGCCGGCGCAGTTCGTCCGCCAGATCGCGGGCAGTGTTTCCGAAACGCGGCACCTCGGTGAGATGCATCACGCCGTCCAGTTTTTCCAGGAGCAGATTCCCATCCGTATCCAAGGAAAAACTACGGATCGGAACACGCACATCCGAGCGAACCTGTTTTTGCGTCAAACCTTCGAGCGAATTCCAGGAGAGCGGCTGGCCACCATGCAACCAGATCACGGCTGTTTCAGCCTGCGCCGCCGCAGCATCCCACGCATGAGAGAGCGCCGGCACACTGTCCTGCCCTCCGGCGAACTTCTTTCCACGCAGCCACCGGGCCGCTTCAGCGGGCGTCAAACGGCTCCGGCCTTCGACGCGGTCGCCTGCCAGCCAGACCGTCAGCCGGTCTTCTGCCTCCATGTTTTCGATGACTCCCGCGATTGTCTCGCGGTGTCTTTCCAAGGCTTTCGATCCTTCGATGGCCAGAACCAACTCCTTCCGACCGTGGCTCTCGGTTTCGACCAACTGCTGCATCACGACGGTCTCCGGCGCGTTGCGATGAGCCGACCATACCCGGCCGCTTTCTCCGCTCATCCTCACATGCAGCAAAGGCAGTTCACCTTCCCTGACAGCGACGGCGCCATACGCCACCCAGGCGCTTCCCTGGCGATTCATTTTCAATCCCGCCGCGGTGACTTCATGCGACGACTCCAGCCAGAGGTTGTGCGCAAAATCGTCCGACCAGCGAAAGTTCCGTTCGCCCAAGACCGGCAACCGGATACGCGCCGCTTGATCCTCTTCAAACGCGGGCGGCAGCACCGGTGCGGTGATGCCGAGACGCACCTTCATTTCACCGTGCGCCGGCACGGGAAAACACTGCATAAAAACACGGTCCGGCCCCTTGCTTGTCACCAGCACCGGATCGCGATTCTGCCGGATCGCCACACGCTGATAGGCCTCGCGCACTTGACCGCGTCCCGCGAAAGCGGCTTCGCGCTCCTCGCCATTTACCCAGAGGGTCAGCCGGGAGACAACGCCGCCCGGAGGGAGCACGATTTCAGCGCGCGCCTCCTGCGTATTTTGTCCTGAGTTTTCGAATACAAACGTCCACTCGAGATAAGCGGCCAGTGCCTTCCCATCGACGCTGCCGTCGAGGCGCGACTCGGTCAGGGAAAGATGGCGCAGTCGCTGGCCAACAACCTCCCCGCCGCGATCCGCATCCCATTCCCACTCATCGGCGCCTGTGGGCCGCCCGCCAAACGCAAACCGCGATGGACGCGGCACGCGGTCGTACGCCACGCCCGTCGTGCGATAATACAGCATTCGCGCTTCTTCGATCGTGTTTCCCGAAAAGGGCTCGGCGAAATGGCTATCCCAACCAGCCAGCACAAACCGGGGCAGATCCTTCATCACCGTATTCCTAAAATAACAATAATCCAGCAACCGGTCCTCGTCGCCGTATCCACGCAACCACGACAAACCGCGCAGCACGGTCTCGGGATTTTTCGAGCGCGTCATGCGCACCCCGATCTCCGTCACCAGCGAGGGAACGCTCCACACCACCAGAAAAGCCAGCGCGGCACATGCTGCCCAACGGCCGGCCCGCCCTGGCGGATTGCCCAACTTCCGCAGTCTGCGGCGCACGATGCACGCGGTGATGAATCCCATCAACGGAGCAAGCGGCAGCAATCCAAGGCCAAAGAAAACCACGCCGATCACCGCGATAGGCGTCACCACCAGAAACATCAGCGCGTAGCACGCGGAGATCGCGAGCGCCGCACCATTCAACGCCCTCAGCCACACCGGCGCGGTCGCCACGGCTCCAGCGCGGAGTTTCCCTTCGCGAACCAAGCCGAGCGCATTCGCAACAGGAACGCATGCGACCAGCAGCGCGTGAAACCACGTGGGAAGCGGATCGAAGATCTCCGCTGCGCACATCCGCGTGCTCAGCTCTACGATCAATGTCGCCGCGGGCACCACCACGCCGAGCAGCCAGCAACACGCCGTGACTAGGTGAAAAAACCAGCCTTGTGACGGCTCCTGCCTTTCCTCGCGCGGCTCCAGTAATCCGGTCTCCACTCCGCCGATTTGCGCGAGCACGCGACGCACGTCCTCGCGTGTCGCGGTGCGCAAACCGGATTCTGAGAGTTCCGTTTCCACATGGCGTACGAGATCGTCTTCCACTTCCCGCACATCCGCGCCCGCGGCAATCATGCGCGTGCGGACGGAGGCAAGATGGCGTTCCAGTTCGGCTCGGCCGGTTTCGGTCCAGGTGATCATGGGGTATTTATTTTTTTCGCAGCGCGCGACATGCGGGGATCAGTTCAGAAAGGTAGTCGTCCATCAGTGCGGCTACGCGAAGGCCGGTGGGGGTCAGCGAATAATATTTCCGCGCCGGGCCGCCGCTCGACTCTTCGAGCCGCGTTTTCACCAGCCCTTGCACACGCAGTCGCGACAGCAGCGGATAAAGCGTCCCTTCGGTCACCCCGAACCCCGGCAAACCAGCGAGTTCTTTCACCAGTTCGTAGCCGTAGCGTTCGCGCGCTTCCAGCGCGTTGAGGATGCAGAGATCGAGCACGCCCTTGCGCACCTGCACGGTCCAGTTGCCAAAAATCTCATGCGCCGCGTCCGCCATTTCACATACCTTGGATTGCAAGGTAGCTGGCGTGTCAAGGCTATCGTTGGCTTGTTGTTCCTAGGCTCTCGCGCGTGCGCGTCTCAGCCTTTGCCGCGGCCGCGGGGGTGATGACGGGCGTGGTGGTCAGTGAGACGTTTTTCGTCCACCGAGGTGTAGATCTGCGTCGTCGCCAGATTGGCGTGGCCGAGCATGTCTTGAATCGCGCGCAGGTCGGCTCCGCCGCCCAGCAGATGCGTCGCGAAGGAATGTCGCAGCAAATGCGGTTTCACCGTCTTCCGAATGCCCGCCCGCGCCGCGTATTTTTTAACCAGCACCCAAAGCATCTTTCGCGAGATCGCCGTGCCGCGTTCGCTCAGAAAAAGCGCGCTGCCGGTGCGGCCGCTTTTCACGAACGCACTTCGCGCGGCCGAGAGGTAGACCTGCAATGCCTCCACTGCGCGGGTGCCTACCGGGACGATGCGCTCCTTCGCGCCTTTGCCGAAAACGCGGAGATAACCGTTTTCCAGATCGACTTGCTGGATCTCGATCGCGGCTAGTTCGGAGACGCGCAGTCCACTCGAATAAAAGAGTTCAAGGATCGCTTTGTCGCGCAACGCGAGCGCATCGCCGCCGATCGGTGCCGCCAACAAACGCTCCACTTCCTCCAACGAAAGAGTGCCGGGTAAACGCCGGGTGAGCTTCGGCCCTTCGAGAAGCGCCGTGAAGTCGTCCGCGCGACGTCCTTCGTTGACGAGGTAATGCGCAAGCATGCGCAACGATGTCCGTTTCCGCGCAAGGCTGCCGGTGGAGTAATCCGCTCCACCCAATGATCGCAGCCACGCGGAAACGCCGTCCGCGGTAGCGGTTGCCCAACGCGCCTCACCGCGCGCGCTCAGGAAATGCGCGCATTGGTCGAGATCGTTTTGGTAACTCGCCTGCGTGTGCGCCGAGAGCCCGCGCTCGAGGCGGAGATACGCGACGAATTCGTCGATCTCGTCGGCGAATTTGCCCGGCGCACGACTTTCCGGAACCGAGATCTCCGGGCGACTCGAGGCGCTGCGGGCCATGATGTCAGCCGGCGCGGGCCGGGCTCAAAAGTTCATCCGCTCAGTAGCGGCGGCGGAACGGCGGACGCGGGCCCGTGTTGGCGCGCTCGTCCTTCATGCGATAGGTGATGCGCGCCTTTTCCAAATCGTACGGGCTCATCTCCATCTTCACCCGGTCGCCTGCAGCGATCTTGATGAAATTCTTGCGGAGCTTGCCCGAGATGTGCGCCAGCACGGTATGACCATTGGAGAGTTCGACCTTGAACATGGTGCCGGGGAGCACCGCGACGATCTTGCCTTCGACTTCGATCGATTTGCCGTCAGACATACAGGTCATGCCGGGAGCCGGCCACAGGGAGTTGGTTCATACGTGTATAAGCGAATATAAAAGCCCCTTGTAAGACGTTTCCGCGCTCCGTAAGTCAAGGCTTTCCTCGGAGCGCCCGCCGCTCATGCCTCGTCTGTCTGCCATGGATTCCTCGTCTGCGCCACCCATTCCCTGCCCTTTCGAAAAACGCTTCCCGTCGCAACTCGTGCGAGACGATACGTTTTACATGAGTCTGGCCTACAATCAGGCGATCGATGCGTGGCGCAAGGACGAGGTGCCCATCGGGTGCGTGATCGAACTCGGCGGCGAAGTGATCGCCTTTGCCCACAACACCGTCGAAAGCGCGCACGATCCCACCGCGCACGCCGAGATCCTCGCAATCACGCAGGCAGCCCAGCAGATCGGCGACTGGCGTCTCGAAAATGCCACGCTCTACGTCACCAAGGAGCCCTGCCCCATGTGCTCCGGCGCCACGCTGATGTCGCGGTTGAAACGCGTCTGCTACGCCGTGCCCGATCCCAAGATGGGCTGCCTCGGCGGTGCGACCGATCTCAACGCGCTGCCGCGCGTGAATCACCATCTCGAGATCACCGCGGGCGGCGTGCTCGAAGACGAGTGCCGCGCCCTGCTGCAGGCATTCTTCAAACTCAAACGCGCCGAGTGAACGCACCGCGGATCGCGAGGCCGCGCTTGTGCGATCGCGTTTGCGCGAGATAGTCTGCGCCTTCCATGCGCCTCACGCTCATCGCCGTTCAATCGCTCGACGGCTTCATCACGAAGCACGACACGCCGGGCAGCGCATTCGCGTCGTCGGCGGATCAAGCGCATCTCTCGCGAGCGCTGAAAAATTTCGATTTCAGCATCATGGGCGGCGAAACCTACCGACAAACGCGCGCATTCATTCGCGAACGCATGACACACCCGCGACTTCGCGGCATTCTCACCCGCCAACCCGGGGCATACGCCGACGATGTGTTGCCCGGAACGCTCGAGTTTTTCTCCACGCCGCCCCGTGAGCTGCTCGCGTCATTCGCCGCACGCGGCCTCAACAACGGCGCTCTGCTCGGCGGCGCGCAGATGCACAGTCTCTTTCTCGACGCCGGTCTCATCGACGAGATCTGGCTGACGGTGGAACCCGTTCTTTTCGGAAGCGGCACGCCACTGCTTATCCAAAAAACGGATACACGCCTGCGCTTGCTGGGGAGCGAAAACCTTTCCGGCCACACGCTGCTCCTTCGCTACGAAGTCCAACGATGAACAACTCACCTTCCCTCGCACGAAAAATCCTGGCCGAGTCCCCGTACTTCTTCGCATGGGTCGCGGGTCTCGTTGTGCTCGGCGCGATTCTGGGAGCGATATTCTTTCCGCTGGGCGGCTGGTTGCTCGATGCCGAACGCACGACCTACACGCTCTTCCTCCGCGGGCTTCGTTTCGGCAGTTTTTATTTTCTGATCTGGGCGCCCGCAATCGCCATCACCATGACGGTGATGCGCGCGTATCAGCGCACGCACCCAAACGCCGAAAAACGTCACGCGCCCGCCAGTGACACTCCGCGCGCATAACACCGAACGCGCGCTCTACAAAATAGAGCGGCTTAACTAAAATCATAGCGGCCCATCTGCGCCATGGAATCTGAGTCCGCAGCAACGCCGCGCCGGGTTTCCGGGGAGCACACACGGCTCGATCCGGCTGCTGTTCAGTTTAGACGGTTCTCACGCGGGCGATGGCGAACAACGCGCCGGGACGGCGCGTTCCACCCGGCGAACCCGCCTGTATTCACTTTTCCCGTACGTGTGGGGCCGGCGCCACCGGACGCACGCTCGCGCGCTTCTTCGATTCCGCGGTCAGCGCAGTCTTCTTCAGCGCGGCGGAAACTTTGCGAAGCTGCGCGATCTGCAACGTGAAATCCTTCGGCAGCGGCGCACGCAAATCGAGCGTCTTGCCGGTGACCGGATGAGTGACCACCAAATGTTCCGCATGCAGCATCACGCGCGGCGGCTGGGTTTTCAGACGTGCGTCCGGTTTCCACCCGTAAACCTCATCGCCCATGATCAAATGCCCGAGCGATTTCAGATGAACGCGGATTTGATGCGTACGCCCCGTGTGAATCAAACAGCGCATCAACGCGGCCACGGGCGCAAATTTCTCCATAATTTCCCAATCCGTGTGCGCATCGCGGCCGCCCGCTTCGGTTTCCACGATCGCCATCTTATGACGTTGATGCGGATTGCGTCCGATCGGTTTCTGAATGCTTCCGCTGAGCAACGACGGCGCTCCGGACACAAGCGCCACGTACTCCTTTTGTAACGATCGCTCGGAAAATTGCTCCGCAAGCCCGCGATGCGCCTGATCGGTTTTTGCGACCAGCATCACGCCCGAGGTTTCGCGATCGAGGCGATGCACGATGCCGGGACGCTCCACGCCACCGATGCCGCTCAACCCGCCTTCGCAATGCGCAAGCAACGCATGGACCAGTGTGTCTTCGCCGGTACCAGCGCCCGGGTGCACGATCATGCCGGCGGCCTTGTTGATCGCGAGCAGGTGCTTGTCCTCGAAGATCACATCGAGCGGGATTTCGACCGGTTTCAGTTCCGACGGAACGACGTCGGGCAGCGAAAGACTCAATTCGTCGCCACCGACCACCGCATGACTCCGCTTGATCGGTTTGCCCGCGAGCAGCACCAGCCCCGCGTCGAATGCACGCTGCAGCGCGACACGGCTGTGATCGGGAAAACCGATCGCGAGAGCCTTGTCGGCCCGGATGCGGCGCACGCCGGCGGAAACAGTGTAGGTGAAATGGTTCACGAGAAAAACGGGTGCGTTTATCCGCACGCACCCGCCGCATGGCGATGCGAAAGAAAAACGAGCCGCGGGCACGCGAGTGATGCCGGTTACTGAACCTCCAGTGCGATGCTCTCCGAGTGGCTGTTAAATTCGGGCGCATACATGCACTGAATCTCCGCGATGCCGCTTTGGTAGCGGCCGCGAAGCTGCACACGCGTCGAATACTCGAAGACGTAGGTGCCCTTCGGGAGGTAATCGATGAAGAAGTGGGATGCGGTGTCGCGCGTCGTTTCGTAGTAACCGAGACCGTCCTGGTAACGGTAACGGCTGAGCACATTGACGGGTTCGGTGCCGCTGCCGCGCTGGTCTTTTAAGTGAACGAATTCCATGTCGCGATCGGTCCGCAGTTCGAGACGCACCACGAGTTCGTCGCCGACGGCGAGCGGCCCGGAGATAGGTTTCAACACCGGGCCCTTGGACGAATTTTCTTTTTTCCAAAGGGTCTTCTTCAACGTGAGCGGTGTGTCCGTGTGCGACGTGATCTTCGCGATGTCTTCGAGATATTGCCAATGCACGCTGCCCCAACTGACGCCATCATCGGTTTTGGTGACGGCGACCTCACCCATCGCGGGTTTGATCTCGGCGCGCGAAAAACGCTTTTCGTAGAAACCGGTGCCGGCTTCGACGTTTTCGGGTTTGATCGTTTCACCGCCGAGCGAAACCTGTACGAGCGCATCGCTGGAGAGCAGATCGTCTCCGCGCAGCAGCAGGCTGTAAACGGCGTCGGCCGTGGCCTTGGTGGTGCGCCAGTTTTGCGTCTGTTTTTGTTTCAAGAGCCAGACCTGGCAGTCCTCGACGGCCTGCCGGTCCTCCGCGACTTCGGAGAACACTTCGATCATGAGCGCCTGCGTTTCGATCGGCGCGCGATACCACCACCAGCTCAATTCGGTGTCGCGCCAGAACATGCCGAGTTCGTCGCTCATGACGCTGCGTTCCTTGAGCGATTTCGCGATGGCATCGGCAGTGGATTTGTCGCCGAAACGCTGAAGCGCGAGCGCGAGATGGCCCTGACTTTGGCGGCTGTCGAGGCGCGTCCAGTGCTCCCGGGCGTGGGCGAGGAAAAAGTCGACCGCGGCGCGATGATCATCGGCGACGGGCCGGTCTTTCAGGAAGAAACTGCGGCCGTACAGATACAGCGCATCGAGATAACCCGGGGCGTACTTTTCGGGATCGGGCTGTTTGAGAATCCGCTCGTGTCGTTTGCTCATCCAGGCATCGAGCCCGGCGAGCGCTTTGATCGCGGGCTCGGCATCGAGATCGATGCCAAAATGACGCAGGCGGCCGAAGCCGGTGGTGATGTAGAGACTGATGAACTCGCTGGAACGGCCGCCGGGAAACCACGCCCAAAGACCATCGTCGTTCTGGCGCTCGGCGAGCGTGCGAAGCGCGCGCGCGGCTTCGTCGTCGAGCCGGTTGGTGTCGAAGAGCAGGCCGACATTGCGACGCGCTTCGCTCTCGGATTTCGCGCGACGCAGCCACGGCGTTTCTTCGATGAGGACGGCTTTCAGATCCTGATTTTTTTCGAGCGGAGAATCGAGCGCGGGCGTGTTTTTCCAAAGATCGAAAACGCGGCGGATCTTCGGATTCGACGACGCGATGTGACGCGCGAGTGCGTTGGCGTAGAGGCGGCTGAAAACCTGTTCGCTGCACTCGTGCGGGAACTCCATCAAGTAAGGCAGCGCCAGCACGGCGTACCATGCGGGCTGCGAGGTCATCTGCACCGTGAGCGACTCGTGGCGCAACGTGTCGGACGCGCCCGATGCGAGGAGTTTTTCGAAGGCAAACGACTTCGTCGTCTTGCCGCGGATCGGCAGCGGCAGCGATTCGGTAACGAGTATCCGCCGGCTCAATACAGGGAGAAAACCTTCCTCGCCATCGCTGAGGTTTTCCGACGCGGCGACTGCCTTGTACGTGAGGACGCCGAGGCTGTCCGGCACAGAGATGCGCCATGAATACGTGCGCGATTGTTTCGCGGGAACGTCGAAGGATTGATCGGTCGTTTGGTTCGCGAGCGCGGCATCGACCGACGCCTGCGTGGCTGCATCGGCAAAGGTGAGGCGGAGGGTGCCGCGCTGCGGCTGCTCGCCTTGATTGGTGACTTTGACGGTGAATTCGAGCGTATCGCCCTCGCGCAGGAAACGCGGCGGATTCGGCTCCACCATGAGATCTTTCGCCGTGACGACCTTGTCGGTGAGGAAGCCAGAACGGAGTTCTTTATCGTGGGCGAAGCCGAGAAATTTCCACTCGGTGAGCGCTTCGGGCATGGTGAAGACGAGCTTCACAACGCCATCGTCGCCCGAAACAAGTTGCGGAAAGAAAAACGCGGTTTCGTTGAGATTGGTGCGGGCGGTGACTTGGGAGAGATCGGGGCCGGAAACGGTCTTCGTCACCACCACCTCGGCCTGCGTTTCTCCCAACGCCGGCGCGGGCGCGTTCATTTCACCGGCGAGGAAACCGTCAATCGCCTGAGCCGCCATGCTTCTCGGTATACGGCTGCCAGCCACCGGAGCTGCGACGGCAAATCCGTACGTCCGCGGGGCTGCCACCTCAAATGCCGACAGTTCCATTTTATCCTCACCTACCCCGCGCAGAAAACCCTGCGGAAACGAACGGTACCGCCAAGCAAAGTCCCATTGTTGGGGATATTCCCACGACGACACCCGTGCGAAACGGCGCAGCGTATTTTGAAACTGCCGGTTGCTGCGGCTGTATTCGCGCCGGAAACCGCCGAAGGCCTGCGGCCAGCGATGCTCAAGGTATTGGTCGAGCGAGGCATCGTACAAGGCGGCGACCATCTCGGCGGAAGCACGCTCGGCATCGGGACCGGTGATGGTTGCCGTCCACGTTTCTTTTTCGCCGGGCAGCAGTTTGGAGCGGAAACGTTCCCACTTCACCGTGAGTTGTTTGTTGGTCCAGGGAACATCGACGACGCGCTCGTGCAGATACGCGCGATTCTCGCGGATGGAAGTGACGCGCACGGTGAAGGCGCCGCGCATCGATTCGTCCACGGGAAGTTCGATGAGCGCCTGCGTGCGGCCGGCGGGCGTCCAGTAACTCTTGAGGCGTTTGCCCGCGCGCTCGATTTCGACAAAGGCCCGGCCTCGATCGTAGCCCGTGGCCCAAAGCGCGGTGAATGTTTCTCCCGGCTCCACCGACCAGGCGGGCGCGGCGAAATGATCCGCGACTTTGATCGCATGGCGCGACGCGGCGGGATCGACGACACGCACGGTGCGGCGGGCGGTGACGGTTTTGCCGAAACGATCCTTCGTCTCGAGCGACGCACGATAGATGCCGGGCTTGAGCGCGACGGTGATCTTCGCCGAGCCGGCGGCATCGGTCGCAAAGCTTTCTTTCGCCACGCGGGCGCCGTCTTTCCACGAATCGGGGTTGGCCGGATCAACCTCGGGTTCGGCGCGGGCGGAGTTCCACCAGCGCCGCTCTTCCTGAAGCGGCGCGCGCTGCACCGAGGCCGGTTGCTCGAGCGCGTGAAGCGTAAGCGTGCCTTTTGCCGATTGCGGATCGCCGTCGAGCGAAGTCGTGCCGAGGGAGAACTCGACGGGTTGCGCGGAAGTCTGCCACTCGGCGGCTTCGAGTGAGGCCTGAAGCGCGGTGTAACCGCTGCGCAACGTGCGTTGATGTGAGCGCGTTTCGCCGGTCGAGTCAGTGACATCGGCGTACACGGTGAAGTTGAAAACGGGTTCGTTCTTCGCCGGCACCGCGCGGTCGGGTGTGGCGGGAAACGCGATTGTGAAAGCGCCGTCGTCCCCGGTCGTCGCGGTGCCGTGGGCGATCGCTTTCGTCGCAGGCGGTTGAAACCACCAGCACCAGAACGGAAGCTGGACGGCACGTTCGACGCGCCACGTGACTTTGGCTCCGCCGATGGGACTGCCGGTGTACGCCGTGGCTTTGCCCGTGAGCGAGACGGTCGCATCGAGTTTTGCCGCCTCCGCCGGTGCATCGAGCTGCACCTGGAATTTCGGACGTTTATATTCCTCGACCGAAATCGATGCGAAGCCTCGAGGCTCCTCGGTGCGCAGGCTCATGCGACCGAGCACACGATCGCGCGGCGCGGTGAAGACGCCGCTGAAGGAACCGTAATCATTCGTCCGGTGCGTGGCGCGCGCGATCTCCTGACCGTTGGGATCATTGAAGACGACGGTGACACGGCGGTCGGCGAGCACGGCGTATTTGCCGGCGTCCGGCTCGGCGCGGATGGCGATGCCTTTGTAATGAATCGTCTGGCCCGGACGGTAGAGAGCGCGGTCGGTGAAGAACACCGTCTGCGAAGACTGCTCGCGAGCGATGCGTCGGCCTTGAGCGTAGAAAAGATGCTCGTTCGAAACCGCGTGGCCATCGTGCTCGGCGAGAACCACGAGCGCGTTGTCCTGACTGGGAAAACGAAAACGTCCATCCGCGTCGGTCGTCACCGAGGGAAGCGCGCCGAAGGAATTGCTGCGGTTGAATTGCTGCCAGAATTTCACCGTGGCACCGGCGACGGGTTCACCAGTGCGTGCGTGGAGGACGAAGCCGGATTGTTCGCGACGACCATGGTCCGTATGCAGCACGAGCGCGAGATCGCTGACCCACACGGAGACGATGCCGACTTGATTGTCGGTCGTAGCAAACGACGGATCATGGCTCGCAATGATGACGTAATAACCGGGAGCGAGCGTGGTCGGTGCGGCGAGTTTTTCGGTGCGCTCTTTGAAGTCGGCGGTCGGCGGCAATTTCGCGGACCACGCGAGCGGGGGCTCGGCGGCGAGAAGTACGTCGCGCTCGAGGCGATGACCGCGAAAATCCCAAGAATTTTCTGCGCCGAGATATTTTTCGAAATCGACGCGAATGGCGCGGAAGTGGACCTCAGTGACATTACGATAAGTGACATCAAGCGTCGGCCACGGCGCGTTCCAGACAGACTCGGTTTTCAAGTCCGCGGAGGGCGCCTCGATCTGGGCGAGGAGATTGAGGCATTCGGCGGCGCCGGCGCTCTCGGGAAATTTTTTGGCGGCGCGCTGGACGAGTGCGTGAGCCTTCGCGGCATCGCCCGCGTTGTTGAGCTCCGTCGCCAGAAGCGCTGTGGCGCGAGCGGAGATTTCATGGCGGGCGGAGTCGTCGATGAAACGCTCGAGCGCCGCCTTGTAGCGGGCGGTTTTGGTCTCACCGCTGGCGACATTGTTGCCGTAGGTCAGACGAGCGAGATCGGCATCGAGAAAGGCCGAATGATCTTTGTCCTTCGCGTGAAAACGCAGCAGCGACTGATAGAGCGCGATGGCTTTGTGCTTCGGGGAAAATCCTTCGGCGGGCGGCGGTGTCCACGCAAGAAACTCGTCCGTGGTGCCGAAGATCGGGGATTCGGCCTCGATCTCGAATTCGTTCTCCGCGATGCGCGCGGCTTGTTCGCCGGCTTGGTAGAACGTGAGTGCTTCGTACGCGAGAAAGTCGAAGAGCGTGGGGCGGTAACTATCTGGCGCGGAGCCAGGCGTGAGCAACGCATCGTAAACGGCGATGGGCGTGCGCTGGAGCGTTTTTTCATCCGCGAGCGACGCGGTGAAATGACGATCGATCTCGCGAAGAATACGCGCGAGATCCCAGGAATCGACCGCGGCATCAGCATCGGAGGCGACGTTTGTGCGCTGAAGAAAACGCCAGCGATTCTGCTGAAAATACTGCCAGTATGCATGCGCGAGCAGACCGTGCATCATGGGCTTCATCGCGGCCGGCACCTTTTCGATTTCGGCCGTGAGACGGGAAATGCGCTCTTCGGCGCGACTGCCCTGGATCTGCGCTTCGAGTGATATCTTGAATCCGAGCGCCTTGATGGCCTCGGCGTGAGCATCTTCGGCGAGCGCGGCCCTCAGAATGGGCTCGATGCGCTCGAGCGCGGTTTTCGGAAGCCGCTGCTCGATGGCCTCATCGACTTTTTTCCAGGCGTCATCGCGTGGAGCGGCGGCCAGAGAAATCGCCAGAAAGATGAAGCTGTGAAAAATGACCAGAACACGTGATCTCATGAAAGATAATCCAAAGGGGTTGGTGATCCTGCCTTGCGCGGACGGTAGCGACCCGCGCGAGGCCCGCAATGTTTCAACGATGCTGACCGCCGGGTCTTAATCACCGGCGCTTGGAGCGGTTTAACTAAAACCATAGCCGCGTATCTGAGCCCTTGAACGTGAGTCCACGGCCACGCCTGCGGCCCGCGACACGGCTCGATCCGGCGATCGTTCAATTCAACCGGCGTTCAAAACGGGAGATGGCGAACAACGCGCCGGGACGGCGCGTTCCACCCGTTCGCTAATCGCTCGCGACTACCGCCGGACACGGGCTTTTATCATCAGTGTCCATCAGTGTGCATCCGTGGTTAAACGGATCGGAGGTGCCTGGCCGGCGCGGAGATCGCGGCGTGGATGCCTGCGAATGACGCATCAGGACATGAAGAGCGATGTCTGCGTCGGATGCGGAAGTGCGACACTCTCGTCGCGCACGTCATCAAACGATACGGCCGCCGCGCGGCGCTTACTTCGTTTTCTTTTTCGCGCTGTCTTTCCCGAGCAGATAGTCCGGGTTCAACTTGTGCAGCGCTTTCGGCACGAAGAGGCCGTCTTTGCGGATGAGTTTATCGTCGAACCAGATTTCGCCGCCGCCGTATTCAGGGCGCTGGATGCACACCATGTCCCAGTGAACCTGTGACTTGTTGCCATTGCCCACACCCTCGTAGGCTTGGCCCGGCGTGAAGTGAAACGAGCCGGCGATTTTTTCGTCGAAAAGGATGTCGCGCATCGGCGCGGTGATGTGCGGATTGAAGCCCAGCGCGAACTCGCCGATGTAGCGCGCGCCAGGGTCGCTATCGAGAATCTCGTTGAGACGTTTCGTGTTGTTCGAGGTCGCCTCGACGATCTTTCCGCGACGGAAACCAAGGCGGATATTATCGAACGACTGGCCGAGATAAACGGTCGGCGCATTGTACTGCACGTAGCCTTCGACCGACTCTTTCACCGGGCAGGAAAACACCTCGCCGTCCGGGATGTTGCGCAAGCCGCCACACGGCTGCGCGCCAATGCCTTTGATCGAAAAACGCAGATCGGTGCCCGGGCCTTTGATGTGCACGCGATCGGTCGCAATCATGAGCTCCTTAAGCGCGTCCATACCCGGGATCATGCGCGAGTAATCGAGCGTGCAGACGCGGAAATAAAAATCCTCAAACGCTTCCGTGCTCATGCCGGCTTGCTGCGCCATCGACGGTGTCGGCCAGCGCAGCACGACCCATTTCGTCTTGCCCACACGGTGATCCAGCACCGGCTTCATAAGCTTGCTGACGAGTTGCACGCTTTCAGGCGGCACATCGGACGCCTCGAAAATATTATCCGAGCCGCGCAGGGCGATGTACGCATCCATTTTTTGCATACGTGCCAGTTCGATTGTCGCGTGCGGGGCAAACTGAGCCTCCTCCGCCCCGAGCATCATCTCGCGAGTGATGCGCGCGCGGTGGATGTTCACGTACGGATGCGCACCGGCTTCGCGAGTCGCGCGGATCAGCGCGATGACCATCGCATCGGGAATGTCGAACGCGTCGATCAGCACACGCTCCCCACGTTTCAACTGGGTGGAAAAATTGA
Source organism: uncultured Opitutaceae bacterium (assembly GCA_964573305.1). Classification (GTDB taxonomy): domain Bacteria; phylum Verrucomicrobiota; class Verrucomicrobiia; order Opitutales; family Opitutaceae; genus Nibricoccus. The sequence continues at coordinate 100,544 of CAZNJG010000001.1, forward strand.
CGAGGCCGTGGGCGAGATCGTGGAAGCGCGAATCGATGATCATAAGGGGAAAAGATGAAAGCTAACCGCTGGCATCGCCCGCGCGGCAAGTGGGAAAGCATGACAGCCGCCGCGCATGCGGTCCGCGCCGCCTCACGGCGCACCCGACTCCGGAAAACAAATGCGCCCGACCGCCTCCTGAAAATCCGACGCGCCGCGGATGATCTCGATCTCGAGCCGCAGATAATAGAGCGGCACCGGACAAGGCAGATCGTGCGGGAGGCGCACGGAGTCTTTCTCCGTCGTCACGATGAAGTCCACGCGCTTGCCCAAGCCTTCGCTGAAAATGGAAACGTAATCCTCGTTGGTGAAACGGTAGTGGTCGAGATAGCGGCGCGTGAACACGAGTTTCGCGCCAAGATCCTTCAGGAACTTTTCGAAACTTTCCGGCGTCGCGATACCGCTGAACGCCCCGACTTTTTTCCCCTTCAAAAACTCCAGAGGCTCGCGTTCGTCGGAGCCGAATCGCTGCAGGTACTTCGGCTGGTGCGTGCACTCGATGATGTCCACGCCGGGATTGTGCTCCTCGATGAGTTCCTCGAGTTCCGTGTCGCGCTGGCCGTTCGACTTCGTGAGAAACACATAGCTCGCGCGCTTCAGGTGTTTGATCGGCTCGCGCAAGATCCCGCGCGGCAGCAGATGACCGTTGCCGAACGGGTTCGTTTTATCGACCAGCAGGAGATTCAGCCGGCCTTTGAGCGGCAGATACTGAAAACCATCGTCGAGGATCAACGTGTCGCAGGCGAATTTCCGGATCGCATACGCGCCGGCCTTCACGCGGTTTTTATCCACCAGCACGACCACGCCCGGCAGATTGCGCGCGAGCATGAACGGCTCGTCGCCTGCGAGCTCCGAATCGAGCAGCACCGAGGTGCCATCGCTCACCACGCGCGGGGGCGGCTCGGCGGCATGCGTGATCCAGTTGATCCACTTTTTCCAAAAAGGCGCCGACTTGCTTTTGTAGCCGCGACTGAGGATCGCGACCTTCCGCCCGCGCTCCTGCAAGGACCGCGCAAATTTTTCGACGACAGGCGTTTTTCCTGTGCCGCCCACCGTGAGATTTCCCACCACGACCACGAGGCAGCCCAGCGGCTGGTCGTGCAAAATACGTTTCCGATAAAGCCAGTAGCGCGCCTGCGCGATCCCGCTGAAGAGATACGAAAACGCCTGCAGCACACCCGCAAACAGCATGGCGCGCACGCCCTCCGCACGACCATAGATCACATCGATCGAGAACTGCTCGAAGCGGTTGAACTTGGTCTTCAGCCAGGACGACATGCGGTTGTTGGGAGCGGGATTGGAGATTGACGCAAAAGGCCGCGGGGCGCTTCGCTTGTCGTTCTCTATCACGACGCAGGTCGCGCCATGCAACTCAATCTACTCAAGTCGAAAATCCACCGCGCCGAGGTCACCGATTGCAGCCTCAACTACGAAGGCAGCATGGCAATCGACTCCGAACTCATGGCCATGGTCGGATTGCGTCAATACGAGCGTATCCTCGTCGGCAATACAGCCAACGGGGAACGTTTCGAAACCTACGCCATCCCCGCGCCCGCAGGCTCGCGCATTTTCTCCCTCAACGGCGCGACCGCCCGCCTCGGCAAACCCGGCGACATCGTCACCATCATGGTGTTCGCCGTGGTCGACGAAAAAGAAGCCGCCGACTGGCAGCCGCGCGTCATCGTCCTCGGCGATGGCAACAAGAAGGTCATCAAAGTTTCTCACAAGTAGCCCCAGCCGTCGCTACTACCCGTCGCTCTCCGTACAACGGTCCGGCTTCGGTCTTTCCATCTACACTCTTCACCGTTCACTCTTCGTCCTTCCATGAGCTACAAACTCTTCATCCCCGGCCCCATCGCCGTCTCGGAAAAAACGCTGCGCGCCATGGCCCAGCCCATGATCGGTCATCGCAGCACCGATTTTGTGGCCCTGTACCAGTCCATCCAGCCCGAGCTCCAGGCTCTGGCCTACACCAAGGACCCGGTGTACATCGCCACGAATTCCGCGTGGGGCTCGATGGAGGGCGCCATCCGTAATGTCGTGAAGAAAAAGGTGCTCAACTGCATGAACGGCGCCTTCTCGGACAAATGGTTCGATGTCTCCCAGCGCTGCGGCAAACAAGCCGGCGCGTTGAAGAGCGAATGGGGCCAGCCCGTCGATCCCGACGCGCTCCGCAAAGAGCTTTCCACCGGCCAGTACGACGCCGTCACCATCATCCACAACGAAACCTCGACCGGCACGATGAGTGATCTCACTGCAATCGCCGCCGTGCTCCGCGAGTTCCCCGACGTCATCTCGGTCGTGGACACCGTCAGCTCGTTCAGCGCCGTGCCGATCAAGAAGGACGAGCTCGGCATCGACGTCCTCATCACGGGCTCGCAAAAAGCGCTCGCGCTGCCGCCCGGCCTCTCGCTGATCTCGGTTTCGACACGCGCCCTCGAACGCGCCGCCACTGAGACCGACCGCGGTTATTACGTCGACTTCGTGGAGTTCCAGAAGAACCACGAAAACGGCATGACCCCGAGCACGCCGGTCATCCCGCTCATCTACGCGCTCAAGTCGAAACTCGAAGACATCAAAACCGAGGGACTCGACAACCGCTTCGCCCGCCACGCGCAGCTCAACAAGATGGTTCGCGACTGGAGCTTCAGCAAAGGCTTCAAACTTTTCCCCGAGGAAAAGTACGGCTCGATCGGCCTCAACTGCTTCGCGAACAACCTCAGCATCGACCTCGCCGCACTGAACAAAATTCTGAAATCGAAGCACCAGCTCGTGATCGACGGCGGCTACGGAAAGCTGAAGGGGAAAACCTTCCGCATCTCCAACATGGGCGACGAAACGGTGGACACCATCAAGTCCCTCCTTGCATCACTCGACGCCGCCCTCGCGGAAACGCCGAAGCTCGCTGCATCGTGATCCCGTAGGGCTCGCGCTCGCGCGACGCCTCCGAAATTCACCATTCCCCCCCCAAGGCCGACTCACCCGAGTCGGCCTTTTTCATGCCCGTGTAGCAGCGGCTTCACGCCGCGACCTCCGCTGATTGCCCACTCCCGCGCGCGTAGCGCGTGAACAACTTTTATCCGAACAGCCTGCGGCCGATACTCCGCCCGAAACACCCGTCCCCACAACCGCCACCCAGTGACCGCCGTCTCCAACGCCGCCGACACCGCTGCTGTGGTTCCGACGTTGTCCGCTTCCTCACCGGACATTCCTCCGCTACGTGCCTTCACCCTCGCGCTTGAACGCGGCGATGATGGTGCGTGGGCCGTTTTTCACCGCGATTACGGTCCACAGATTTTTCGCCGGCTCCTCGCACTCACACGCGGCGATCATGACCTCGCCGCCGAAGCGCTTCAACAAACATACCTGCGCATCGCCCGCCATATCCGTCCCTGCGATTCCGACGCCATGTTCGCCGCGTGGCTCCGCACGGTCGCCCGTTCTGCATTGTACGACAGCCTCCGCGGCCGTCGCAGTTTCTGGCAGCTTCTCCAGCGCCGCCACGTCGATCCTTCGGACAAAATTTTCGCGAGCACCCACGAGGATGACGATCGTGCATTCCTCGCGCTCGACACCGCGCTCAACCAACTCTCGCCCGACGAGCGTTCGCTCCTCGAAGCCAAATACCTTCGCGGTCTCGACGTTCGTTCGCTCGCCGAAACACTCGCCGTCTCTCCCAAGGCCGTCGAATCCCGTCTCACCCGCGCACGGGCTGCACTCCGTCGTCTTCTCGAAAACGCACTCCGCCATGATTCCGAAGCCCGATAAACGCGAACACCTCCTCGCCGAAACGTTTCACGGCGATTGGATCCAAGGACCCAGCGCCCGCTTCGCGACGCGTGCCGCCGCGCAAGCCCGCCGACGGCTGTGCTGCGGTCGTCGCGCTTGTCGCTTTTCTCGCATTTCCAAATCATCCGCCTGCACCGGTCGCTCAAGCCGCCCCGCCGACCGCGGTCTCGCTGCCCTACGAAATAATCTCCGACGCTGAACTCCTCGCGCTCGTGAGCGACCGTCCGCTCTTCATTGTGATGAACGAAGAAACGCCCGGCGCAACTGATCGGATCGTCACCTTCGATTACTAAGCGGTTTACCTAAACCCATCGCGGCATGTCTGCGCCGCGTGTGGTGTTCAGCAGCCCACCGGACACGGCTCTATCCGGCTATCGTTCACTTTCAATCGCGCTCAAGCGGCGATGGCGAACAACGCGCCGGGACGGCGCGTTCCACCCGCTCGCTACGCGCTCGCGGTTACCGCCCGGGCACGTGCTTTTATCATCAGTGTCCCTCAGTGTGCATCAGTGGTTAAAACGGATCGAGATGCCTGGCTGGCGCGGAGATCGGGGCGAAAAGCTGCTCTTTTCTCGACGAGGTTTTTTGCCGCCGTATCAATCGATGCTTCTGCTTCCATGCCCCTCATCGACAAACCGCTCGCCGAACTCAAAAAATACCGCGGCATCAATCCGCGTCCCGCCGATTTTGATGCCTACTGGCGCGAATCGCTCGCGGAACTCGATGCACTCGATCCGCACATCACGCTCATCCCGAATCGCACCATCCGCCCGACTCACGCGGAGTGTTTCGACCTGTGGTTCACCGGCGTCGGCGGCGCGCGCATTCACGCGAAATACCTTCGCCCGAAGAAGGATCCTGCCGACGCCTCACATCCCGATGGCTATCCCGCGGTGCTACAGTTTCACGGCTACAGCGCGAATAGCGGCGACTGGTCGGACAAGCTCGGTCTCGTCCACGAGGGTTTCTGCGTGGCCGCGCTCGATTGTCGCGGACAGGGCGGCCAGTCGGAGGATGTCGGCGGTGTCAAAGGCAACACTCTCCAAGGCCAGATCATCCGCGGTCTCGACGATCCGGATGCGAAAAAACTCCTCTTCCGTAGTATCTTTTTGGATACAGCGTTGCTCGCGCGCATCGTCATGAGCCTGCCCGAGGTCGATGCCGGACACGTCGGCGCGACGGGCGGCTCCCAGGGCGGCGCGCTGACCCTCGCCTGCGCCGCGCTCGAACCGCGGATCAAACGCGCGGCGTCCGTCTTTCCGTTTCTGTGCGACTATCAGCGCGTCTGGGAAATGGATCTGGCGAAAGACGCCTATCACGAACTCCGCAGTTACTTCCGGTCCTTCGATCCGCAGCACGAAAACGAGAAAGCGGTTTTCGAAAAACTCGGCTACATCGACTGCCAGCATCTCGCGCCGCGCATCAAGGCCGAGGTGCTCATGCTCACCGGCTTGATGGACACGATCTGCCCGCCGTCCTCGCAGTTCGCCGCCTACAACAAGATCAAATCAAAGAAACGCATGCTCGTGTATCCAGATTTTGGACACGAGGGTCTGCCCGGCTCCAACGACGCGATCTTCGAGTTTCTTCGCGGACTGTGAAGGTCTCCCGACTGCGCGGCGACCTCATCACGCGCGGTGTTATTTCACCCAGTTGATGCGCTCGATCCGCTTCGCGAGTTCCACATCCTTGGCGGTGATCTTTCCGCCGGCGTCGTGCGTCGCGAGGTGAATGGTGACTTGGTTGTAGCTGTTCGACCAGTCGGGGTGATGGTTCGACTCCTCGGCCTCAAACGCTACGCGCGCCATGAAGCTGAATGCCTCGCGAAACGAGTGAAACTGAAACGTCTTCGCGAGCGTATCGTTTTTTCGTTCCCAACCAGCCAGGCCGCTCAGCGCGGAGGCGATTTCCTCGGATTTCAGGGGTGTACTCATCGCGCAAGCAAGTCCCGCAAACGCTCAAGTCAACCGCCGCGCCCACGCAGCCCTTCGACCATCGGTCGTGACAGAAAAACCCGCCGACGAACCTTCGCTTGCATCGTCAGACACGCGCTTCCTAAATCACCGTTTCGCAATGCCGTCTGACTCTTCTGCCCCCGAGGCGCCGTCTTCCATTCCCCAACACGTCGCGATCATCATGGACGGCAACGGTCGTTGGGCCCGGCAACGCGGACTGCCGCGAATCGAGGGACATCGCCGTGGGGTGGAAACCGTACGCAACGTGATTGATGCTGCCCGCGAACTCGGCGTTCGCTGCCTCACGCTGTACGCATTCTCCGTCGAAAATTGGAAGCGTCCGCAGGAGGAAGTCGGTGCGCTGATGAAGCTGCTCGAGTACTTCCTTAAAAAGGAAACGCAGACGCTGGTGAAAAATGGCATCCGTTTGCGCACCATCGGTCGCACGCACGAGTTGCCGCCGGTCGTCCGCACGCAGCTCGAAGCGGCCATCGCCGCCACTGCGCATTTCACCGAACACACACTCGTGCTCGCCCTCAATTACGGCGCGCGCACCGAGATCGCCGATGCCGCCAAGGCCTACGCGATGGCCGTCGCCGCGGGAAAAGAAAAGCTGGAGGACAACTCGTGGCCCACCTTCAGCCGGTATCTTTATACCGCCGATCTGCCCGACCCCGACCTCATCATCCGCACTTCGGGCGAGACACGCGTGAGCAATTTCCTGCTGATGCAGGGCGCTTACGCGGAATTCGTTTTCACACCGGTGCTATGGCCGGAGTTCACCAAGGCCGACCTTGCCGCCGCCCTCGATACATTCGCGCGGCGTGAACGCCGTTTCGGACTGACCAGCGAACAGCTGAAGCCAGGCAAACCCGCCTGATAAACCACTCTGCGCGGAGTTAATTCCGACCCTCGCTCGTTGGTCCTTGGCAGCTCCGCGGCGGCGTCCATCGTTTGGCGCTTGGAACTTTGGCATTTGGAAACTCCCTTTCTCCTCAATGGCTAAACGCATCTTCAGCACCATCCTCCTGTGGGCCGTGGTCCTCGGTTGCATTTCGTTTTTCGGCAGCACCGGAGCCATCTGGCTCATCGCACTGATCGTCGCGCTGACGTTGCGTGAACTTTACGCGCTGATTCGTCGCATGGGTCATCAGCCGATCGAATCGATCGGCATCGCGGGCGGAGTCGCGATCGCGCTCTCGCCACTTTATCTAGAAAAATTTGGCGTCGGTCCGGGCGAAGTACTCGCGCTCACGTCGATCGCACTCGCGATCGGCATCCTGAAATTTCGCTCCACGGATCATCGCGTGGATTCGTTCGCGTGGTCGGTTTTCGGCGTCGTTTACGTGGCGTTTCTTCTGCACTTTCTCGTGCGCATCATACTCATCGCCACCCCGCACGCCGCGACCGGACTGGCGCTCTGCCTGTGGTTGATCGCTGTATCCAAGTTCTGCGATGTCGGCGCACTGCTTTCCGGCATGGCGTTTGGAAAACACAAGATGGCGCCCGTCATCAGTCCGAAAAAAACCTGGGAGGGCGCCATCGGCGGCGTGCTCATTTCCGCAGGCATCGGCGCGGGCATCGCGCATTTCGCCGCGACGTATTTTCCCGCCAGCTTCACTCCTTTGATCGCGGCAGCCGCAGCCCTGCCGATCGCGGTCCTCGCCATTGTTTCCGATCTCATCGAGTCGCTCATCAAACGCCGCGCCAACGCCAAGGATTCCGGCGCGACCATCCCCGGCATCGGCGGCATTTTCGATCTCTCCGACAGCCTGATTCTCACCGCCCCCGCGGGTTACATTATCTTCCAGCTCTTGTAGGCCTCAGCTTGCTCAGGCTTCCGATGCCGGGCCGCCGCCGCTCTTGCCAATCCTTTCTCACGCAAAGCCGCCAAGACGCAAAGAGGCATAGATAAACAGACGACCTCTCTCTTTGCGCCTTGGCGGCTTTGCGTGAGCCGTCGCCATCCGATGCGCTGTTGCCCGGCGCGTTTCGGACATTGCGCAGTCACTTTTCCTCTGGGAGAAACCGCCCTCTTTTTTCATCGATGTCCGTTCACGCTTCTACTCGCACCCGCGTCGTCCTGCTCGGAGCCACCGGCTCCATCGGTGAAAATACGCTGCGCGTCATCGCTGCGCATTCCGACAAACTTGAGCTCATCGCGATCGCCGCGCGCTCCAACTGGCAAAAGCTCGCCGCCATCGCCGCAGAGTTCCGCGTCCCGACCGTCGCGTTGTACGATGAAACCGCCTGCGACGAAGCCCGCCGATCGGATGCCTTCGCACGCGGCACGCGTATTCTCGGCGGCATCGAGGGGTTGGTGGAACTCGCGCGTATCCCCGAAGCGGATACAGTGCTCGTCGCTGTGGTCGGCACGACGGGTTTGCGGCCCGCGCTCGCCGCGATCGAAGCAGGGAAAACGCTCGCGCTCGCCTCCAAGGAGATCCTCGTCCTCGCCGGCAAATTCGTCATGGCTGCCGCGCGCAAACATGGCGTGAAACTCCTGCCCGTGGACAGCGAGCACAACGCCGTTTTCCAATGCCTGCAGGGCCATCCGACCGCCGGCGTTTCCCGCATCGTTCTCACCGCTTCCGGCGGCGCGTTTCGCGACTGGCCGGCGGAAAAACTCGCACACGTCACGCCGGCCGATGCGCTCAAACATCCCAACTGGTCGATGGGGCCGAAGATCACCGTCGATTCCGCCACGCTCGCCAACAAGGGCCTCGAGCTCATCGAGGCGCAGCAGCTCTTCGGGCTTCGCGCCGGGCAATGCGACGCCGTCATCCATCCGCAGAGCATTGTTCACTGCCTCGTCGAGTTCACCGATGGCGCGATGCTCACGCAACTTTGCCCGCCATCGATGACGTTTCCGATTCAGCACGCGCTGCTCCATCCGCATCGCGCGCCTGGTGTCGAGGCACCGCTCGATCTTCAAAAACGTTTCTCGCTGGAATTCCGCCCGATCGACGAAACCCGTTTTCCCATGCTCGCGCTCGCGAAACAAACGATGCGCACCGGAGGCACCGCGCCCGCGATCTACAACGCCGCCAACGAAGTCGCTGTGGCCGCATTTCTGGAGGAAAAAATTCCGTTCCTTGCGATCCCCCGCGTCGTGGAGGAAACTCTGGCGGCCGTTTCTCACACCGATCCTGACGATCTCGAAACCGTGCTCGCGCTCGATCTCGACGCGCGCCGCATCGCCACGGAACTTCTTTCGTCCTGACGGGGAACGCGCCGTCCCGACGCCCTGTCCGCATCACCCGCTTCGACAAACGCATCCCTTTCCGCCTTTCTTTTCTCTTCATGGATATTTCAGCTCTCTTCTCGAACATCTGGTCCATCCTACTCGTCGTTCTGTTTTTCGGCGGATCCATCTTCGTGCACGAGCTCGGTCACTTCCTCGCGGCTCGCCGGCGCGGAGTGCGGGTCGAACGTTTCTCCATCGGCTTCGGCCCGAAGATCTTTTCGTGGCGCGGCAAGGACGGCGTCGAGTATCGCCTCTCGTGGCTCCCGCTAGGAGGCTATGTCTCGCTGCCGCAGCTCGCCGATATGGCCGCGATCGAAGGCGCCGCCTCGCCCGAAGTCGCGAAGCTGCCGCCCCCGGGTTATTCCACGAAGATTATCGTTTTTGCCGCCGGCGCGTTCTTCAACATTCTCTTCGCCTTCCTGCTCGCCACCATCCTTTGGAAATGGGGTCAGGACGTGGTGAAGGAGGAACAAACGAATGTCGTCGGCGCCGTCCTCTCCGAGATCGAACTTCCTAACGGCAGCACGCTTCCCGGTCCGGCATTTGTCGCGGGCGTGAAAACGGGCGATGTGATCAAGACGATCGATGGCAAGGCCGTCCGATCATTGTCCGATATCGGCTACCTCATCGCGCTCGGTTCCGGTCGCAACACGAAGAACGAACCCAAGGCCGAGCTCGTGATCGAGCGCAACGGCGAGACCCTCACCTTCTCCGTTTATCCGCAGCGCGTGGGCGACGAAAACATTCGCGACATCGGCATCGAGCCGAGCACGCGTGTCCACGTAGCCGGCGTACAACCCGGCAGCGCTGCCGAAGCCGCGGGCCTTAAACCGGGCGACGTGATCACGCACATCGACGAGCAGCCGGTCGCGTATCAGAGCTTCATCCGCGAGCACATTCGTCGCACCGAAGGCGGGCCCGTCACCGTGCGCTACGAGCGCGAAGGTGTAAGCAACACGCTCCAGATCACACCGCAAAAAGTCGTCGATCCCGAAACTAACGCCGAAGTCCATCGCCTCGGCGTCGCCCTTCGCGGCGAATACACGATCCAAACCGTGCACATCGCGCCTTGGGAACAAATCCGCCGCAACGTCGTGATGACCTGGCGCACCTTGACGAGCCTCATCAACCCGCGCTCCGACATCGGCCTCTCGAAAATGAGTGGCCCCATCGGCATCGCCGAGCGCATGCACGCCTTCGCACAAGCCGATTTTCGCGCCGTGCTTTGGTTCACGATCCTCATCAATGTGAACCTCGCGCTCTTTAATTTGCTCCCGATTCCGGTGCTGGATGGCGGTCACATTTTCTTCGCCACGATCGCCAAGCTGCGTGGCCGCCCCATCTCGCCCGACTTCATCGCACGCACGCAAAGCCTCTTCATGCTGCTGTTGTTCTCGATGATCATTTATGTGAGCTTCTTCGATATCCGCCGCGCCGAGCGCCTGCGTTTCCGCGACGCTCCCGCGCAAACCGCACCCGCCGAAAAACCCGCCGAACCCGCGGCCGAAACCCCCTAAAAAAACACCGCCCGCCACTGGTCACTGGTCATTGGTCATTCCCACCACCGTTCCTCATTCACCTTCGGCCTTCGGATTTCGTCATTCGGAATTTTCCCGCATGTCTTACTGCACTTCCCGTTTCCACACCCTCCGGCGCAAGACCCACGAGGTCATGATCGGCTCCGTCGGTACCGGCGGCGCGAATCCCGTTCGCGTGCAATCGATGACCACGAGCGACACGCAGGACATCGCAGCGACCGTCAGACAATCCGTCGCCCTCGCCGAGGTCGGTTGCGAAATCATCCGCATCACCGCGCCCAACGTGCAGGCCGCGCAATGCCTCAAGCCCATTCGCGAACAGCTCACCGCGGCCGGCTTCGGGCACATCCCGCTCGTCGCCGACATCCATTTTCTTCCCGCCGCCGCCATGGAAGCCGTGGAACACGTGGAGAAAGTCCGCGTGAATCCCGGCAATTACGCCGACAAGAAAAAGTTCTCCGTTCGCGAGTATTCAGATTCTGACTACGAGCAGGAGCTTCAGCGATTGTACGAGGCTTTCACGCCGCTCGTGCTGCGCGCCAAGACACTCGGACGCGCGCTGCGCATCGGCACCAATCACGGCTCGCTCAGCGACCGCATCATGAACCGTTACGGCGACACGCCGCTCGGCATGGTCGAGAGCGCGCTCGAATTTCTGCGCATCGCCGAATCGCACGCCTACAAACAAATCGTGCTCTCGATGAAGGCCTCGAATCCGAAGGTCATGATCGAAGCCTATCGCCTGCTCGTGCAGCGCATGGCGCAGGAAAACATGCATTACCCGCTCCACCTCGGCGTGACCGAAGCGGGCGACGGCGAAGACGGCCGCATCAAGAGCGCGATCGGCATCGGCAGCCTGCTGCTCGACGGACTCGGCGACACGATCCGCGTTTCTCTCACCGAAGACAGCGTGTACGAAATCCCTGTCGCGCGCGCCCTCGCCGACAAAGCGATGAGCCTGTGGGAAAGCCCGAATGCCGAAGGCCGAAAGCCGAAAAATGACGCGTCTCTCCCCGCATCCTCCGACCTTCAGCATTCGGCATTCGGCATTCGCGATTCCATCGATCCCTATCATTTCGCGCGCCGCCAGACGGAGTCGCTCGCACTTGCGCCGACCTTGATGGTCGGTCCCGAGCAACCGCCGCGAGTGATCGTCCGCGCGCCGTCTGCACTTACACTCAACGAAACGCTCGCACAGCTCGACAGCCCCACGTTGATGGATACGCCCGCTGAAGGCGTGCTGGTCGCCATCGAGGATCATGCGACGCTCACCGCCTCGATCCGCGCGATCCGCGCCTCCACGCGCCCGGCCGCGTTCTTCGTGCTCGAACTGCCCGCGCATTTCACGCCCGCCGATCTCGAAGACTCATTCACCGGCATCCGCGCGTCCGTCGTACTGCTCCGTCGCTTCGGCGCGAGCGACGGCGAAGCACTAAAAACCTGGACGGACTTCACCCGCAGGCGGAGCGCGTTTCTCGCGTGCGAGATTGCGCCGGCCGCCATCACCGCGCTCGCCGACACTCTTCAACCTCTCGGCGACGACCGACTCCTGTTCACGCTCGCTGGCATCCCTGATGTCGCCGCCGGACACGCCGTCGGTGCTTACCGTCAGCTCGCGGAAGCCCTGCGCAGGATCGGTTCGCGCTCGCCGATTTGGATTCGCAACACCACCGGCTCCGCCATCCGCGGCGACAATTCCTTCCTGAGCCGCCTGCTCGAATCCGCCATTCTCACCGGTTCACTCCTCTGCGATGGCCTCGGCGATCTGGTCAGCATCGAGACCGAACCCGACACCGTCCGCGCCGCAAAACTCGCCTACAACGTCCTCCAGGGCGCCGGCGCCCGCATCTCCAAGACGGAGTTCGTCGCGTGCCCCAGTTGCGGCCGCACGCTCTTCGATTTGCAGACTACCACGCAGCGGATCCGCGCAAAAACCGGCCACCTCAAAGGCGTGAAACTCGCCATCATGGGCTGCATCGTGAACGGCCCCGGCGAGATGGCCGACGCCGATTTCGGCTACGTCGGAGGCGCGCCGGGCAAGATCAACCTCTACGTCGGAAAAACCTGCGTGAAGTACAACATCCCGCAGGCCGAGGCCGACGAACGGTTGATCGACCTCATTAAGGAGCACGGCAAATGGATCGAACCCAACGTCGTGCCGGCCGCGAAATAAGGCGTCAGTTCCAGCTCTTCCGAACACACGTCGCTGCGATTTTCAGAGGGCAAAATGCCCGCTGTATCCACGAAAGCACTGCATTTCCCCGCACAAACAACCGCCACATTCGCGTGTAGTTGCCGCGTCCATACAGCATTCTCCGGCCATTTTCGGAACCCAGCCGTGTGGTCAAATTGGCAACAAAAAAAGACAAAAACTTATGAGCAAAGCGCCTGTGAATAACTTGTCGGAAAGTTGCTCTTGAAACCCCTTTTTCGATTCACGTTACTGCGCACCCTTTCCTCATCCGTGCGCTGCCCGGGTGGCTCTTTCACACATCTCCGACGTCAGCCGCTTCCGCTCCTCGACGAGCCCATGCATATCAAGCTAGGCATCAACCACTTGAATCAACAACCCCTCCACCCCACATCTGATGCCTCCGCTCCTCCCTTTTTCGTCGTGGTCAGTCAGCGAATTTGCCGCCGTAGTATGTGTCCGACAGGCCCCTCAGGTCGCCATTTGTGAATAAAACTCGATCACGCACTCCCGGACATGCCTTCTCTTTCTCCGTCTCCCTCCGCATGGGAAGCCGTCAAAAGCGACTTTAAGAGCCTTTTTCCTGAGGATGTTTTCAAGCTATGGTTTGAACAAATCGTGTGCATGGAATCCTCCGAGGACACCCTCACCCTCGGCGTGCCCAACGACTTCGCCGCCATCTGGATCAACGACAACTACCTCGACCTGATCGTCCAACGCCTCCGCCTCAACACCGGCCGGCTCATGTCGGTGAAGGTGAAAAAGGCCGATCTCGACGAACCCGCCACCTCATCGTCGTCGGACTCCGCCCCGACTTCATCCCGTAATGTCACTGTCGCGCCGGCCCGCCGCGCGCCTCGTTACGACGAAAAAACCGTCGCCGTCCCCGGCGGTCTCAATCCCCGCAATACGTTCGAGACCTTTGTCGTCGGTAACAACAACCAGATGGCCCACGCCGCCGCACTCGCGGTCGCCCAAGCCCCCGCGCAGGCCTACAATCCACTCTTCATCTACGGCGATACCGGCCTCGGCAAAACGCACCTGATGCACGCCATCGGCCACGCGATCCTCAAAAATAACCCGCACGCCAAGATCGCGTACCTCTCGACCGAGAAATTCACCAACGAGTTCATTCAGGCTCTGCAGGAAAACGCCCTGCCGAAATTCCGCCAGCGGTACCGCCACGTCGACGTCCTCCTCCTCGATGACGTCCAGTTCCTCGGCAACAAGGAGCGCATCCAAGAAGAGTTTTTCCACACCTTCAACGACCTCTTCGAATCCTCGAAACAGATCGTCCTCTCGAGCGACCGCCGCGCCTCCGAAATCGAAAAACTCGAGGCCCGCCTCGTCTCCCGCTTCGAATGGGGCCTGCCGGCCGACATCCAGGCGCCCGACTTCGAAACGCGCGTCGCCATCCTGCGCACCAAGGCCGCCAACTTGAAGTTCGAGATGCCCCCGGGCGTCGCGACCTTCATCGCCCAAAACATCTCGAAAAACATCCGCCGCCTCGAAGGCGCGCTGATCAAGGTCGCCAGCTACTCCAGCCTCACCGGCAAACCCATCGACCTGCCGACGACCGAAATGCTCCTGCAGGACGTCCTCATGGAGCAGGCGCAAAACCAGCTCACCATCGAGACGATTCAGAAACGCGTGGCCGATCACTACCAGATCCGCCACAGCGACATGACCAGCAAGCGCCGCCCCAACAACATCGCCATTCCCCGCCAGATCGCGATGTACATCACGCGCACGCTCACCAAGCACTCGCTTCAGGAAATCGGCGACGCCTTCGGCGGCCGCGACCACGGCACCGTCATCCACGCCTGCAAAGCCGTGGACAACATGATGGAGCAAGACGCCTCCGTCCGAGGCAGCGTGGAATTCTTGAAAGCGCAGCTCAGCCGCTGACGTTCCGCCTTGAGCCGCGCGCTCGGGGCGGTTGATGTGGCGGGAATATTTGCGGGAGGTCCCCCGGACGGCACTTGGCTGTTCCGGTCCCGCGCTTCAACCCCATCCCGTCCATGCGCTTCAAAGGTCTCTTGGTTGCCTCGCTCCTGCTGCTCACCGGCGTGCACGCAGCGGAGGAATTCACCGTTGTCTCCGTCATCCCCTCCAACCGCGAACGCCCCGCGCCCACGGCGAAGGGAAAGATCAAGCTGCCGTTCGACCTGCCTGAATACGCCGCCGACTCTCCGCAGATCATCACCATCCGGGTCAGCCATCATAAGCTGGGGATGTTCATTCCCACCCCTTCGTTCATCAGCAGCCTCGGACCGCTCGCTGAAAAATGGAAACCCCAGGTCTCCGTTCTTACCATAAAGGGAGACGCCGGCTCCGAAGGCTGGATCACGCTGGTCTACAACCCCGACAGTGCTCATCCGAAAAGGAAAAATGCCACGCCGCGCATCCTTTTCGCGCAACCGCTGACGTTGAGCTCCGCCGATCAGACATTGCTCGCCGAGAGCGGATGCACCGACCGCTTATTCTGGATCACGGTGAACATCGCCGCCGACGGTAGTGCTTCTTTGGATACCGTTCATTTGCCGGGCGGGGATGCCGTACTACCGGTAATAAAGCCCAAGATCGAAACGTGGAAATTTGCGCCTGCGCGACAGGACGGCAAACCGATCACCTCCTCGCTGCGCGTCCCCGTGCCGGTCCCGCACTCCCGTCTCGCCAAATCGAGCGGCTCTGTCCCCAAGCCCCAGGCCGCGCCCGTGGACACGCGCGTTACCAAGTGGCTTAAGGTCCTGATTCGCGAATACGACAAAACACTCGATGAACCTCTGGTCTTTACGCAATTCCCCGACACCGCCGCCCTCAATCTGGACCTCGAATCTCTCACGGTCCCCCCCACGACTAAAGGGAACCTGTCATCCAGTACCCCGCGTTTTTTGGGTGAGTATCAGTTAAAAATCGCCGACGACGGCAGCGTGGACGGCATCGTCTCTCAGCACCCCAAGTATAGTACGCAGAAAAAACTCAAGGAATCGCGCTGGGTTGGAAATTTGCGCCGCCCATGCACGACGGGAAATCCACGTCCGTGAAAGCGACTGTGCACATCTTTCTGGAGCGTATGCCCGCAAATCAGGCGGATGCCCCACGTCTGCTTTGGTATCCTTCCGCCGCCTTCCCCGAGGAACTGATCGCTCAATATGAAGCAACGACAGTCGTCGTCCAAGGCCCTGCACCCGCCGGCAGAAACCTTCAAATGCAGGGCTCAAGAGTTGGCCCCCAGCAGATTCGCTTCCCCCAATCCACCTCGATACGCGGCCACCGCTCAAACCACCGCGCGCGCGTAGCCGGCGAAACCAAGATCGCGATCACGATTACCCCGGAGGGAAAAGTCGTGGCACCTGTCATCCTCGAAACATCCAGCGCGGTTTTCGACCGTCCCATTGTCGCGGCCCTTCTGCAGCGACGATACGTCCCTGCCACACGGGACGACCTGCCCGTCCCCTCCCGTCACGAGACAACCATCCAGTTTGGCCCTCCGCTAGACCCCGACGCCCCGCTGATGCCTTTTGCGCCTTCTCCCTTGGTCGATACGCCCTTCGATCAACCGGCGTCAGCGAGCATGATCGTGCCGCCCGTCTATCCGATCGAGCTTCTCGATGAGAGCATCGAAGGTCATGCGACCGCCGATATCTGGATCAGCGCCGATGGCCGCCCCACCCGTATCGAAATCCTTGATACGACGCGGCCCGAGTTTGGACACGCGCTGAGCGCTGCGCTGCAAATGTGTCAGTTCGAACCGGCAAAGCGGGATGGCGAAGCCATTCCTTTCGTGCTCCGGATCACCGAGAAATTCGATACCTTGCGTTCCTATTCATCGCCCACCGCAGCTCGCGACATGTCCGGAGCCTTGTTGCTCGACATGAGCAGAAAGGAACTAAAAAAACGCCTTCCAGCTACCGAACTCGACCAGTTACCGCGCATCCAAGTCGCGCGACTCCCGCGCTTCCCGCTTGCGCTCATCCACGACGCCGCGATCTCCGAAGGTACCGCTACCGTGAGTTACACCGTGGACTCCACCGGCCAACCTCGCGCGCTGCGAATCGTCGAAGCAAGCACACCAGAACTCGGCTATGCGGCTGTCCAAGCCATCGCGCTGTGGGGCTACGAAATCCCCCGAAAAGCGAGCAGACCCGCCGCGACCACGCTTCAGACAACGCTCCGTTTCTCGCGCACCCAAGCCACTGCGATCGTCTCCAGCGATCCCTCCCCGGCAGGCTCGTAACCCGGCCGTTGCATGATGTTCATTAGCCCCCGGGCGGATCTCATCAACTTCCCGCCGTAAAACACACACGTTGCCGCAGAACCTGAGTCGCGGGCGCAGCGGACTTCTTCTGCTAACAAATCCTGATATCGAGCGCCAAATCCCACTCATCCGCGCCGCCAACTCCATCTCATCCCGAAAGGCTTGGTCCACCAGATCGCGATGCACATCACCCGCACACTCACCAAGCACTTACTGCAGGCTATTTTTCGAAGAAGCTCATCGGCATCGGTCGGCAGCCCGGCGATTATCTCGCAGCCGACTGACCTCCAGCCTGCAACCAATTAGCTCCATGCTTCGCTCGCTCGTTTCGTCCCTAGGTTTTCTCCTGCTGGTTGCCACCGCTATGGCGGCGCGACAGGAGTTCGTTGCCACCACAGTTTTGTCGTCCGACGACAACTCCCAGCCCATCGCCGTATCGGGAAGATGGATTCCGTCCGAGCCAATGGATCCCGAAAAAGCGCAGCAGCCGCAGATCATTCTACTCAAGGCGCGCATGAAGTCCGCGCGGAAGCCGGAATTCACTTTGATCCGCAGCAGCCTCACCCCAAAAAGAGAACGGACGATCGGCCTGACTGGCACCAATCTGGCGAAGCAATTGCGGTTCTCCAGCACGGACACATCGGAGACTTCGGAAACATGGGTCACCTTGGTTTACAACCCGCCATCCGCGTCCGCCAGCAGCCCTCAATCCACGCCACGTATCCTAAGCGCCCGCCCAGTGATTCTCGATGAGCAGACGGAATCTGTCCTCCAGCAGGCAGGAGCCCCGAGGGAACGCACGCTCTGGGTTACCGCACTTCTGGACGCGCAAGGAAACCCCACTGTCACCGAAGCACCCAAAGCCACCCCGCCAGAGTTGACCGAGCTGCTGGGAAGAGAACTAAAGCACTGGCGTTTCGCTCCAGCCCGCAAAGCGGGCCAGCCTATCGCCCAAGCGCTCTACTTCCCCGTCATCATCGTTCATAAATCGAGCATCTCCCCAGGAATTCTGCCTCAAACAACGGATTCGCCGAAGCCGATAGATATCGATCCAAGCCAGACCTATTGGATTTCGTTTAGCATCGGATCCCGTTCTCGCTCTTTCAACACGCTTCCCCTCTACGCTCTCACCGCGCCGGAAATCGATCTCAGCGACGAACAGCTCAAATCCTTCATGAAATCCGGCCGGAGAAACTTCGCTGTGACACTGAAAGCGACCCCATCCGGCAAGATATCCGGCGTGAGCAGCCCCGCAAAGGAAAGCGCCGAGATGCTCGCATTACTTAAAAAAAACCTGCGCGCGTGGCACTTCCTCATGCCACGGGAAAAAAGAAGAAGTTTCATCCCCTTGGCGATCGAAGCAAATATACTCTCTCAACCTCGGGACACCGACCAGCCGCAGATCCTGGTCGAACATCCCCCTTTATATCCTCCCGAACTCCGCGAATTAGCGATACTCCCATCAGCTCCATCGCTTTCGCTTCCTTCTTTCCCGACCATAAGCAGTTCGAATGGAGGCAGCCCGACCTCACGCGCTAACGATCTTAGCGCGAATTCGCTGGATGCCCCGCACAAATCTACCCTCTCCCATCCCCTGCACATATCTATACTCCGTCCCCAGCGCTTATTGCGCACACGTGGAAAATTTTCAGGCCAGACGCGTATCCGTTTTTCGGTGGACGAACAGGGTCACGTAACCGCCGCTCACGTGATCCGCTCGGATTCTCCACTGTTTGAGGCACCTGTGATTCGCTCCGTATTTGCGCGCATCTATCGGCCGGCACCAGGACGCGGGACGATCCAGCTGGAGGAAGACTTCACCTTTCGTGCTTCTCAGGGCGTGGAACCAACGAATGACTACATGCCGTTCACCACATCCCCACTCTCGGATCGCGACGCCTATGACAGCCCCCCGACACCCCAATTCCGCAGTCCCCCGGTTTTCCCACGTAATCTCTTCGATGCTGAAATCGACGGTCACGCCGTGGCAGACGTGCACGTCGATGCGACCGGAGCAGTGACCCGCGTGGATATCGCTGAAGCGTCCCATCCTGAGTTTGGTCTGGCGCTCCAGGCCGCACTGGAAACATGCACGTTCGAGCCCGCGCAACGAAACGGAGCAGCTGTTCCAGCAATTATCCGACGGGCCGAGCCATTCACCCGGTTTGCCAAACCGCCAAAATCGAACCCATCTCCTGACGAAGCACGCCACGCTGAGAGCATCACACCGATCACCAGCGCATTCATCACTCTTGCAGTCGAAGGAGAACTGGGACCGGAAGTTTCTTTCCATAAACTCGACGCTCCACCTCAACTGCTGACCACCCGCCCGCTTCACTTCCCGCTGACACTCCCCGCATCGGTTTCCGAAGGCCAGGCCACCGTGGAATTCGTGATCGATGCCCACGGATTCGTGCGAACACCGCGCGTCATCAGTGCCTCGCATCCAGCCTTCGGCTACGCGGCCATTCAATCGGTCGCTTTTTGGGGCTACACGTCCCCGGTAAAAAGACACGCCCCCGTGGCAACCACGTTGACCACGACACTGCAGTTCTCGCGACCTGCGACAGCTCCCTGAGGGAAGCTCCCTCCGGCTTCATACTCAGCGCCGTTTATGTACTTCGAGCGCGCGGATTCTCTCGGCCAGTGCGCACAACACAAACGCGACAAATCCCAGCGCCACACCATTCAGGATGCTGTCCGGCGTCACGCCTTCAGGGGCGAGCCAAAGATCTCCGAGAATCACCGAACAGAAACCCAAGGTGAAATTCACCAAATGAGTGAGTGTCCCTCGCCGCGGCAGACGCCCGGAGGCGGTCCGTCCCATCTTCATCGCGCCGTAAAGGCGCTTCCACGCAGTGCTTCCCAGCCACAAAGCCAGGAAAATCAGCGCATAATAGAGAAACATCATCGTCGTTAGAATTAAATGGTCCGGAAACAAACAGTACGCCCCCACGACGTTTGGTTTCCGCGAAATGCAACATGCACAAAACATGCATGTTCCCCGCAAACTCCCGCCGCTTCGAGCCACTACTTGAAATCGCTAGATACAATAAAGATCACTTACCAACGTAATAAGTGTACGGTTATTACGTTTTGTTTCGTGGTATTAGTGTATCCAAGCAGTAACTACATCCTCAGAAACTGGGCTAATTGACCCGCGCCCACTTAACTGCGAATCGCCCGGCCACTTGCCTCTTTGCGGAAATCGATAAACTGGCTCCCTCATGAACCTTGGCGCGCTCATCGACCAAATCGCGGCTCAGGCTGACGAATTCCTCGACGGATTCTCCGGTCGCGCCGACGCCCGCGCAGGCATCCAGGAACTTATCACCGCCCAGTATAACTCGTTGTCAGAAGAAGAACGACGCCACGTCACCGACGGGGTCATGTCCATCCTCGAGGACGAAGGATTCTTCGACAAACCGCCAGGCGGCGGTAGCAATCCCGGGTTTTCACCAGCCCCCGAAGACGACAACTGACCCCATGGCCGACAGCGCCCCTGCGCTCAAAGAATGGTTCGATGCCAACCGCTATCGTTGGATCGCGACAGAACTCGCGTCGCTCTCCCGCCGCTTCGATCGCGCTGCATTCCTCGCTCACACGCTCGATGGTTATGAAGAGCGTTCATTGCTCCAGCGGTTGCGGCGTACCTCAGAAGCGTTTCACGCCTCTTTGCCCGGCGACTTTCTCGCGCAACTGCGCGTACTTCGAAAACTTGCGCCGCGCTTCCAACACAACTTCGTCACGCTCGTTCTTCCGGATTTTGTCGGTCTCTACGGACACGATCACTTCGACGACTCGATGGAGGCGCTCGCATTCTTCACCCGCTTTGGATCCGCCGAATTCGCCATTCGCGAATTTCTCAAACGCGATCTCACCCGCACGCTCGCCGTGATGGAGCGTTGGTCGCGCGACCACAACGAACACGTGCGTCGTCTCGCCAGCGAAGGGTGTCGCCCGCGACTTCCGTGGTCATTTCGCCTGGCGCCTCTCATTGCTGATCCGTCGCCCGTCGCGCCTATTCTCGATAATTTGAAAGCGGACCCATCGCTCTACGTTCGGAAGTCCGTCGCCAATCATCTCAACGACATCACGAAGGATCATCCCGACTGGACACTTGCCACGCTGCGGCGATGGACCACTCGCGATCCCCACACGGCATGGATCGCCAAACGCGCACTGCGCACCTTGATCAAAGCGGGGCATCCTGAGGCGCTCGGACTCTTCGGCGTGAAAACCGGCGCCGCCGTTCGCCTCGAAAATCTGCGCCTCTCGGCATCCGCGATCGCGCTCGGCGATCGCCTCACGTTTTCCTGCGACATCATCTCCACTAGCCGGGAATCGCAGCGCATCGTCGCCGACTACGCCGTTCATTACGTGAAGAAATCCGGCGAACATTCACGCAAGGTTTTCAAACTCACCGAATTCACGCTGCCTGCGCGCGAGCGCTTCTCACTTCAAAAATCGCAGCGTTTCCAGAACTTCACCACCCGCGTTCACTACTCGGGCCGCCATCAAATCGAGATTTTGATCAACGGCCGCTCGCTCGGATTGGCCGCTTTTCACCTCGATGCGTCCACCCCTGCCGCGAACAGTCTCAGCGCTTGATTCCTGCCATCTGGCAGTGCATAGTATGCCACATGAAGAAGCTCGCGCATGCCTCCTTTGACTGGAGTTCGGTAAACAACGCCGAACTGGCGATGCATGTGGAGGAAGGTCTTCCCGTCCTCGCCCTCGCTGAGTTTGGCCGCAAAGTCGGCTTCACCATCGAGGAACTCGCACGGCTCGTGCACATCCCGCCGCGCACCTATGCACGTCGCGTGGCGAGCAAGGCGCGGCTCAATGTCCCCGAAAGCGAACGCGCCGTCCGCATCATGCGTCTCTATGATCGCGCCCATCAGGTGCTTGGTTCGCACGAACGCACCAACGCCTGGCTCAATCGCAAGTTGCGCGTGCTCGGCAATCGCACCCCGCTCGATTTCGCACGTACAGAGCCGGGCGCGCGCGAGGTCGAAGCCATTCTCGAACGCTACGAAGACGGCGTCTTCTCGTGAGTATGCTCACGATCTGGCGTCTCACCTCGAAACGCCGCGTAGCTACCTTGTGGGATGGCGAGGGTTCCTTTCGACGCGGCGGTCGTTGGAATCCGCCCGGTCTGCGTGCGGTTTATTGCGCCGAATCGCGCGCATTGGCAGCCCTCGAAGTTCTCGTGCACGTCGAAGAAGTCGGCGATTTCGCCGCTCTCGACTGGGTCGTCGCGCCTGTGACCTTACCGGAGAATCTCATCGAGCGTCCTGAAAAATTCCCGGCCGACTGGCGCGCGTATCCGTACGGCAGCGCCAGTCAGGATTTCGGCGCAGAATGGTTTCGCTCAGGGCGAAGCGTGGCGCTGCGAGTTCCCAGCGCTGTCGTCACCGGCGAATTCAATTATCTGCTTAATCCGCTCCATCCCGACTTCGCGAAATTACAGCGAGGAAAACCCGCGTCTTTCCAATTCGACTCCCGACTCGCACGCGCGACGTGATGCACTTCGACAACCAACTCTCCGCTTGGCATTGGCGCGCACGCGGAGATGAATCGTCCGCATGTCCCTTCTCGCCTACTGGACGCACGATCTGAGCCCTTTCGTGCCCGGTCTCCAATTTTCGGATACATTCGGTATTCGCTGGTACGGTCTCGCATACGTGCTCGGCTTCCTCGGCGCGTTCTGGCTGCTACAACTCTACACCCGCACTGGTCGCTCGCGCCTTAACTCGGAGCAAAACGGCGATTTGTTGTTCGCCATCATCCTCGGCGTGATGATCGGCGGGCGATTGGGCTCCTACTTGCTCTATCATCCCGATCAATTGCTCGCGGATCCGCTGAGTTTTTTCCGCGTGTGGGAAGGCGGCATGGCAAGTCACGGCGGCTTCATCGGCGTGACGCTCGCACTGCTGTGGTTCGCGCGCAGAAAGAAAATCGCCTTCCTCCATGTCAGCGACCTCGTCGTTTCGGTCGCGGCGCTCGGGCTGATGTTTGGGCGCATCGCCAACTTCATCAACGGCGAGCTCTGGGGACATGAATCGAGCGTGCCATGGGCGGTGATTTTTGAAGCGACTGGCGGCGGCCCAGAGCCGCGACATCCATCGCAACTTTATCAGGCATTTCTGGAGGGCGCGGTGCTGCTCGCTTACGTGCAACATCGCGTGTGGCGCAATCGCGTGCTGCAGACGCATCCCGGGCAGCTCTCCGGCGAATTTCTCATCGGCTACGCGGTCATGCGCAGCATCGGTGAATTTTTCCGCGAGCCGGACGCCACGCTCATCCTCGGGCTCACACGCGGAACGTTCTATTCGATCTTCCTTCTGATCGCGGGCATCGCGCTGATCGCTTACGCCCGAAAAAAGAAAACCGCGCCGTGATCCGCGCGGTTTCGTGAGGAGAAAAGAGATGTCGGTTATTCTTCCGGCGTCGCCAGCGCTTGCTCGAGTTGGCGGAAGAAAACGTCGTACAACGGCGTGTCCTGCATCGGAGTCGTGGTGCCCATGCCTTCGCGTTTGCTGAATGCATCCTCGCGCACTTCGGAAAATAACACCGACACCTCCGTTCCCGACGTTGGCGCGGGACCGAGCCGCACGTTCACGGAGAACTGACGCGCAGAGCCCGCACCCGAGCCCGCTTGCAGTCCGCCGATTGCATCGATCTTTCCCTGCGCAGCACCGCCGCTCGTGAACTGATAATTCATCGCACGCAGCGCACGACGCGCCGCGGCGTACGCGGTTTTCTGATCGGCTTCGATCACATGCGTGCGATAGGTCGGAGCGAAACGTTCGCGAACGGCTCCGCGAAAACCGTTTTCCGACTGACAGGCGGTCGTCGCGAGCACGGCTGCCGCAAAAAGAGGAACGAGGATTTTTTTCACGTGAAGAGAAGACCCGTCAGGCCGGCTGCTGTTGCGAAATACAATGCAGCGTACCGAGACCCCAGATAAGATCGAGGCAATCGACCGGGATGATTTCGCGACCGGGGAAACAATCGGCGAGCACGTCGAGTGCTTCGTCGTCGCGCTTCGGCTGACGAAACGCGGGCATCAGGACCGCGCCATTGATCACGAGAAAATTCGCGTAGCTGGCGGGAAGCTGTTGTCCGTCGCAAAACGCGGGCTTGGGCATGGGCAGCTCGACGAGCTTGAACTTCTTGCCGGCCGGCGTGCGCATCGAGCGCAAGCGCTCTAGGTTTTCCTGGAGCAGCTTGTAGTTTTTATCGCGCTTGTTGCGCTCCACCACGGTCACGATGCCGTCTTCGCGGAAGAAGCGCGTGATGTCGTCGATGTGGCCGTCCGTGTCATCGCCGATGATGCCATCGCCGAGCCAGAGGATTGTGTGGACGCCGAGATAATCGCGCAGGGCTTGCTCGATCTGTTCCTTGGTGAGCTGCGGATTGCGATTCTTGTTGAGGAGACAGGCCTCGGTGGTGAGGAGCAGGCCGCGGCCGTTGACATCGATTGAGCCGCCTTCGAGCACCATCTTTTTTTCAAAGCGGCGCATCTTAAGTTTCTTCGCGATGCTCGGCGGAATTTTGTTATCGAGATCGTAAGGTGGGTATTTGTCGCCCCACGCATTATAGTCCCAATCGGTCACAGCGACCTCGCCGGTTTTGTCGTTCTTCACGAAGATCGGGCCGTGATCGCGACACCACGCATCGTTGGTCGGATGATCGTAGAAAGTGACTTTCGTGAGATCGGCCTTGGCTTTGTTGATGAGCGACCACGCGCGTTTTTGCAGCGGCTTCGCGATGTTGATGCGCACCTCCTGGAAGCGGCTGATGTGCGCAACGATTTCGGCGTACTTATACGGGATCGGACGAAAATAGCCCGGCCACGACGCGCGCTTGTGCGGCCAGGAAAGCCAGACCGCGGTCTGCGGTTCCCATTCGGCCGGCATGCGGAAGCCGAGTGCGGCGGGCGTTTGAGCGGAGGACTTGGCTGGGGAGGATGCGGATTTAGTCACGGAGAACACGGAGCCCGAACACAGAGATCACCGAGGCCAGAAAGCCGTCGGCGATTTTTGTAATGAGTTGGAGTGGGATTTCAGATCAACGAAACAAAGAGGACAGGCTCCCGGCGCACGCGGCGCCCGGATTCCGTGTCCCCTGTGGCAATCGCGCATCAAAGCGGACTGTCGATAAAACGCTTCGTAAGTTCGCCGTAAGCGTCGATGCGACGGTCGCGCAGGAACGGCCAGTGGGTGCGCGTGGTATCCACTTTGCCGAGCTCGACCGGCACGAGGAGAATTTCCTCTTTGTCCGTGCTCGCTTTGGCGAGGATCTGGCCACTCGTGCCCGCGACAAAACTTTGTCCCCAGAATTCGAGGCCGGCTCCGCCCACGCCCTTGAGGACTTCATGGCCGATGCGATTGATCGAAGCCACGTAGCAGCCGTTGGCCACGGCGTGTGAACGCTGGATCGTTTCCCACGCGCCGTGCTGATTGGCGCCGTACTCGGCTTTTTCCGCAGGATGCCAGCCGATCGCGGTCGGATAAAAAAGAATCTCCGCGCCCTGCATCGCCGTGAGGCGCGCGCCTTCGGGATACCATTGATCCCAACACACGAGCACGCCGATCTTGCCGTACTTCGTGTCCCACGCGCGGAAGCCGGTGTCACCGGGCGTGAAGTAGAACTTCTCGTAGAACAAAGGATCGTCCGGAATGTGCATCTTGCGATACACACCGAGCAGCGAGCCATCCGCGTCGATGATGACGGCGGTGTTGTGATAGAGGCCCGAGGCACGCTTCTCAAAAAGCGAGGCGACGATCACGACCTTGTAGCGTTTCGCGAGTTTCTGAAACGCCGCGGTGCTGGGGCCGGGGATCGTCTCGGCGAGTTTGAAATTCTCGTGATCCTCGCTCTGGCAGAAGTACTGCGAAGCGAAAAGCTCCTGCGTGCAGATGATCTGCGCGCCGCGTTTGGCCGCCTTCTCGGCGAGGGCGAGGGTTTTTTTGCGATTCTCCGCCGGGTTGGCGGTGCACGCATGCTGAAGGAGACCGAGCGTTACTTTGGACATGGCAAATGATTCGATTAATGGCGACGCGATGGAACCGTGCCGCCGGTTGAGTGCCGACGGACTGGGAACCAACTCAGCCCCGGCGCTTTTTCAATACACGACCTTGTTCAGCGGATACTCCACGATGCCTTCGGCGCCGAGCGCCTTGAGCTGCGGAATGATTTCGCGAACCACATTCTCGTCGATGATCGTCTCGATCGCAATCCAGTCAGCGTTACTGAGCTGGGAGATCGTGGGATTGCGCAACGCGGGCAGCGTCTTGAGCACGGAGTCGAGCGCGGCCTTGGGCAGATTGAGCTTCAAGCCGACCTTGGAGCCCGCTTCGAGCGCCGCCGTGAGCAAGAGCGCGATGGTCTCGATCTTTTTGCGCTTCGCGGGATTTGCCCAGCTCGCCTTGTTGGCGATGAATTTCGTGTTCGTGGTGAGCAGCGTGTCCACGATGCGAAGTTTATTCGCGCGGAGCGAACTGCCGGTCTCCGTGATATCCACGATGGCATCGACCAGATCGGGAACTTTCACCTCGGTCGCACCCCACGAGAACTCGACTTCGACGGGAATATTTTTCTGCGCGAAATAACGCTTCACGGTCCCGACCATCTCGGTCGCTACACGTTTGCCCGCGAGATCCTCGGGCTTTTTCACCGGGGAACTTTCGGGCACGCAAAGGACCCAACGCGATTTCTGCACGGAGGCGCGGCTGTAAATCAGATCGCAGACCTCGACCACGTCGGAATCGTTTTCTTGAATCCAGTCGTACCCGGTCAGGCCGCAGTCGAAAAACCCATGCTCGACATAGCGGCTCACTTCTTGGGCGCGCACAAAGCGACCATCGAGTTCGGGGTCGTCGATTGACGGCTTGTAAGAGCGCGAACTCGTGGTGATTTTCCAGCCCGCCTTGGCGAACAGGTTTTTCGTGGACTCCTCGAGACTGCCCTTCGGCAGGCCGAGCATCAGGAGCGGTGTTTGGTCAGACACGCCCACACGCCACACGCCCCCTCCGGTACCTTCAAGTCTATTTCATCAGATGCCCGGCACTAGAAGTGCTTTAGCAATGCGAATCTGTGACGATGGCCAACTTGCGTTTTGTCGCTTTGCTTTGACACCGCGCACCAGGGTTGTAAAAAATCTCATTCGCCACACTAGACTATGCGATCCGCCCCAAAGCCATTGATCCTGATAGTGGAAGACGAGGAGGAGCTGGCCAAATTGATCAGCTTGCACTTGGAGGAAGCCGGCATGCAGACGCAATGGTACAACCGCTGCGCGCTCGCCGCCCGTTTCCTCAAGAAAAACTTCGCGAATCTACTGTTACTCGACGTCAACCTTCCCGACCAATCGGGCTTTCAACTCCTCGACGAGTTGAAGAAGAGCGACATCTCGATCCCCACCATTTTCGTCACCGGCAATGCCCTCGAAACGAACAAGGTTCGCGGGCTCGACATGGGTGGCGACGATTACATCACGAAACCGTTCAGCTATGCTGAACTGATCGCCCGCATCCGAGCCGTGCTTCGCCGCGCCGAATCCATGGCGGATCTCAACGTCACCAAAAACGCCAAGATCAGCGACGAACCGTTCGAGTTCTGCGGCGCCCGGGTCACGCCCATCCGCCTCGAAATCGATTTCCCCAACGGCACCGTCACGAAAATCGGCCGCAAGGAACTGGGCATCCTCTCCTACCTGAATCAAAACCAAGGCGTGGTGATCACGCGCAAGGCGCTGATTCACTCGGTCTGGGGCATCCACGCCGACGTGAAAAGCCGCTCGCTCGACCAATACATCGTGAAGGTTCGCGAGCTTTTCCGCGCCAACGGGCTCAGCCTCGATTCATTCCGCACGGTTCACAGCGTCGGTTATATTTTCGACCCTCAAGGCATCTCCCAGGAAGGCCGCGAAGAACCCGAAAAACCTGTCGCACCCACCAACGGGAAAAAATAACCGCGCGGGATTCCCGCCGGTCACTCTGACCTTTAACAAAAGCCGCGCTCTCCGCGCGGCTTTTGTATTTATAATTCAACTACACGCGAATCCGCGGCAGCGACGCACGCCCGGCGAGAAGTGTTATTTCGCGCGCCTCAAAACAATTCGCTCTGCACACCGCTGTAGCGCTTGTGCGCCTCGGCGAGCGTCGATTTCATCTCCATCTCTTCAAGCGTCCGCAGAAGCACTTCCGGATCGGCCGGTTTGCGAGCTGCGGCCACCGGCGGCAGCGATAGATTGAGGGTCGTCAGCCGCAGGTTAATCCTCAGAACATCCGCTTTGGCCGGCACGATTTCGCGAAAACGATCCGGCTTCAGCTCGGCGGCGCGTGCGATGATGTTCTCCAACGAACCAAAGGTCTCCAGCCACTTCGCAGCTGTTTTGGGACCGACACCGCCGACCCCGGGGATATTGTCCGACGCATCGCCGACCAACGCCAGGTACTCCGCGATCTGCGCGGGTGGCACGCCGAACTTTTCTTTCACACCCGCGGCGTCGAGCAACCGCCAGCCAAGCTTCGGATTGGCGGATGGCGGCGGCAGCATGATCTTGATGCGCTCGTCCACGATCTGGGCGAAATCCTTGTCCGAGCTGACGATCAAAACGTCGTGCCCCGCGCGTGCGAGCGCCACCGCCTCCGACGCCAGAAGATCGTCCGACTCCACGCCATCCTGCTCGATCCCTGCGAGTCCCATGGCGCGCGTCAGGTCTTTGATGACTGGTAATTGTTTCACCAACGGCTCCGGCATCTCTTCGCGCTGCGCCTTATACTCCGGGTGCAACACCAGACGATCTTGCGAGCCGCCGAGATCGAAAAACACCAGCGTCGCATCGGGACGCTCCTGATCGGCGAGTTTCCACAGCGACTTCACCCAACCGTGCAAAGCTCCGGTGGGAAAACCGTCCGCGCGGGTCAACTCCGGCAGCGCGAAAAAGCAACGGTAAGCGAGATTGAAGCCATCGACCAAAAGCCATTTTGCCATGACGTCGCAGCCAAGCCGCCGCCTTCGCCGGCGCAAACCTCAAAATCGCGCGGCGGCTCGCCGCGTCCGCGAAGCTCGATTTTCCAGCCTTCCTGATGAGACGATTCTCCTTCTCACTGAAGCATCGATGTCTGCTCCCGCCATTCCTTATAAAATCGCCGTCCTCGTTTTCCTTGAAAACACCGCGGGCGACCAACTGCTCTTGCTTCGCGCCAAACCGCCGAATCGCGGCGTGTGGAGCCCCATCGGCGGCAAACTCGAAACCGCCACCGGCGAGTCGCCTTTCGAATGCGCGGTGCGCGAGACGCGCGAAGAAACCGGGCACGAAATCACGCCGGCCGATCTTCATCTCTTCGGCATGATCGCCGAAAAAGCCTACGAGGGTGAATGCCACTGGCTCCTGTTCCTTTTCCGCTGTCGCAAGCCCATCGACACGCTGCCGCCTTCGATGCACGAAGGGCGTTTCGGCTTCTTCAGTCGCGCCGCGATCGACACGATCCCGCTGCCCGAAACCGACCGCACCGCGCTCTGGCCGATTTTCGATCGCTACCGCGACCGCTTCGTGGCGTTTCGCGCCAACTGCGATCCCGCGCAACCGCTCAAGATCGATATCGAAGAAGTCATCCCTGCGTGACATTTCCTACCTTCCGGGCAACAGTCGCGAGCCTGTCTGCCGCGCGGGGACAATTCACTTGATTTATGCCCCGCCCGACAAAAAATGATTTCTCCCAATCTATCGCCCAATTTGACCGTGAGTACCAAACCGACTGCCACTCCTGAGAAAAAGGACGCCTCTGCTTCGAGCCGCAGCGCGCCGATCAACGCCAGTCTCACCGCGGAAGCGCGCGTCGAGCTCTATCGAAAAATGGTGCGTATCCGCCGTTTCGAGGAGCGCAGCCTCCGCGCTTATCAGGGCAAAAAGATCGGCGGTTTTCTTCACCTTTACATCGGGCAGGAAGCCGTCGCCGTGGGCTGTTGTTCGCTCATGGGAGAAAACGATCACGTGATCACGGCCTATCGCGACCACGGTCACGCCATCGCCGTCGGCATGGACACGAAGCCCTTGATGGCCGAGCTCTATGGCAAGGTCACCGGCTGCTCCAAAGGCAAGGGCGGCTCCATGCACTACTTCGATCCTTCCCGCAATTACTGGGGCCGCCGACGATGCCGTGGCCGCCCCAG
>CAZNJG010000001.1:130761-256835 GCA_964573305.1 uncultured Opitutaceae bacterium
CCGCAATTACTGGGGCGGCCACGGCATCGTCGGCGGCCAGATCCCGCTCGGCACCGGCCTCGCGTACGCCGTCAAATACAAGGGCCTCAAAGGAGCCGCCATGGCGTTCATGGGCGACGGCGCGGTCAATCAAGGCGCCGTGCACGAAGCCTACAATCTCGCCGCGCTGTGGAATCTTCCGGTGATTTTCGTGATCGAAAACAACGGCTACTCCATGGGCACCAGCCAGGCGCGTTCCTCCGCCGGTGAACTCGCCCGCCGCGCCGACGCCTACGACATGGCTTGGGATACCATCAACGGCCACGATCTCTACGAGGTCCGCGCGAAAATGGACACGCTCCTCACCCGCGCACGTGAGCAATCGTTGCCCGCCGTCGTCGAAATCAAGACCTACCGCTATCGCGGCCACTCCGTCGCCGATCCCGACAAGACGTATCGCAACAAAGCCGAGATCGAGGAATACCAGCGCACCAAGGATCCGATCACGCTCTTCCAAGAAACCCTCGTCGCTGAAGGCGTCCTCCCGCAGGAACTCATCGAAAAAATCGACACCGAAGCGCGCGCCGAAGCCGAGCACGCCGCCGAGTTTGCCGAAGCCAGCCCATTCCCGACCGTCGAAGACATCCAGAAGGATGTTTATTGGGAGGCAGACCATCCCTCCGAACGCAAATCGCAGGGCCGCCTGTTCTTCAACTAACAGCCGCGCGCTCCCGTCCACGCCACCCGCTACTCACTACTTTTCCGGCAATGCCACTCATCACTTACCGCGAAGCCCTGCGTCACGCCATGGCTGAAGAACTCACCCGCGACGACAACGTCGTTATCCTGGGTGAAGAAGTCGCCCAATTTAACGGCGCCTATAAAGTCACCGAGGGCCTCCTCGAAAAATTCGGACCGCAACGCATCGTTGACACACCGATCTCGGAAGCCGGCTTCATCGGCATGGGTGTCGGCGCCTCGATGCTCGGCATCCGCCCTGTCATGGAGCTGATGTTCTGGTCGTTCTACTCGGTCGCATTCGACCAGATCCTCAACAACGCCGCCAACGTCCGCTACATGTCCGGCGGCCTCATCAACTGCCCGATCGTCATCCGCGGCCCGGCCAACGGCGGCACCAACGTCGGCGCCACGCATTCGCACACGCCGGAAAACGTCCTCGCCAATCACCCCGGCGTGAAGGTCGTCGTCCCCTCCACTCCCTACGATGCCAAGGGCCTGCTCAAATCCGCCATCCGCGACAACGACCCGGTCTTCTTCCTCGAGAACACGATTCTCTACGGGGAAAAAGGCGAAGTACCCGAAGAAGAGTACCTGATTCCCCTCGGCAAGGCCGACGTGAAGCGCGAAGGCACCGATCTCACCATCGTCACCTACGGCCGCTCCGTCCTTCATTCGCTGAAGGCCGCAGAGATTCTCGAAAAGGAACACGGCGTCTCCGTCGAGATCGTCGATCTGCGCACGATCCGCCCGCTCGACATCGACACGGTGCTCGCCTCGGTGAAAAAGACGCACCGCGTCCTCATCGTCGAAGAACAAAAACCGTTCGCCAGCGTCGGATCCCAAATCTCCGATATGATCCAGCGCGAAGCTTTCGACGAACTCGATGGTCCGATCCATCGTCTCTCGACCGTTGACGCCCCCGCGATTTACAGCCCGCCCGTCGAGATCGAACAACTCCCCAACCCGCAGCGCGTCCTCAAAGCCGCCCTCGAAGCGATCGCTTAAACACATTAGAAATTAACCACAAAACACACGAAAAGTACGAAAGCCGGAGCGGCTTTCCTTTTTGTGCCTTTCGTGCGTTTCGTGGTTCAACTCCGATTCCTCTCTCCATGGCTCAAATCATCGAAATGCCCAAACTCAGCGACACCATGACGGTGGGCACGCTGGTCAAATGGCTCAAAAACGAAGGCGATACCGTTAAAACCGGCGACATGCTCGCCGAGGTCGAAACCGATAAAGCCACCATGGAGCTCGAGTGCTTCTTCGATGGCACTCTCCTGAAAGTCTTCGCACCCGCTGGCAGCCAGGTCGCCATCGGCGAGGCCCTCTGCGCCGTCGGCAAGCCCGGCGAGACCGTCGAGGCTCCGGCCAAGGCCGCTCCGCCCGCACAGGAAGAGCCGAAGAAAGAAGAGCCGAAACAATCTGCCGCCAAAGCGGAGTCCGCGCCCACGCCCGCGCAAAAACCCACCACGGCTTCTCCCGCCGACACGAAGCCATCCACGGAAACCAAATCCGCTCCGGCCCGCTCGGAAGGTCAGCGCGTCAAAATTTCTCCGCTCGCTAAAAAGCTCGCCGACGAAAAAGGCATCGATCCCTCCCTCGTCGAAGGCTCCGGCCCCGGTGGTCGCATCGTCCGTGCGGATATCCTCGCCGCCGAGAAAGCCGGCACCGGCAAGAAGGGTTCCGCCAAGGCGTCCTCCTCCGCTCCGTCCACCTTCACGGGCGGCAGTGTTTCCCGCACCGGTACCATCCAAGAAGAGCGCGCCGTCCCCGTTTCCAACATGCGCGGCGTCATCGCCAAACGCATGGTCGAATCCACCACGACGATTCCTTACATCTACGTGGACATCGAAATCGATGTGGAGCCTCTGCTCGCCATCCGCCAGCAGCTCAACACCGGCCTTGAAAAGGAAGGCGTCAAACTCTCGGTCAACGACTTCGTCCTCAAAGGCTGCGCCGAGGCGCTCCGCCGCGTTCCCGCGATCAACAGCTCGTGGGAAGGAAATCAAATCCGCTACTTCGGTGCCGCTCACGTCGCCTTCGCAGTGGCTCTCGAAGACGGCCTCATCACACCGGTCATCAAAGACGCGCATCAAAAGAGCGTTTTCCAGATCAGCACCGAAGCGAAGGCGCTCGGCAAAAAAGCCAAGGACAAGAAGCTCCAGCCGCACGAATACACCGGCGGCACCTTCTGCGTTTCCAACCTCGGCATGATGGGCATCCCGCGCTTCACCGCAATCATCAACCCGCCCAACTCCGCCATCCTCGCGGTCGGTGCGGCAGTGGCGAAGCCGGTCATCAAAAACGGCCACATCGTCCCCGGCCAGACGATGACCGTCACGCTCAGCGGCGACCATCGTGTCTTCGACGGCGCAGTCGGCGCGCAATTCCTCGGCGCGCTCAAGAGCATCCTCGAGGCGCCCGCGCTCCTGCTCGTCTAACCAACAAGGCAATTCGTTTTCACCCCAAGCGGCTTCGTATTTCGCGAAGCCGCTTTTTTTTGCGTATCAAGGAAGTGAATACACGCCGGCTTCGCGCCTAAACAAAAGGCGCGCGCCTTTGCAGGACGCGCGCCCGAAAAATCGGCGGACGTTGTGCGTTCAGCTTTCCGCGCGCTGTTTCGCGTCGGCCTCGATGAAGGTTTTCACGCGATCAAGCTCCGCTTTCACGCGCTCTTTCGTCGCCGCGAGTTCGGCGGCGTTGCCTGCCTTCCCTTGCGCAAACAGGTAGAATTTCATCTTCGGTTCCGTGCCGCTGCCGCGCGCCGCGAAGCTGTAGCCATTCGCGAGCGAAACAAAATACAGATCCTGCGACGGAATGGTTTCACCGTCGGCATCGATCACCGTCTCGCGACCGAAGTCCTGAAACTTCGCCACTGCCACATCGCCAAATGCCTTGGGCGGCGCTGAGCGATACGTATCGAGGATGCGTTTGATTTTCGCCGCACCCGTCGCGCCTTCGTAATAGAGATTGATCACGCCCTCGAGGAAGAAGCCGTGCTTCAGATAAATCTCGTCGAGATATTCCGAGACGGTGAGACCGCGGCTCTTCACGTAAGCGCAGAGCTCGGCGAGCATGAGACACGCGGCGTTGCCATCTTTGTCGCGCACGTAGTCGTTGCCGAGATAGCCATAGCTTTCCTCACCACCGAAAAGATAAAACGAGCTGTATTTTTGCAGCAGCTTCGCACGCGTCTCAAACGGCGTGGCATCGTAGTCGAGAGCGACGCCTTCTTCAGACAGGAACCGCGCCTTCAATTGATCTTCATAGCCGCGGATCTTCGCCGCGATCCACTTGAAGCCCGTGAGCGTGTTGATGACTTTCACGCCGTGCGCGCGCCCGATCGCATCCTGCAACGGTGAAGTCACAAACGTTTTCACGAGCACCGCCGAATCGCCGCCCGCCGCGGGAATCCAGCCGAGTTCTTTGTATTTGCCGATTCGATACTCGGCGAGCATCGCACCGATTTGATTACCCGTGAGCAGCTCGATCGAGCCATCGCGATTGCGCACCGCGCAACCCATGCGATCGCAATCGGGATCGGTCGCCATCACCACATCGAGTTCCTTCGTCTCCGCGAGTTTCACGGCAAGCGCGAGTGCCTCCGCGTTCTCGGGATTGGGCGATTTCACCGTCGGGAAGCGCGGATCAAATGTGATCTGCTCGCGCACTTCATGGACCTCCGCCCCCGCGTGCAGCAAGAGCGGCACGGACGCGATGCCGCCGGTGCCATGGATATTGGTGAAGGCGACCTTGAGCTTCGTCTTCTTGAAAACGCTGCCGTCGATCACGGCCTTTGCCGCGACTGCGAGATACGCATCGTCGGCTGATTTTCCGAGCGTGATCACGCCTTCCAGATTTTTGTCGAGATATGCACCCAGCTCCGCGAGCGGGATCGCGTTCACTTCCGCCACGATGCCTTTGTCGTGCGGAGGCACCACCTGGCCGCCGTCTTCGAAGTAGGCCTTAAATCCGTTATCGTGCGGCGGATTGTGGCTGGCGGTGATGACCACGCCGGCATGCGCTTTCAAATAACGCACGGTGAAGCTGAGCTGCGGTGTCGAGCGCGGGCCTTCAAAGATAAAGGCGTTGCCGCCGAGACGCGTCCACGTGGAGGCCGCGAGTTCGCAGAAATGCCGCGAGAAGTGGCGGACGTCGTGCGCGATCACGAGCTTCGGGCGGTCGAAGCGGTTTTCTTTCGTAAGGAATTTTTGCGTGTAGCGGAAAAGTCCGATCGTCGCGCGCACGAGCGTGAAATCGTTGAGTACATTGCTGCCGACCGCGGGATGCGCCGGCGTACCCTGCGGGCCGGGTGCGCCGGTTTCCACACTCGTCGTGACCACGCCGATCGTGCGGCCGCGCATGCCTCCGGTGCCGAATTCGAGATAACGATAAAAGCGATCGTTGAGTTCTGCCCATGCCTGTTTCTCGACGAGCTCGGCGATGCTCGCGCCCGCCCACGGGGGCAACGCGGCTCCCAGCCATGCGCCGAGATTTTCAGCGGTGCTGGGAAGCAATTGGCCCGAGCGGGCGGCTGCTTGGATTTTTTCGAGCGTGCTCATGCGTGTGAATCGAAGGGATGAAACGGGAAACGACGCGGCGGCAGGCGCCGGTTATTCCAGATAGAGGCCGTCAGTGACCGCTGGTTTGATCGGGAGTTTCCGCCAGGAATCCGCGAAGGAATCCTCGTCGTATCCAAAAAGCGGAGACACTTCGTAAGCCTCCTTCGGAAGGCCCGTCGCATCGACCGGCACCTCCACGCCGTTCATCGTGAACCACCGCGCAAACTGCCGGAGTTGATCTTCGCGGCAGGTCTTGGGCGAATCGACGCCCTCCGCGTTTTTCACCGGGCTGAAATCGTCCGCACGGCGTGTCTCGATGATCACGGGATTTTTCGCAAACGGCAGTGCGTCGAAGACAAACATCTCGAACTTAACGCCATTCGGTTTCTCGGGCTTCACGGGTTTTCCCGCAGCATCCACGGTCGGGATTTTTTTGTCCGCGCGATGAAACGGTAGCGCGACGCCGTCGCCGCCCTCGGCCATGCGACGGATGAACGCCGTGTTGAAAACGTGGATCGCGATGCTGCCGGCGATGTACCGCAGGCGCCCGGTCGATGGATCGATTTGCTCCTGATACGACGCGGGGAGATCGGAATATTCGACCACCACGTTGTGCCCATTTTGCACGCAAAAATGTCCGACTTTTTCCCCGGCGTAAGCCTTCGGCACGGTCTTGCTGCTCAACTCGGAGTTGCTGAGCAGATGGAAGCCGATGAAAGTCGGATCGATCACACGAATGAGCGGATTATCGACTTGGAAGTAGCTCAGCGTGTCGATGCCTTCCTTGGCCATGCGATCCAGCGCGCCGCTGCGGGCGAGCGCACGCAGCGATCCGCCGTGCCCATCGGGGCTCATCGCGATCGAGCCGCGCGTCTCCAGCAAAATGCGTCCGTTGAAATCCACCGCTGGCATGCGTCCCTGACGGAAAAAATGCACACGCGACGGAGAGAGACCGAAGAACTCATTCTCTTTGAAGAAGGATTCCGTCGCCACGTGATTCGCATGGCTGGTCATGATGAACCAGTGAATCGGTTTTCCATACCGCAGCCCGGCCGCGCGTATTTTTTCCGCGAATACATGGAAAAGTGGTTTCTGTTTGAGCGGCGTGACGGGGAAAGTTCCCTTCGGCCCGTCGTAACCGAGTCGCGTGCCCTGCCCGCCCGCGACCGTGAAGGCGGCGACGCGGCCCGCGCGCAATGCCTCTTCGCCCACGCGTTTCGCTTCCGCCCACTTCACCGCATCGCCACCGTTCTCCGGCAACAGCGTATAAGGGGCGGGCTCAAGACCGGTCAGATCGATCGAGGCCGCGCTTTTGCCGAGGAGCGTGCGACTGAGATGTTCGATTTCCCCGAGATCGATCTCGGCGGCTTCATCGAGCAGCTGCTTTTGCGCAGCGGCGTCGAGTTGGGAATAGAACGCGAAAACCTGCCCCTGTCCGGCGCGTTCGAACGCTTCAATAATCGATGGTGTAGCCATGGGAAAACGTGTCGGGCGGGAATTGAGAAAACGCCCTCGGGACAGAGCAACGTTTATTCCCACGCGCCGGGGTTTCCCTCATCGCCCGCCCGGTGAACGCGAGAGGTTTTCCTCTTGTTCGGAAAACAAAAAAATGCGTTCGCCCGGCTTCGCGTAGCCGAGATTCCGGCGGATCACCATCTCCACGTAATCGCGATCCGTCCGCAGCCGCTCCAAAATCACCTCTTGTTCGCGCAATTTCTGCTGCGCTTCGGCGAGTCGTACTTTCGCGTTCTGCTCCGCGCGGCGCAGATGCAGATATTCCCCGCGCGATTTCCAAAGAAAAACCCCCGACCCGACGGCGATGCCGGAAAATATCAGCAGATAAAGAAAGACGATCAGGCGGCGCAAATTCACGGCGGAAGAGTATGCGGAGATAAACGCCCCGCGCCTCGCGATGTAAAGGAGCTTTCAAACCCCGGAGGAACCTTGCCCTCGAGTGGAAATTGACGTGCCTTTGCCGCCGCCCGCCAATACTCCAAGCGCCCATGTATCAGAGTTTTTACGGATTTACGGAGATGCCGTTCAACATCACCCCCGATCCGAAATTCCTCTACCTCAGCCCCACTCACCAGGAAGCCTTGCAACACCTGAAATACGGCGTGGAGCAGCGCAAAGGCTTCATCGTGGTCGTCGGCGAAGTCGGCTGCGGCAAAACCACTCTCTGCCGTTGTTTCCTCAACGACCTCGACCCCGAACGCTTCGACACCGCCCTCATCGTCAATCCGCGCGTCAACGAAACGCAGATGCTCCGCGCGATTCTTCAAGAGCTCGGTGAAACCACCAGTGCCGACGATCCCAACGATCTCGTGCTCCAGATGACGCACATCCTGCTCGAGCGCATCGGGCGCGGTCGCGACATCGTCCTCATCATCGACGAGGCGCAGAATCTCTCCTTCGAGGTGCTCGAACAGATCCGGCTGCTTTCCAATCTCGAGACGGACAAACAAAAACTTCTCCAGATCGTGCTCATGGGCCAGCCCGAGTTGAAGGACATCATCAAGCGCGACGAACTTCGCCAGCTCCGCCAGCGCATCCTCGTGCACTGCGAACTCGCGCCACTCACGCCCTACGACCTCGCCCACTACGTCAATCATCGCATGACGACTGCCGGCTGGAACGGCCGGCCCACCTTCACGAAGTGGGCCATGCGCCACATCCATCGCTTCTCGCGCGGCATTCCGCGCATCGTAAACAATCTTTGCGATAAAGCGCTTCTCTCCGCCTATATTCGCGAGTCCGACGAGATCACCTATTGGGATGTCCACCGCGCGATCAAAGATGTGAAAAAACTCACCCGCTGAAAAACGACGCCATGAGCCTGATCAACGACGCCCTCAAAAAAGCCCAGCATCGTCATGGTACGTCCACGCCGGGCGATCCACAATCTCGCGGCCCCGCGGCCATCCCCGGACAGTCGTCCGGTGGAAATTCGCGCGGGAAAATCGTCGTGCTTTCCCTGGCCGGCGCCGCCGCCTGCATCGCACTTTCGTTTACCGCCGCGCTCTATTTGCTCCGCGATTCCTCGCAGCCCGTCGCACCGACGCCCGCGCCCAACCCGACGTCGGCTCCGGCTAATCCGCCAGTCGTGGCTACTCCCGTCGCGCCAGCGCCACCCGCAGCCTCGCCCGTTGCGATTGCGGAACCTCCGCCCGCACCGATCGAGCCGGCCGCTCCCATCGCCGCTTCACCCGTCGCCCCCGCCGTCACCCCGCTCGTGGAAACAACACCCGCGCCAGCGACAGAGCCGGCGCCAAACATCAATCTGGGCGCGCGCATCCAGACATTCATCGACCGACTCCGCATTTCTGGTATCCGCACTTCGGATACAGGCGGCCGGGCGATCTTGAACGATCGTCTTTTCCGCGAGAACGACATGATCGAGCCCTCTCTCGGCCTTCGTCTCGCCTCCATCGAGCCCGGCGTGCTCACGTTTATCGACGAAACCGGCGCGATCTACGTGCGCCGGTTCTGAGCCTCCGCCCCGCGGTCTTCGCCGTGCTTTCTCAATCGAGGCACCTCCGCACGCTCCTGCTCCAGATCGGTGATGCCGCGCTCCTCGCCGTCGCTCTGGCCACTGCTTACCTCCTGCGCGACACATTCCCGTTTTTCGATCTGCCCAAAATCGAGAAATTCTCGGAGCACCTCTGGCTCTTCCCGATCGTCGCACTCTCCGGTCCGCTGATCTATGCGTGGCAGGGTTTCTACCGCGAGCCACGTCTCAATGTCCGGATCAACGCAGTCTTCATCGTCGCCCGCAGCGTTGCGTTCCACGCCATCGCGCTGGTGTTGATCCTCTTTCTTTTTCGCGCCCAATACGCGCGTTCCGTGATCCTCCTCGCGTGTGGTTTCGGCGGACTTTTCGTTTACCTGCGTCAGGAATGGACCCGGCGTTTCTTGCTCCGCTTTCGCCGCCGCCGCGCGCGCCGCAACCGCGTATTATGGGTGGGCACCATCGAAGAAAACGCCCGGCTGCGCGACGCCTTGACCGACTTCGAACGCGACTTGATCGAAAGCGTCGGAGAGTTCGACCCTCGATCGGACTCAGTCGCGCATTTGGTCCATCTGCTTCACGAACACTCCGTCAACGCCGTGATCGTCAATCTCGCGGGCAGCGACAATCAAGGGCTCCAGCCCTTGCTCGCGGCCTGTGAACGCGAAGGTGTTTCTGTCATCGTGCGTCCCGGATTTTTCCCCCGGTCGCCGTTCGGCATGAGCATCGATTGGTTCGCCGGTGAACCGGTGATTCACTACACCGCGCAGAGCGCACCTCCGAGCCATCTCGTGTGGAAGCGACTCACGGATATCGCGCTCGCCGTCGTGCTCATGATAGCGCTTCTGCCTCTCGGGTTGCTCATCGCACTCGCGATCAAACTCACGAGCCGCGGTCCGATTTTTTTCCGCCAGCAGCGCGCGGGCCTCAACGGCGAACCGTTTTGGTTGCTCAAATTTCGCTCGATGCACCTCGACGCCGAAAAACGACAGGCCTCGCTCGCCCGCCACAACGAAATGAGCGGGCCCGTTTTCAAGATCGCCAACGATCCGCGCGTCACGGCGCCCGGTCGTTTTTTGCGACGTCACAGCCTCGATGAAATTCCACAGCTCTGGAACGTGCTGTGCGGCGAAATGAGCCTCGTGGGGCCGCGCCCACTGCCCGTCGAAGAGGTGAAACGCATCAGCAACGACGCGCATCGTCGCCGGCTCAGCGTTCGCCCCGGTCTGACCTGTTTGTGGCAGATCAGCGGACGCAATAAAATCGCTGAGTTTGAAGACTGGGTGCGCCTCGACCTCGCCTACATTGACCAATGGTCCCTGTGGCTCGATTTCAAGATCCTGCTCGGCACGATTCCCGTCGTTCTTTTTGGACGCGGCGGACGCTGAACTCGCGCCTCTTCGGCATTTACGCGCGCTCTCGTTCCCGATTGTTTCCGCATCGTGGTGTCCCGCTTCCCCACCTCCCCCACGCCCACCGTGTCCTTTTCTTCGCGCAAAAAACCCGCGCGACTTCATCCGCTCGAGATCGCGCTCGTCGCCTTGAGCGGCGCGCATCTTTGCTTCCTCCCGTGGGCACTTGGGACGATGCACGTGTGGAGTCAGATCGTGAGTTTTCTGTTCTCCGCGAGTGCGTTCTCGCTCGCACTTATCCCGCGCACTCACATCGGCGAATACAGTCGCGACGGACGCAGTTACCGTTACCTGCCGATCCGGCGTTTGCTCAAATTTCCCGGATTCTGGCTCGGCCTTGCGCTGCTGATATTCGTGTTTGTTCAAGCAATGAATCCCGCGTGGCGCTATGTACGCGACAGCGACGCATGGTGGATGGAGCGCATCGATCATATCGCGTGGCTGCCGTCCGGAGCCGACACGCCGTTCTCGCTCTCCAATCCCTGGCGCGCGCTGCTCATCTGGTCTTCGGCGTGGATGACTTCCTGCGCGCTTTGGATCGGGCTGACGCGCCGCGCCATGCTGCGCGGCTTGCTGTCACTGCTCGTGCTCAACGGCACCTTGCTCGCGGTGATGGGCATTCTTCAGCACGTGGCGGGCAATGGAAAAATTCTCTGGTTCATCGAGCCGAGCACGCATTACGCGGTCGCCACCTTCCTCTACAAAAATCACGCCGGGGCGTATTTTAATCTCCTTCTCGCTGCGGCGATCGCGGTGGCTGCGTGGCACCAACGACACTCGGAGCGCCACGTCCAGCGCGCGAGTCCTGCGCCAGTGTTTGTGGTTTGCGCCGTCATCCTGGCGCTGATCGTCACGCTGAGTTTCTCCCGCGCATCGACTCTGCTCATGCTGGTGTTCGGCGCGGTGAGCATCGTGATGGGAATCATCCACCTCCTGCGCAGCGCACGCCGTCCGAACCTCCCGCTCGTCGCGGCGGTCGCCGTGTGTCTCGCCGGACTCGCCTGGTTGAGCGCGCGACAACTCCAACTCGCCCAGGCTGCGGATAAATTTCAACAGCTCTTCAACTCGGATCGCGTAGCCTCGATCGAGTCGCGCCAGATTGCTGCGCAAGCGACGTGGGAAATGGCGCAGGCGCAACCTGTCACCGGTTGGGGCGCAGGCTGCTTCCGTTTTCTGTTTCCTCTTTTCCAACAACATCACCCCGCGATTTATCAACCTGCGTGGGACCCCGGGCGCATGTTTTACTATGAACATGCGCACAACGATTACCTGCAATTTCTCGCCGAGCTCGGTGTTGTCGGTTCGCTCCCGCTCGTCCTTCTGCTCGGTGCTGCCGCGTTCGCGTGGGTCCGCCGGCGCACCTGGAAAAATTCACCCGCTTTATTGCTCAGCTTGGGCCTCGCCTTGCTGGTGACGCATTGCTGGATCGATTTTCACCTGCAAAATCCGGCGATTCTCCTCACCGCCTGCGCGCTCGCCGTGGTCCTGCTGCGCTGGGTCGATCTCGAATCAAAGCGTCGAAATCCGTGAGCGTCCGCGCTTCGTTTCGCGAAGGTGTATTCAACTTTCGAATTCGCGCACGCTCAGCGGACGCCCGTTGTCCTTGGCGCCGAGACCGAGGATAAAAGGAGCCGCTTTTTCCGCCCACGCGTCAGCCTTCCCATACTGCGCGGCGCCATCTGCCCAACACTGACGAAGCATCTCCGTATCGATGACGCCGGGATTGAGCGGAATCGCGGCGAGCCCTTGCGGCAATTCTTCCGCGAGCGCGCGGGTCAGCCCTTCGACCGCCCATTTCGATGCGCAATAGGGCGCGACCTCCGGCGACACAGACCTGCCCCAACCGGAGCTGAAGTTCACGATCACACCGCTTTTCGCCGCGATCATCGCAGGAACAAATGCCCGGACGACATTGGCGATGCCCTTCACATTCACATCGAGCACACGGGCAAATTTATCCGCCGGCACTTCCCATAGCGGCGCGGGGGCGTTCATCACGCCGGCATTGTTGAGCAAAAAATCAGGCGCGCCGTGCACCGCCAAAACTTTCTCCGCCCACAGATCGACCTTGGTCGATTCGGAGACATCCACGACCGCGAAGTCGTGCGGCGCGGGATGCGCGAAACGCAGATCGAAAATGCCGTCCGCGCCGCGACCGCAGCCAATCACCGTGTGGCCCATGGCGATGTATTTTTCCGCGAGGGCGCGACCGAGTCCGCGCGTGATTCCAGTGATGACGATTTTCAGCGGCTGCTTGGATGACATGGGAAAACGCGCGCACGGTAAAGCCACCTGCCGCCGAATCCAGTCACAAAACCGTTCACCAACGCCGGATTGAAATCACGATCTCGGCACCATGCCGGCCTTCCTTGACGGTGAGCACACCGCCGTGCAGGCGCACGACCTCCTTCGCGATAAATACACCGATGCGGCCATGCGTAGGCGCCGCGCCTGGTTGTGGCGCGGGCCACACGCCTTCCAGCACAAGCCCATCTCCACGCAGCGATATCACCGCGTGTTTGTCGGAGCCGGAGCCCGTGTGACTCAGCACCAGCATGAGATCGTTTTTGCCAAGGCCGGGACGATTCTCTGCAACGCTCTCGACGATCGCTTCGAGTCCGAACTCGACGAGCTTTGGAACGACATCCAGCAGCACCTCCTGCGAATCCGTCTCGACCCCGATGCCGCATTTGCGGGCCACGGCGTGCACCAGTCCGCGCAA
This sequence comes from uncultured Opitutaceae bacterium, assembly GCA_964573305.1. Classification (GTDB taxonomy): domain Bacteria; phylum Verrucomicrobiota; class Verrucomicrobiia; order Opitutales; family Opitutaceae; genus Nibricoccus. The sequence goes on from CAZNJG010000001.1 coordinate 143,689, forward strand.
ATCGACCCGCTCCGCGGTCGATTCCAGGAAAGTCGGCAAGGCCGCGAGCTGACGATTGATCGCCTCAAGCGCGGCGATGTCACGGCGGATCGCCGCGAGCAACACCGGCGAATTTGTTTCCGCACCGGGTTTGTGGCGTAGTGCCGTCAAGGATACGAGCGAGTTGCCCAGTTCGTGATTCAGCGTGAGCGCCAGATCGTGCAGTAAACCGATTCGCTCAGCACGTTGCACGCTGGGCAACGAACCCGCCGCAGTTTCTGCGGGCCGTACCGCCGGCGCCGGTTGATGGCGTTCCAGCATCCGTCGCAACAAGCGCGCAATCTTCCGCGCGCGGGCAATATCCTCCGCCGAGTATGGCTGACCATCCTCGCGCATGCCGAGTCCGACCCAGCCTGCGAGCCGGCCGTTGTCGTGCATCGGCACGATCAGCTGCAGCCCCCATTCGGCGAGACGCCGGCGTAGTGAAAGTTCCACTACAGGCTCCACGCCCGCGATCGACGTTCTTCCATCGATCGCCACCGGAAGCCGCGACAAATGCCGCGCCAGCACATCGTTGTTTCCGCAAACGGCACCGCCGCGATCCGCGCGCCAGCCATCTTCATGCGGAAGGAAAAAAATCACCTGTTCGGTGTGCAGCCAGCGGCGCACGCCACGTCGGAATGCCGCCAGCAACTGCTCGCGATCATCGAGACTGTCGCCCAAATCGTGCAACCAGTCCCACCACGCATCCTCAGAAACTACCGTCGCTTGAGCCGCACTCGACACATGGGCGATGCGTACGTCCTCCTGAGTGCGGGCTAGTTTCTCCGCGGCGCCCTGCGCGACGATTGTTTCTAGCAACGGAAGAAAGTCACCGAGCCGCGTGCGGCTGTCATCTTGGGACAGCACTACGCGCACATCCGCGCCAGCGAGGTTCAGTTGTTCGTAGGCCTTTCCCGATCGCTCGCCCACAAACACCAAGGGAAATTCGCGCAACGACTGAGGAAGATCCCCCAGCACCGCTTCGTCGACCACCGCGATCGTCGGAAGATCGCGCGGGAGACGGGCTCCGCTTTTCAAGTCATTCAAGGTCACCACCCGCGCGTCGGCCGGCACGCGCACCCACCACGCCCGAAGCAGCTCGGGATCGCGCGTGGCTAAGAGGTAGGTGATGGCGGACATGGCAGGACGATGCGGAACGTCGCCCCGCGCCCTGATTCAGGCGGGTCGGCGGTGATGCTCGCCTGCAGACTAGACAGTATGTCTTTGCAAATTGCTAGCCCTAAGCCAAAGCCACTAGATTTTGTGGATTGGAATGGTTGAAACAATCTCGCCCACACCTCGGGCGTGAATCCCGGGCCATTGTCTTCAACCGCAATTTCAACACTATCAACGAGCTTACGCGTTTTAAATCGAATCCAACGGTCCCCTGATCGTTTTTCGAGGGCTTGCATGGCATTAAAGCCCAAATTTAGCATAACTTGCTTGATAGCATTTGGATCCGAAAAAACCGACTCCGCGTCCTCGCTAAATTCCGTAAGGAGCCCAATTCCTTTATCTTCAGCCTTGGAGACCAATAAATCTAGGCACGAGGTGAGCAACGGATGCACGGCCACGGTCTTCGACATGAACACACGCGGGGCGGAAAGATCCAGTAACTGTTCCGTCAAACGATCGATGCGCCCGACCTCGTCTCCGATCAGTCGAAAGAATTTTTCCCGGAAGGCCGGCTCTTGATAATGATCCGGCAACAGCTGCACGAAGGTCTTGATTGAAACCAGCGGATTGCGGATTTCGTGCGCGATGCTGGCGCCCAGCATACCGACCGTGGCCAGCTGCTCCGCGTGCTGCGTCTTGAGCAGATAGTGCGCGCGCGAGAGCGAGTTCTCGATGATCGCAGCGAGCTGCAGCAACAATCCAATTTCTGGATACGTGTAGGGACGTCGTGAATACGGCTCGCCGAGGCCCACGACGAACGCAGGCGACGGTCCGATGCTCGAGACCAGCACACCCAGCCTGTGCGTCTCGAGCAACCCGCGCAACACCTTGCGCTCGGGCGTGAGCCGCTCCCGTTCGAGTCGCTCGGGCGTGATCCAGCGCAGCGCGCCCAGCGTTTTCATCTCGGGGGAATCCGACGCGAACTCCAGGCCGTCGCCGGTCAGCCGGCCGTTCGCGCCCATCAGAATCAACACGCGTTCGCAGCCGGCCCACTCACGGAGCAACTGAAGATACGCTTCACCCATCGCATCGGGCCGCAGATTTTCACGCGCTACTTCAAAGGCGGAATGACGGATGCGGTTCCGTCGCGCCTGACGTTGAAACAACTCATCGAACCACGGCGCGATTTCCGAGGCGATCCACAGGCCGATGGCGAGCGCCAGTACAAACGCCGCCGGGCCCGGCATGAACCGTTCGGCCACTTGTTGTAGTCCCCACACGAAGAGAGCAACCGTCGCCACCAAACCGATGCGCTCGAGTCCGAGGACCGTGATATGGCGGGCATTGAGAATGCGCGATGTTGTCACCGCCCAGATCGTACCGCCAACGCACAAGACTACGACGAGCGGCATCAAGCGCAGCAGGCCCGCATCGGGCACTTGGGGATCGAGCGTGCTCATCGCGAGTCCGCAAAAAGCACTCAGAGCTCCGCCGAGAATCAACAGCTGGCCGTCGAGACGACCTCCCCCATCCAGTTTCCGCATTCGCCGAAAAGCGTACACCATCAACACCGTCGCGGCCGTGAAATATCCGCCCGCGAACCAGTAGTAGCCCGCGCCATAAACGACCTGCGCGCCCGGCATTATCTGCACAAACTCCGTCAGTGACACGATCAACGCGAGCACCGCCCAAACTGCGAGCCACGGCCACGAAGTGCGCAGCTGCCGCGTCCATGTTTCCGTTGGAGATAGCAGAGTCGCGAGCCACATCCACCAGTGCCAGATCAAGCCCACCGCCGTGATCGCCGACGCTTCGCGCCACACCGTCTCTGTCGGATGCAGGAACGCTTGGTGCAACCACCACGCCCACAGGCCGAAATGCGCGCAAACCGCGGCCGCCATCCGATTGAGGCGGCGCGACGGATTGGTGCACAACGCGGCCACGCCAATGATCACGGCCGCGATCAATGCCCAAAGTGCGGTGGTGAATATCATCGCCTCATCAGCGCGTGACGCCGCCCCATTCGTCAATGCCTTTACCGGCGGGCAGGCTCATCACCGCGCAAGCCACGTCGCAACGTTCACGTTTTCACCAACGGAAACACGATGCGCATGGTCGTGCCGCGCTTCACTTCACTTTCCACGGTGAAGGTCGCTCCATGCACGCCAAGTAGATGGCGACAAATGCCGAGGCCCAGACCGGTGCCGTGAGTCTTGGTCGTGAATCCTCCTTTGAGTGCTTTGCGCGCCGTCTCCGCATCCATGCCTGCGCCATTATCCGCTACGGAAATTTCCAGATGCTGATCGACCTCCCTGAAGTTGATCACGACTTTCGTCGCCGCTGCTTCGAGCGCGTTCTTCACCAGGTTTTGGAAAACCCGCGTGAGTTCAAATTGTGAACCTCGCACCATAGCGCGGGAGAGCCCGGTGAATTGAATGAGCGGGTTGTTGAAAAAGATCACTTCCTTCACGTCGCGGACGAGCGTCACCAGATCGAGCTCAACAAACTCCGCGGCCTTGCGCGTCGTCTGCCGCCAATTGTCAGCGAGGTGATGGCAATACTCCGACGCGCGACTCACCACTTCGGCGTAGCTGCGCAATTTTTCGGCCTGCTCGGGATCGCGGCGCGCCGCCTTTTTTGCCTCCTGCACCAGCAAGGCGGCGTAACCGATCATCACCGTCAGTGGATTGGCCAGATCGTGCACCAGCTCGACCGCCGCTCGCGCCTGCCAGATATGCGGCTCGTGCGCGGTGATCTCCCGTTTGAGCGCCGCATTCATCTGTTCCATGTCGCGGTTCAGGCGCGTCTGCTGGCGCCGTTCGCCCGCCGCCTGCGCCTGCTTGCGCACGGCCTGGATCAATTCGGAAATATCCGGCGGCTTGCGCAGATATTGGTTCGCCCCGTGCACCATCGACTGCTGGGCGGTCTGCAAGGTGCCGTAGCCCGTTAGCATCACGATCGACACGTCGCGATCATGCTCCCGGATCGCCTGCAAGGTCCGGATGCCATCCATCTCCGGCATGCGGATATCGAGCAACACCACAGAAAATGGGCGTTCTTGTATCCGCTTGAGTCCTTCCGAGGGGCGCTCGGCCGTCACCACGTCGAATTCCGAGGACAACGTGTACGCAATGGATTCACGCGGTCCGTATTCGTCATCGACGATAAGCACCAAGGGTTTTTCAATCGTATCCGCGGGCGCGGACATGGCTGCTTCCGTGAACATAGTGAGCGGGCTGGACCGGCTGGGGTGGGCCTGTGAAATGCTGACGTGCGAGGTCAACGAGGCGTGTGTTTGCCGACGCACAAACGCTGTGTCAAGAAGCGCCCTCGCCCACGCGACATTCGAGGCCAACTTTCTTCTTTCGCAGCGCCCATCGCAGCATTGCCACTCCCCACGGCACCCCAAACGCTGCCCGGGTGGACATCGCGCTCATCTTCCTAGCTTCCATTATTTCCGTGGTGATCACCGCCTTGGTCGTTCGCAACCGGACCGCCGCTCCGCTCAGCCAGCTCACCGAACGGTTGCGCGCCCGCGAGGAAGAACTCACCCGCACCCAAAACGACCTGTCCGCCACCCGCGCCGAAGCGGTCCGCCTCACCACCGAGAACGTCCGCCTGGAGACCTCGCTCTCGGCCGAACGCGCCGCGACCGAGGAGAAACTGCGCACCCTCACCGAGGCGCACACGCGCCTCACCGCTGAATTCAAGGCCCTGTCCGCCGATGCGCTGAAGAGCAACAACACCGCTTTTCTCGAACTCGCACGTGCCTCGCTCGCGCAATTCCAGCAAAAGGCCGAAGGCGATCTCTCCGCGCGTCAGCAAGCGATCGATGCGCTCGTGAAACCGCTCAAGGAATCGCTTGAAAAAGTGGACGCCAAGATCGGTGAAATCGAGCAAGCCCGCGCCCGCGCCTACGGCCAGCTCGGCCAGCAACTCGAATCGCTCGGCTCCGCCCAACTCCGACTCCAGGCCGAAGCCACGAAATTGTCCACGGCGCTCAGCTCCACGAGCTACGCGGGCAGTTGGGGCGAGTTGCAGCTTCGTCGCGTCGTCGAGCTCGCCGACATGCTTCCCTACGCAGACTTCTCCGAACAGGAAACATCCGGCTCCCTCCGCGCCGATCTCGTCGTGCGTTTGCCCGGCGGCCAGCGCATCGTCGTCGATGCCAAGACGCCCGTGCAATCCTACCGCGAAGCGATCGAAGCGCCCGACGAAACCATCCGCGCACTCCGTCTCGCCGAGCATGCACAGAAAATCCGCGGCCACATCGATGCCCTCGGTGCGAAAAATTATTGGGAGCAATTCCAGCCCGCGCCCGAGTTCGTCGTGCTTTTCATCCCCGGCGACCACTTCCTCACCGCCGCGCTCCAATCCGACAGCTCGCTGCTCGAGCGCGCGATCGCACGCAAAGTCCTCCTCGCCACGCCCACCACGCTCATCGCGCTGCTCAAGGCCGCCGCGTACGGCTGGCGCCAGGAAGCCGTCTCCCAAAATGCCGACGAGATCAGCCGCATCGGCCGGGAACTCTTCGATCGCTTGAGCGTGTTCTCCGACCATCTGGAGAAAATCGGGCGCGGACTCGAAAACGCCGTCAAAGGCTACAACTCCGCCATCGGTTCTCTCGAAAGCAATGTGCTGCCCGGCGCGCGGAAGTTCGCCGAGCTCGGCGCCAAGGGTATCAAAGACTTGGATACACCTTCCACCGTGGAGACCGGCATCCGCGAGATCACCCGCCGCGCCTGACGCCATGCCCATCTCCCACCCCATCGAAGGCAACTGGCAGCCTTTCAAGGCCGAGCTCGGCGGACAGGCCGCACCCGCGCTGGCGCTCCAATCGATGCGCCTCACTCTTCGCGCCGGACAATACTGGGTGCGTTTCGCCGGCGACATCCACGACCGCGGACACTACGAGATCTCGGACTCCGCAACGCCCGCCGGCCTTCTTCTCCAATGTTCGCATGGTGCGAACAACGGCCGGAATATCCCTGCGATTTTCCAACTCGCCGGCGATCGTCTGCGCGTCTGTTACGGTCTGGACGGTCGATCCCCGGAAGCGTTTGCCACCGGCACCGATCCGCAGCGCTACCTCGTCACCTACCGCCGCGAGGAGTGATCGTCGCTTCAGCTCCGGCGCAGCTCTTTGCAAAGAAGAGGCGGGCTGCGAAACGTATTCAGAAAACAACTACTCCGGGGCGCCGGCCTTTTCGTTAAGCCAGGCGATGCCCGCTCCGAACACTTTCCGCCGTCTGGCATGGCGTCGGGGTTGCGCAACAGATGCGGGCTACACACGGTGCCCGTCGAATGCCCCGCCCCGGGCTTCGGCAAGACATGGCGCTTCCCCCCCCCACGAATATTCTGCTCGTCGACGACGAACCTAAAAACCTTCTGGCTCTCAGCGCGATCCTCGAACCGCTCGGCCAGAACTTGATCGAAGCTCATTCTGGGGACGACGCGTTGCGGCTGGTCCTGCAATACGATTTTTCCGTCATCCTGCTCGATGTGCAGATGCCGGGAATGGATGGCTTCGAAGCGGCCAGGCTCATTCGCGGGCGCGAACGCTCGCGCCACATCCCGATCATTTTTCTCACGGGCATCGGCAACACCCTGGAATGGATTTCCCGCGGCTATCTGTCGGGCGCCGTGGATTACATCATCAAACCGATCGTGCCTGAGTTTCTGCGCGCCAAGGTCGAGGTGTTTGTCGAACTGGCCACCGCCCGCATGCGGCTTCACGAACAGATGGCCAAGCGCGCCCAGGCCGCCGCCGAGATCGAGGAACTCAACCGCGCGCTGGAAAAAACCAACGCCGAGCTTCGCGACGCCAACGAGGACCTCGAGTCCTTCAACCAGACCGTCTCGCACGATCTGCGCGCTCCGCTCCGCCACATCCAGGGATATATCGAAATTTTGGATACAACGCTGGGCGAAAGTCTCACGGAGACCGCGCGCAAGCAGCTCACCGTCATCAAGGATTCCGCCTCGCGCATGACCGTCCTCGTCACCGCGCTTCTTTCCATCAGCCAGATCGGGCGCGGGCCACTGGTCGCGAAGGACGTGGACATGGACGCACTGGTCCGCGAAACGCTCGCGCAATTGCAGCCCGACATCGGCGACCGCCGCGTCGAATGGTCCATCGCGCCGCTCGGCGTTGTCCGCGGCGATCCCGATCTGCTTCGCCAAGTCTGGGTGAATCTCTTTTCCAATGCCGTGAAATACACGCGCCGCAGCGATCCCGCGTATATCGCCGTGGAGCGACAGGACAATGCCCGTGAAGTGACTTTCCGGATACGCGATAACGGCGTCGGCTTCGACATGAAGTATGCCGGCCGTCTCTTCGGCGCGTTTTCCCGGCTTCATTCTTCGAGGGATTTCGAAGGAACCGGCGTAGGACTTGCCACTGTACGACGCATCGTGGACCGCCATGGCGGCCGCGTGTGGGCGGAAAGTGTGCCCGGTGAAGGCGCGACTTTCCGCTTCGCGCTGCCGAAGGATTCCTCCCTCGATTAAGCGCACGCACGGGGCGGATTTGCGTATCCGCGTTTCTTGTACACGCCCCCCTGATCAGAGTGCCGCAAATAAGTTTCTGCGCCATTTGGCTGGGACCGCGCGAAGAAGGACAAGAAGTGCGCAGCCCAACCTGGCAGCGATGGCTAGCATGTTTTGCGTGATGCGCCACAGGGCGCAGCCCAACCAAAAGACAACTCTTCATGACAACTACCACCCTACGAACCCTGGTCGCCGTCTCCTCTCTGGCGCTGACCGCCGCAGCTCCGGCTTTTGCCGCCGATTCGGACTACGTTCCGCGCGGCGAGTACGAGCAGCTTAAAAACCAGTTTGAATCCTTGCGCTCACGCCTGGATGCGATGGACGAAGCAAAACCCGCGCAACCAGCCGCGCCGGCCGCTCCCGTCGCCGTCTCAAAATCCTCCAACGTCGCCCTCAACCTCGACGTCAGTAATTTCAAGCCGGGCTGGGAGCGCTTCCGCTCCGATGACTGGTCGTGGATGGATCACTCGCGCTACGACGAGATGAACGCCAAGATCGCCAGCGGTCCCGGCTTCGAGCTCTTCACGGGCATGACTTCGGCCGGCCGCTTCCAGGCTTTGCAGCAGAAGAATGTCGTCGTGGGCACCAACACCGTTTCCCCCGCCCGCCTCGAGCCCGGCTTCCAGACGGCCTGGGGCAGCTTCGAATTTCTCGCAGATTTCGACGGCCAGCTCGAAGTTTACTTCGACGTTTACCTGAGCACGAAGGCGCACGCCAACCAGCTCCAGGGCCACGAAGGCTACATGCTGATGCGCAGCCTGCCCGCGCCGCTCGATGAGGTGCCCGTGCTCAAGCAGATCATGGCCATCGCCAACGTGAAGGCCGGTCAGTTCGACATCGATTTCGGCGACCACCGCTATCGCCGCACCGACAACGCCCGCGGTCAGCGCAACACGTTTATCGGAAACACGCTGATCGATCCGTCCGCCACCGAGGTCGGCGTTGAGATCTTCAGCAAGCCTTCGACCGTCAACTGGCTCGTGGGCGTGGGCAGCGGTTCCGAAACCGGCACCTTCGAAAGTGGCCGCAACATGGGCATGCACGGCAAGCTGTGGATGAACTTTGAGAACCTCCGTATCTCGGGATCGGCCTACACGCTCGACCACAACACCCGCAGCACATCGTTCTCCAACCTTTACCGCTCCAGCCGTTCGGGCGGTCAGTACAACGGCGTCTTCGATAACGGCAACGGCCCCGGCAATATCTTCGTCGGCGCCGGCAAGAGCCTCACCGCCTACCAAGTGGACGCCACGTGGTACAAACCCAACTACGAACTCTACAGCCATGTCGGCTACGTCAGCGAAGACGTGATCACCGGCGAAGAAAGCTGGCAGTACGCCACCTTCGACGCGGTCTATCGCTTCACGGATCGCTTGTATGCAAATGCTCGATACAACGTCGCCTACGCCGACAAGCTCCGCGGTATCGAAAGCGACGGCCGGGTGCAGCGCATCCAGGTCGGTGGCGGCTACTGGCTGTTCAAGTCGATCCTCTTCAAGCTCGAGTACGTGAATGAGCGCATGTCCGACTTCCGCTCCATCGAGGGCAATGTCAGCGGCGTGCAGGCCTGGCGCAAACCCTCCTTCCAGGGTGTGGTCGCCGAGTTCACCTTCTCGTACTGAGCGCCCTCATCGCTCCCTGTTAACTCCATGCAGTCATGATGATTCCTTTCAAATCCATGTCAGTGGCGCTCCTCGCGCTCGTCTCCGCGGCCGTCGCATCGGCCGCGGAGGCCCCGCGGGCCGGCCGCTGGTCCTCGGCTGAATTCAAAGCCGTCGTTTCCGGGACATCGACCCTTCACGACTGGCAGGTCGAGAGCCTGCGCGCTTCCGGCGAAATCGATCTCACCAATCCCGCCGCCGTCAGCGGACGACTCTCGCTCGCCGCCGAATCGCTCGACCACGAATCTGGAGGCCTCAAGAGCCGCATGTACACCGCGCTCAAGAGCGACGCTCACAAGCAGATCGTGTTCGATGCTTCCTCGATCGAATTGCCCGCCAAGCCTGCCGCCTCCGGCGCAGCCGAAGTCTGGACCGTTCGCGGACGGCTCTCACTCGCGGGCGCTTCCCGTGAAATCACTCTCAGTCCGCGCGTATCCCTGCTCGCCGATGGTTCGCTGCAGCTTGAAGCCGAAGCCCCGGTCAAGATGACCGATTTCGGCATCAAGCCGCCGACCTTCATGGGCATGGTGCGCACCGGCGACGACGTCACCGTGAAAATCGTGTGGCGGCTCATCCGGAGCACGACTGAGTCGTAAGTCAGTCCATGAGTTGTTCTGTCAGTATTGCCCGCCGCCCCGGCCATCGCTGGTCGTGGGCGGCGGTTTTGTGGATGGCTTTCGCCTGCCTCGCCGCGATGGGTTCTGGCAGCGATAAGCCGGCGATTTTTGTTTTCAAAACAACCTCCGACAGCCGTGTCTCCATCTCCGGTCGCGCGAGTATCGGTAGTTGGGAATGTGATACATCCGACATTCATGCGACGATCGCACCCGGCCCCCGCGTCGTTGCATTTGCCCTCGGCCAGGCGCTCAACGCTCAAGCGGGAGCCTCCCCTGCGCTCCCCGATGCCCGCATCATGATCCCCGTGGCCTCGCTGCGTTGCGACAAACCCGGCATGCGCGCCGATCTTCTTCGCGCCCTCCGTCACGAGCGCGCCCCCGAAATCATTTTTCAACTCATCGCCGTCGACTCGCTTGAACGCGCGGAATCCTCCGCCTCATGGCCCGCTTATCGCGTCATCGCGCGCGGCGAACTCCAGCTCGCGGGCGAGACCCGCCCGCTCGTCATCACCGCCAGCGTGCAACAGGAAAGCGCGACGCGTTTCCGCGTCCTGGCTCGGCAGACGTTGCGCATGTCCGATTTTGCGATCACTCCACCGACCGCTTTTTTCGGGCTGATCCGCGCGGAGAACACCGTGGAGATCAGCTTCGATCTCGGATTCGAACTCGTCGCTCCACAGACGCGTTGATCATCCCGCTTTCGGCGACGTGCCGGCGCAGCGATGCAAAATCGCCCGCAGCGCATCCGGGCTGAACGGCTTTTGGAGAAACCCATTGATCCCCGCGCGTTCGATTTCGCGCAGCGTGGTCGCATCATAACCGGTCACCACCACCACCGGCACATTGGGTCGCACCGCACGGAGGCCGGCCAGCACTTCCGAGCCGCTCACACGCGGCATGGTCAGATCGAGCAAGACGAGCCCGAACGCGCCGGGATCGGCGCGAAACTTCTCCAACGCTTCGTCGCCATCGCGCGCGGCGACGGTCGGGTAACCTTCGCGCTCCACCACCCAGCGCGCCAAGGCGCGCACCGACTCGTCGTCATCCACGATGAGCACGGCGCCGTGCAGACCCGCGCTCTTCGCGACCGGCGGCAGCGGTGGTGGGATCGCATCCGCCGACGCCGGGGATGGCGCGCCGGGCGCACGTCCTGCGCTCGTGAGCAACTGCCGGCATATCGCCGCTCCGCGCTCCACGGTTGTATCCAGTTTTTCGATATGCCCGTTGATTCGAGCATCGTTGCCGAGCTCCATCCGGATCAATGCCGACGCGCTGGCGACCGTGGTCAGCAAGTTGTTGAATTTATGAGCCACCTGGCCCGCCGTGCGGCCGAGATCGGCAAGCGCTTCTTCCTCGCGCAATTTTTTGAGGATCTCCTGTTCACTGCGCAACGCTTCCACCCTCGCCCATTGCGCCGACAAAATGAGCGTGATCTCCCGCTCGTTTCCGTCCGCTAGCAGATAATCGAGAGGCTCCAATCCCGCCGCCGCACCCGCTCCAGCGTGCGGAGCCATAAACACGACCGGGGCGTTGAACCGTCGCCGCAACCCATCCGCGCCGCCAGCCGCGTGCTCGATCAAGCGCAGTGCCGCCAGCACGAGATCCGGCTTGGACGCGACCGCCGCCTCCGCGGCCTCAGCCAGCGTGGCATGCGCAGGCCGCACATCGCAGCCGAGCGCGCGCAGTCGCTTCGCCAGCAGACCGCTCGCACCGAAATCATCGTCCGCTATCAGGATTTTCTTCGCAACGAACATGGGGAAAATGTGCCGGACGGCGTCCACCCGCCGTCGAAGGGCGCGCAGTGGAGCGTCGAAATGCCGGGCATGCAAGCCGCACCGTCGCCGTCATCGTATCACGACTTCGGCGGAAACAACCAGTAGCCGCCTTCATGCCATTTCACGTCGGAGACGCTCGCATACGCGCCTTTCAGCAAGCGGGTCAACAGCGGCAAATCTTCGATCGTCGTGACGCGCATGCGGCCCACCTGGGTGCCTTTCGAGGGCATGTACAAGCAGGGCCGGTTGCCGAAAACGAAGACCGCCGCCGCGCCCGTCTTGGTCTTGCCGCGATCCACGTATTTAAACTCCAGCACACGCACCGGGCGGTAACGCCCGAGTTCACTCGCGACTCTCGTCGCTTCGCGAATGTCCGGATTTTTATGGTAGAACAAATACTCCGGCACCTTCCGGAAATCTTTCTGAAATCCATCCTGCCGATACGTCGGCAGCACCGGCCGGTCTTTCTCATAACGCGCGAGCACCTCGGGCGTGACATCGGTGATATCCGCACGGCGTTCGTTCGGCACAGCCAGCCGCGTGAAGGCATGGTTGATGTCAAAGGTCCACAGATGGCCCTTCCACGAAAACACCGTCACGGCGTGGCCCAGGCCGAGCTCCGTGTCGCTGATGCGATTTCGCCACTGAAGCACACGCACCCAACGATCTTCCTGATTTGCGAAACGCGACAGATAATCGTCATAAACGCGCACCGATTCGACGAAACAACCATTGCGCACGTACATCGGCTCATAGCGAAACGGCGCTTTGATCGGCTCACCACTGTCGGACAGCGTCGCGGGCGCGCGCTGATCCACACGCGATTTAGGTGCGGGACCTGCGGCGCACGAGGACATCAGGAGCGCGACCAGCGCCACCATCGAAAGTCCAAGAAATCGCATTGCTCGCATGGCCGCACTGAAAGCGGTCGGGCGACAACGTCAACGCGCGGGCCCTCCCCAGTGCGAGGTCAACGATCACTGTCTGCAGCGACCTCCGCCATCGCGATTTCCCGGCAGCCGTTCAAGTCGAGCTTTCCTGTTCCGAGCATCGGGATCGTATCCACCTGCTTGATCAACCGGGGAATCCAGAGAGTCGCGAGGCCCGCTTCCTGCAGGCGGTCGCGCAGATCATCCGCGCTCAAGGGCTGGGTCGTGAGCAACACCAACGCCTCGCCCTTCGTGGCGTCCGGCACACCGACAACCGCCACGACCGGACCGTCGTCAGCCTCCCACGAAAACGCCTTCATGACCGCCTGCTCCACCGTGCCATGCGGCACCATCTCGCCGCCAATTTTCGAAAAACGCGATAGTCGGCCTTCGATGAAAAGAAATCCATCCTCGTCGAAACGCGCCAGATCTCCGGTCACAAACCAGCCGTCGTGAAAAGCCGCCTGGGTTTTCTCCTCATCGTTCAAATATCCGCCAAACACGTTGGGGCCACGCAGCAGCAGCATGCCGGTCTCAGTGAGCGGCAATTCCTCCATCGTATCCGGATTGATGATACGCGCAGTCATTCCCGGCAGCATGCGGCCGACCGATCCGAGACGTTTGCAATCCTGCGGCTGGGCCGTCTCGGTGATCACCGGCGGATTGGGCTGGTTCACATTACAGACCGGCGTCGTCTCCGTAAGGCCATAGCCCTGCATGATCTCGATATGAAAGCGGTCCGCGAACGCATGATACAGCTCCAGCGGCATTTTCTCGGCGCCCGAAACAAGCAGACCCAGCGAACGTAGTTCCCAAGGCTCCGCGCGTTTCAGCAGCGGACGCAGGAAGGTCGGCGCGCCGATCATGACCGTGACTTCTTCGTCGCGGATCGCATCGACGACTTTGCGCGTGTCGAGCGGGCTCGGCACCGTGATCGTCTGGCAGCCGCGCAGCAACGGATACCACAAGGTGACGGTGAAACCGAAGCTGTGAAAGATCGGTAGGCACGCCAGCAGACGGGCCGACTCAGGTAGAATGCAGAGCGACGAAATCTGCCAGCAGTTCGCCAGGATATTTCGATGCGTGAGCACCACGCCCTTCGGCTCACCCGCGCTGCCGCTCGTGAACAATAAACCCGCTTCGTCTTCGCCTCCTTTGCTCGGCACACCGATCAGGAAGGGCAGCAGTTGATTGGGCACCACCCACGCCGCGAGCATCCAGAACAAAATCGCCGGTTTGCCCGCCGCGAGCACCTCGCTGCGCAGATCCAGCGTTCGCTCCGGCCACGGAAAAGCCGGGACTTTCGTCTTCATGGCCTCCGCGCTGATCACTGTATCGATTTCTCCATTACGCAGGCTCGCCTCGATAGCAGCTTTGCCTGCGGTGAAATTTAGGTTCACAGGAATCTTTCCCGCGCACACGACCGCCAGGTTGGCGATCATCGATCCCGCACCCGGCGGAAGCACGATGCCCACGCGTCGCGAGGAAATGGTCTTCCGCAACCGTCGCGACAACGCCGACGCCACTCCGAGCAGACGAGCGGCCTTAACGACCTGACGATCGCCGGTGCGGTCGATCGCCTGCACCGAGCGCGGCCGTTTCGCCAACGAGCGCACCACTTCGTGGCCGAGATGCCGGCGCAATACCGGACGTTCGAGGAAGGCTTGATAACCGAGATCGAGCAGCTCGCGGCGCACACGCGCCGGCGTTGCTTCCTCCGGCAGAATCGGACTGCCGAAGCACACGCACACCGGCGTCGGCATGATGCGCGGCGACTTGAAAAGATATTTGTTGGCCGAGAACGAAAACACCGAGCCCCAGAGACCGTCGTGCGCCACCGGGAGGACCGGCACGCCGGCATTGCGCGCCATGAGTTCAAACCCACGACGGATCTGCATGAGCTGTCCGCTCCGCGAAATCTCGCCTTCGGGAAAAAGACAAACCGCCTCTCCCGCGCGCAGTGCTTCGACCACCCTCTTCACCGCCTGCCGGCTGCCGGCCGGGGAAATGGCGATCGTGCCGGTGAGCTTGAAAACGAGGTTCAGAAACCAGTGATTCCGCAGGCCTTCGTAACCGACAAAACGCAACCGCCGGCGACACGCGAGCTGCAGGACGATGACATCCGCGTAAGAAAGATGATTAGCGACCACCAAAATCCCACCCGTCATCGGCATGCGTTCGGCGCCGAATGTTTTCACGCGATACAACATCCGCGCGATCAGCACCGCGAAAAACTCAATGACACGAGGCAGGTACGAGTACCGCCGAAAGACGGGCGAGTCCATATGGGATTGAAAAACGTTAAGCGAAACAACTCACGGGCAACTCAAAGCGATATCATCGGGCGATGTTTTGTACGGACTGTCCTGATGCCGTGCGCGGGTGAATTTCCGTCGGCTTTCATCACGTCGTCGTCTCATCAGGCATCCACACACATGCGGAAGGTTTAGCGTTGGTTCTCACGCCAGGCAGGCGCGGCATCCTCCAACCGCCGCAACGACGCGGTCATTGTTTTCAACGTCTGCGGCGCCATCCCGCGCGTCACGGCTGCCACGCTTTCGAGATAGCGTGGATGCACCCGTTTCCATAAACGCCGGCCTTCTTTCGTCAGCGAGATCCGGTAAACGCGGCGATCCGCCGGATCGTCCTCCCGCTTCACCCACCCGTTTTTTTCCATGCGGTCGATGAGCCCCGTCACATTCGAGCGGTCCACCACCAGCAGCTCGCTCAACGCGCGCTGGCTCATGCCCTCGCCGGCACCTTCCAGGACGTTCAGCACATTGTATTGCGCCGCGGTGAGCCCGAACGGACGAAACAGCCGCTGGCTTTCGCGCATGAACGCGTTGGCCGTGGCCATGACCGCACTGACGATATCGAACGCGGGATCGGACATGCCCGCACCGTTACAGGATCGATTGTTGATACGTCAACTATCTTGTTAGCGACGCCATGCGCGGAGATCCCTCGCGAGCGCAGCGAATCCCGGGAACTCATGCTCCAGGCGCCGTGTATCTTTGCGATGTCGCGCAACTTCGACCAACGCCCGCTCGGTCTCATGCGCGAGACTCGGGCGGTCCGTGTCGTAAACGCGCCATTTTAGTTCTCCCCGCGTGTAAGGCTGCACTCCCGTTTCCTGTCCGCGCGCCCAGGCTTCCTCCGTCACACGTTCGTCGCGTCCGCAAAGATACCACGCTTCGACCGCAGGCACGGCCACGCCGATGGCTCGCAGGATGCGTGCACGTCCGTGCGCCGGCGGAAATTTCTTGGTCGTCTGGCGATGGATCGCGCGCAACTGACACATGCGACAGCGCGGATGAAAATACCCGGGCGCGTCATGCTCCGCGGTGTGTGTCACCGAGTCATCCGAATCCACCACGACGACCAGCCCGTCCGCATCGGTGTTGAAATGCAGATGCCGGATCACCGCGGGCATCACTTGCGCCACGGAAGGCCAGCCGCGTGCGCGTAGCGACGGCATCACCCACGTGACCGGTGCGCGCAACACCGCCTCGACCAGCACGCGAAGCGCCGTTTCATCCGCCGGTGATTCGCTCAGGATGGCCAGCCGCCACGGCGCATGCGGCTCAGTCATGCGATTCCTCCGGCACGCCTCCGAGAATCCCGGAATACCAGATATCGCCCAATGTCCCGTCGCCGAGCAGATCCTGCAAATCGGCGCGATCCGCGAGGCGTGAGAACGTCGCCGAAGATCCGTGTTTGGCCGAGATCACGACTTCCTCCGGATGGTCGCCAAAAAGATCCAGAAGATACGGCGAATGCGTGGTCGCGATCACCTGCACGGGCGCGCGCTTGAGTCCAAATCCCGCCGGATGACTCAACCGGTACAACACATCGCGCACATCGCGCAGCAAGCGCGGGTGAAATCCGCGATCCACTTCCTCGATGCACAGCACCGACGGCGGAGCGGGTTGAAACGCGAGCACCAGCAACGCGAGGAGATAAAGGCTGCCTTGGGAAATCGCGTCGCCGGCGATGCGCTGGCCGCCATCCTTCAAAATCAACCCGAGCTCAATCAACCCATCGGGTCGCGGCCGGCAGGCGATGTCTGCATACTCGGGAAGAATCCGCACAAGTTCGTCACGCAACGCCGCAAAACTCTCGGGATGCTTCGCTTCGAGCTGAGCGATCACCGCCGCGAGGTTGCTGCCATTGCTCGCGAGTTCGGAATTCTGACCGGGCGTCGCGGCACTGGCGATCACGCGATGATCCAGCACGTAGCTGCGCATGCCTTGGATTCGATCACGCAATGCGGGCCACGCATCGTCCGCAGGCGTCACTTGCAGCAGGTCGCAACGCACATCGGATTCGCACGCAAGCACAGCTTCCACCGTTTCGTTGGGCGGCAAAAATCGAAACGTGATTTCGGGACCGTCGGCCAACTCCCGCGATTCCCGCGGAACAGGTTCGCGCAGCGGAAGACGCGACAGCGTTTTCAATCGCATCAACGCCTCCACCAGACTCGTTTTGCCCGAGCCATTTGGGCCGATGACAAGGTTGAACGGCGCGAGCGCGAGATGCGCGTTGCGCAACGCCTTGAAGTTCCGGAAAGCGACGGAAGCAATCACGCGCCCATGCTCGCGATCGCGCGCTGCAAGGCAACATCAAGCAACCGTGTCTGCTCCTTGGGATCGCCGAGGGTCTTAATAAAAAACCCGCGTCATCGCGACGCGGGTTGAAAGAGCCAGCGCGAAAACCAGCGCGTTACAGTTGCACGAACTTCGCGAGCTTGATCGCGGGATTGGCCTTGATCACTTCACGCGCTTTCTCGCTCGGTTCATGATCGACGCGGACCACCATGTAGGCGGTGCCGCCCGGGGTGAGACGCGAGAGCGACATGTCGGCGATGTTCACGCTGTCCTGACCAAGCAAGGTGCCAACCGTGCCGACCATGCCGGGTTGGTCCACGTTTTCGAGAACGAGCAAGGAACCTTCGGCAGCCACTTCGACTTCGCGGCCATTGATGCCGACGATGCGAGGCTCGTTGCCGCGGCCGATGAGTGTGCCACGCACCGAATGCGTCGAGCCGTCGCCCGCGCTCGCCTCGATTTCCAAAAGATCCGTGTAGTCGCCCGCGTCGGTATTCTTGAGCACTTCAAACGCGAGACCGAGGCGCTGGATGAGCACCGGCGCATTCACGTCGTTGACGCCATCGCCGCTGATGCGACGGAGGAAGCCGCGCTGGATGGAGCGTGTGATCGCGTTCACATCGAGCTCCGCGACGCGGCCTTGGAAGGTGACGCGCAACTTCGCGAGCTGCTTCGGGGCGATCTGCTGCAAGAGTGTGCCGAGCTTCGCGCCGAGATCGAGATACGGGGAAAGCACCTTGGCCGCGGCCGCATCGATCGACGGCATGTTGACCGCGTTGCGCACCGCGCCGGTCTTGAGCACGTCCGCGATTTGTTCGGCGATTTCGATGCCGACGGATTCCTGCGCCTCGGCGGTCGAAGCGCCCAGATGCGGCGTCAGAACAACGTTGGGGAGGCTGCGCAGTTCGCTGTCTTTCGCGAGCGGCTCGTCTTCAAAAACGTCGAGGCCGGCGGCGCCGACGTGACCGCTCTTCAAACCCGCGATGAGCGCCGCTTCCTTGATGATACCGCCGCGCGCGCAATTAAAGAGACGTACGCCCTTCTTGCACTTCGCGAGCGCCGCTTCGTCGATCATGTACTTCGTCTCTTCGGTCAACGGCATGTGGACCGTGATATAGTCCGCCTGCGGCAGCAGATCGGCGAGCGAAACGGCTTCGACGCCCATGGCCTTCGCGCGGCTCGGCGCGAGATACGGATCATACGCGAGTACGCGCATGCCGAAAGCGAGCGCGCGTTTCGCGACTTCACCGCCGATGCGGCCCATGCCGACGATGCCGAGGGTTTTCTTAAAAAGCTCCACGCCGCTGAACGATTTGCGGTCCCACGCGCCGGCCTTCATCGAAGCCGCCGCCTGAGCCACCGGACGCGCACCACAGAGCATGTGGGTGAACGTGAGTTCCGCCGTGGCGATCGTGTTGCCCGCAGGCGTGTTCATCACGACCACACCGCGTTCGGTCGCGGCTTCGACATCGACATTATCGACGCCCACGCCGGCACGACCGACGACCTTGAGCAAAGGAGCCGCGGCAAAAACCTCGCGCGTGATCTTCGTTTCCGAACGCACCGCGACGGCGTGCACGTCTTTCACCAATTCGAGGATCCTGGCCGGAGAGGACCCGTAAGCCTCGATGACTTCAAAACCCGGCTGTTGGCGCAGGTATTCGACTCCTTTGGGCGAGATCTTGTCGGCGACTAGGATTTTCATGGAAAAAGAGCGCCGAGCGAACATTCCGCGCGCTTCCGGGGCAAGGAAAACGTTCTCACCTCCCTGCCCGCGACGCCTTCTGTGGGGCCGCGCCTTTCCGGGAAAACGCAAGAAATGCACGGCCTGTTTCTCGCGATTTGCAATGACTCCGGAGGCGCAGCCGGAAACTTGGCGGTAACGCATTCCACAAAAAATCCCGAAATCCGGAGGTTTTCCGTCGGTGCGGGGATTTTTTCTTCGTTCAGTCAGCCATTGGCACGGGATCAGCCAAGGGGTGGCATGTTCGTTTCAGCCGAAGCATCCCGCGAAAGACACGAGGTCGCGACCTCCGAACCCGCACCCGCACGCCGTCTCCAATCCGTGGATACGATCCGCGGACTGTTGCTCGTGATCATGGCGGTCAACCACATCACGAGTCCGCTGCATGCGGTCACGGATCATCCGCTCGGCTTCATGAGCGCGGCCGAGGGCTTCGTCTTCATGGCAGGCTTGATGGCGGGTTTCGTATACACCCGCACCTGGCGGCGTTCCGGATTCGAAGGCCTGAAACAAACCTGCCTGCGACGCACCATTCTGATTTACCGGTGGCACCTCCTGATGCTGGCGCTGGTATTGAGCGCATTGATGTTCATCGGATCGATCACTGGTATCCACCCCGCGCATACACCCGCGGCGTTGATCGAACGACCGGCGCTCTTCTCCGTGGCTGCGCTGATACTCGTCCAGCAACCGCCGTTGTTCGACGTGCTTCCCCTTTACTGCGTATTCCTCGCGCTGGCACCGTGGTGTCTGCGCTTTTTCGTGCGGCATGGTTACGCGACCGTGATTTTCAGCAGTCTTTGCCTCTGGGCAGGCGCGAATATTTTGACGCCTCAGCAGCCGTTTATCCGCGGCGTGGTGGATACCGGCGCCTTCAACCTTTTCGCCTGGCAGTTCATCTTCGTCGTCGGTCTTGCGTTTGGACATCGCTGGGCCTGCCGCCAGGCGACGGCCGGCCATCAAACACCGCCTCCCATCCTACCCGCGCCCTCCCCTCTGGCATGGGCGACACTCGGCAGCGCCGCCGTTTTGTTTTTCTCCATGCGCCACGCTTTCATCCCAGCGTTTTTCTCCGAACCGGTACTCGCTGCGCTGACCAACAAAAACAATCTGGCGCCCTTCCGCCTGATCGATACCGCGCTGATCCTCTACTTCGGCTATCTCGCGATCTCACGGTTTCTGCGCGCGTTTTCGTGGAAACCGCTCGCCCTGATCGGACGGAGTTCGCTGGTGGTTTTCTCAATTCATATCCCCGTCGCGTACCTCCTGCAGGCGCGGCCGGATTTGTTTGCGGAGACGCTCGCCGGCCGCTGGCTCGGCACGATCCTCATG
Source organism: uncultured Opitutaceae bacterium (assembly GCA_964573305.1). Taxonomy (GTDB): domain Bacteria; phylum Verrucomicrobiota; class Verrucomicrobiia; order Opitutales; family Opitutaceae; genus Nibricoccus. The sequence goes on from CAZNJG010000001.1 coordinate 164,040, forward strand.
CTGTCCACCCTCGCTGCCGCGGCGATTGTCCATTCGCGCATAAGTGGCGCACGCGCCGGCAATCGCGCTGTGCCGCTGCCCGGCAATGCGCACTCGCCAGCGCGTCTGGCGGCGCGCAATGCTCAACCATGGATTCCGACCGCCTCGCACGTCAGATTGGCTTCATCATCGAAGTCGACAAGCTGAAGGAAGTGTTCCGCCAGACTCTCTGTTCCCAGAGCCGGCGCCAGGAAAACGACGCCGAACATTCCTGGCATCTTGCGCTGATCGTGATCGTGCTCGCCGAGCACAGCGACCATCGCCCGCTCGACGTGCTGCGTGTATTGAAAATGCTGATACTGCACGACCTCGTCGAGATCGATGCCGGCGACACCTTCGCATACGACGCCGCGCGCATGGCCGATCAACACGAGCGAGAGGCGCTCGCTGCCGACCGGATTTTCGGTTTGCTTCCCGTCGATCAGGCCGCGGAGTTTCGCGCCTTGTGGGATGAGTTCGAAAACCGGCAGACACCCGAGGCGAAGTTCGCGGCGGCTGTGGATCGCTTCCAGCCAATGTTGCTCAACTGCCTCACCGAGGGTGCCGCCTGGCGTCGTCACGGCGTGACCAGCGATCGGGTGATCGCCCGCAATCAACACATCGTCCACGGATCCACGGCGCTCTGGGATCACGCACGACGGATGATCGAAGATGCCGTGGCGGCCGGGCACCTCCCGCGTTAGCGGCTACGGATTGGGCGTATTTTCTTTCGCGGTCGCTGCCGGCGGCGAGGCATCGTGGTGCAAGCGCAGGTTTGGAGCTTCGCCCAAGTAGAGAATAGTCCGCCCATCCATCTGGTGCCAGGTGCGCTCCATTTCAGGCAACTGGTCGAGTTTGTAGATGCGACGATCGAGCAGCATCTTTCGACGCGTATCATACAGAACGACGCCCGGCTCGGAGGTATCCGTGGCAACAGGCACCGCGATGACGCCGCTGGCCGAATTCGGCGTGTACGGCATCAGTAGTTTCCAGCCATCGATCAACGCATTTGCGACCTGCTCCGGCGTCGGTGTGGAATAACCGCGCACCCACAAAGTCGGAGCCTCCGCCGGCTCCTCAAACGGCCAGGGTTCCTTCGAAACCTGAGGATCGGTGAAGAAACGTTGCTCCGACGTGAAAGGCGTCGCGGGCTTCTCATCAGCGGGAGTTTCCGCCGACAAGCGTTCGCGGATCCGTTGTTCTTCTGCCGAGGACGCGGCCTTCGCGTTGCCATGCGACACGATGCTCCAGATCAAGATGACAAGAACCACCAGCCAGCTCACGGCCACAGCGAGTTGAGCAACCCAGCACGCACGGGGCTTCGGAACCGGTTGTACGGAATGAGCGGCTTTGAGCGCGGCAATCTCGGCGTTAATACCCCGGAGTTCCCTCTCCACCTGCGCATTTGTCCGCAGCGGCTCGTACTTCAAAACCGCAGCCGCTTCCGCCCGGCAGCGGGCCGCATCGCAACGCCAGGGTGTCGCGTATCCTGATTTTGAATACTTCCGAATGTCGTTCCGATGAGCGATGAACGGCAGCACCCTCAACAGGTACATGCCAAGAAAAACGCCGAGCGCTGCCGGCGCCATCCAGATCGGTGCCACCAGGCGGGCCACCGCCAGAGCCAGCACGATCCAGCCGAGGGCCACCCATGGCTGATATCCGAACACGAGTGGCCCGCTGCGCTGCAGTCGTTCCAACCTGAGCCAGAAAAGCTGCGTCGAGAGATTTTCCCCGCGGTTTTGCAGCGTTGTGCGGCGTTCGTTTGCCCACGCGTCGTGTGTGACGAAGCCGGCTCTCTCGGGCTGGGTCGCCGCAAAGGCGAGCAGCACCAGTTCCTTCTGTTTCGATTTCGGCGCTTTGAGAATCGCGTCAAGCTGGGCGTCGCGCACATAAGCGAAACGCTTCTTCAGCTCATCGCGCCGTCGCATCAACTCGCCCTCGCCTTCGAGCACGTAGAAGAGCATCTGCGACAGGCCCTCGGTGTCGTCGGCCTTGAGCCAGCTACTCTGGAGCGCGGTGCTTTCGACTTCGTTGGCGCTCGTCGATAACGTGGACAGCACGCGGGCGGTTTCCGGATCGCGCGCCTCCACCAGTTGCACAAAGGCGGGAGCAATGAGCGCGCGAAGAAGCGATACCCCGCCCTCCTCCGCGGGTTCGCGGATGAGCTGACGCAAAAACATCAGATCGACCCGCCGGCCTTTGAGCAAAAACCGCCGGCGCTCCGATCCGATATGCTGCCACGAGATCGCGGCCACAAGGGTGCGCGCCACCTCCGCGGGCAGGTTGCTCCATGCACGCAGCTGCATGAACTCCCGCAAACCGCTCAGTTTTTCGCGTAGCTGAGACAGCTCGGACTCGCGCGAGACAAAAGAGATGAAATGCGCGCTGTTCGAATCGTCCATCAACTGCCGCACGCCTTCCTTCCAGTTCTCTTCCAGCGTGAAATACTCTGCCGCCTCCTCGAGCGTGAACGCGCGGTCATTCCAAAGAAACAGACGATCGTCGCGCCCCAGTTCGTAGCGATCGGGCACGACTTCACGCTTCAACCACGCCTGGACTTCGAACCAGCCCCAGCGTCCGTCGCGCGAACTGGCGAGCAGTCCCCGCAGCAAACGCGCAAGGTCGTCGCTCATCGGAGGCATTTTTTCCACCGCTCCCGCCCTCGGGCCAGCGGTATCGCGTTCGAGCAACAATTCCTCCGCGCGCGCCATCAATTCCGGCGTCATCCGGGAAACATCGCGCCCGAGTACAAAGCTCAGGACCGGCTTCCCGAGCACCAGCTCCTGCATGACGCGTCCCAACGACCACCAATCCCAGGCGCGCAATCCGGGGCCGCCGCGATGCCGCGTGAGCCCGGCCGCTTCCGGCGGTGCGTACAAGGGATTCACCGGAAGATCGATGAGCTCCGCTTGATCGTAGAGCGTTGCGCGGCCCAGCCCGCCGATCACCACCTTCAATCCCGCATCGGCGGCGACGAGGTGGATCGTATCCATGCTAATATTACAATGGACGATGCCGACGAGGTGCAGCGCCTGAATCGTCGCCGCGAGCTGGCGCACCAACGATTCAACATCGTCCAGGCTCGCCTTGTGCGTGTTTGCCCACTCGCGCAGCGTGGCCGGCGGAGGCACCTGACTGACTTCGTAACGAAGCCCGTCTTCTTCGATCGCATCGAAAATCTGTACGAGGCCCGGATACTTTCCGTTCTGCAGACGTGTCCAGGTTTCCGCCCGGGCCGGGCCGGCCAGTTCGACCGGACGGACGTGCAGATGAACGTCCTCCAACATGCCGACGTTGACCGCGTGATACGCCCACCCATCGACGCACGGCACTTCGTCACCAATCTGGTAAACATGCCAGCGCTGCCCTGACACGAGCGGCGCTCCCGACTGCGCGGAGCCCGTCGCGTCTGCGTGTCCCCCGCCGCCAGAATCGTCGGGGTTCGGCGGCCCCCCAACAGCTTCGGGATCGGTATGCATGTTAGGCAGATGTAAAATCTACTTATGGTAACGACACGCCTTCCTCCACCTTAAGGCAAAAGAGTTGAAGATAATAACGCCGAAGCTGGACGGCGCATTTTTTGCCAAACTCTTTTACCCCGCTCGGCTCAGGAACGCAGCAAACCGGCCTCGGCTTCTTTTAGGAAAGAGGCATACGTCCGCTCCAATCCTTCGTGAAGCGCGATCCGCGCTTTCCACCCCAAGTCGGCGAGCGTGGAGACATCCATGAGTTTGCGCGGCGTGCCATCGGGTTTCGAGCTGTCCCAAACAACCTTGCCCTGAAAACCAACCACACGCGCCACGGTCTCCGTCAGCTCGCGAATGGTGACGTCCGTGCCTGTGCCGACATTCACCCAATCCGGCGGATTCTCCCGCTTCAGCAGAAACGCACAGGCGTCGGCCAGATCGTCCACATGGAGAAACTCGCGCATCGGTTTGCCCGTGCCCCAAGCGGTGACTTCGGGAAGTCCGGCGAGTTTCGCTTCATGGAAACGACGGATCAACGCCGGCAGCACGTGCGAGTTTTGCGGATGATAATTATCGCCCGGGCCGTACAGATTCGTGGGCATCGCCGAGTGAAACAGCACGCCGTATTGCTTGCGGTAGTACTGGCAAAGCTTGAGCCCGGCGATCTTGGCGATGGCATACGCTTCGTTGGTCGGCTCCAACTCGCTCGTCAGCAGACAATCCTCGCGCATCGGCTGCGGCGCGTGCTTCGGGTAGATGCACGAGCTGCCGAGGAAGAGAAAACGTTTCACGCCCTGGCGCCAGGCGCCGTGGATCGTGTTGGCGGCGATGGCGAGGTTGTCGTACAGAAACTCGCCCGGGTATGTATTGTTGGCGTGGATACCACCGACCTTGGCCGCAGCCATGATGACGACGTCGGGTTTCTCCGCGGCGTAGAACGACTCGACCGCTGCTTGTGAGATGAGATCCAGTTCGCGGCGCGAACGGAGGAGAAGGGTCACGCCCGGTTCATCACGAAAACGACGAACCAGAGCGCCGCCGACCATGCCTTGGTGACCTGCGATGAAAACTTTCATGGGAGGAGTGATTTCGCCCGAAGGATCGCTCCGGGCGTGACGCATAACGTGACCTCAGGTCGCCGCAGGCAAACGCGCGATCTGCGCTTCGCGTTTGGCGAGTTCGAGATCGTGATCGACCATGATGTTCACCAATTCCTTGAAGCGCACCTTCGGCTCCCAACCGAGCTGCTTGCGCGCTTTGGACGGGTCGCCGATCAACAGATCGACTTCAGCGGGACGCTCGTAGCGGGCGTCGTACTTGACGTATTTCTCCCAGTCCAAACCAACCCGATCGAAAGCCACTTCGCAGAACTCACGCACGCTGTGGGTTTCATTCGTGCCGACCACGTAGTCATCGGGAGAATCCTGCTGTAGCATCATCCACATCATCTCCACGTATTCCTTCGCATAACCCCAGTCGCGCTTCGCATCGAGATTACCGAGGATGAGGCTGTCTTGAAGACCTGCTTTGATGCGCCCCACCGCGCGCGTGATTTTGCGGGTCACGAAGGTTTCGCCGCGACGCGGAGACTCGTGGTTGAAAAGAATACCGTTGGACGCGTGGAGATTGTAGCCTTCGCGATAATTCACCGTGAGCCAGTACGCGTACATCTTGGCGCAACCATAAGGCGAACGCGGCCAGAACGGAGTCTTCTCCGTCTGCGGCACTTCCTGGACTTTGCCGAACATCTCAGACGAAGACGCCTGATAAAAGCGGCACTTTTTCACGAGACCGGCTTCGCGGATCGCCTCGAGAATACGCACGGCGCCGAGGCCGACGACATCGCCCGTGTATTCCGGAATATCAAACGACACACGCACGTGCGACTGGGCGCCGAGATTATAAATCTCGTCCGGCTGCAGGCTATACAGCAACTTCACCATCTGCACTGAATCTGCGAGGTCGCCGTAGTGCAGAAAAAGTCGCGCATCCGCCGAATGCGGATCCTTGTAGAGATGATCGATGCGACTCGTATTGAAGCTCGAGGCGCGGCGGATGATGCCATGAACCTCGTAGCCTTTTTCCAAAAGGAGTTCGGCCAGGTAACTGCCGTCCTGTCCGGTAATACCAGTGATTAGCGCTTTCTTCATAGGGGCGCCCAGCAAGGCCGATTTGCATACCGCCGGCAAGCATGGCGGGTTAACTGCGAATAATTTACGAGATTACCTGACAAGGTCGTCAGGCTGATCGGCAAAGGAAGCCCGGTTGAGGGCACAAAAAAGGCGCGACGGTTTGTCGCGCCTTTTTGGATACAAATCCAAAACGATCAGGCCGGGTGAGGCGCGGGCGCGGTGCCGCCCAAGTCTTCCGAATCGCGCTCGCCTGCAGGTGCTCCGTTCGAAGCCTTTTTCGAATATTTGGGCGAAAGCGACTCACGGACGATCGGCGAGGAAATCGCGCCTTCCTTCATGATTTCCATCACGTGCTTTCCTTCGATGGTCTCATGTTCGAGCAACGCCTGGCCGACTTTATCCAACGCCGTGCGATGCTCGGTCAGGATCTCCTCAGCGCGGCGGTATTCGCTATTGATGATGTCGGCCACCGCGGCGTCGATCCGGCGCGCAGTGTCTTCACTGACATGCTGTGAACGCGTGATATCGCGACCGAGAAAAACCGTGTCCTGATTTTCGCCCATCGCCACGGGTCCAAGATCGCTCATGCCGAAATCGCACACCATCGCGCGGGCGATCTTCGTCGCCTGCTTGATGTCGCCATAAGCGCCATCGCTGATGTCGCCAGTGACAAATTGTTCGGCAATGCGTCCGGCCATCGCGGTGCAGATGCGCGTGAGCAATTGATTCTTCGTACGCCCGAGAATGTCCTTCGTCGGAATGTAAGTCGTGCTGCCGAGGCTTTGCCCGCGCGGAATGATCGTGACCTTGTGCACCGGCATCGAGCCGTCATCGAGAACGGCACCGACGATGGCGTGGCCGGCTTCGTGCCAGGCAGTCATCTTCTTTTCCTTGTCGTCCATCACACGACGGCGCTCGCGTCCGAAGAGCACCTTGTCGCGCGCGTCTTCGATATCGATCATCTCGACTTTTTTCTTGTTACGACGAGCAGCGAGGAGCGCGCTTTCGTTAAGCAGATTCGCGAGCTCGGCGCCGGAAAGTCCGGGCGTGCCGCGGGCGACGACGCTCAAATCGACGTCGTCGGAGAGAGAAATTTTCCGCGCATGCACGCGCAGGATCTGTTCGCGGCCAACGATGTCCGGAAGGTCCACATAAACCTGTCGATCGAAACGACCTGGACGAAGCAACGCGCCGTCGAGCACGTCGGGGCGATTGGTCGCCGCGATGATGATCACGCCTTCGGTGGTGTCGAAACCGTCCATTTCGACGAGCAAGGAGTTGAGCGTCTGCTCACGTTCGTCGTTGCCGCCGCCGAGACCGGCGCCGCGCTGGCGGCCGACCGCGTCGATTTCGTCGATGAAGATCAAGCAGGGCGCGTTTTTGCGACCTTGCTCAAACATGTCGCGCACACGGCTCGCACCGACGCCGACAAACATCTCCACGAAATCCGAACCGCTGATGGAGAAGAACGGTACATCCGCTTCGCCGGCCACAGCCTTCGCGAGAAGCGTTTTGCCGGTGCCGGGAGGGCCGACCATCAGGATGCCCTTCGGGATCTTGCCGCCCATTTTGGTGAATTTCTTCGGCTCCTTGAGGAACTCGACGACTTCGCCGACTTCCTCCTTCGCCTCATCACAACCCGCGACGTCCGCAAAGGTGATTTTATCGCGATCGCGGGTGAGCAATTTCGCACGGCTCTTGCCAAAGCTGAGCGCACCGCGACCGGCGTTGCGCAGCTGCCGCACGAACAGGAAATACAGCAGACCGATGATGAGAATGAAAGGGATCAGCTGCGAGGCCAGCGCCGAGAGCCACGTCGAAGGGGGCAGCTCTTCAAACGCCATGGAGCTCTGTAGCTTTTCCAAGTTGGCGTCGGTGAGACGGCCGCGGGCGACGAACTTCGCGGTCTTGCCGCCCATGCCATCCGCAAACAGCGGCTCGGTCGCTTCGCCGCGAATCAAGTTCTGATCACGTGCGCCCGATTGTTCAGGGCGGATCGTGCCTTCCTTGATTTTGCCCTGCTCCGCGAGCTGAACCACTTCTTGTATTTTGACTTCGGCGAATGCGCCGGAACGCGCCGGGCTCAACATAAAGAGAGCCAGCACGGCCGCCGCGATGGACAACCAAATCAGAAGAACTTTGGGCTGAAAGCGTTCAGGTGGCAGGTTCTTCAAGGGGCGACGTTTCTTGTCGTTTTTAAGATCAGACATTTACTCGTTGGGACTGAGGGTGGACGGTGTGGGTTCCGATTTCATAAGTCAAACGCACGACCGTTACAGAAGTATCGGTGATTTTCGATCCCTCCGCAGGGGGAAATCCTGGAATCCATACGATTTTCCCGTCGGGTTCGCAAACCAGCGGCCAACTCTTTCGCCGGTCCGCGGGAATCTTTCGATTGACGAATAAATCCTGTGGTTTCGCCGAGCCGGGCGCGCCGAGCGGGCGATAACGATCGCCGTCCTGTTTTCCTCGCACGCGAAACACCCGCGCAGTCGTGGCCACCCACGATTCACGGTCGGAATCGATTCCGCCGGAGCGGATCGCTGCACGCGCGTTCTCCGCCGAGACAAACTCGGCGGTAAGGCAACCGCCTTCGGGCAGAAACACACGCCCTCCCACCACGAGAGGTGCCTCCGGCCATTCGCTGCATGAATCGTGATTCCCACGCGCCGGTTGAAAATAAAGCACGCCTCCGCGCACCTCAATCCAGCCGTCACCCGCACTCACGCGTCCGTATCCACGAAAACATGACGCCAGCACTTCTTCGAAGCCCGCCCGCGACAACTCCGCCAGATGCGGCCATCGGCGCAAGGCACGCCGCCACAACGCACGCGGACGTCCGGCCAGACAGCGGACATCGAGCGGTGCATCCGCCGCGTAATCACAACCCGGCATCAACTCCGCGAGCCACACATCGAGCGCCGCATCGTCTTCGTCGAGCAACTCGCGAGTCAGCGCGGCTCCCGCCATCGCGTCATTTTCCGCCGCGTCGCGCCAGGAAGGAAGCACGTCGTGACGCACACGGTTGCGGAAAAAATCGCGGCCGGCATTAGTCGCATCTTCACGCCACAAAAAGTCCGCCGCTTGGAGCGCGGTCGTGAGTTCGTGTTTGGAAAGCGTGATGAGCGGGCGAAGAAAAATGCGTCCATCTTGCCGCACGTGCACCGGGCGGGGTGCGGCCAGTCCGGCCGAACTGCTTCCGCGCGCGACTCTCATCAGCAAAGTTTCCGCAACGTCGTCGCGATGGTGACCAGTCCAAAGAATCTTCGCCCCAACCGCCGTCATCGACTCCGCGAAAAACGTCTGTCTTGCACGTCGCGCTTCCGACTCGTTCGCGTCGAAGCGGGCATCCAGCCAATGTCCGAGATGCAGCGAAACGCCTAACGTCTCGCAAGTCTCCCGGCAAAAGCGCTCATCCGCATCGCTCTCCGCGCCGCGAAGCCGGTGATTGAAATGCAGCGCGACCGTGCGGTCGCGCATCGCCGGCCAATGCGCGAGCACCACCAGCAACAATGCCAGCGAATCCGCGCCGCCGGAAAAAGCCACGCACCACGGCGAGCCGGGCGACTCTGTCAAAGCCCGTTCGGCACGAGCGACTGCCGCGGGATGAAGCCCGCTGCGAGGCAGTCGCCCGGCAAATGTATTCAGTTTCTCCATACCGTCGGACGCACGCATCGGGACAAAACGAAAAGCACGTCTGGCGGTTTGAGCGACCGGCCGTCTTCAGGCGAAGCTCAGGAATTCCTTGCCGAAATACGGCACGAGCGCGGCGGGAATCTTCACGCGCCCGTCTTCCTGAAGATTATTCTCCAAGATGGCGGCAAGCACACGCGGCACGGCGAGTCCGGAGCCGTTGAGGGTGTGCACGAGTTCGGGTTTGTCCGCACCCTTGGCGCGGAAGCGGATCTGCGCACGGCGCGCTTGAAACGCTTCGAAGTTCGAGCAACTCGAGACTTCCAGCCAGCGTTTCTGCCCGGCGGACCACACTTCGAGGTCGTATTTTTTCGCCTGCGCAAAACCGAGATCGCCGCCGCACATCAGCAACACGCGATACGGCAGGCCGAGCTTTTGCAGGACCCGCTCCGCATCGAGGCGAAGTTTGTCGAGTTCGTCATAGCTGGCCGTGGGATGCACCCACTTCAGCAACTCAACCTTGTCGAATTGATGCAGGCGATTCAGCCCGCGCACATCTTTGCCATAGCTGCCCGCCTCGCGGCGGAAACAGGGCGTGTACGCGCAGCGATAAACCGGCAGCGCGGCCTCATCGAGAATCTCGTCGCGCAGATAGTTCGTGAGCGGCACCTCGGCGGTGGGCACCGCGTACAGTTTGTCCGCGGTTTCGTACATCTGCCCTTCCTTGTCCGGCAACTGCCCGGTGGCCGTCGCGCTCGCCGCATTCACGAAAATGGGAGGATTCACCTCCAAGTATCCAGCGCGACCAGCTTCGTCTAAAAAGAAGTGGATCAAGGCGCGGACGATTTTTGCGCCATCGCCGACATAAAACGGAAAACCGGCGCCCGTGACTTTTGCTCCGCGCGCAAAATCGAAGAGACGATCGAAGCCCGGGATTTCCCAGTGGGAGCGCGCGTGCGCCGAGACGGCGTTCACGTCGCCATGCGAAGCGAACACCACGTTCTCCTCTGGCGTGCGGCCTTCAGGGACGCTCGCGTGCGGCAGATTGGGCAACCCGAGCACGGCTTGTTTCCACTTCTCCTCGGTGTCCTTGAGCTGCGCCTCGTGTTCTTTCACCTGCGCAGACACTGCCTTCATCTCCTGCACCTTCGCGATGAACTCCGGCGAGCCTTTGGGCAGCTTGGCCATCTCGGTATTGGCGGCTTTTTGCTGGCCGCGGAGTTGCTCGGTTTCCTGAAGCTGCGTGCGCCACGACGCATCGAGCGCGAGCACTGCGTCGAGATCGACGTCGAGATGTTTCTTGGCAATCGCAGCGCGGACGAGGTCCGGCGATTCACGAAGGAGTTTGGGATCGAGCATGGGAAAGATGCAGCGAAACCATTAACGCGGCGCGACTCACGCCAATTTTTCGCGGCTTGCGCGTCGGCGGCATTCTTTATGGACCGCGCTGCGTAAACGGAAACGGGTGGGCGGTGCGCACGCGCGTGCCATCAAGACGCTTGAATCGTGCGTAAACATCGCGCGGTGAGAGCAATTTTAAGTTCCCGATCGGCGCCTGGATGACGTGATTCGTCGGAGCCGTGAGCGGAAATGGACCGTACAAGCGCGGATCCGTCGGGCCGAAAATCCCGAGCACCGGAACGCCGAGCGCGGCCGCGAGGTGCAGCGGCCCGCTGTCGTTCGCGATGACCCACCCCGCGCGTTTGATGAGCGACGGCAGCGCCATCAAGCTCGTGTTGCCGGTGAGATTAAGAAACTGCGACTCGTTCAGCGCGTCCTTGTAATCGAGGTAGTTGTTGCCCGCCCATACGACTTTGCGCCCGGTGCCATCGCGCGCGATGAACTCCGTGAGCTCCTTAAAACCGTGCCAGCGTTTTTCCGCACGACGGCTGTCCGGGAAAATCACCACCGGCTGTGCACCGCCGCGACCATCCACGTGATTGAGATTGAGCCCATCCACTTCGCGGAACCGCACACTGCTCACAGCTTCCGGCTTCAATCCAAGCACGGGCAAAAACTGGAGCAAAATCTCCAGCGCGTGCGAATTTTTGCCCGAGGGCGGCAGCGGAACTTTTTGTTGATAAAACAGGCTCGCTCCTTCGCGCGAATCGGAACGTCCGACTTTGCGGCGGCCGCGCGCGCGCAGCGTCATCAGCCCCGAGCGAAGCAGTCCTTGCAGATCGAAAACGTAGTCGAACTGGGTCTCGCGCACTTCTCGCATGAGACGGAAAAAACCTGTCACGCCGCTGTTGCGCTGAAACACGTACACACGATCCACCGCTTCGCATTGCCTCACCAGCGCGGCAAAAATATCGCGCACGATCCACGAGATGCGCACATCGGGGCGCTGCGCCTTGATCGAAGCCGCGACCTGCAGGCCATGCACGATATCGCCAAGGGAGGAAGGTTTGATGATGAGAAGTTCGACCATGAAAGAAAGGCGTCGCGCAAATTCTGCTTTGTATCCGCGAAACCCGTCCGTTTGATGAACTTTCTTCGGCGAAATCAAACGCTAATCGCCCCACAGGCGACGGGCATCATCGAAGACCCTACCGCGCGTGCTAAAAACCGTCATCCAAATCATCGGGCGCATAATCGCCCTCACTCCCGAAGTTTGCCTCCGACTCGGCATCGCAGTTCTCGGCGAGTTGCTGTTGCTTCTTTCCGCCCGGCGACGGCATTTGGTTTTTTCCAATCTTCACCACGCGTTCCCCGGAAAAGACCGGGCTTGGTATCGGCGCATGGCCCGCGAAAGCAGCCGGCGTTTGTTCGAAACCGCGTTTCTCTCCCTCGCCAGTCCGTTCCTCAGCGAAGCGCGTCTGCGCCGCATGATCGAGGTAAGCGACACGGTCATCGACTGTTTCCGGAACCACCACGAATCGCCTCACCCCTTGCTCGTGGCCACGCCGCACATGGCATATTGGGAAAGCCTCACGTGGCTGTCGCTTTTCCTGCCCGTGCCGATGCGGGAATTCGGTGTCATCTTCCGTCCGCTCGACAACCCCACTGCCGATGCGTGGGTGAAATCCACGCGCGAACGTTACGGCATGCGCCTGCTTTCGCGCAAAGAAGGCCTCACCGAGTCGTTTCGCATCCTCAAACGCGATGGCACCGTCGGCGTGCTCTTCGATCAAAACGCAGGCAACCAAGGCGCGCTCACGACTTTGCTCGGCCGCGTGTGCTCCACCACCGAGCTTCCCGGAATGCTCGTCGCCCGCTCTCGCGCGAAGCTGGTGACGTTTTACCCGCGCCGCCTCGGCTTCTGGCGCATCCGTTTTGAACTCACCGAACTCGCCCACGATGGCAGCGGCGAGTCCGCCACCTTGGCGCTGAATCGCTGGCTCGAAACCGCTCTGGCTTCTGACGAAAACCTCTGTGCCTCCTGGCTCTGGAGCCATGCCCGCTGGCGTCACCAAGACGCTCCTCACGCACGCTTCCGCCTCGAATCGAAACGAAACCTCCTGGCCGCCGATCTCGCCGCACGTGGTGCGACCGCGCTTGCTCGCAAGACGCGCCTCTGGATCCGCCTGCCCAACTGGCTCGGCGATGTCGTCATGGCCGTGCCACTTCTGCGGGCGTTGCGCCAGGCCCGGCCCGATGCCGAGATCACCTTCATCGCCAAGGGCGCGTTTGTTCCGCTTCTCGAGGAGACCGGCCTCGCCGATCGCATCCTGCGGTTGCCGCCCCGCGGCTGGGGTTATTTCCGGCACTTCCGCCGACTCCGTAGTGAATATCCGGATACATACGTGCTCCTCACGCACTCCGCGCGCGGCGATATCGAGGCGTGGCTCACAAAATGCCGCCAGCGCTTCGGCCTCGTGAAACCGGGACGACGCCGGCCACTACTCACCCACCGCTACGAAGTCCCTGCCGATTTCGACGAGCAACAGCATCACCAGCTCGAATTGTGGGGAGATTTCTTCCAACACTTCGGCTTGGTTCAACCAGCCGACTGCACGTCCCTTCCGCGCGTTGCTCCGAAAAATGATACGCGCATCATCGGCTTCATCGCGGGTTCGGAAAACAATCCGGAAAAGCGCTGGCCGGTGGAACACTGGCGCGCCCTCGCCGAAAAACTTCTCGCGCAATCCGACGTCGAAATCCTGCTCTTCGGCACCGCAAATGATCGCGCCATCACCGACCGCATCGCCGCAGGTTTTCCGGCTGGGCGCATCCGCAATCTCGCAGGTTCGACCGATCTGCCGGCCTACGTCGCCAAGCTTCGCGAGTGCGCGGCACTGATCACGAACGATACGGGTGGCATGCATCTCGCCAATCTCCTCGGCGTTCCTTTGATCGCCTTGTTTGGCCCCACCAATCCTCTCCGCACCGGCCCGGTTTTTTCCGCACCGCACATCATCCTCCAATCGCCCGACTGCCCGCCCGCCGGCGGCGGTTCGCTTTCACGACTTTTGCCGGATACGGTTTTCGCCGCCCTCGACTCTGCGTTAAAACCCACCGTCCACGTTTCCCCTTAATTTCTCTCGTCGATCACCGTGCCCCTTCTCTCCGTCAACGATCTCCGTACCTATTTCCACACCCGCAGCGGCGTCTACCGCGCGGTCGATGGAGTCAGTTTCGATCTCGAGCGCGGTGAAACACTCGGCATCGTCGGCGAATCGGGCTCCGGTAAATCCGTCACCTGCTACTCCCTGATGGGACTCGTCCCGCAACCGCCCGGGCGCATCGAAAGCGGCGAAGCGATTTTTGACGGCGTGAACTTGCTGCGATGCACACCGACGCAAGCGCGCAGCATTCGCGGCAAGCGCATCTCGATGATTTTTCAGGACCCGATGACTTCGCTCAATCCGTACATGCGGATCTCGGAGCAACTCATCGAGCCGTTGCTGATCCACGAAAAAATCAGCCGTCGCGAAGCGCGCGATCGTGCGATCCAGATGCTGGAAGCTGTCGGCATCGCCGATGCGGAACGGCGCATGAAAAGTTATCCGCACGAATTCTCCGGAGGCATGCGCCAGCGCGTGATGATCGCGATGGCGTTGATCACCCGGCCCGACATCCTCATCGCCGACGAACCGACCACGGCGCTCGATGTCACCGTGCAGGCACAGATCCTTGCGCTCATAAAAAAAATGCAGGGCGAGCTCGGCATGGCGGTGATTTTTATCACGCACGACTTGGCTGTCGTTTCCGGTCTCTGCGATCGCGTGCTCGTCATGTACGCCGGACGCATCGTCGAACACGCCGACACGCGTACGCTCTTCCGCGCGCCGCAACATCCTTACACGAAAGCGCTGCAACGCTGCATCCCTTCGCTTCAGGAAAAAGGTCGCGAACTTTATTCGATCCCAGGCCTGCCGCCCGATCTCTCGAAACCGCTCAGCGAAGAAGAACTCCTCGCCCGCTTCGAACCGGTTCCAACTCTCCATGAAACGCCCGCCGACGAGACGGCGACGCGTTCGTTCAACTCCGCAGAAACCATGCTGCGCTTGGACGACGTAAAGACGCATTTCACCGTCCGGTCCGGCAAAATCATCGACTTAAACCCCACCGTCATTCGCGCGGTGGATGGCGTTTCACTCGAACTCCGCCGCGGCGAGGTGCTGGGCCTCGTCGGCGAATCCGGCTCCGGTAAATCGACGCTGGCGCGAACGATCATGCAGCTCGTTCCGACGACGGGCGGTGCCGTGATTCTCGAAGGACGCAATCTCACCGCGGCGTCCCGCAGCGAACTCACGATCGCCGGCCGTGAACTGCAGATGGTTTTTCAAGATCCCTTCGCATCGCTCAACCCGCGTATGACGATTTTCGATACACTGGCCGAGCCGCTTCGCGTGCATCGTGTCGTTCCTCCTGAAAAAATCCGCGAGCGAGTGATCCAGCTCATGAAGGACGTCGGTCTGGCGCCGCGCTTCATGCAAAAATATCCGCATGAATTCTCCGGCGGCCAGCGCCAGCGCATCGCCATCGCGCGCGCCCTGGCACTGGAACCTAGGATCATCATCGCGGACGAGCCGGTGTCCGCGCTCGATGTCTCCATCCAGGCCCAGATCCTTAATCTGCTCGCGGGCTTGGTGCGGCGCATGAACCTCTCGCTGATTTTCATCTCCCACGATCTCGCCGTGGTGAAACACATCTCCGACCGCATCGCGGTCATGTATCGCGGCAAGATCGTGGAGATCGGTGACGCGGTCGACGTCATGAACAATCCGCAGCACGAATATACGCGCACCCTGCTCAGCGCCATTCCGCATGTCAGCGACACCTAAGTCCAACGATCCGCTTCACGGCATCACGCTGGAAACGATGCTCAACCAGCTCGTCGAGCATCTGGGTTGGGCCGAACTCGGACGGCGCATCGATATTCGCTGCTTCAATTACGATCCGAGCGTCTCCTCCAGCTTGAAATTCCTCCGGCGCACACCTTGGGCGCGCGCCAAGGTTGAGGAGCTCTACCGGCGCACGCTCGTGCGCTAAGTTCGCCGCGAATCACGCACCGCTTTTCGCTGGGAAGCCGATCTGCCGCAACGCCTCGTAGCAGGCGATGCCGGCAGCAGTGCTGAGATTGAGGGAACGCAGCTCGGGATTGGCGTGCGGAATGGTGACGCGCGAAGTTTCGCCGAACTCCGCATGCAACCAGTCCGGCGCGCCATGGCCTTCATTTCCGAAAACCAAGCCATCACCGTCCTCGTATCGAACATCCCAATACGACTGCGTCGTTTTGGTCGTGAACAACCACAGCCGCTTCGGAGCCGCGGTGCTGGTGCGAAATGCCGCCCAATCCGCGTGATGGTGCACATCCAGCGAATGCCAGTAATCCATTCCCGCGCGTTTCAGGTGCCGGTCGGTGATGGTGAAACCGAGCGGATGGATCAGATGCAGCCGCGATTTCGTCAGCGCGCACATCCGCCCGATGTTCCCCGTATTCTGCGGGATTTCGGGTTGAAACAGGACGATGTGCACCATGGCGCAGACTCGTATTCGATCACTGAATACAGCGTCAGTCCGTCACTCGATCACGGCACCGGCGTTGTCGGCGGTCAGGATGCGCACATCGCTCGCGAGCCCCGCGGCGGCAAAGGCTTCGCGCATCGCCGAGGCGACCGACGATTCCCGTCCGCTCTGCGCAAGACACAGGACGCTCGACCCGCTTCCGCTCAACCACCCGGTCAAAGCACCGGCGGCGATGCCCGCCTCGATCGCGGTGCGACCGTTGGGGATTTTGGGCAGACGATACGGCTCGTGCATGAAGTCGGAGACGGCATGACGGAGTTGCGCATAGTCGCGCGTCGCAAGAGCAGCGGCGAAAAACGTCGCACTGTTGATGCTCTTCACCGCATCGAAATAGGGCAGCGTAGCCGGAAGCACTCCGCGCGATTCTTTCGTCAGCACCTCCACCGCGGGAGAAGCCACGACAAAGCGCAGGTCGTCCGCGATCGCCACCCGCACCACACCGAGATACCGGTTGGTCTGCGGATCGCAGCGAGCGATACAGAAACCGCCCAAGATGGCGGCTGACGCGTTGTCGGGATGTCCTTCGATTTCCGTGGCGACTTCGACCAGCCGTTCAGTCGTGAGGCCGGCGCCGGAGAGTGCATTCAATCCCACCAGCACGCCGCCGATCACCGTCATGCTCGAACCAAGACCGCGCGCGGGGGGCACTTCACCATTGATCGTGTATTCGAATCCAAACGGCGCGATCTGCGCCGCGGAGAAAAAAGCATCCGCAGTGATCTCGACCATCTTCTGACCGCGGCCGTCCTCCGTGCGAAGCGGGCGGATGGCAAAATCTCCCGCCAAGCGGCGAAGCGAGACGCGATTGTAGATCTCCAGAGCGAGACCGAGCGTGTCGAATCCAGCGCCGCAATTCGACGTGCTGCCGGGCACACGAACGGTCACGTGGGTAACGGGCGAAGCGGCGGCGGTCATGCGCGACGGAATTTCAGCTGGTTGGCCACTTCATCCATCTCGGCCCGTTTCTTCAGGTCGTGACGCTTGTCGTAGAGCTTTTTTCCGGTGCAGAGGGCGACTTCGACTTTCACTAGGGCTTCTTTGAAATACATCCGCAGAGGGATCAGTGACTGGCCGCCGGCCTTCATGGCTTGGGCGATTTTGCGGATTTCGTGTTTGTTCAGGAGTAGTTTACGCGTCCGTTTGGCGTCGTGGTTATAGATATTGCCAAACGCATATTCTTCGATGTGCGCATTGAAGAGCCACAGTTCACCCTTTTCGAAGCGGCCAAAAGCATCGTTTATCTGCGCGCGGCCGGCCCGGATGGATTTCACCTCGGTGCCTTTCAGCGCGAGCCCCGCTTCAAAACGCTCCTCCACGGTGTAATCGCGCAGTGCCTTGGCATTGCGGATTTCCGTGTAGCGGACAGGGTCTTTTTTCTTTGCGGACATGGAGGCTCTTCAACGCCGGGCGTGGGCGCAGCCGCCAGTCGGCCTCAGCATAATGCGCTTAGCTCTCGCTGCCGGTCGCGAGTTCGTAGCTGATTTTGCCTTCAATCACTTCGCGCAATGCGACGTCCTCGGAAGACAGTTTTTCAAGGGATTCGACCAGCGGACGGCTGCCGCGTTTGAGCTGTTTCACCCGGCGGGATACCACGTTGATCAAAACGTTGGGATCATTGATGACCTTCTGGGCTTCCTTAAGATAGTCGTCTCTCATGAATGACTGGGTGGTTGGCTGCAGTGAAACCGCGTACGACAGGCTTAAAGCTCCAGACCGTCAAGGGCATTTTACCCTCTTGCCGCAGGCGTCGTGCGGCTAATTGTGACGCCATGTTGATGATTGGTTGGACGACCGTAGAAACGCGCGAACAAGCCGAACGGCTGGCGCGAAACATCATCGAGCGGCGATTGGCCGCCTGCGTCCAGATCGAAGGCCCGATCACGTCGCTCTACCGCTGGCAGGATCGCGTCGAGACCTCGGTTGAGTTTCGTTTGTGCATAAAGTTTCTTGCCCAGCAGGAAACCGCCCTCGCTGCCTGGCTGACGGCAAACCATCCGTACGAAACACCCGAGTGGATCGCGGTACGCGCGGAAATCGTTGCGGAAAAATACTTGTCATGGGCGAAGACGAACTCTAGCTCGTGACCCTTTCATCCCAACGCACGTCCCTTTTTTAACGTCATGTCACAACACAAGAGTCTCCAAGGTTCCAGCGGCATCGTGGTCAAGCGCAACGTCTTGAAGCGCTTCGAGCGCGTCGATCTCCTCAAGAAGCGCGGCCAGTGGAAAGCGGGCGACCGCGTCCAAGGTCTCCGCAAGACCAAGCCCGACGTCTAAGTCGTCCGGTATTTTTCCTTTTCTATTCAGGCAGGCCGTGTTTTCCACGCCTGCCTTTTTTTGCGCCCGAAATCTGCTGAAGTGTCCCCGACCCTATGATCGAAATCATCAAAAAGCTCATCGACTTCATCCTCCACATCGACGCGCACCTGGCGGAGATCATCCGTGATTACGGACTGTGGACGTATGGCGTGCTCTTTTTGATTATCTTTGCGGAAACAGGCTTGGTGGTAACGCCGTTCCTTCCGGGCGATTCGCTTCTATTTGCGGCCGGTGCGTTCTGTGCAAAGCCGGAGACTGGGCTGAATGTTCATTTGATGGCCTTGCTGCTTTTCGTGGCGGCCGTGATCGGCGACACGCTCAATTACTGGATCGGCGCAAAAATCGGCCCGAGAGTATTCTCCCGCGAGGACTCGATGTTTCTCCGCAAAAAGCATCTCGAACGCGCGCACGCGTTTTTTGAAAAATACGGCGGTCGCGCGATCATTCTCGCCCGCTTCGTGCCGATCGTGCGGACCTTCGTACCCTTCGTGGCCGGCGTGGGCAAGATGACCTACTCGCGGTTCATCGCGTACAATATCATCGGAGGATTCATCTGGATTTATTTCTTTCTCTACGCCGGTTTCCTCTTCGGTGGTCATCCGTTCGTGCAGGATAATTTCAAACTCGTGATCATCGCGATCATCCTCCTTTCGGTAGCACCGATCGTGTTCGAATTCATTCGCGGTCGTCGCGAAGCCAAAGCTGCCGCGGAATCGTCCGCCAGTTGAGCGTTCATCGCGCGACACCGACGCGCGACGCTCAAGATCCAAAAGAAAAACCGGCGGTCGCTAAAAACCGCCGGCTGAAATTCAGAGTGAGTTCCCGTGGGGGATTCAGATCACCGTATCGCTTGGCACGATTCCCCCTTTGGGCACGAGCAAAACGCCGTCGCGCACGATCACCCCATAAGGATAGGCGCCGTCCGCTTTGCCTTCGGCGGATAAGGTCACGCGATCGCCGATCCGGGCATTCTTGTCGATGATCGCACCGCGGATGTGGCATCCCCGGCCTAGCCCGAGATGTGGACGATTTTGCGCGGTGTTGGCCATCAGTTGCTCAGGCGTTTCATAGGAATCCGAACCCATCATCACGACATCTTGAAGGTTGGAGCCTTCGCGGATGAATGAGCGAATCCCGAGCACGCAGTGTTTCAACGACGAGTCTTCGATGATCGAGCCATCGCCGATCACGACGTAGTCGATGGAGCAATTGTTGATCTTCGACGCCGGCAGGTAGTTGTCCTTGGTGTAGATCGGATCTTTCGCATCGAAGAAATTGAAAGGCGGCAGCGGTTGCGCGAGCGCGAGATTCGCGTCGAAGAAGGCCTTCACCGTTCCGATGTCTTCCCAATACCCCTCGAAGATGTGCGCGAAGAGTTTCTTTTTACCCAACAAGCCCGGGATGACCTCCTTGCCGAAATCGGTCATCGTGTTGTCGAGCGCTTCGGCAAGGGCCGTGCGGTTGAACACATAAATACCCATCGACGCCAGACAGTGCTTCTCATCGGAACCGGTGTTATGCAGCCGGCTTTGCACCGCAGGGCTGAGTGCGAGACCTTCGATGACCGCCGGATCCTTGGGTTTCTCGACGAACTCCTCGATGGAGAGATCGTCGTTCACGCGCATGAGCCCGAGTCCTTCGACTTTCGACACCGGGAAAGGCACGGCGGCGATCGTGACGTCGGCTCCGGTTTGCATGTGTTGCTCGATGATCTTCCGAAAATCCATCCGGTAGAGCTGGTCTCCGGAAAGGATCAGCACCAAGTCATGCGGAAACGTGCGGAAATGCTGCAAGTTGCGTCTCACCGCATCGGCAGTGCCTTGATACCAGTCGGCGCTTTTTTCGGTTTGCTCGGCCGACAAGATATCCACGAAGCCGCCGCCAAACGGATCGAAGTGGTAGGTCGTCTGGATATGCCGGTGCAGCGATGCCGTGTGGAATTGCGTCAGCAGGAAAATTCGGTTCAGCCCCGAATTGATGCAATTGCTGATCGGAATATCGACCAGGCGGTATTTCCCGGCGAGCGGAACAGCGGGTTTGCAACGTTCCATCGTAAGCGGATGGAGGCGCGTGCCGCGTCCACCGCCCATGATCACGGAGATGACTTTGGGAATTGGCATGTTCTATGGGTGTAAAGCCTTGCACCACGTTTAACGCACTCCGTACTTTCGCCAGCTAAAACCCAAGAAACTATGTGCGGAATTGTTGGATACGTCGGAAAGCAGAAAGCAGCTTCCATCATTCTCGAAGGCCTTAAGCGGCTCGAGTATCGTGGCTATGATTCCGCAGGTGTCGCGGTCATCCAGAACCAACGCATCGACATCGCCAAAAAAATCGGCCGTGTCGAAAACCTCGTGAAGGAAGCCGCCAAGCATCGCTTCAACGGCACCACCGGCATAGGCCACACGCGCTGGGCCACCCACGGCGGCGTCACCGACGCCAACGCTCATCCGCATGTCAGCAGCGACGGCAAGTTCGCCATCATCCACAACGGCGTGATCGAAAACTATGCCTCGATCAAAAAATTTCTCCTCTCCAAGGGCTACAGCTTCGCTTCCGAAACCGACACCGAGGCACTGGTGAACCTCATCGCCTACCACTACGAGAAGGAACCGGAGCAAGAAGATAAGAGCCGTTTCCTCGAAAGCGTGCGCCGCAGTCTCATGCACGTCGAGGGCACCTACGGCATCGCGGTGCTTTGCGTGGATTTTCCCCACGAACTGGTGGCCGCCCGCAAAGCCTCGCCGCTCATCATCGGTGTCGGCGACAATGAGCTGATCGTCGCGTCCGATGTGTCCGCGCTCATCAGCCGCACGCAAAACGTCGTCTATCTCAAGGACGGCGAACTCGCTCACATCACCGAAAAGAATTTCTCCATCATCACGCAGACAGAGGAAGACGTTTCCCCCGTCGTGAACCGCGTCACGTGGAGCGCCGAGGAAGCCGAGCTCGGCGAATATGCGCACTACATGGAGAAGGAAATTTTCGAGCAGCCCGCCGCGCTCGAAAATGCCATGCGCGGACGTTTCTCCGCCGACGGCAGCACAGCTCAATTTGGCGGACTCAATCTCACGCCGATCGAATTGCGCCAGACCGATCGTGTCGTGTTCTGCGGCTGCGGCACGGCGTGGCACGCGTGCCTCGTGGCGGAGCATCTCATCGAACGTTTCGCGCGCCTTCCCGTCGAAGTCGATTACGCGTCGGAGTTCCGTTATCGCAACTCCCCGCTCAACGGCGACACGCTCTTCTTTGTCGTCAGCCAGTCCGGCGAAACCATCGACACGCTCGGCGCGCTCCGTGAAGCGAAACGCAAAGGCTACAAGGTGCTCGCGATCAACAACACCGTCGGCTCGTCGATCGCCCGCGAAGCCGATGGCGGCATTTACCAACACGTCGGTCCTGAGATCGGCGTCGCCTCCACCAAGGCATTCACCTCTCAACTGCTCATCGGCGCGATGTTCGCGCTCTATATCGCGCGTATGCGCGACATGAGTTTCAGCGACGGCGTCGAATATGTGAAAGCGCTCAAGGCCGCACCCGATCTCGTTCGCAAAGCCTTGGAGCAAGCGCCGCGAATCAAAGAGATCGCGCAACGGTACGCGAAATACGACGACATGCTTTTCCTCGGCCGCCTGTCGCTCTTCCCGATCGCCCTCGAAGGCGCGCTGAAGTTGAAAGAGATTTCCTACATCCACGCCGAGGGCTACCCGGCCGCCGAGATGAAACACGGTCCCATCGCGCTCATCAGCGAAAAGTGCCCGTCCGTTTTCTTCGCGCCCAAGACCGAGATTTTCAACAAACTCGTTTCCTCCATCCAGGAGATCAAAGCCCGTAACGGGAAAACGATCGTCATCACGACCGAGGGTTGCGAGTTCCCCGAGGGCGTCGCGGACGACATCATCACCATCCCGGAATGCCACGAGGCCGTGCTCCCGATCGTCGCAACGATTCCGGTGCAATTGCTCAGCTACTACATCGCCTGTGAACGCGGCTGCGATGTGGACAAGCCGCGCAACCTCGCGAAATCCGTCACCGTCGAATAAACCGTTTCCCCCGCGGCGCGATTTTCCCGGTCGCGCCGCGACTTTTTTCCGCCCTGTCATTCGCCTTGCCGGCGCCCGCCCCCGCCGCGCATATACCTGCCTTTTGCCGATGAACATCCACCCGAGCAAAGACGAATTCCTGCGACTCTCCGCCCAAGGCAATGTCATCCCCGTTTATACGGATCTGATGGCGGACTTCGAAACACCCGTCTCCGCCTACGCGAAACTCAAAGGCACCGGTCCGTCCTACCTGCTCGAATCCGTCGAGGGCGGCGAACACCTTTCCCGCTACAGCTTCATCGGTTGCCGCCCGCGCAAGGTCTTCGTGTGCGGTCCGGAAACCACCGAAATTCGTGTACCCGGAAAACCAATACAAACGGTCCCCACCCCACCCGATCCGCTTGTATTGATCCAGGAAGAGATGGCGCGCTCGCGTGCGGTCAGCATGCCTGGTCTTCCGCGCTTCATCGGAGGCGCCGTTGGTTTTATCGGCTACGAATACATCACCCGCATCGAACCGTCGGTACCGGCCGCGCCCGCCGATCCGCTCGGCACGCCGCTGCTCTACTTCATGCTGACGGATTCGCTGCTGACCTTCGATCGTGCGAAGCAAACGCTGCGACTCTGCGTCAACGCTCATATCGCCGACGATCCCTCCGCAGCCTATGACTCCGCCGTCGCCGAGTTGAATCATCTGCACGATCTTTTGCGCCGTCCCAGCTCGCTCGCTCCAGCTCCGCTCATCGATCCGGGCCAGGTCGAGGTGCCACCCGGAAATTTCACGCAAGCCTCGTTCGAAAAAGTCGTCGAAGGCGTGAAGGAATACATCCGCTCGGGCGACATCATCCAAGTCGTCCCCTCGCAGCGATTCACCAAGCCGTTCACGAAAGCGCCTCTCGATCTCTACCGCGCGCTGCGCACGGTGAATCCCTCGCCATACATGTTCGTCCTCGACACGGGCGACTTCGCCATCGTGGGCGCATCGCCCGAGGTTCATGTGCGCCTCACGGACAGTCTGGTGGAAATCCGTCCCATCGCCGGCACACGTAAACGCGGTGCCACGCCCGCCGACGATCTCGCTCTCGAAAAAGATCTCCTCGCTGACGAAAAAGAACGCGCCGAGCACCTCATGCTCGTCGATCTCGCGCGCAACGACATCGGCCGCGTATGCCAGTTCGGGTCCGTCACCGTGCCCGAGATGATGGTCATCGAGCGCTACTCGCACGTGATGCATATCGTGTCGCAGGTCGAAGGGCAGATCTCTCCGGATAAAAACGCCTACGATCTCATGCGTGCAACTTTCCCCGCAGGCACCGTGAGCGGCGCGCCCAAAATCCGCGCCATGCAAATCATCGCCGAAAACGAGCCGTCCCAACGCGGGTTCTACGCCGGCGCCCTCGGTTATTTCGGTTACGACGGCAACCTCGACTCCTGCATCATGCTCCGCACCGCTCTGCTGAAAGACGGCCTGATTCATATTCAAGCGGGCGCGGGCGTCGTTGCCGACAGCCAGCCGATCGCGGAATATCAGGAAACCGTCAACAAGGCCTCGGCGCTTTTTAAAGCCGTCGCCATCGCCGAAAAGTTTTAAGCGCGCCGCGGAGGCCACGAGCAGAAGGTCACGATCGTTGCTGAAGCGCCCTTGAGGACGTCATTTCCACGTTTTCCTGCGGCGCATCACTGCATTTATCCCGACTTCATCCGCGAGACGCCTTCGTTTTGCAGCCATTTGCGTTCCGCGTGAACACATGCAAATTAGCCAAACGATTTTTCTGAGTCATCCAGCCCGCGCGCGCGCCACTCTGACGCGCCCGTGACACAGGGCTGAAACATTTTCTTTCGGGGTTCCGAGGGGACTTGTGCGTATATCCGTGTGGAACGATTTCCGCTAAAGGGAATCCGTTACACAATCACGCAGCGCATCGCTCACTGTCTCCGCAGAACGCGTGGTGCGCGCAGAACCCTAATCGAGGAACTGTCATGGCTCAGCAACTGATTAAATCCCGCAAGTACGCCGAGGCCGACGAAGCAGAGACGCCCGCCGCCCCCGTCCCGTTCCAGCCAGCCGATTTGGACGCTCCGCCTTCGTTCTTGGAAAAAAACGATCCCGCTCCCGCCGCGCCGACGACGGCTTCCGATCGAAGCAATCTCCAACTCTATCTCCAAGAAATCGGGAAAACTCCGCTCCTCACCATCAAAGAGGAGATCGCCCTCGCCCGCCGCATCCGCAAAGGCGACAAGGCCGCCCGCGACCACATGATCTCCGCCAATCTGCGCCTCGTCGTGAAGATCGCGCATGATTACAAGGACTTCGGTCTCCCGCTTCTCGATCTCATCAGCGAGGGAAACATCGGCCTCATCAAAGCCGTCGAACGTTTCGATCCGCGCAAGGGCGGAAAACTCAGCACGTACGCGGCTTGGTGGATCAAACAATCGATCAAGCGCGCCCTCGCCAATCAGAGCAAAACGATCCGCCTGCCTGTCCACTTGGTCGATAAGATTTCCAAGATGCGCCGCACCGCCATGGCGTTGACCGAAGAGCTCGGTCGCGAACCGACGGATGAAGAACTCGCGATGGAGCTTCAGATCCCGACCAGCAAGGTCGCGCATCTGAAGTCCGTGAGCGTCCGCCCGACCTCGCTTGATGCACCCATCGGCGACGAAGGCGATTCGTCCACCTTCGGTGAAATCGTCGGCGACGAGAATGCGCTCAGCCCGCTCGAGAGCCTCAAAGAACGCAGCCGCAACGCCGATCTCCACGCGATGGTCGCCTCACTTGATCCTCGCGAAGCCGAAATCATCAAGCTGCGCTTCGGCCTCGATGGCGCCAGCGAACTCACGCTCGAAGAGGTCGGCAAGCGCTTCAAGGTCACCCGCGAACGCGTTCGCCAGCTGCAAAACCTCGCGCTCTCCAAAATGCGCAAGGCGATCGCGGCAAACGAAACTCAACGCACCGTCGAAGACATCGAGCAGGAAGACCGCGAGCGGAAACGCATGCAGGTGATCCGCGAGTTCATCGAAGCCAAATCGATCAAGTCACAACCGCACGGTTAACAGCGCTGCGATTCCCAACCATCAACTCCTTTCAGCCGCCGGAAATTCCGGCGGCTTTTTCGTGGACGCATCCAACGTACGACCGCGCGCGCAGTTCACGTTGCGTCCCAACTTCCCGCTTTTCAGCAGCCCGGGTTGGCGCCTTACTCCGCGGCCGATGTCGCAGTCTTTCGCCCGCATCGTGTTTGCGCTCACCGCAGTCTTCTTTGCTGCGTTTTTCATCTGGCCCATTTTTCAGATCCTAAAGGGCGGTTTCATAGACGCAGACAACCGGCTCACGTTCGAATATTTCGGGCTCCTCCTGAGCGATCCGATTCACCTCGGCGCCTTGAGCAACTCCTTCCTGCTCGCGTGCACCACCACGACGCTCTGCCTGCTTATCGCCCTGCCGCTGGCCTTCGTATCCGATCGCTTTCTTTTTCCCGGCAAGGCGCTGCTCTCGTCCGTTGTATTGATTCCGATGATACTGCCGCCGTTCGTCGGAGCGATCGGGATAAAACAAATTTTCGGACAATACGGCGCGCTCAACTCTCTGCTCATCCAACTCGGACTCCGACCCGAAGGATGGACCTACGATTGGTTCGCCACCAACCAGTTCTGGGGCATCGCCGTCGTGCAGGCGCTTTCGCTCTACCCTGTGCTTTATCTCAACGCCGTCGCCGCGCTCGCGAACATCGATCCCGCGATGGAAGAGGCGGCGCAAAATCTCGGCTGCACCGGTTTCCGGCGTTTTTTTAAGGTCACGCTTCCCTTGATGAAACCCGGCCTTTTCGCGGGCGGCACCATCATCTTCATCTGGGCGTTCACCGAACTCGGTGTGCCTCTGATCTTCGATTACGATCGAGTCACTTCGATGCAGATTTATTCGGGTTTGAAAGAGATCGGAGGCAACCCGCGGCCTTACGCGCTCGTGTCCATCATGCTCGTGAGCACCATCGCGATCTACGCGATCGGCAAGGGACTTTTCGGCCGGCAAAACTACGCGATGATGGCCAAGGCCACGAGCAGCGGCGGCGCGCGCGCACTCTCCACAGGTCGCGCATGGCTGTGCACCGCGCTCTTTGGCGGCATCACATTTCTTGCGGTGCTTCCACACATCGGCGTCGTCCTCGTGGCATTTTCCAACGACTGGTATGCGAGCGTCCTTCCCGAGAGTTACACGCTCGAAAATTTCCAGATCGCCCTCGGGCACGACCTCACGGTTCCCGCCATCGCCAACAGCCTGAAGTTCGCGAGTCTCTCGACCATCGTGGATATCATCCTGGGCATCGCGATCGCCTATGTGGTCGTGCGCAGCAAAATCGCGGGGCGCCAGATTCTCGATTTTCTCGCGATGCTTCCGCTCGCAGTTCCGGGCCTCGTGCTCGCGTTCGGATACCTCGCGATGAGTCAGGAAGGGAGATTTTTCGAGGCGCTGAATCCAGCCAAGGATCCGACCATTCTCCTGATCATCGCCTACTCCGTGCGCCGCCTGCCGTATGTGGTGCGTTCCGCCGCGGCCGGTTTCCAGCAGACGAGCGAAACGCTCGAGGAAGCCGCGCAAAACCTCGGATGTCCTCCGCTCAAAGCCACGTTTAAAATCACGCTGCCGCTCATCACCGCCAACTTGATCGCGGGCGGCCTGCTGGCCTTTGCCTTTGCCATGCTCGAGGTCAGCGACTCCCTCATCCTCGCACAGAAACAGGTTTATTACCCGATCACCAAAGCGATCATGGAGCTCTTCCAACTGCTCGGTGACGGCAAGTTCATCGCGAGCGCGCTCGGCGTCTGGGCGATGGCTTTTCTCGGTGTGACGATCGTTGGTCTCAGCCTGCTGCTCGGCAAAAAGCTCGGTGCGATTTTTCGCGTGTAAACCAAAAACAAAACATCGCTTAATTTCCTGTCGCCAACGTCAACCGCTTCCCGTTTCTCAAACCACCCGCTTCCGCTTTCACCGTCGCTTCCCGTGCTGCATCTCCTCGTCGTTTCCCTGGTCTGGGCTTTCTCCTTCGGCCTCACCAAAGACAAACTCCACGGACTCGACAGCGCTTTCATCTCAGCCGCGCGTCTGGGTCTGGCTCTGTTGGTATTCCTGCCCTTCCTGCGAGTGCACGGTTTGTCCCGACGAGATGTTTGCGCGTTGGTCGTCATCGGCGCGGTTCAGTTTGGCATCATGTATCTCGCGCTCAACGAGAGCTACCGTCATCTGGCGGCGCATCAGGTGGTTCTCTTCACACTCACCACGCCGGTGCTCGTGACCGTGCTCGCAGATATTCTTGAGCGCACGCTCCGCCCACGCGCGCTCGTCGCCGCATTGCTCGCCGTCGTCGGCTCAGCGGCCGTGGTGATCGAAAGCGCCACCTTCGGCAGTACGCTCACAGGCCTTCTGCTCGTTCAGGCGGCGAATCTCGCATTCGCGTTCGGTCAGGTTTTCTACCGCCGTTTCCGTCAGCAACGCCCGGCGCTTCGCGATCGGGAAATCTTCGCCCTGCTTTATCTCGGCGCGGTGGCCGTGACTGTACCCATGATGTGGATACGCACCGGCGGCGTGCCTGTGTCGTTATCCACCGGGCAAATCGGCACGCTGCTTTATCTCGGCGTCCTCGCGTCAGGATTCTGCTTCTTCTGGTGGAATGTCGGCGCAACCCGCGTCAATGCCGGCACGCTTGCAGTCTTCAACAACGCCAAAGTGCCGCTGGGGGTCGCCTGCTCGCTGATCTTCTTTAATGAGTCCGGCGATCTCCCCCAACTCGCTCTTGGTGGTGGATTGTTAGTCGCGGCGGTCGCCTTGGCCGAAACCAAGCCGAAGCCGGTCTGACTCAATCCAGCTTCAGCACGATCTTTCCGAACTGACCGGAGCGCTCCATCAGCGCGAACGCTTCTTCCGCGTGCTCCAGCGGCATCAAGGTGCTCACCACGGGACGGATCTTCCGCGTGCTTACGAACTCCAGCATCGCTTCCCAATCCGACGGACTGCCCATCGTCGTGCCGAGCAGCGAAATCTGGCGCCAGAATAGTTTTCGCAAAGCGAGTCCCGACGGATTTCCCCGCGTGGCTCCATAAAACACAATGCGCGCCGCCGCTGCGGACACATCAATCAGGCTGTCGAAACCGTCGCCTCCGGCGGAATCCACAATCACATCAAATTCGCCCGCCTGCTTCTTCGCTTCAGCCATCCAGCCCTTGTCGCGATAGTCGAAACCCGCGCGTGCACCGAGTTCGACCGCCCGCTGGATTTTTTCCGCAGAACTCGACATCACCCATACCTCAGCACCGGCGGCGAGCGCGAATTGTAGCGCAAACAACGCCACGCCTCCACCGATGCCCGTGATCAACACGCGTTCGCCCGCCTTCACGTTGGCGCGCGTGAACACCGCCCGGTACGCCGTGAGCCCGGCGAGTGGAAGCGCCGCCGCCTCTTTCCAACTCAGATGCTCCGGCTTTTCGGAAAGTTGTTTCGCCGGTACCACGATCTTCTCCGCCATCGTCCCTTCGCGCGGCAATCCGAGGATGGAAAACTCCGCGCCTTGCGCCGCAGGCGATGGCCCCCAATCGAAACTCGGATTGATAATGATTTCCCGCCCGACCCAAGCCGCATCAACGCCGTCGCCCACCGCTGTGACTACACCCGCTCCATCCGACCCCGGGATGCACGGATACTGAATGCCGGCATATTGACCCGCCTTGATCCACACATCGCGGTGATTGAGCGCCGCGGCCTTCAGGGACACGAGCGCTTCGCCGGCATTCGGCCGGGGCTCAGGAATGTCCGATACGGCAATTTGATCGGTGGCAGTGATAACAACGGCTTTCATGGCCGACAGCATGTGCGCCACCGCTTTGGTCGCAACCAGTCTCGCGCGCAAAAAAAGCCGCCCGCGGGATTCCACGGGCGGCTTGTAGTGAAAGATGGATACGCCTGCTCAGTCGTTGCGGCGCAAAGACAGCAGATAGAGCAGATGCAGCAACGAGGTGAGGAATGCCGCGACATACGTGAGCGCGGCCGCATTCAACGTCTCGCGCACGCCCGGCGCTTCGTCGCGCTCGATGATGCCCAGACCGGCCAGTTCCACATTCGCGCGACGGCTCGCATCGAATTCGACCGGCAGCGTGATCAGATGGAAAAGCGTGAGCACCGCGTAACAGAGGATACCGATGTCGAGCATGGTGCCGCCAATGCCGCCGAAAATGAAACCGCCGATCATGACAAACGGCAGGATCTGCGACGAGATCTGCGTGATCGGCACCAGCGCCATGCGGGCCTTCAACATCGAATAGCCGACCTTGTGCTGGATCGCGTGACCGGCTTCGTGCGCCGCGACGCCGAGCGCGGCCAGACTGGTGCCGCGATAATTCTCAGAGGAGAGCACGAGCCGTTTCCGGATCGGGTCATAATGATCCGTGAGATGCCCGCCGGTCTCCTCGATCGAGACGCCGGTAACGCCCGCACGAGCCATCACTGCGGCAGCGGCTTCGCGTCCCGTGATGCGGCCACGCGAGGGAATCCGTACGTTCTTTTGATAAACGCTGGATACGCGCATCTGCGCATACGCGGCGAACAGGAACGAAATGAGAAGGAGAATCAGGATGAGCCAGGTGGGCAGGAATCCTTGGGGAATAGCGTCGAGTGTCATAGTTGGCTGAAAAGTGATGCCGTTTTCAATTATTCGAAACTCAAAATTCGCAAGTCGCTCCTGGGAATTTAGAAAGTTTCTTTGGTTTTAGAACGAATCAACCACCGACCAAACCGCTGCGTCGCAAGAGCGCCGTAGGATCGGGATCACGGCCCATGAAGGCTCGAAATAACGCAGCGGGATCTTCCGAGTTTCCGCGGCTGAGGATGCAATCGACAAAAGCCGCGCCGACTTTGCGACTGAACACCCCTTCTTTCTGGAAACGCGTGAACGCATCGGCATCGAGCACCTCCGCCCACTTGTAGGAGTAGTAGCCCGCCGCATAACCGACCGGATCGGAGAATACATGGGAAAAACGTTTCACGATCGTCGGCGACGGCGGCTCGGTCGGTATCAATAAATCCGCTATGCCTTCGCGCGCGGCGTCCTCCACGCTCAACGTTCCTTTCACGACCGCATCGGGTTGCACGTGCAACAGCAGATCCATCTTCGAGAAGGCGGTCTGTCTCGCCACCGCGCAGGCCGACCGGAAGTTTCGCGCTGCGAGCATCTTTTTGTACATCTCCTCCGGGATCCGTTCGCCGGATACGTGATGACGCGCAAAAAGATCGAGGCTTTCGCGCTCCCAGCACCAGTTCTCCATGATCTGCGAGGGCAATTCGACGAAATCCCACGCGACGTTCACGCCGTTGAGCGACTTGATTTCCACTTCGCCAAGCAAGTGATGCAGCAGGTGGCCGAACTCATGGAAAATCGTCTCGACTTCCCGATGCGTGAGCAGCGCCGGTTTTCCTGCCGCGGGAGGTGTCATGTTGCCGCAGATCAACCCAAGATGCGGCGCGCGGATGCCGTCTGCGCGCGGCCCACCGGTGATGAGATAATTCATCCAGGCGCCGCCGCGCTTCGATTCGCGCGGATGCCAGTCGGCATAAAACGAACCGATGTGCCGCTCCGCTTCATCGTACATGTCGTAGAATGTCACCTCCGGGTGCCAGACCTCCACCGAGCCGGCCGCGCGCTCTGCGATGCGCAATCCGAAGACGCGCCGAGCCAGTTCAAACAGGCCGGTGATCACCCGATCCATCGGGAAATACGGACGCAATTCCTCCTCATCAAAATCGTAGCGGACCTTTCGAAGTTTTTCGGCCCAGTACGCCAGTTCCCACGGTGCGAGGCGGCCAGTCGAGCATCCGAGCGTGCGCGCCTTGAACTCCTCCAGTTCGGTGCATTCATGGGCAAACGCCGTCCTCGCGCGATCGCCCATGTCATCCATAAAGGCGAGCGCGGTCGCCGCGTTTTTCGCCATGCGGCGCTCGAGGGTGAGATCGGCAAAGTTCGCCTTTCCCAACAGCGCGGCCTTTTCTGCACGAAGCGCGAGAATGCGAGGAATCAACGGCGTGTTGTCATGAGGCTCCTTGCCGCCGACGGAAACCGCGGCCGTCCACATCTCACGGCGCAGACCCGCATCGTCCAGATAGGTCATGAACGGTTCCTGCGAAGGCATGTGCAGCGTGAAGCGCCAGGCCGGCGTATCCACAGCACCAATACATTTGGCTTCGGCGCTGCGGCGCGCGGCGTCCTTCGCATGCTGCGGCAGACCGGCGAGACGCGATTCGTCGGACACGACAAATTCCCACGCATTGGTGGCATCGAGCACATTCTCGGAATACTTCTGCGTGAGCTGCGCGAGTTCGCTTTGCAGCGCTTCGAGACGCGTCCGTTTTTCTTGCGGCAAATCCGCGCCGTGCTGCCGGAAATCGGCGAGGGTTTCTTCTAAAAACCGGCGTCGCACAGGGGTGAGCGAAGCGACGTCTATCCGATCCGAACAGGCTTTCAACCGCGCCCAGAGCTCGGCGTTGAGCGGGATGCGTGCAAAAAAGGTGGAGATCTCCGGCAGCACCGCGTTATGCGCATCGCGCAGAGCGGGCGAATCGGCGACTGTCTGGAGATGCGTGACTTTTCCCCACGCGAGATTGAGGCCTTCCGTCGCCTGCTCGAGAGCGAGAAATGTGTTTTCGAACGTCACTTCCCCGACAGCGCGGGCTGCGATTGCGTCAATCGCAGACTGCGCTTCGGCGAGGGCTTCGCGGATGGCCGGCACCACATGTTCCGGGGTCAGCTGCGACCAGCGAATTTCGAACGAGCGATCGAGAAAGGGATTTTCCGGCATGCCGCATGCGACCGGCGCGAAGGCCGCGTTGTCAAACGGCTTTCGCGGCCGTCACCATGCATAAGCCACACCGCCGGAGACGTAACGCGGCGACGCGGGCACGGCGGGCACTTCCTGAAAATCGGAGTCCCACAGGTTCTCAACTTCGATCGCGAAGCGCAATTTCGGTGCGCGCGGCGGACTGAAGTAGAGCCCTGCCGAGCTGAGGATCGCGTGATCGTCCGACGCGCGCAGTGCGTTCGCGGCCTGCCAGCGAAATTCATTATCCATGCGCGCTTCCCATCCGCGCCCCAGGCGGATCACCGCAGCTGCGGTCAAACGATGTTTCGGATAATTGAGCGCGTAGAAACTGGCGTCCATCGCGGCCGAGCCGTAGTCCGCATCCTTCGTCAGGCCGGTGTATCCAAAAACCAAATCCACCGTCTTCGCGGAGAAACGCGCCACCGCTTCCACGCCGGCCGTATCGATGTCCACCGCGTTCGCAGCGCGAGCGTTCGGCACACTCGAGGCATAGACCCAATCCACGAGGCTCTCATCGCGGCGGAAAAAGAAGGCGGCATTAAAAACCCACGCACCTGCGGCGCCGCGTCCACCAATCTCGATGTTGCGCGCAGTCTCGCGATCGAGCGCCGGATTGCCGCGGAAGAGCCCGGCGGAAGCTCGCGAATTCAACGCCAGGTAAGTGGGCACCTGCGTACTTTCCGCGTAGGAAACATACAACGCATCCACGCCGATCTCCGGCGCCACGCGGTCCCAGGTGAGCTGCGCGATCGGTGAAACATCCGAGTCGGAATGCTCCGTCGCATGATCGTAGCTCGCGCCGGCCTCGAGCGTGAGACGGCGACCATCTTTCAGCAGCCAGGTGCGCTCAGGCACCACGGACAGCTTCGTGTGCTGGCGCGTTTTGAAACGGCCGAAGAGAAGCGAGGTGGAAGTGAGGTCTTCGTCGATAAAGGTCGTCACAACATTCACCGCGAATTCCGACACCATGAAGCGGCCTTGCGCGCCTGCGCCATAGACCCACGACGTGTGGTGCGCAGGGCCGGTCGCGAACGCGGGATTGTACGCGCCCGCATCCGCACGGTTGAAGACGTAGTTGTTTTTATTGCGACGATAGTAACCGCCGACCTCCCAAAATTCGCCGCCGCCCAACTCCGTGCGATGATTGAGCCCGGCGAGATTGGTCTGGAGATTTTCCGTTTCAAAAACGTTCGCGTAGGGCGTGTAGAGATTGGGCCAGCCGAAGAACTTCGACTGATAGCCATAAAACAAATCCGTCTGGCTTCGTTCGCTCGCGAGCTGGACCCGGGCGTTGTAGCGCGTGAACTCGTGTTCGCCAAAACGCACCAGGCCATCGGAGCGTGAATGCGCGGCACTCGCGTCCACCGCCAGCGACAGGCCGCTCGGCGAAGCCGCACCGCGCCAGCCTTGATAAACCTCTCCGCGCCGCGTCGCCGCCTCCCCCACGGCCGCTGTGAGCTGGCCGCCGGTTTGGATTTTGCGCCAGCGATAGGCGACGGTGCCGGCATTGCTGTTCCACCCTGCCGCGGCATTGTTTGCGCCGGTCAGAATCTCCGGCGCAGTCAACATGCCCGGCGCCACCGGGATTTCGGCAAAATAGTGCCCCGTCTGCGGGTCATAGAGCGAAAGCGCGCCGACCTTGAAGCCGGCGTTTTCGAAAATTCCGCCGCGGATGGCGACGTCGGCCTGGCCCTCGGCGAGGTTTCGCGACTGCACATCGACCAGCGGTTCATAGCGAAGCGCCGAGACCGGCATCGCGAACGTAGCCGCCGGTTCCTGCATCGCCACGCGGGGCGACAACACGGAAAACGCGGGAAGTTGCACCGCTTCCGGAACGGCCGCGGTGGTCGCAGCGGCGACGGAACAAAAGACCCAGAGGAGAGAACAGCGTGTCATGCGTGCCGAAGCGGTAATGGCGATGAACGACAAAACAAGCACTAGTTACTGGAAATTGAATTTCTTGTTAACATGTTAAGCAAGCCCTTGGTGCGGGCTCGATTCAGACACACAAAAAAACCTCCCGGAGGCCGGGAGGTTAGAAAATCCAAGACGGGAGAAGCGACTTATTCGTCGCCGTCGTTGCCGATCGCTTCGACCGGGCAGCCTTCCAAGGCTTCCATGCATTGGGAAACTTCGTCCTCCGTGGTGGGCTGCTTATAGACGAAGGAGTAGCCTCCCTCATCATGCCGGGAGAAAAAGCCCGGTGCCGTCTCGCGGCACAGGTCGCAGTCGATGCATTGCTGATCGACATAAAACTTTCCCGGAACGTTCTGTTCCCACTTGTCTGCTTTGTTTGCCATGGTGCACGGCAAAAAAAACGAAATGAATTTGCTGTCAAGCGGCCAGCCGGGCGCGCACCTCGCAGTTTTACGAGAGGTAATAAACGCCAATCCCAAACGTGATAGTTCCGGGCAGCATGTATTCATATTCCTACCACAACGATGAGACGTTTCAGTGAACACTCCGCCTCCTCGTCGCGAATGCGCGTCGCGACGTCCGACATTTCCCTTGAAATCCCGGGACTCAGCTTGTGTTCACCCGGGGGGCACCTAGCATTCGTTTCGTAATGCTTTCCGACCGGTCATACATGCGCGATAGTTTCGGGCGCACGTCCACGTCGTTCCTCACATGGACGCTGTGCGCGCTGACGGCAGGTTTCTTGGTTCAAATCATTTTCGAACGCGCGTTTGAGTCGGCCCACTTCTCCGCGTTCATCGGCCTGAGCGGCGCGGGACTCGAAAGCGCCCGCATCTGGACCGTGCTTTCCTACCCGTTGGTCCACGCGAATGTGATTCACTGGCTGGTCAATCTCGCGGCGGTTTATTTTCTGGGGAAAGAACTGATTCCTCTCCTCGGCGAACGCCATTTCCTCGGGTTGTCCGCCGTGGCCGCAGCAGGCGGAGCGGCCGCGTGGCTGCCGATTCATTGGAATTCCGGCGAATTGCTCGTCGGCGCTTCGTCGGTGACATGCGCGCTGTTGATTCTCTTCGCCTGCCTGCATCCCAACCGGTCGATGACGTTTCTGTTTTTTTTCATGCCGGTGACCTTGAAGCCGAAGTTCATCGCGTGGGCGGTGATTGCGGTGAGCCTGCTCGGTCTGCTCGGTAACGAACTCGCTGGTAACCACCTCGGCAGCGGCACAGCACATTCCGCGCATTTGGGCGGCATGATCGTGGGCTATCTTTACTACCGCCTTGTTCATTTGCGCGCGTGGCGGACTCCGGACGGGCGTGCCGATATAGAGCTGCCAACATGGATGAAGAAAAAAGCCGCAGCCCCCGAGCCCGAGCCACACTACACGGTGAATATTTCCCAGCCCACCCGCGAAGATCTCCGCGCCGAGGTCGATCGTATCCTCGATAAAATCAACGACAAAGGTTTCGCCGCCCTCACGCCGCAGGAAAAACGCCTGCTCGATGATGCCCGCGAGCAATTAAGTCGCCAGTGAGTTCGTGCGGAGCGGCCTGCGTCCTTGGAGGACTTTTCCACTCGCGCCGGTTCATCGCCTCGCGCGAACTATCGGCTCCATCGTCCGCTTTCGTCTCGCGCACTTTCCCCTTCTCCCCTTCGGCAAACCGAAACAATCTTCCCGCTCTCGCGTCTCTCCTTCTGCAATGAAAGTTTTCCGCCGCTATCTCGTCTGCTTGCTCGCGTTCACGCTCTCGTCCGCCGCCTTTTCGGCTGCGCCGGACCGCGCGTATCGCAGCGATATCACCTTCGAGCGCGAAGTCACCCAGCTCATCCGCCTCCTCGAAGAATATCACTACAACCGCGACGGCGTGAAAGCTTCCGACTACGGGCAAGTCATCCCGGACTTCATGGCGGAATTCGACGGTCTGCGCCTGTTTTTTCTCGAGACCGACAAAGAGCAGTTCATGCAGCGCTGGTCCGCGAACTGGTTGTACAACAACATTTCCACTCTCGGTCGCATCGAGCCGGCGTTTGAGATTTTCCGCGTTTACGAGGAACGCGCCACCGCCCGCATCGCCTGGATTCTGGCCGAACTCGATAAGGACTTCGATCTGAACACCGACGCCTCCTACGAGTCGGAACGCGCCAAAAGCCCGTGGCCAGCCACGCCCGCGGAGGCCGACGATCTGTGGCGCAAACGCCTTTCTTACGAGCTGATCCAACTGATCCTCGAAAAGGAAAAACCCACCGGCGTCGCCACGCCCGAGAAACCCGCTGAGACCAAAACAGCGGACGTCGAAACCACGCCCGCTGTTGAAGAAGCCGCCGAGCCGTTGTCTCCCCTCGAAGAGGCCAAGCAAACCATTCGCAAACGTTACGAACGCCGCCTCAAGACCCTCGCCGAAATCGAGAATCACGAGATCAGCGAAATTTTTCTTTCATCGATCACCCGGCTCTACGACCCGCATTCCACGTATTTCTCCGCAGCCACGTTCGAAGATTTCGGCATTCAGATGCGGCTTCAGCTCCACGGCATCGGCGCGCTCCTGGGGATGGAAGAAGACGTTTGCGTGATCAAAGAATTGATCGCCGGCGGTCCCGCCGATCTCGGCAAACAGCTTCGCCCGAACGACAAGATCATGTCCGTCGCCCAAGAAACCGGCGAACCCGTCGAGATCACGGGCATGAAGTTGCGCAAGATCGTCGATCTAATCCGCGGCAAAAAAGGCACGAAAGTCCGCCTCATCATCAAACCTGCCGCCGCGACCGATCCTTCCGAGCGCAAGGAAGTCGTGATCGTCCGCGATGTCGTCAACCTCAACTCCGCCCGGGCCCGCGGTGCCATTCACGACGTACCCAATGCCCATGGCACCACCACGCCGATCGGCGTCATCACCCTCCCCGCTTTCTACGGCCCCGACGGCAGCAGCTCCGGCGGCGAACAGGCCAGCGCCACCCGCGATGTCGCAGAACTGATCAAACAACTTGAAGCCACCGGCATCCAAGGCCTCGTGCTCGATCTTCGTCAAAACGGCGGCGGCCTGCTCTCCGAAGCGATCGATCTCACCGGCCTGTTCATCAAGCAAGGCCCGGTCGTGCAGGTGAAAAACTTCTACGGCGAAGTCAAAATCGACAACGATAGCGACGCGAACATCGCCTACGCCGGCCCGCTCGCCGTGCTCGTATCGAAGTTCAGCGCATCCGCCTCCGAAATCGTCGCCGGCGCTCTCCAAAATTACGGCCGCGCCATCATCATCGGTGACAGTTCCACTCACGGCAAAGGCAGCGTGCAACAACTCATCGAAATGAAACCGCCTGCGCCCACCCGTCTCTTCACGCGCACCGCATCCACGAAGACCGGCGCCGCCAAGCTCACGATTCAGAAATTCTACCTTCCCGACGGACATTCCACACAGCTCAAGGGTGTGGTCCCCGATATCGTCCTCCCCTCGATCGAAGACTTGCTGCCGATCGGCGAAAAAGATCTCACGCGCGCGCTCGCGTGGGACGAAATCCCCAGCAGTCGTTTCAACGGTCAGCCTCTCGCGCCCGCGGTCGTCGCCCCGTTGCTTGAAGCCAGCACCGCGCGCCAGCGTTCTCTCGAGGAATTTTCGTACCTTCAAAAAAACATCGACTGGTTCAAAACCAAGCAGGACCAGAAAGCCGTTTCGATCAATCTGGACGCCCGCCGCGCGCAACGCGAAGCCGACCTCGCTTTCCGCAAAGCGATGAAGGAAGAAAAAAACCGGCTCACGCAAAACGAGTTTCCTCTCCGCGAATTCACGCTCGGTCCGCCGCCTCCGCCAAATATCAAGGCGGAGCTTTCCGAAGAGGAAATCGCCGCCGGAGGAGAGAGCGAAGAAGACGCCAAGAAACTCGACATCCATCTCCGCGAGGCTCTGCGCATCGTCAACGACGCGATCGAACTCGCGGTCCAACCCGACCGCATGTTCACCGATTCGCCGCCGCTCACCGCGAAGGCCGTCAAACGCGGTTGATCAGCGCCGGCGATCACGGCGCCCACGCCAGCACGAAACGGTCGCGGCCGGTTAGATCCTGCCGCGATTCGCAGCGAACCAAACCAGCCTTCGCGCACGCTTCCAACAACGTGGCGTGCTGCGCGATCCCGGTCTCCATCGCCACCAAACCGCCGGCAGCCAGGAATCGCGGAGCGTCCGCGATGATCCGCAGCAAATCGGCACAACCGTCCTTTTCGGCCACGAGCGCGCTGTGCGGTTCGAAAACATTCACCTCGGGCGCCGCCTCCGCGACTTCCGTCGCCGTGAGATACGGCGGATTCGCCACGATTAGCTCAAATCGCGCGTCCGCCAGTAACGCCGAGAACCAATCCGAAACGAGAAAATCCACACGCTGGTCGAGACCAAGCGCCGTCGTGTTCTCACGGGCGAGCGACAACGCTTCCTCGCTCGCATCGACGGCGGTCGCCCGCGCTTCCCGGTAGTGTGCGATCAATGCCAGCGCCAAAGCGCCCGTCCCTGTACCCAAATCCAGGATACGCGCAGGCGCCGCCAAAAGCTGGCCGGTGATTATTTCCACCAAAAATTCCGTCTCCGGTCGCGGGATCAACGCGCGGCGATCGGTCTTCAGCTTCAAGCCGCTCCACTCGACTTCGCCCAGGATATGCTGCAGCGGTTCGCGCGCAGCGCGCCGGCGGACCAACGGACGAATTTTTTCCAACTCAGGCTCCGTCAGCAATCGCTCGAACTGCAGATACAATTGCATGCGCTTCAACCCGAGCGAATGCCCGATCAACAACTCCGCATCGAGGCGCGGATTCTCGATGCCCTTGGCCGCGAAAAAATCCGTCGTTTTCTTGATGATCTCGAGAAGGCTCAGCATGGCTCAGTCCTCATCCGTCTCCACGCGGCGCGACGGTCCGGTGTAGGCGACGCCGGTCAGCTCAGCCAGCTTCTCCTCGAAATCCGTGCGCTGCAGCGCCGCGATGATTTCGCCGATATCGCCTTCCATCACTTGCGGCAGATTGTGCGTGGTCAGTCCGATGCGATGATCGGTCATGCGGTTTTGCGGAAAGTTATACGTGCGGATGCGCTCGCTGCGACCGCCGGAGCCGATCTGGCTTTTGCGATGCGCCGCGTACTTCGCGTGCTCTTCCTCTTCCTTCATTTTCAACAAACGCGAACGCAGCACCGTCAGCGCCTTCGCTTTGTTTTTGAGCTGTGACCGCTCGTCCGCGCACTGCA
This sequence comes from uncultured Opitutaceae bacterium, assembly GCA_964573305.1. Lineage (GTDB taxonomy): Bacteria > Verrucomicrobiota > Verrucomicrobiia > Opitutales > Opitutaceae > Nibricoccus. Next base: position 203,620 of record CAZNJG010000001.1, read on the forward strand.
CCATCAAGCCAGAGGGTTTGTGGAAAATTTGCACGGCGGAATCTGTGGTGTTCACGCCCTGGCCACCGGGCCCGCTCGCGCGGCTCACCATGATTTCGAGATCCTGCGGATCGATCTGCACATCGACTTCCTCAGCCTCGGGAAGCACCGCGACCGTCACGGTCGAGGTGTGGATGCGGCCATTGGCCTCCGTCAGCGGCACACGCTGCACGCGATGCACGCCGCTCTCGTATTTGAATTCTTTATACACGTCCTGGCCGGTGATGAGGAAGATGACTTCTTTGAAACCGCCGCGCTCCGATTCGCTCGAGCTCATCGGCTGAATCTTCCACCCGCGCCCCTCGGCGTAGCGCGTGTACATCCGGCACAACTCCGCGGCGAACAAACTGGCTTCTTCGCCTCCGGTGCCCGCGCGGATTTCCATCACCGTGTTGCGCGAGTCACTCGGCTCGGGCGGAATCATCCCGAGGAGCACCGTTTGTTTCAGTTCATCCGCGCGCTTTCGCAGTTCGGGTAATTCCAGCTCCGCCAGTTCCTTTAGGTCGGCGTCGCCCGCGGGATCTTTCAGCAACGCTTCAGCCTCCGCGATCTCGCGAAGCGTTTTCTCGTAAGCGCGATGGTCGGCGACCAGTTGTTGAACTTTCTGCTGCTCGCGCGAAACCTCCGCAGCCTTGCGCGGCTGGTTGTAGAATGAAGGGTCCGCCATCTGCGCATCGAGTTCGTCGAGACGGCGTTGAAAGGGGAAAATGTCGGGAAGTCGGTCCATGGGATGAGTGATTTGAGACGCTCTCGGATACGCGGGCCGGCGCATCCATTTGCGAATTGCGCATGCCCGGCCGGCGGGCTTGCTTCAGTCCGTTCCGCAAGACGCACCTAGAGGTGCCGATCACTCATGGCTACGACGCTTTTCACTCAGAACATCATCGCCTGCATCTGGGACTTCGACAAGACCCTAATCCCGGAGTACATGCAATCGCCTCTCTTCCGGCGCTACGGCCTCAACGAAGCCGCGTTCTGGAACGAGACCAACAATCTCATGGAGCAGTATCGACGCCGTGGATACCAACTCTCGGGCGAGATCGCCTATCTCAACCACCTGCTGACCTACGTGCTCGCCGGCGCCATGCCGAAACTGAGCAACAAAAGCCTGCGCGAATGCGGCGCCGAGATCCGCTTTTATCCCGGCCTTCCTGACTTCTTCAGCCGCGCCAAACAATTCGTCGCCGAGCGAGAGATCTACCGCAAACACGAGATCCAGCTTGAGCACTACATCGTCAGCACCGGACTCGCCGAGATGATCCGCGGCAGCGCGATCGCTCCGCATGTAGACGGCATCTGGGGCTGCGAATTCATCGAAAATCCTCTTCAGCCCGGCTTCCTCAAACAAAAGGAATTCGAACTCTCCGCCGACGCCGTCATCGCCCAGATCGGCATGGTCATCGACAACACGACCAAGACCAAGGCGCTCTTTGAGATCAACAAGGGTACCAACAAAAACAGTGCGATCGATGTGAACGCGAACATCGCCCTCGAGGACCGGCGCATTCCGTTTCAAAACATGATCTACATCGCCGACGGTCCGAGCGACATCCCGAGTTTCTCCGTCGTGAAAAAAGGCGGCGGCAAAGCCTACGGCGTGTACAATCCCGCCCGCTCCGACGAGTTCGCGCAAAACGACCGCCTGCGTCAGGTCGGCCGCATCGATCATTACGGCCCCGCCGATTACACGGAAACTTCCAGCACTGCGCAGTGGCTCAAGCTGCACGTCCAGACCATGTGCGACCGCATCGTCGCCGACCGTGAAGCCGCCGTCGCCTCGCGCGTCTCGCGTCCACCTCGGCACTTGAACGCCACGCCCGAGGAAGAAGCCGCCGCCCGCGCCGCCAAAACGCCCATGCAATCATCGCTATGGAGCGAAACAACGCCGCCGACAGAGCGGAAGGCGTGATCCGCACGCCGATCGCAAAGATACGCACAGCGGGCCAGGCAGTCGTTTTTGTGGTGAAAAAAAGCCGCGCCCCTTTCGAGGCGCGGCTCATTTTTCATTAACACCCAGACTAACCTGACAGCTCAGAACGATCCTTTGATACCGGCCATCCAGATACCGCCGGTCTTCAGGATACGTTCGAAATTATGTTCGCGTTCGAAGTAGGTATAAACCGACTCCTCGTTGAAGATGTTGCGGCCATCCACGAAGAGCGTGAGTGAGTTTGTGAGGTCGAACTCGAGGTTGATATCCGTCACCAGACGGTCGCGCTGATACACCTGAATATACGGCGCGGCGTTCGTCCATGCATTGGTCGCAGCGCTATACGTGCGCGCCGGGTTTTGCAGGAGTTTGCCGACATGGTTCAGGTTGATGCGACCGGAGAAGCGCTTGTGTTTATACGACACGCCGCCGTTGGTCATGCGCTCGGGCGAACCGGTATTAAATGCCCAGTCGTCGAACATCACGCGGGTGTGATTGGCAAAAATGCCCAAGCCCTTGAACAAGCCCGGCAGAAACGAGAGCTGCTGCGAATAATCGATCTCGTAGCCTTTGTATCCAGTCGGGGACGACACGTTGATAGGGCCGACCAGCTCCCAATTCGCAAACTGGGTATCGCCGGCATAACCGCTCGATCCCAGACGCGTGATATTCGCGAACTGCCGGTCTTTGATCTCGGTGTCGAAAATGGAAACGGCGACAACACCCACCGGCTCGAAATAGTATTCGACCGATGCATTAAGCGTGCGTGACCGCTCCGGTTTGATCTCGGGATTGCTCGCGGTGATTCGCTGTGTCGTGAAGTCGATATTCGAGATGCCCGGGATCAGGTTCACGATGTCGGCGCGCGTGATCGCATCGTGATACGACGCACGGAATTGGAGGTCGCGGCTGAACTTATACGACACGTGCAGATACTTCAGGAACTCATCGTAATCCGCGCCGCCGCTTATCGGACGCCCCGGATTAAACGAAGCATCGACGCCTTTGCCCGTACTCTCGGTTGCTTCATACCGGACGCCCGGCGTGATTTCCCACGAGCCAAATTGGAACGTGTCGGAGACATACGCCGCGTGGATCTTCTCCTTGAAGTCCCAATGTCCGCGGAAGCGTGCGAGCGAATTGGCCGCCGTGTTTTCCCGCCAGTTCCCGGGATTGGCGCGATAGTCCTGATACAGACGCCACGGACTGAGCGCGACCCAGTCGTTCATGTTTCCGCCAAAACCCCAATCGGCGCGGAAATGTGGATCAACAAAGTTCGCGGGTAGCAGATCGTCCGCCGTGCCCATCACACCATCAGGACCGGTCGGATTGGCGCTGAGCATGCCCGCGCGTTTCACATCGAGCACTTTCAGATTCGTGAGCAGGCCATACTTGATGATCTGCGGCACCGCGAGACGTGTCAGGTCGTGTTTGAAATCGAGCCGCGCCGTCCACTGCTGGTCCTTCGCGCTGCGCTCGTGCCAGCCAACCGAGTTATTATCGAAGCGATAGTTGGAGATGTTGCGCCAGTCAGCTCCACCGAGCTGGGTAAACGAGAGATCGGGCGATCCCGCCGACGGACGCGTCATGCGCCACGAGACGCCCTGGATCGAGGATGAGAAATCGGTGAAATGGCCGTGCTCGAGATTTCCGTACCAGTTACGCGCGCGGGAATAGTGCAGGCCGAGATCGACGCTGAAATCGTCTTTCGAATAACGCGCGCCGCCGGTGAGCATCGTTGTGTTGCCCTCCTTCGTCATGAACTGGTTCGAGTTCGTGGCGATGTTTCCAGTCGTGACCGTCTGGTCGGTCCAGGTTCCGCCCGGCGCCGTCGCCGTCGGGAAAAGGCTCATCGTGCGATTGTAGAAACGCGCATCGTACGTGGTGTAGTCGACGCGGCCAAACGCCTGCAGGTTTTCGTTGAAGCGGTAATCGACGCGGACGTTGTAGTTTCCGCGCTCGGTGGGCTTCGGCCCATCCTGATACCAGATGCGCGTGTACGTCGGCATCTCGGAGGCGTTGTCGTCGTAGTTCTGATTGAACGTGGGGTTGAAGAACCACACGTGCTTCTGCGCGGCGAGTGTATTGCTCAGGTTGATACCGCCGATGACGCCCAGTTTTCCGTCGAGATAGACGTCGGAGAACTCGAGGTTCACGTTGGGCTGGACCTTGTAGTGCTTTTCGTCGTCCCAGCCTTCGTCGCGCTTGAGCGTGGCGTAATACGAGTTCCATGAGAACGCCGTCGTGAAGGCGATGTGACGACCTCGGCGGTCGAACGCACTCTTGGACCGCAGATTCACCGTGCCGGAAACGCTCGACGGTTGGTCAGGCGTCGGCGCCTTCGTGAGCTCGACGGTTTCCACGCTGGTGATCGAAAGTTGCTCGAACTCGAAGACGCGCCCCGTGCCGACGTTTGACGATCCCGCATTGGCCGGCTGCATGCCGTCGAAGAGCACCATCGCGTACTTCGGATTGAGTCCGCGCACCCGCATCGCGCGCGTATCGGCCTCGACGTAATCCATCGCGATGCCGGGCATCAGCTTCAAAAACTCGCCGACATTTCCCTCGGAAACGCTGCCGATCGCGTCGGCGGAGATGACCTTCTTGAGATTGACCGACACGCGTTGCGCCATGATCGCCTTCGCGTTGCCCTCGCGAACGCCACCGACGCGAAACTCTTCGATCTGGAGAATCTCCTGGTCGAGTCCCACGCCGATGTCCGCTTGTATCCGTTCACCGGATACTACGGTCACGACCTTCTGCACGGACTCGAGGCCGGTGTAGGTCACCACCAGCGTGACCTCGCCCGCGGGCACATTGCCCAGTTGAAAATAGCCGCCTTGCCCCGCGGTCGTGGACAAGGAGGTGCCGGCGACGGTGACCTGCGCATTGCGAAGGTATTCTCCCGTCGCCTCGTTGAGAATTCTGCCTGAAATGGATCCGGTTTGCTGTGTCTGCCCGTAGGCGGACGAAACGGCCAAAGGAATGGCCGGAATGAGTGCGGCAAGGGTCAAAGCGTGCCGCATCGCCAGGTGTGGGTTGCTCATCTTAGGGGGTAGGATGAAGGTGCGCGCCCCGCGGCGCCGTGGGTTCAAGAAACCTCCCGCGTAGAAATTCGATTGCTCCTGTAAAGCGAACGCACGAAATGCCGAACAGTTCGGCATGCCCCCCACCCCTGCGCAACCCACGATCCGTTCACTCGCAGCCACGCTGCGTCTCGCTCCGTCCACCGTGTCCGATGCGCTGCGCGACACCGGGCGCGTGGATCCCAAAACACGCAAACGCGTCCGCGATGCCGCGACCAAAGCCGGCTATAAACTCAATCCACTGACCACCACGTTGATGTCCGAACTGCGTCGCTCCCGCGGCACGAAGTTTCAGGGCGTGATCGCCGCGCTCACGCGCACGGAACCCAACCGCCGTCCGCACGGACCTTTCCCCGCCAAAATCGTCGCCGGCGCGCGCCAGCGTGCGCTGGAGCTTGGATTTCAGTTTGAGGAATTTCGCACGGGAGAAAACGCGCTGTCGTTGCGACGGCTCGACAAGATTTTTCGCTCCCGCGGCATTCATGCGATCCTGCTGCTGCCGTCCTGGACCGCGCCCGATTTTTCAGGACTGGATTGGAGCAACTATGCGGGTGTGTACACCGACAACGTAATCGAGAGCCCGCGCCTGCATACGGTATGCACAGACCATTATCGGTCGATGATGGAGTTGCTTACGCGTTTGATGGCGCGTGGTTACCGCCGGCCTGGACTGATGCTGGAAATCGGCCGCGACGAGCGACTTTTGCTCAGACAAAGTGCTGCCTTTCGCTCATTCCAAGAAAGCCACCCCGGCGCGATCGATCCAGTGCCCATCCTATTCGCCCGCGACTTCGACCAGAAAACGTTCACGCCATGGTTTAAGCGTCATCAACCAGATGTCGTGCTCAATCACGACGATCAGACCTTGCGTTGGATGGAAGCATGCGGGGCTAAAATTCCGACCTCGCACGGCTATGTCTGCCTCAACGCGCTGAATCGCACCACACCTTGCGCCGCCATCGATCTTCAACCGCAACAACTCGGCGCACGCGCGACGGAGCTGCTCGTCGGCCAGATTCAACGTGCCGAATACGGCAGCCCGCCGTGGCCGACCACCACGATGCTGACCGCGAGCTGGATCGAAGGCACCACGCTGCGGTCCGGCTGAACGTGACGCCAGCCAGGCCGGCGTATTGAAAAATCCGATACGGCAGCCCGGATTTTCATCATGCCGCAGCTTGCGGCATTCAGGGAAGCCAGGGGAATTTGCGGGCGTCTGGTTTGCGCTTCTCGCGCTGGGCGCCGTGAAATTCCTTCGCTTCCTCGGTCATGTAGTAGAGCAGCGTGGCGTTGCCCGCCAGTTCCTGGATGCCGGACTGGCCGTCCACATCGGCGTTAAACGCACTCTTGAGGCAGCGGATCGCCAGCGGGCTGTGGCCGAGAATCTCGCGCGCCCATTTGACGCCTTCCGCCTCAAGTTCCGCCACGGGCACAACGGTGTTCACCAACCCCATGTCGAGCGCCTGCTGCGCGTTGTATTGGCGGCACAAATACCAGATTTCGCGTGCTTTTTTCTGGCCGACGATGCGCGAAAGATAACTGGAGCCGAACCCGCCGTCGAAGCTGCCCATCTTTGGCCCGACCTGCCCGAAAATGCCGTTGTCGGCCGCGATGGAGAGATCGCACACGAGATGGAGCACATGGCCGCCGCCGATCGCGTAGCCGGCGACCAGGGCGATCACGACCTTCGGCATCGAACGGATGAGTTTTTGCAGATCAAGGACGTTGAGACGCGGCACGCCATCATCTCCGACGTAGCCCGCATGGCCGCGCACGCTCTGGTCGCCACCCGCGCAAAACGCGTATTTGCCGTCGGTGTGCGGCCCCGCGCCCGTGAGCAACACGACGCCGACCGACTGGTCTTCGCGCGCATCGACAAACGCATCGTACATCTCGAACACCGTCTGCGGACGAAATGCGTTTCGCTTCTCGGGGCGATTGATCGTGATCTTCGCGATCCCGTCCGCCTTGTGATAGAGGATATCCTTGTAGCTTTTGACAGCCTGCCAATTGGGAAGACTCATGATGGAAAACGTCACCAAGTCCTCTAGCGGTGCCTGGGTCAACGCGCAGGATTGCTTGGCAACCAAATTTTCCAATCACCGCAAAACGGCTTGGAGCGCGCGCATCGCTCGGTGAGTCTCCTCCCTCCATGACTGAGTCCTCCTCTGGATCGTCTGCGCGCAAACTGCAACTGGGCCTTTGCCTCGGAGCCTTGGGTGTCGTGTACGGCGACATCGGCACGAGTCCGTTGTACACTATGAGACAATGCCTGCATCAGCTGCCGGTGGCCGAACGCGCCGACAGCATACTTGGCCTGCTGTCGTTGATGTTCTGGACCGTGATGTTCGCGGTAAACCTGAAGTACCTGTTCTTCGTCACCCGCGCCGACAATCGCGGTGAAGGCGGACTCTTTGCCCTGCTGGCGCTCTCAAACAATCCCGGCGCGACCTCGGCCCGACGCGGAATCGGCATCGCCACGCTCATCATGCTCTGCGGCGCGGCGCTCCTTTATGGAGATGGCGTGATCACGCCCGCCATCTCCGTGCTCAGCGCCGCCGAAGGCATGACCACTTTCCGTCCCGATTTCGCACAATGGGTCACTCCGGCATCCATCGTTATCCTTATCCTGATTTTTTTCCTCCAATCCCGCGGGTCTAAAGCCATCGGCCAGATTTTCGGTCCGGTCATGCTTGTTTGGTTTCTGGTTCTGGGTGGATTCGGTGCGTGGCACATCGTCGCCGCACCGGAAGTCATCCAGGCGCTCAATCCCGCTCTGGGCATCAGTTTTCTCATGACACAATCGTGGCATACTGTGGCGGGCCTGCTCGGTGCCATCGTGCTCACGATCACGGGCGCGGAAGCGTTGTACGCCGACATGGGGCATTTCGGACGAAAAGCCATCACCCGCGCCTGGCTCTTTCTCGTCTGGCCGGGACTGCTCCTTAACTATTTCGGCCAGGGCGCGTACGTGCTCGCGAACCCCGCCGATACTACCAATCCGTTCTTTGCGCTGGCACCCGATGGCCCGGCCCGAATCGGGCTGGTAGTGCTTTCGATCGTCGCCGCAGTCATCGCGAGCCAGGCCTTGATCACCGGCACCTTTTCGCTCACGCGACAGGCCATCCAGCTCGGATTTTTTCCGCGTCTGCGCATCCGCCACACCAACGCGGAACACGCCGGGCAAATCTACGTGCCCTTCATTAATATCGCACTCGCGATCGGCTCGATCTGGGTCGTCCTCGAATTTGACTCCAGCACCGATCTGGCCGCCGCCTACGGCATCGCGGTGACCGGTACGATGACCGTGACCACCTTCGCGTTCTTTCTCGTCGTCCGCCGCCTATGGAAATGGTCGTGGTGGAAAGCGCTCGCGCTGTGCGGATCGTTCATGGCCTTCGACCTTCTCTTCCTCAGCGCCAATCTTCATAAATTCCGCGATGGCGGCTGGGTGCCGATCGCCATCGGAATCGGCGTATTCGCCATCATGCACACATGGAAAAGCGGCCGAAATGAGATCCAGGAAAAAGTTTACGGTGGCGCCGTCACCGAACAGGAACTCACCCAGATCGCCCGCAGTAAATCCATCACACGCGTGACCGGCAGCGCGGTCTTCATGGTCGCCACGCCGAGCGGCACTCCCCTCGCCCTCCTGCATCACCTCAAGGCAAACAAGTGCCTGCAACAAACGGTCGTGCTGCTCACGATCTCGACGTGGGAGATTCCGCACGTCGAAGACAGCGAACGCCTCAGTGTCGTGGAGCTCGGCGAGGGCATCTGGCGCGCCATCGGCCGCTACGGCTACATGGAGTCACCCGACGTCAACGACCTCATCACCCGCGTCGCCGAACGTGGCGTGCCGATAAAACCGATGGCGACGACCTACTTCTTCAATCGCGAGATGATCGTCACCGGCGGCAATGCGCGGATGTTTCACTGGCAGAAAAAATTCTACGCATTCCTCAGCCGCAACGCGACGCCGGTGAAGGATTATTACCAGATCATGCCGATTCAGATCATCGAACTCGGCCTGCCCGTGCAGCTCTGAGCCGGCAGCCGGCGCCGTTATTTTATCCCGCGACGTCTGTAGTTGGAAAACAACTACAGTCATCCGCGCGCCGCAGCCGGCATCACAACTCCGTGTACTTTTCCGAACGCCCCTTCGCCTTTTCGACGGGATACTTCCTGGCGTTGGCGCCCATCTTGGCTTCGATCGCCGCAGCCACATCAATACCCGCGACATTGGCGAACTCGAGCGCGTAGATCACCACATCCGCCAGTTCCTCCTCTATCTTGGCGCGCTTGGCTTGATCATGGACGGTCTCGCGCGATTTCGCCGCATCGGCCCAGAGAAAATGCTCCATGAGTTCCCCGGCCTCCGCCGTGAGCGCCATGCTGAGATTTTTCGGCGCGTGGAATTGCTCCCATTCGCGCTCGTGCGCGAAGGCGAGGATGCGCCGCTTCAATTCAGCCACCGTGGTCGAGCCGTCGCTCAGCATAGTCATGACTTCCATGTTACAGCCGGGTGAAAAAAATTTTCGATCAGATTTATTGCTTGGCCCACCTGCTGCTCTGTGCATCCTGCCGATGTCCTCTGAAATGAATCTGTCTTCCAAACATCCTCACAGCCACGCAGGCGCTTCGTATACGAAGGCCGCTGCGTCTTGCTGTGTCGCGATGCGACAGGTCGCTCAGAAGTGGACTAAACAGCAAACCACCGGCGCGGGCTCTGAGGCCTAAACGCTCCGTTTAACGGAACATAGTTTAAGGCAATTCAAGAAGCCCGGCCTCCGCAGAAAGGAGTCCAGGTAACCACGTATTATGCACACGATCATCCATCCTCTTAGAACCAAAGCTTACAGCCGCGTTCGCATCGATTCGTCCAACTTTCGCAGTCCGCACTATGACTGCGCGCAAGAGGCCGGACTCATGAAAGTGGCGGTCTACGTCCCTGGCGTGGAAGCGTCCGGAGTGGAGATCACGCTCCGCGGGCCCGACCTCGTTGTCACCGCCCGCAAGACCCATTTTGTCCGCGTCAACTGGAGCGCCCTGCACCTCGAGCGCGCGCAACGCGATTACCAGCTCTTGCTCCGCGTCGGCAACCACGTGGATCCCGAGGGCCTGCACGCCGAACTCAACGATGGTGTATTGACGATAACACTACCGGATAAGCCGGAAGCGTCACTCCGCCATCGCCGGGTCGCGTAACCGATAATTCGCCTTCCCGCGGGGATGGCGCAGTCTCGATCCACCGGTCGTCTGCGACATCTTCGCGATGAAGCGTTTTTTCCTGTTATTTGCGGAACCGTTTCCGGAAATGTTTTTCAACTCATTCTCGTTAAAGCCGAACACCTTTTGTGACGAATCCAACCACCATTAACCCCTGATTCAAGCCATGCCCTTGATCCTACCCGAAAACACCCAGCCACCGTCCAACGAACCGACCACCGTTTTCGTCGTGCCCCAGTACGACGTGCAGTGGAACCGCCCGATCTTCCGTCCGCCGGCGATCTCGCTGCCGACGCCCGCCCAGATCTGGTCGGAGATTCCTTTCACGGCCCAGTTCGTGGGAAAAGTGAAAGAACAACCTTCAAGTACGCGATGAGCCGGAAGGCGATCTTCCGGCTCGCTGGCCATCACCAGCCGCGCCTGTAGAACGCCTTCGCTCATCGAAGAAATTCAAAAGGCCGGACTGGTGAAGTCCGGCCTTTTTGCTGGGCGTATCCAAACAGCGGATGCGTGGAACGCGCAAATAACCGGGCGACTGAACGTACGCCCGGTTTCCTGCCGCGGGCTTAGATCGTCATGGCGTGATAACCGCCATCCACGATGATCTCCGAACCCGTGATAAAGCTGCCGGCATCGCTGGCGAGCAGCAGCGTGGCACCGATCAACTCTCCGGCTTCGCCGAAACGTTTCATCGGCGTGTGGCCCATGATGCTGTTCACGCGATCCGGCGTGAGGACCTTGCGATTCTGCTCCGCCGGGAAAAATCCGGGGACCAGCGTATTCACGCGCACATTCTTGGGTGCCCACTCGCGTGCGAGATTCTTCGAGAGATTATGCACGGCGGCCTTTGTCGCCGAATAGGTAAACACGCGCGAAAGCGGCACCACGCCCGACATCGAGCCGAGATTGATGATCGATCCGCCCTGACCGCGTTCCACGAGGTATTTTCCAAAAACCTGCGAGCCGAGAAATACGCCCTTGAGGTTGATATCGACGATGCGCTGAAACTCATCCTCGGCGATGTCCAGGAAAGGAGTCGCGGAGTTCACGCCGGCGCCATTCACCACGATATCGACGCGCTGGGAACGAGCCAGCACCGCATCGAGGAGTTTCTGGAGCTCGGCCTTGCTGCTGGCCTCCGCCGCGACGAAGTAAGCCTTGCCGCCCGCCGCCTCGATTTTCGCGAGGCGTGCCTTGGCCTTTTCCTCGTTGCGCCCCACAAGCACCACCTCGGCGCCGGCACCCGCGAGACCTTCGGCCATCGCGCCGCACAACTCGCCGGTACCGCCGATAACGACGGCTACTTTGCCGGAGAGAGAGAAGAGTGAGTTCAAGTAGTTCGGATTGCTCATAGTGGGAGTGGGGAAACTTCGAGGAAGCCCCCGCGCCGCCATCGACGCAAAACTAAATTCACGTGTCCGCGTTTTGTCCCAAAACGGCCATTCCGCTTGCTCCGGCGCGCCCAGCCACACGTTATTGCGCCATGGCTCGCATCCCTCTCGAGGACAACTACGACGATGTCGTCAACAAGGCTCAACGCGGTCTCGCGATCACCGATGAGCAACTGGCCCATCGCGCCGAAATCTCGCTCGATGATCTACGGGCGCTCAAGAGTGGCACGTACAACGACGCGGTTGCGCGCCGCGTCGCGCGTCATCTTCGCCTGAATGCCAGCGCCTTGGCGCAGCTCGGTCAAAAGGGATGGTATCCCGATCAGCCCGTTTTCCGGACCGGTTTCGCCGCGTTCAATACGCCGTTCGAAGACATGACGGTGAACAGCTACGTCATCTGGGACGAGCGCAGCCGCCACGCCGCAGTTTTCGATACCGGCGCCACCTGCGAACCCATCCTCCACCTGATCGAGAATGAGCGGCTTTCCGTCCGCTCAGTTTTCCTCACGCATGCGCATCCCGATCATATCGCCGATCTCCCGCGACTCGTCGAAGCGACGGGCGCGGACGTCTGGGTTTCCGAACGCGAACCCTGCGATCACCCCGGCGCCAAAACATTTAAGGAAGGCGCGTTTTTCCATGTCGGTCCGCTGGCGATCAAAACCCTCGCGACCTTCGGCCACTCGCCCGGTGGCACAACGTATTTTGTCACCGGCCTCTCCTTCCCGCTCGCGGTCGTCGGCGATTCGCTGTTCGCCTCATCGATGGGCGGCGCGCCGACGCCGAAAGACTACGCGGACGCATTGACCAACAATCGCCGCAAGCTCCTCACGCTTTACGCGGATACAGTCTTCGCCTGCGGCCACGGCCCCCTCACCACGGTCCGCCAGGAACGGAAGCATAATCCGTTTCTCGCTTATTGATTCCCCGGTTCTGATCGCAAAAAAAACGCGGCGAAAACGCCGCGTCTTTTTAGATCTGGAAATCGTCTTTGCCGCTCGGCTCGTGCAGGCCGCACTCGCGCTTCAAGCCGCCGAAACGCGTGTCCTCCTCTTTCATGCCGTCGAGCAGCTTCGAGGTGCTGTGCCAGTCTCCGACCGACACATACCCGTGTTCCCACAACGGATGATAATTGAGCCCGTGCGTGGTCAGATACTGGTGAATGCGACGGTTATCCCAGTCGATGATCGGGTGAATCTTCGTCACCCGGTTTTGCACCTGCACAGCCTTCAAGCTCTCGCGCGTGCTGCCTTGTGAACGCCGCAATCCCGCGAGCCAGGCGGAGGCGCCGAGTTCGCGCACCGCGCGATCCATCGGCTCGACCTTGTTGATGAAATTATAGCGCTTCAGGCCGTCGAGCCCCTGCTCCCACTGTTTGCCATAAAGCGCTTCCTGCTCCGCCGCGGTCATCGCGGGCACATATTTTCTCAGGTTCAGACCGAGCTTCTCAGTCAGATCGCGCGCGAAACGGTAGGTCTCAGGAAAGAGATAACCGGTGTCGATGAAGATGACGGGAATCTTCGGCACCACCCGCGTGGCGAGATGAAGCATGACGGCGGCTTGGATGCCGAAACTGGTCGTCATGACCAGACCCTCTCCGAATTTTTCCGCCGCCCACTTTATTCGATCCTCGGCACTGGCCTGTTCGAGATCCACGGACTCCGGTGCCGCAACGACAGTTGTACTCATGTGAAATTCGGCAAAACCGTACTTAGGACATGTCTTAAGTAAAGATTAAATCCCATTTTGCCGTCCGTGATCGCTGCCGACAGCCCGAGCCTCACCACATTTCAGGGCGAATCTACCAGTCATGCCCGCGGCTTTAGCAGCGAGCGTTTTGCGAACATACCGGCGGCATCGCTCAACAAGCCGCGCTTTCAGCCCAAAAAGCGTCGCCCCACCCGCCTTACGAAAAGGCGGGTGAAGTCGTGTACGAAGCGCTCAAAGCGCTTTCAACAAGCGCTCGAGTTCGGCCCGTTTCGCTTGTTGATCGGCGAGTTGTTTGCGCGCGCCTTCGAGAACGGCGGGCGGGGCTTTGCTCGTGAACGCGGTGTTGGCGAGACGCGCCTCGGTACCGGCGATGTGTTTTTCAATTTGACCGAGCTCCTTGGTCAGGCGCGCGCGTTCGGCGTCGGCATCGACCTTCACACCCGTGTCGAGATACAGCGTTCCCAGCGGCGTCACCACCGCGGGCAATGCAGGTTCGGTGCTGGCGCGCTCAAGTGAAGCCGCGCCGACGAGGCGCACGATCTTCGCGAGATTACCGTCGAGCACGGACCATTTTTCGGGGTCGGCGAGTGCGATGAATTTTACGTCGCGCTTCTGGGCAACGCTCTGGTCGGCCTTCAACTGACGCGCGAGTGTGGTCAGCTGCTTGAGCTTTTCGACGCGTTCGCCAGCCGCCGGATCGATCGTGACTCCGCGCGCCGCGAGAGCGGCGACCAGCGTATCCGCCGATTCAATACGCGTATCCTGGAGAAACGCATTTTCCCGGCCGTAGCCGAGCAGATGCCAGAGTTCCTCCGTGATGAACGGCGCGAACGGCTCGAACAACAGCAAGAACTGGCGGATGACGAGATCCTGGATGGCGAGCACGTGTGCCTTGGCAGACACGTCCTGCAAGCGGGCCTTGGCGACTTCGACATACCAGTCGCAAAAATCATTCCAGAAAAACGAGTACAACCGCTGCGTGGCGCCTGCGAATTCGAACTCCGCGAAACCGCGCTCGAGCGTTTTCTTCGTGTCGAGCAACGCACCGAGGAGCGCATGATCGTCATCGTCGAGCTGCTTCGGATCGATGCGCGCGAGAATCGCCTCGAGCGATGAGTTGTCGCTCATCTCGCCGCTCATCTGGCGGAAACGGCAGGCGTTCCATACCTTGTTGCAGAAGTTCTTTCCGCTCTCGATCCGATCTTCGTCGAACTTCACGTCCTGACCCAGCGGCGCGATCTGCAGCAGCCCAAAGCGCAGGCCGTCGGCGCCGTACTTGGCGATGAGGTCGAGCGGATCCGGCGAGTTGCCGAGCGTCTTCGACATCTTGCGGCCCTGTTTGTCGCGAACGATGCCGTTGAAATAGACGTGCTTGAACGGAATGCGGCGCGCGAGTTCTTCGCGCGACAAGGCCGAAGCTTTAAGGCCGAAACCCGAAGTTCCCGGCAACCGCCCGACGGCATTCTCATTCGACATTCGGCCTTCGGCATTCGGGTTTTCGAGTTCGTTTCCGGTGAACTCGATTCCGGCCATGATCATGCGCGCCACCCAGAAGAAGATGATGTCCGCGCCCGTCGCGAGCGTGGTCGTCGGGTAGAAACTCTTAAACCCGTTTTTCTCCATCTCAGCAGCCTCGGGCCAGCCGAGTGTCGCGAAAGGCCAGAGCCAGGAGGATGCCCATGTATCCAGAACATCATTTTCCTGCTCCCAATTTTCCGGATCCGCCGGGCCTTCGAGCGATACGTGGATTTTTGTCGGATCAGCGAGGTCGGCCGGCGTGAGGTTTTCACGATCGACGCCTTTCTTGTACCAGACTGGGATGCGGTGGCCCCACCAAAGCTGGCGGCTGATGCACCAATCCTGGATGTTCTCGAGCCAGTTGAGATAAACCTTCGTCCAGCGTTCGGGATGCATCTGGATCAAGCCGTCGCGCACGACCTGTTTCGCTTCTTCGACGCGCGGATATTTGAGCCACCATTGCTGCGTAAGACGCGGCTCGATCGGCACGCCGGCGCGCTGGGAATAACCCACGTTGTTCTCGTACGGTTTCTCTTCGATGAGCGCGCCGCGTTCTTTCAAAACTTCCGCAGCTTTTTTGCGGCCAGCGAAGCGGTCCAGCCCAGCCAGTTCGGGTCCGGCGAATTCGTTGAGCGTGCCGTCGGCGTTGATGCAATCGATGACGGGCAGGCCGTGGCGCTGACCGATTTCAAAGTCCACTTTGTCGTGCGCCGGCGTGACCTTGAGCGCGCCGGCCGCGAACGCCGGATCGACCGCGGCATCCGCGATAATGGGAATCTGGATACGCTCGCCGAGCGGGCGCCAGACCTTCTTCCCGACCAAATGCTGATAGCGCGGGTCGTCGGGATGCACGGCGACGGCGACGTCGGCCGCGATCGTTTCCGGACGGGTCGTTTCCAAAACAAGATGCGTGAGCGGGATCGTGTTCCCCTCTTCGTCCTTCGTGGTCGAAGGCTCCACGAGTTCGTAGCGCAACCGGTACAGAAAACCCTTCGTCGGACGCATCTCCACTTCTTCATCGGAGAGTGCGGTGAGCGAGGCGGGGCACCAGTTGACCATGCGTTTGCCGCGATAGATCAGGCCTTGCTCGAACAGCTTCACGAACGCCGTGAGCACCGCGCGGCTGTAGCCGGGGTCCATCGTGAAATGTGTGCGATCCCAATCGCAGGAACAGCCGAGCTGTTTCAGCTGATTGAGGATGATGTCGCCCTTCTCGTCGCGCCAGGACCAGACGCGTTTTAAGAACTCGTCGCGGCCGAGATCGTAGCGCGTCTTGCCCTCGGATTTTTTGAGATGCTTCTCGACCATCGTCTGCGTGGCGATGCCGGCGTGATCGGTGCCGGGAATCCAGCACGCCGCTTTGCCTTCGAGGCGCGCGCGGCGGATGAGCGCGTCTTGCAACGTGTTATTGAGCACGTGGCCCATGTGCAGGATGCCGGTGACGTTCGGCGGCGGGATGACGATCGTGTAGGTCTCCTGGCCGGGAGCGGCCTTGCCGGAGAAAGCCTTCGCTTCCTGCCAGGCGGCATACCACTTTTTTTCAACGTCGCGGGCTTCGTAGCTCTTGGTAATTTCGGCCATGGGCGGATGGATGATGAGAATCGCAGAAACAACGGGACGCACCGCAGACTGGCAAGGGTATCGTTGCAGCAAGTTTTCGGGCGTTTCCCCTCGAAGCGCTTCGAGCATGCGCGTGGCCCATTTCCCGCTTTGCGCGGCCATGCATTTCTCCATCCTCGTCGTTTTCACTCAATGAGCGGCCGCATCCAAAAGCATGCCTTGGAACGTCTGAATTTCGTCGGCGAAGTTTCCGCGAAGGAACGGCTCGCCGCCTGCAAAACCTTTCTGCGGCTCGAGTCTGCGATGATTCGCATGCGTCACGATGCGGGTGAGTCGGGGCTCATCGTCGCCCGCGCGCGCGCATCGATGGTCGATGTGATGCTCGCGCACTTGTTCGACTACGCGCTGGCTTCATGGACGCGCCTGCACGGCACCGCGCCCAGCGCAGTGAGCCTCGTCGCTCTCGGCGGCTACGGACGCGGTGAACTGAATCCGTTCAGCGACATCGACATCATGTTTCTTTTTCCTTCGAAAACGAAACCGAGCGCGGTGCAGCCGTTGCAGGAACATCTCGTCAACGAGATCCTCTACATCCTCTGGGATTGCGGCATCAAAGTCGGCCACTCCACGCGTACCGTGGACGAAGTGTTCGCCGAAGCGCGCAAGGACATGCCGACCAAAACCTCGCTCCTGGAGTCGCGCCTCATCGCCGGGTCCGAGCTTCTGTACGATTCGTTCGCCACCGCGTACGACAGTTTTTCGCAGCACGAAGATCCTCGCGCATACATCACGGCCCGCATCGAAGACCAGACCTCGCGTCGCGCGAAATATGGAAACACCGTTTTCCTGCAGGAGCCCGACATCAAGAACGGCGTCGGCGGACTGCGCGATTACCAAAACGCCTTCTGGATGGCCCGCGTGAAGCTCGGCATCAAAAGCATGG
The DNA here is from genome assembly GCA_964573305.1 of uncultured Opitutaceae bacterium. Taxonomy (GTDB): domain Bacteria; phylum Verrucomicrobiota; class Verrucomicrobiia; order Opitutales; family Opitutaceae; genus Nibricoccus. Next base: position 221,026 of record CAZNJG010000001.1, read on the forward strand.
ATGCGCTGGTCGAGCAAAATCACCTGCGCCGAAACGAACTCCGCGACTTCAAGCGCGCCTACGAATTCCTCCTGCGCGTCCGCAACGAACTCCACCTGCAAAGCCGCAAAGCCACCGACCTGCTCAACCTCGAGGCGCAGCCGCGCGTCGCCCTCGGACTCGGCTACACCAACCAAAACATCCTCGGGCGCGTCGAGCAGTTCATGCACGATTACTATCGCGCCGCGCAGACGATCTACCGCATCTCACGCATCGTCGAAAACCGGCTCGCGCTCTCCCTCGATCCGGTTTCTCGCGGATCGTTTCGCGAAGTGCTGCGCGGTTACCGCCATCAAAAAGCCAAGCGCATCGATGGCTTCATCCAGCGCGGCAGCGAGCTCACCGCCGAGCGGCCCGATGTGTTTGAAGAGGATCCGGCGCGCCTCATCCGGGTTTTCCGCCACTGCCAGCAGCTCAACATCAAACCCGACTTCACGCTGCAGGCGTTGATCCGCGAGTCACTCCCGCTCGTCACGAAGCATGTGCAAAACTCCGAGGACGCCACGATCAGTTTTCGCGCGATCCTCGGCGAAGCCGGCGCGGTGTTTCCCACGCTCGAATCCATGCACGAGCTCGGTGTGCTGGGGCGTTTCATCCCGGAATTCGACGGGCTGACCTGTCTCGTGCAGCACGAATTTTATCACCGCTACACGGCGGACATCCACACCCTGCACGCGATCCGCGAACTCGACGGCGTTTTCCGGCAAAGTGATCCGCTCACCGACAAATACCGCGCGGAACTCCACAGCACGCCCTACCCCACACTTCTTTATTTGATCCTGTTGCTCCACGACATCGGCAAGGCCGAGGGCATCCAAGGTCACGCCGAAAGCGGTGTCCGCATCGCGCTCCCGATCCTGCGCCGCCTGGGCGTGGAGCCGGCGAGCATCGAGATTGTTACCTTCATTATCAAAAATCATCTCATCATGGCACGGTTTTGGCAAAGGCGTGATGTCGATGATCCCAAAACCGCCGCCGCTTTCGCCGAGATGGTCCATGACGCGACCAAGCTCCGCTACCTGTACGTTCACACGTTCTGCGATTCCCGCGGCACGGCGGGCGGTCTCTGGAACGGTTACAAGGACACCCTTCACACCGTGCTCTTCCGCGCCACGCTCGAACGCCTCACACATGGCGAAGCGGTGGAGTCGCGCAACTCCGAGATCACGCACATGAAGCATCAAGAGCTGGTCTCCAAAAAAATCCCCGATATCGGCGCGGACGAGATCACCGCCCATTTCAACCTGCTTCCCGAGCGCTACTTCATTCACACCGATTCGCCGGAAATCACGCTGCACATCCAGATGGTCAACCGGCTCCTCCGCTCGATCAACGCCGCCAACTCCGTCGGCTCGCTCAAACCCATCATCGACTGGAAAAACGACCTCAACCGCAGCCTCACCATCGTCAACGTCGTCACTTGGGATCGCGCCGGTTTGTTCTATAAACTCGCGGGCGCTCTCAGCGTCGCCGGCCTCAGCATCCTCGGCGCGAAGGTCATTTCGCGAAGCGATCACATCGCGATCGATACGTTCTACGTGGTCGAACCTTCGCGCGGAGTTGTCCAAAGCCAGGCCGCCACCGAGACTTTTGCCAAGACCGTCGAGGATGCGCTCGTGGGCAACAAGGACCTCTATCCCGAGATCCTCGCCCAGTCCAAAAAATGGAGCAGCCGCCTCGCCTACTCCTCCGCCCATCACGGGAGCGACGCGCTTCAAAGTTCCTTCCCTCCGACCGCCGAGGTTTATCACGAACTTTCGATGCAGCGCACCATCGTCGAAATCCAGGCGCACGACCAGATCGGTCTCCTCTACTTGCTGGCCAAGACGATCTACGATCACGGATACGACATCACCTTCGCGCGCATCGGCACGGAGCGAAACATCGCCATCGACACCTTCTACATCGAAAGCGCGAATCCCGAAGCGTCGGAGGACACCGGCCGCCTGCACGCCTTGCGCGACGCGCTCGCCGCAATCATCGCGCCGGCGCCCACAGTTGCCTCCGCCAAGTGAGCTCCGCCGTGTTTGCGCCGTCCGTCGTTCGCAGGAGTTCACCACGTTTTCCGTGGAAAAACTCGACCCGCTTCACCGCGCACGCAGGCTGATCCCGTGGATAGCAGACCGCCCGTCCCGGATACGACCGACGCCTCTCCCCCGCAGAAGCAGGAGCCCTGCGACGTACGCACGTTAACGGCGTTATATCGCATCAGCTCGCTCGCCGGGCGCACCGAGGATCCGCACTTCGCGCTGCGCGCCATCCTCGCAGAAATCATCACCGCACTACAGGCCTCCAGCGGCTCCATTTCCCTGCTCAGTCCTGAAAACGGGAAGTTGGAAATCGAAGTCCAGCAGGGCTTGCCCGACGATAGCGAAGAAGTCGCGCTTCGACTCGGCCAGGGCATCACCGGCTGGGTCGCCTTTCACGGGCGCGCGCAGCTCATCCCGGACGTCTCGTGCGACTCCCGATACATTGCCATTCGTCCGCAGGTGCGCGCCGAGATGGCCGTGCCGATGGAAGAAAACGGCCAGGTCCTCGGCGTGATCAATGTCGATAGCGACACACCCGGTGCCTTCGGGGAAAACGACCTCGATCTGCTGGTGCGCTGCACCGAGGAAGCCACCGCCGTCGTCACGCGCTTGTGGCAGCTTCGACAGCTCCGCGGCAAGGCGCGCCAGCTCGAGACCCTCATCACCATCGGTCAATCGCTCGTAACCAAACTCGAGCAACAAGAGCTCTTCGACACCGTCGCCCGCGACGCGCGCCAGGTCATGCAGTGCCACGTCGCCGCCTTGTACCTTTACGACGAGTCCCGCCGCACCGTCCGGCTGGCCGCCTTCGACGGCGCCCAGGGATTTGCGCCCGCCGGCGACCAGCCCATCGAGACCAGCATCGCGGCCGCCGCCATCCACACGCGCCGCCAGATCGATTTCGCCAACGTGCAGAGTCCGGAGTTCATCGATCTCGGCGATCTGCCGCGCGACGCCGCGCTGCGCTCTGTCCTGATCACGCCGATGATCTACGAAAACGAGGTGCTCGGCGCCCTCGCTGTATTCACAAATAAAATACACCGCTTCAACAACGACGAGAAGCGCCTCCTCGCCGCGCTCGCGAGCCTCGGTGCCGTCGCCCTCCAGAACTCCCGGCTTTATTCACGTGTCTTCGCGAGCGAGGAATCGCTCCGCAAGAATGAGCAGCTCACCACGCTCGGCCTGCTCGCGGCCGAGATCGCCCACGAGATCCGCAATCCGCTCACCGTCATCAAACTCCTCTACGGCCATCTCGGGCTCGACTTTCCCGAAGACGATCCGCGCCGCACCGATGTCCGGGTGATCGGCGAAAAACTCGACCAGCTCGAAGCCATCGTCAGCCGAGTGCTTCATTTTGCCAAAGCCCCGTCCAGCGTTCATTCGCGCTGGCCCATCGCCGACATGATCGAGGACACGATCGTGCTCATCCGCCTCAAGCTCGCGCAGACCAAGATCACACTCCGCTTCGATCCGCCGCCCCGCCCCGTCGTGATCGATGTCCACAAAGGCCAGATCCAGCAGGTGCTGCTCAATCTCCTCATCAATGCCACGCAGGCCATGCCCGAGGGCGGCCAGATCTTGATCGCCTGCCACCTCGACGACGAAAACGACCGGGCCCGCCACGTGCATATCGACATTTCGGATACGGGCCGCGGCATCGCCGACGAAATGCGCGAACGCATCTTCGATTCCTTTCTCTCGGGTCGCCCGGACGGAACGGGGCTCGGACTCGCCATCGCGAAACGCATCCTTCTCAGCCATCACGGCGACATCGTGCTGCGTGAAAGCACACCCGCCGGCACCACGATGCGCATCACCCTGCCGATCGCATAAAAGGAACCTTTACGTTTGAAACCGGCGCCCGGATTTCGTGAGTAACTGCGCTCAACCCACCGCAGTTCCTCCATGCCGGCCACACCACGCCAACTCTGGTCTCTTCGCATCGCTCTGTTCGTGATGCTACTCGGATTCGTCCTCGTGTGGCGTGCGCCGCGGCCACCGCAGTTCAAAGCCATGGCGCTGTGCACCACCGCCTTCGCCGCCGCCGTTATCTTTGTGGCGTTGCGACAAGCGCCGCGCGACTGATCCGACCACCAGGAGCTTCGGAATTCGGAATTCGGCACTCGATCTTCGCCTGCCGCCATTGGTCATTGGTCACTGGTCATTGGTCACTGGTCATTGGTCACTGGTCATTCCGAAACGGCCTCGCGCCGTTTCGGTCATTCCTCCAGCTCCACGTTCCAATACGCGACGTCGAGGAAGTCTTTCCACATCTCGCGATGCCGGGTGTTGAGCACGAGGCTGATGACCGGCCGCCACTTGGGTTTCACCGGTTTGCGGATGAGCCGCATGTTGGCCTCGTGCGGGAGACGGTTCGCCTTGCGCGAATTACACTTGATGCAGGAACACACGATGTTCTCCCACGTCGTTTTTCCGCCGTAGTGCCGCGGGATCACGTGATCGAGATTCAACTCCTCGCGCGGAAAAACCTTCGCGCAATACTGACATTGATTCTTGTCGCGCTCGAAGACGTTGCCGCGGGTGAGCTTCAGCTCCTTGCACGGCAGTTTGTCGAAAAACGAAAGCAGGATCACACGCGGCAACCGGATGATCCGGCTCGGCGTGCGCACCGTGTCCAGCGCTGCAACCGGCGGATTGTTCTGAGAAAAATCGATCCAATCCATCATCGAAAACACGCGAAAATCCTCGTCGTGGTGATGGACGACATGGGCGTGTCCTCGCGCGAGCAGCGCGAAGGCGCGTTTGGCGCCGATGACATTCACCGCCTGCCACAGGCGATTTAACACCAACACCGGTTGCTCGAGTACGGCCTCCATGTTGGGCGGCGTTCGTAAACCGCGCCCCCGGCCCTGTCAAGGGGCCGCCCGGTTACCTGTGCGCGACGATGTCAGGGCCACGTTTTCCCAAACGTGGCCCGCCCGGCAATTATGCTTCCGCGGGTTTGTCGGACGCGCTTTCCGCGACGACCGGCTCCGGCTCCGCGATAGACGTGGCTGGCGCGGCCTCGGCGTTCTTCGGTTTCGCGCCGCGCACCGCCTCGGCGATGTTCTGCGGCTGCGATTCGGCTTCGCCACGCTCCTGGTTGAAACGCATCGAGACCGTCTTCGAGACGCCGCGCTCCTCCATCGTCACGCCGTAGATCGCGTTGGCCGCAGCCACCGTGCGTTTGTTGTGCGTGATGATGATGAACTGGCTCTCGTGAACGAATTTTTTGAGCAGGTCGGTGAAACGACCGATGTTCGACTCGTCGAGCGGCGCATCGAGTTCGTCGAGCAAACAGAACGGCGAGGGCTTCACCATGTAGAGCGCGAAGAGCAGACCGACCGCGGTCAGGGTTTTCTGTCCGCCGGAGAGCAGCGTGATGCTCTTCAACTTCGTGCCGGGCGGTTGCGCCGTGATCTCGATGCCGCTTTCGAGCGGATCGTCGGTCGCAATCAATTCCAGCGATGCGCGGCCTCCGCCAAACAGCGTCGTGAAGGTGTATTCGAAGTTCTTTTTGATCTGCTCGAACGTGATCGCGAACTGCTGCTGCGAGGTCTGGTTGATCTCGTCGATCGCCTTGAGCAGTTCGGCCTTTGAGGTGGTGAGATCGTCGTTCTGCGACTTGAGGAAATCGTAGCGTTGCTTGAGTTCGGCGTACTCTTCGATGGCGACGAGATTCACCGCGCCCATGCCGGCAATGCGCTGGCGGATCGCCTCCACATCGGCGCGCACTTGATCCCAATGGGTCTGGTCGAGCGCCACGAGATCGCTCTCGGTGGGTTCTCCGCGCTGCTTGGGCTTTCGGCGGCGGCGGGCCGGAGAAGCTGCTTCCTCTGTAGCGGGCGCATCGCCTTCGACGGCAGGTTCGCCTTCGACAACCGCTGCAACTGCAGGCGCGGGTTCGGCCTTCACTTCGGAAGTCTCGTCTTCGTCTTCATCAAGATCGAGCGACTTGAGATCCGGCGGATCATCCTCGGCGCGCCAGAGCAATTGTTTCCAATCGAGCGTCGCGATATCGGTCTGAAACTCGCGGGAAACTTCTTCCTTCAGGAATTCCGCGCGCGCGCGCGACTCGGCGAGCTTGATCTCGCAGCGGCTGAATTCGCTTTGCGACGACTCCGCTTCATGACGCAGCGAATCCTGCGTGGATTCCACGCCACCGATCTCGCGCTCAACTTCGGCCAGGGCGGTGCGCGCCTGCTCGACCTGCTGCTGCGCGACGACCAACGACTCGGCAAGCTGCGCGGCGCGGGCTCGCTTGGCGTCACTATCGCCTTCCAAGCCTGCGACCTGTTCGGTCCACACTTCGATCTCCTGCTGCCGTTGAACGAGCAGCTCGCTCAATTGCGCGCGGCGCCGCTGCATATCGGCGATGCCGCGGTCGAGCACCTCGACCTTCTGGCGAAATTCAGCGAGCTCGAGGCGGGCTTGGGAAAGCGACTCGCGTTTCACATCGCGATCGGTGCGCACCTCGACGATGCGTGTCTCCAATTGTTGAATACGTTCGCGACCTTGGGCGACCGAGGTCTCCGCTTCGGCGAGCTGCGTCTGGGCACGCTCCCAGCGGGAATGCGCTTCGTGCCGCGCGCTTTCGACGGTGGCGACTTCGTTCTCCATGCGCTGCAGGCGGCCGGAAACTTCCTCCAGCGAGCGTTGCGCATTGCGTTGCTCGGCCTGGACCGCGGCGACCTCCTGCGTCGCGGCGAGCACCTCCTCGCGTTTCGCCTCCAACGTGGCCTCGGCTTCGCTGAGCCGGGCATTGATGCCGTCGATGAAAAGTTTCTGTTCGTCGTGAGCCTTCTGATCCTCGATGAGCGCCTTGCCCGTTTCACGCAGATCGATTTCGCGCTGCACGATGCTGTTGGCCGGCTTCTTGGAGAAGCCGCCAAATACGAGTCCACGACGATCGACGATCTCACCCTTGCGGGTGGCGACCGCGAGGAAGGAGAAGGCGGGATTGGCCTTCCAGAATTCCAGAAACGCGTTCAGGTCGTCGGCGACGTAACACGCCGAGAGCAGGCTCGCCGCGGGATGCGCGCCGGACTCGAACGCATTCACAAGCGAGGCGGCGGGGACGAGACCGGGCGGAACCGCGGCTGTATCCACGGAGCCACTACCCATCTCGGTGACTTGCAGACACACGCTGCCCACCTGCTCGTTTTCGAGCTGACCGAGGATCTTTTGCGCGGTTGCCAGATCGGCGACGGTGATCGCCTCCACGGCGGAACCGAGCAGCGCCTCAAGGGCTTTCCCGAACTCGGGACGCACTTCGAGCCCTTGCGTGATCGGCGCGGGGCGCACGCCACCGAGCGTCGCATCGAAGCGACCTTGCAGGATCGCCTTGGCGCCTTCGCCGAAGCCTTCCCACTTTTCGTGCAACTGCTGCAACAGTTTGAGCCGCGCAGTGCGTTGCGCGAGCTGGCGGTCGATGTCCTGCAGCTTCTTCTGCGCATCGCGGAATTCGCGGGTGAGGTCGGTGATGGATTGCTGCGCTTCGGTCGACTCCTGATACGCACGAGCCTTGGCCATCAACGCTTCTTCCACGCGCGCCTCAAATTCCGAGACCCGCTGGGCGATGGACGACTGTTGCTGGCGCACGCCTTCGATTTCCTGGAGGAGCGCGTCGTGTTTGTGCGCGCTGGTCTTTTGATCGACCTCGTAGCTGGAACTGTCGGTACGCAGGCGCGCAACCGAACTCTCCAGCGTGAGCAACTGAAACTTCGATTGCTGTAGATCCTGCTCGAGCTTGCTCAACTCGCCTTCAACCACCGCCAGTTCGCGGTTGCGGTTTTGGAACACGGCATCGGAGCTGCCGAGAAGATTGAGCTGCTGCTGTTTGTCCTGCGCCTCGCTGTCCACCTGCGCGCTCAATTCATGGAGCTGCATCTCGGTCTCGGAGAGATTCACGCGCGACGACTCCAGCCGCTCGAGCAAACCGCTGCGTTTGATCTGCGAGAGATTCGCGGCGTTTTCGGCCTGTTCCTTTTCGGAACGCAAATCGAACACCGCCTGCTGGGCGTCCTGCACGCGTTGATTCAGGCGGGAGCGCTCGGCCTTCTTTTCCTCCAGTTCGCTCTGGCGCTGGGTGAAATGCACGCGTCGGGTCTCCGCTGCCGCGCGGAGGCGGACGACCTGCTCCTCCAGACCGGCGAGCTGGGCGCCGAGTTGCGAGTAGTGGAAACCTGAATACGCGAGCGCGAGGTGTCGCAGGCGATGGCTGAGCTTTTTGTAGCGCAGCGCCTTCGAGGCCTGGCGGCGGAGCGAGCCGATCTGGCGGCCGACTTCGCCGATGACGTCGGCCACGCGCGCGAGATTGGTGTCGGTGAGCGCGAGTTTCTGAAGCGCTTCGCGCCGCTGAGATTTGTATTTCGTGATGCCGGCGGCCTCTTCGAACACCGCACGGCGTTCCTCAGGCTTGGACGACAGGATCTGGTCGATCTGGCCCTGCGCCATGATCGAGTAGCTGGTCCGGCCGATGCCGGTATCCATGAAAAGCTTGTGGATGTCCTTCAACCGGCAGGGCTGGCCGTTGAAGAAATACTCGCTCTGACCGTCGCGATGGACGCGGCGCATGATCTCGATCTCGTGAAATTCGCTGCCCAACTGTTTTTCGCAATCGGTGAGCAACAGGGAAACCTCGCACATCTGGGCGGGTTTGCGGGTGTCTGCACCCTCGAAGATGACGTCCTGCATCTTGCCGCCGCGCAACGCCTTCGCGCTTTGTTCGCCCAGCACCCAGCGGATCGAGTCCGCGATATTGGATTTACCGCAACCGTTGGGTCCAACCACGGCGGTCACACCGGGTTCGAAGCGGAGCGTGGAGGGGTCGGCGAAGGATTTGAAACCGTGCAGCTTGAGCGCCTTTAGATACATGAAGAGCGGCGATTGAGCCACCGCTCCGGGAGGCCGCAAATGCAAATTACGCGGAGTTGTTCACAGGCTATTCGCAACGCCGGTGCGTTCCCGGCGCGGGTCGGTGGCCGGAGGGCGCCTGTGGGAGAAAATACGTTTTCCCAGCCATTCATCGCACGGGATTTGCGTGATCCCACACTGGCGTCACGATGGCCCGCCCATGTCGTCCACAGCCGCTCAAACCGCTCCCAACGGCAGGCGCTTTTCCAACCGAATGGTGCTGCCGTGGCTGATCGCGGTCGCGCTTTTCATGGAGAATCTGGACGCGACCATCATCAACACGGCGGTGCCGGTGATGGCGGCGAGCCTGCAGGTGGAGCCGCTTGCGCTCAAATCGGTGCTGACGAGCTACACGCTGAGCCTCGCGGTATTCATCCCGATCAGCGGTTGGATGGCTGATCGATATGGGACCAAACGGGTGTTTTTGTACGCGATCGCGGTGTTCACGTTGGGGTCGTTGCTGTGCGGGCTCTCGATCGACACACGCATGCTGGTCGCCTCGCGGGTGATTCAGGGCATCGGCGGAGCGATGATGACGCCGGTCGGGCGGCTCGTTTTGGTGCGCAGTTTCGACCGCGCCGAGATGATCACCGCGATGAACTACGTGGTCATCCCCGCGCTCATGGGTCCGTTGATCGGACCCTTTATCGGCGGCGTGATCGTGCATTGGGTTTCATGGCGGTTTATTTTCTTCATCAACATCCCCTTTGGCCTCCTCGGCCTCTGGCTCGCGCGCCGGCACATGCCGGATTTTCGCGATGAACACGCGCCCCGCCTGGACCGCGTCGGCTTCCTGCTCTTCGGCTTGGGCATCGCGTTGCTGTCCTACGTGCTGGAGATTTTCGGTGAACATCAACACCCGGGCGGACCTCTGGCCTTGCTGGGAGTTGTTTCGCTTTTGCTGCTGGGTGCGTACGGCTGGCACGCGCGACGAACACCGGCGCCGGTCCTGCACCTGCGACTGTTTACGATCCGGACTTTTCGTGTCGCGGTGCTCGGCGGATTCATCACCCGGCTGGGTGTGGGAGGCATGCCCTTTTTATTGCCACTCCTCTATCAAATCGGCCTCGGCTACCCGCCGTGGCAGGCGGGATTGCTGACCATGCCCTCGGCGCTCGCGGCCATGACGATGAAGCTCGCGGCGCGCCGGGTGCTCGCGCGTTTCGGACATCGCATGGTGCTCGCGAGCAACACGCTCCTGCTCGGGCTAAACATGATGGTGTTTTCGTTCATCACCGCGGAGACGCCGGCGATCTTCATCGTGTTGCTCGCCTTCATGCAGGGATTTTTTGCGTCCCTTCAATTCACCAGCATGAACACGCTGGTTTATGCCGACATCGGCGACGGCGACGCCAGCAAGGCCAGCAGCATCGCGAGTACCGCGCAACAAATGGCCCTGAGTTTCGGCGTGGCCACCGCGTCGCTCGTCGCCGGCTGGTTTCTCCACGGTGTGAGCGAGTCGGATTCGCCCCGCTTCCTTCACGGCTTGCACAACGCGTTCCTCACGCTGGGCGCGCTCACGATCGTTTCATCGATTCTCTTTCGTGAGTTGCGACCCACCGATGGCGCGATCATCAGCCGACACACGCCACGTGCGGGCGTGACGGCCGCGGTGGCCACGGAAGAGGCGGTGGACTGACCTCGCAGGTCGGGAAAGCGCGGACGTGCGGCGCGGCGTGTATTCAAAAAGCCCTTACATATTGCACCGGCGGCTGGACGCGCAGGCCTTCGCCCAAGGCGCGCGCGGCATGCAACGGCCAGTTCGGATGACGCAATGACTCGCGCGCGATCAGCACGATATCGGCCTGGCCCGAACGCACGACTTCATCGGCCTGATGCGCTTCGGTGATCATACCCACCGCGCTGGTCGGTATCGCCGCCTCGCGCCGGATGCGCTCGGAGAACGGTACTTGGTAACCAGGCCCGACGGGAATGCGCGCGCCGGGAGCGACGCCGCCGGTCGAGCAGTCCAGCAAATCGACGCCTTCGCTTTTTAACACCCGCGCGAGTGCCACGGCATCGTCGAGCGTCCATCCGCCCTCGATCCAATCAGTGGCGGAGATGCGCACGGTGAGCGGCAGATTATCCGGCCACACGCTGCGGACACGACGGATCGTTTCGACGAGAAACCGGGTGCGGTTCTCAAAGCTGCCGCCGTATTCGTCGGTGCGTTTGTTCGCCAGCGGCGACAGGAACTGGTGGAGCAGATAGCCGTGCGCGGCGTGTATTTCCATCCATTCGAATCCTGCATCGCGCGCACGACGCGTCGCGGCCACAAACTCGTCTTGCACCCGCCCGATCTGGGCCTTCGTCATCTCCTCCGGCACTTTGTCCAGATCGCCGCCAAAGGCTTCTGCACTTGGCCCAATGACCGGCCAGCCGCCTTCAGCTTCGTCGAGATGCGCCGCACCCTCCCACGGTTTGGCCGCGCTGGCTTTACGACCGGCATGCGCGAGTTGGATCGCCGGCACTGATCCCTGACTTTTCAGAAAACGTACGATGCGCGCCAGCGGCTCGATCTGGCGATCGCTCCAAAGTCCGAGATCGCCGGGGCTGATGCGTCCTTCGGGAGAAACCGCGGTCGCTTCGATAATAACCAGGCCCGCGCCACCGGCCGCGCGCGCGCCCAGGTGGACCAAGTGCCAGTCATCGGCCAGGCCGTCTGTGGCCGAATACATGCACATCGGAGAAATACCGATCCGGTTTCGCAGGGTAACGGACTTGAGCGGGAAAGTTGAAAACAAGGAGGGCATGCGAATACAGGGTTACGGCGCGGACGACCATCATCCGGCTGCCCTGATCATTCGCGCCGACGCGCGCGGCTCAACCCTAAGGGACTTCTTTGCGCGAATTTTTCGGCAGCCGGCAAACAACTTGTCCGTCTCGCGGACAAAACCGGCGGCCGGCGTTTACGATTGCTCCACGCGCGTGCGCAGAAACGTCAGTACGTCCTGAAACTTGCCGCGATTCGCTTCGTCGGTCGTGACGAGATTCTCGTGTGCTTCGAGCACGAGCCGCGCGCTTTCGAGCTCGCTGCGCGCTTCGCAAGTGAGCGCGGTGGCTGGCTGGCCGGCGCCAAGGGAGGTCTCGCCGGTGTCCACCGTCACGAGCCGGTGCAGACCGAGATTGCGCACGAGTTCGAGATTGCGCGCGCCCACCCGCGCCAGCACGAGGCTGCCCGGCGGCGTGAGTTTGCGGAGCTGAAGTCCCGCGCCGGCAATCACGCCGAGGAAGGTGCTGTCCATGCTCGCGCAGTTCTGGAAATCGATCACGAACCGCGTCTTTCCTTCACGAATACGTTCGTTGAAGAAATCGTGGATGCAGGAGCTGTTTTGAAACGATGCACGACCATCGATCCGGATCACGATCGGATCGGAAAACGCATCGACGAGAAAAACAGGTTTAGCGGAATCGGCCATGGAAAGAAAGGGGCCGGCGCGGAGAGGCGTTTCGCCCGACTCCGAGCCGGCATGTAGAACGACAACAGCTTAGTTCTTCGACACAATCTGTCGCAGAACGTACGGCAAAATACCGCCGTGCTGATAGTAATCGATCTCGACCGGCGTATCGATGCGGCAGCGCACCGGCACGAGCTCGACCAGGCCGTCCTGACGCGTGATGCGCAAGGTGAGGTCCTGCTGGGGCTTGAGCGCGGAGTTGAGCCCGATCACATCGTAGGTCTCGGTGCCATCCAGCTTGAGAGTTTGCGCCGTGGTGCCTTCGCGGAATTGAAGCGGCAGCACGCCCATGCCGACGAGATTGGAGCGGTGAATGCGCTCAAAGCTCTGAGCGACGACGACTTTGACGCCGAGCTGGTTCGTGCCCTTGGCCGCCCAGTCGCGCGAAGAACCGGTGCCGTATTCCTGACCGGCGATGACGATCAACGGCGTGCCGTCGGCGATGTGGCGCGACGCCGCATCATAAATCGACATGCGCTCACCGGTCGGCTGGTAGATCGTGTTTCCGCCTTCTTCGCCGCCGAGCATCAGGTTCTTGATGCGGACGTTGGCAAAGGTGCCGCGGGTCATCACGCGATCGTTGCCGCGACGCGAGCCGTAGGAATTGAAGTCCTCGAACGCGACGCCCTTTTCCAGGAGGTAGCGGCCGGCGGGCGAGGTCTTCTTAATCGCACCCGCGGGGGAAATGTGGTCGGTCGTCACCGAGTCGCCGAAGATGCCGAGCGGACGGGCACCGACGATTTCGGTGATCGTGCCCGGATTGAGCCCGAAGTCGGCGAAGAACGGCGGCTCCTGGATGTACGTCGAGTTTTCGTCGAACGCGTACACATCGCCGGTGCTGCTCGGGATCTCGTTCCACTTCGGATTCTGCGAAGCGAAGTCGGTGTAGAGGGAGCGGTAGACCTCGGGCTTCAGCGCGAGCTGCATCTGATCGCGGATCTCTTCCAACGTGGGCCAGATATCTTTCAGGTAAACGGGGCCGTTTTTGCCCTGCCCGATCGGATCCTGGCTCATGTTGATGTCCACCCGGCCGGCCAGCGCAAACGCCACGACGAGCGGCGGCGACATGAGGAAGTTGGCCTTGATGTTTTGGTGAACGCGCGCCTCGAAATTGCGGTTGCCCGAGAGCACGGATGCGGCGACGAGATCGTTCTTCACCACGGCGTCTTCCACCGGGCCGGAAAGCGGGCCGGAGTTGCCGATGCAGGTCGTGCAACCGTAGCCGACGGTCTGGAAGCCGAGCTGGTCGAGGTACGACTGCAGGCCGGTCTTGGTGAGATAATCCGTGACCACACGCGAGCCGGGTGCGAGCGATGATTTCACGACGGGCGGCACGGACAGGCCTTTTTCCACCGCCTTCTTCGCGACCAGACCGGCCGCGAGCATGACGGAAGGATTCGAGGTGTTGGTGCAGCTCGTGATCGCCGCGATCAACACACTGCCATGGCCGATGGTGGCGGGCGGCGTGTTCAAATTGACCTGGAGAACGGTGTCGGGAGTCGGGCGGTTGTTCGCCATTTCCAACTCCGTGGTCGGATTGGTGTCCTGCGCTTTCGCTTTCGCGACCGACGGAGCTTCCTGGCTGCCGCCGCCCGATGTGAGCGCGACTTCCTCGGTGCCGACGCTCACGCGACGGGAGAAATCGGCGGCGTTTTTGCCGAAGCCGCTTTCCGTGACGGGCCGCGAGAACGACGTAACAAACTCGTCCTTGAGCTCCGGCAGCACGATGCGGTCCTGCGGGCGCTTCGGTCCGGCGACACTCGGGACGACCGAGGCGAGATCGAGCTCCACCACTTGCGAGTAGTCGATCTGGCCGGCTTGCGGGATGCCCCACAGACCCTGCGCCTTGTAATACGCCTCGTAGATTTCGATGAGCTTTTCGTCGCGGCCGGTCGCGCGCAAATACTTTGAGCACTCGGCATCGATCGGGAAGAAACCCATGGTCGCGCCATATTCGGGAGCCATGTTGCCGATCGTCGCGCGATCGACGACAGGCAGTGCCGCAGCGCCGGGTCCGAAGAACTCGACGAACTTCCCGACGACCTTCGTCTTTCGCATGAGCTGCGTGACGGTAAGCGCAAGGTCCGTGGCGGTGACGCCTTCACGCAAGGCGCCGGTGAGATGCACGCCGACGACATCGGGCGTGAGGAAATAAACCGGCTGGCCGAGCATGCCGGCCTCGGCCTCGATGCCGCCAACGCCCCAGCCCACGATGCCGATGCCGTTGATCATCGTCGTGTGCGAATCGGTGCCGACGAGTGTATCCGGATAATAAATACCGTTGGCGTCGTTGAGCACGCCCTTGGCGAGATACTCGAGATTCACCTGATGCACGATGCCGATGCCCGGAGGCACGACCTTGAACGTGTCGAACGCCTGCATGCCCCACTTGAGGAACTGATAGCGCTCGCGGTTGCGGGTAAACTCGAGCTCAAGATTCTTTTGGAATGCTTCCGCGCTGCCGGCGAAATCCACCTGCACGGAGTGGTCCACCACGAGATCGACGGGCACGAGGGGTTCGATGATCTTCGGGTTCTTCCCGAGCTTGGTCACCGCCGAACGCATCGCCGCGAGATCCACGAGCAACGGCACGCCGGTGAAATCCTGCAGGACGATGCGAGCCACCACGAAGGGAATCTCATCGGTGCGCGCCGCGCCCGGAGCCCAGTTGGCGAGTGTGCGCACGGCTTGCTCGGAGACGCGCTTGCCATCGCAATTGCGCAGCAGCGACTCGAGCACCAACCGGATCGAAACCGGCAGGCGCGAGATCTGGCCAAGCCCTGCTTTTTCGAGCGCGGGCAGCGAATAAAGTTGGTGCGTGGCTCCGCCGGCCGTGAACGACTGGAGTGTGTTGAATGGATTCGGAAGGCTCATCGATAAAAAGAAAGGATATCAGGTCAGCGGCGGCCGCGCGAGTCGCGGCAGCGGAGGAACATTACTGCGCGAGCGCAGCCTGGATCGCTGCGAAGTTCGGGAGATCTTTGGGCGTGGGCGTCTGCTCGGCGTATTTCACGATGCCGTCTTTGCCGATCACAAACGCAGCGCGCGCCGAGGTGTCGCCGATGCCGGCGAGGCCCGGGAAAACAACGTCGTAGGCTTTCGTGGTTTCTTTGTTCAGATCGCTCACGATCGTGAGCTTGATGCCATTGGCCTTGGCCCAGGCTTCCTGCGCAAACGGGCTGTCCACGCTGATCGCGATGACATCCGCGCCGAGTTTTTCGTAGGCGCTGAGACCTGCGGTCGTGTCGCACATCTCCTGCGTGCACACGCCAGTGAACGCCAGGGGGAAAAAGAGCAGCACGGTCTGCTTCTTGCCGAAGTTATCGCTCAACTTGATATCCTTGAGGCCGTCGGCGGCCTTCGACTTGAGAGTGAAATCGGGAGCTTTGGAACCAACGGCAATAGGCATGGTGAGGAGAGTCGGATTATGTGATGGAGGGATCCGCGTATCACCGCGACACGCCGGACAGACCCTCAGAGATAGAGGGCCGCGGACAGGTTAGACAAACTGAATTTCCCGCTAGAAGAAGCGGTTTTAACGCTTGAGGACCATCCATTAAATCCACTCACGCCAAGCGGCGGGCTTATTTCGCGAAATGGGTCGTTTCCGCTGCGCCCGCGCGAGGTCGGCGCCGTTTTCGCTCTTTCCCTCGCCCGCTTCACGCGTTTTGTTGGCCCTCCCATGAATCTCTTGGAAGACCTGAAATGGCGCGGCCTGGTGGCCGACTGCACCGACGAAAGCGCGCTCGCCGAGCGCCTCACGAAGGGTCCGCTCACGGTCTATTGTGGCTTCGATCCGACCGGTGACTCGCTCCACGTGGGCCATCTCATGGGCCAGATCACGCTGCGCCGGTTCCAACTCGCCGGCCACCGCGTACTCGCCCTCGCCGGCGGCGCCACCGGCATGATCGGCGATCCCTCGGGCAAATCGTCCGAGCGCAATCTCCTTACGCCCGAGGCCCTCGCCCACAACGTCCGGTCCATCACCGGCCATCTCTCGCGCCTGCTTGATTTCGAATCGCCCGCCAATCCCGCCCGCATCGTCAACAACGCGGACTGGACCAGCGGCATCAGCTACCTCGAATTCCTGCGCGACGTCGGAAAGCACTTTTCGATCAATGTCATGATGGCGAAGGACAGCGTCCGCTCCCGCATGGAGGGCGACTCGGGCATCAGCTACACCGAGTTCAGCTACCAGCTTTTGCAGGCGCACGATTTCTACCACCTGCATTCAAATCCTGAATACACGTGCGAGCTCCAGATCGGCGGTTCCGATCAATGGGGCAACATCACCGCCGGCACCGATCTCATCCGCAAGAAACTCGGCAAGACCGCGGCGTGGGGCCTCACCTTTCCGCTCATCACCAAGAGCGACGGCACCAAGTTCGGCAAAACCGAGGGCGGCGCGGTGTGGCTCGATCCCAAGAAGACGAGCCCGTACAAATTCTACCAATTCTTCGTGAACACCGAGGACGTGATGGTCGCGCCCTACCTCAGGAAATTCACGCTGCTCCCGCGCGAAGAGATCGAAGCGCTGGAAGCAAAACACGCCGCCAACCCCGGCGCACGCGAAGCCCACAAAGCCCTCGCGCGCGAAGTCACTTTATTGGTGCACGGCCAGGCGGCACTCGATGCCGCGCTCAAGGCGAGCGAGATCCTCTTCGGCGCCGAGATCGGCGACACGTCGGAAGAAACCTTCAACGATGTCGTGGGCGAAGTGCCCACCAAATCCATCGAACGCGCGCGTCTCGAAGGCGCCGGTGCCCCGCTCGTCGAGCTGTTGGTTCACAGCGGTCTTTCGCCCTCCAAGGGCCAGGCCCGCAAAGACATCGAAGGTGGCGGCATCTACGTGAATAACGTGAAGTCCCCCGACATCGCCCGCGCGATCACCACGGCCGATCTGCTCTTCGGCAAGCACCTGCTGCTGCGCAAAGGCAAGCGAAGCTACGCCGTGCTCACGATCGCCTCCTGAACAGTCGCTTGGGCGACCACGTCGTTCCTGCGCAACACCGGCCTTGCGAAAACCGAACTACTCGGCGAGCCGGTCGAGCGCAGCCCGATGCGGCGCTTCGGCGAGGTAGAAAGCAACGCCCCACTGCGCGACAAACGCGTCTTCATCTCGACGCGAATCCGTGCGAATCTCGGGTGAGCGAATCAATCAACTGCTGCGACTCTTTGCGCAAATCCTGTGCCGGATGAATGGGGAGTAGTGAAGAAAGCAGTCGATCGCGAAAATCGCGAACGTGCGAAGAACCTACTTTGCTCGCGTGCTTCTCCTGGTCGTTAACGTTGTCCCCATCGGTAAGCCCAGCGCTCCGTCGATATAGGCACAGGCAAGTTCCTCGTTTTCAAATATGCGAATATCTCTGTGCGATACTTTCACAAGGTAACTACCATCATCGCGCTCGCGGATGAGATACGATATTGCGGGTCCGGCTTCGCTGGAACCCACTGAGCTCGTAGTGTGGCCTGCGGCAGAGCGACGCTTAGCCGCAGCGCGGTTTTCCTCGTAGAAACGCTCACGTTTCAATTCCAGTTCCGCCCGGTACCGCTCTCGCTCGCGTTCTTCTTTTGCTTTCGCCTCTGCGGCGGCGCGCGCGGCGGCCTCGGCCTGCCTTCGAGCTTCGATTTCGTACAATGCATCAACTCGGTCGAGTGCGTCCTGTGCTACACCTTCAGCTTCGGCGGCGCGTGCTTCTGCCGCTGCGGCCCTGGCGCGTTGCCTGCGCTGCTCATGGTAAGCATCGCGTCGTTCGCGATCCTCACGTATCTGACGGTGGAATGCATCCTCGGTGGAGTGTTGTGCAGGCATGGCTGAAAACACCATCGCCGAGAAAAAGAACAGAAGAGCGCGCTTCATTTTTCAAGAATCGGTCGTTTTCGGGCAAACTTTAGATGCCTCGTAACTTGGAAGGCTTTCAGACCGCCGATGGGGAGCCCAATAGCACCATGTCCTGCTAATCTCTCAAGGTGGACGGATGAGTGATGAGCTGCTCGATTGCTAGCACAGGACTGGCACCAAGATTTGTTTTCGCTACCATCGGCGGTGTAACCGCCCTACCCTGCGCTGTAGTGGCGCCGTGAATACGGCGCGCATTTTCACGATTTGCGTTTCCGTCGCTCGCACGCGCCGGAGCGCCGCAGCTCTTCGCACGAGGCTTCGATGCGAAGCGTCATCTTGCTCGGGATGAAACCTTGTTGTTTCGCCAGAAAACCTTCGCGCAGTGGCAGGCATTCGTCGGCCAGCGGCACGACTTGTTCGCAATCCGTGCAGATGATGTGGGTTATGCCTCCGCCCGGCGCGCTCGCGAGTGTGTAGCAGCGGTGTTCTCGCGCTCCGGGAGCTTCACGCAGCAGGCCCGAATCCACCAGACTCGCCAGCGTGCGATAAACCGATGCGTACGAAATCAGCCGGTCCACTTTGCGCGCTTTCGCCAGCAATTCTTCCGCGGTGAAAGGATCCACCTCCGCGGCGATCACGCGACAAAGCACATCGCGCACTTGTGTGCGGCGGCTGCCTTGTTTCGCCCAATGGTTTTGCGCAGCTTCGCAAAACGCTTCGATCTGCTCAGGGGTGCGCTGCGCCACGGCTCAGTCCCCGCTCAAGCCGCCACGCCGGCGGTCTCGCGATAACGAAAACCGATATTGATGCGCCCCGTCTGATAAGCGCGGTTGTCGCGAAACTCCTCCATCACGCGATGGCAGTAGCTCTCGAGATCGGACGCTTCATCGAGGCGCAAGGGCAGCGTTTCCAACAAACGCGACTCCTCGTCGTGCGCCACGATTTCGATGTGGTTTTCAAGCCATGTCCTCAGCGGGCAGAGCCGGGCGATCGCGGACTCAACGGAGTTTTCGTGCAGCGCAAAATAGCAGCGCACACAACGACCGGGCTTGGTCTTCGATTCCACACATTCGTGGAGATCCAACAAAGTGTCCGCCTGCCGCTTGAAGGGTTGGGCCAACCGCGCGAGGACGGGTGCAAACTGAACACTCAAAGACATGCCCGCCAGACTGCTGAGGCTGAGACTCAGACTCAACTATATTCCAAACAAAAGACGGAAGCGGTTGATGCTTCCGTCTTTTCTGTGCGCAGAGCGCGTCGATTATTTCTTCGCCGAGTAATCGCCGCACCAATCCTGAGCCTGAGTGGCCGGGAAGCGGGACTCGAATTTCACGTCGCTATCCACGGTGAAGGCGACGGTTTGCGGGGCGTGCCGACGGCATTCGCCTTTCGCGGAAGAGGTGGAGTTCCAGTAGGTGCAAGATTCGCAAGCCACGGCGCGGGTGATGATAGTAGACATATTTAAGTTGGGTTGATGCCTCACTAATCGCCCATCGCGGCGGCTTTTCAACCGGCAAGCCCACCTAACTTGTTCTTGTGGCTGAAATTCAGTCGCAATAAGCACGCTACCGAAAAATCGCGGCGACTTCACCTACCGCTCCGCCGCTCGCGCCTCCGCCATGTCGTCAGCCGGTTTCGTCGGGCCCGTGCCGAGATTCAGTCCGGTGATGATGCGCGCGCCCCGCTGCCAGGTGAAATAAGCCCACGTCCATTGGAGGAAAACGAGGATGCGGTTCCGCAGTCCCACGAGGAAAAACAAATGCACCGTGAGCCACGCAGCCCACGCAAACCAGCCGTTCCAACGCAGCTTTCCGACCTGCGCCACCGCCGTGCTTCGCCCGATCGTGGCCATGCTTCCCTTGTCGCGATAAGTGAACGGCACCCGTGCTTTGCCCTTCAAATCGCCCAAGATCTGCCGTCCCGCGTGACGCCCCATTTGCATCGCCGCCGGCGCGACGCCCGGCACCCGCACGCCTTTCGGGTCGGTCAGCGCCACCAGATCGCCGGCAACCAATATCTCGGGCCGGCCCGGCACGCTGAGATCGGGCGCGACTTGGAGACGCCCACCGCGATCGAAGTTCGCTCCCTGCAAGGTTCGCGCGACCGGACTACCTTCAACGCCCGCCGCCCACAGGATGACCGACGCTTCGATCCGCAAATCGCCCGCCTGCACGAACCCCTCGCCCACCGCGGTGACCGGCGCGCTCACATGGACGGTCACACCCATGCGCTCGAGTTTGCGTTTCGTGTATTCGGATTGCGCAGGTGAAAACATCGGCAGCAAGCGCGGCCCCGCTTCGACCAAATGCACATTGGCCCGACTCGGATCGATGTGGCGAAAATCGCCTGCGAGCGCGCGCCGCGCCAACTCCGCCAACGCGCCCGCGGTCTCGACGCCAGTCGGCCCGCCGCCAACCACGACAAAACTCAAGAGCCGCGCCCGTTCCGCGGTGTCCTTCGCCGTTTCCGCACGCTCAAACGCCAGCAGCATTCGCCGCCGCAGCGCCGTCGCTTCATCGAGCGTTTTCAGGCCCGGCGCAAATTCCTCCCACTCCCGGTGTCCAAAATATCCGGTGCGCGCTCCGAGCGCCACGACGAGATAATCATAACTCAGGAACTGCTCGCCCAAGTGCACGCGTTTCGTCTCCGCATCGATGCCCGTCACGTCCGCCATCAACGTCGTCACGTTACGCTGATCGGAAAGGATGTGCCTCAGCGGTTGCGCGATGTCGGGCGCCGCCAATCCGGCCGTCGCGACCTGATAAAGCAATGGCTGGAAAAGATGATGGTTCTGCCGATCGACGAGCGTCACGCGCACGCGCGGATCGTCGAGCTGCGCGCACGCCGCGAGTCCGGCAAATCCTCCTCCGAGCACCACCACCTGTTTGGGAGCATCATTCGTAGTCATGAAAAGTCCTTCCATGGTAACAACCGCTCTGCCGCACGCGAACGGCTCGCGACGATTTTAGCTGATCACCAACAGCATCCACACCGTCGCACCGACAACACTCGCCACCAGCGAGCCCAGCAACCAGCGCGGACGATACGTGAGCAACAGCGTCACTGCCAGTCCGCCCACCGACCACGCGGAAAACCACACCACCGTGCCCACCGGCCAATCGTATCCGCGCACGGCGAGCGCGAGCGCAACGCTCAACAAAACGATACCGCCAATCGCCATCGAGAGCCGCGAGCAGCGGCGTTGCGCGTGCGGCCCCAAGGCAGCTCGACGATGCGGCGCCATCCTCAAGGCGAGCGCAGCCATCCCGGCAAACGCCATCAAACCCGTGAGCGCGCTCATACCCCCGCTCCTCCTTCGGCGGACACCGACGTCAATCCCGGCTGCGCGCGCACCGCGACGCCCGCGCGTCGTCCGACTTTTTTCGCCGCGATGCCCAATGCCGCGCCCGTGAACAGCATCGTTGCGTGAAATCCTAAATAACTCACATCGCCGCGTCGCAACGCTTCACCGAGAAACGGCCCGCTCGCCGCATCCACGATCGGCAGCACGCCATACAGCAGCGCGCCCAACCAGAGTTGTTCACGCCACGCGCGCATCACCGGGCGCAGCAGCGGATGCACCAGCATCACCGCCCACACGATCAAGAACACGCGCACTTCGCCATCACTCCGCGCCTGCCATTCGACGGGCAGCAGACGATTCGCCCAAAACAGCGCCGCGATCGCCACCGGCAATCCCGCGATCGTCGTGATGTTCAAACGCTCCACCCATCCCTGACCGAAACCAAGCCGCCCGGTCTTCGCGTATTTCGGACGTCGTTTGATCGTCCACATCACCAACCCCGTCGCGATCAGCGCACAGCCCATGAGTCCCATCGCAAACAGCATCCAGCGCAGGACCGGTCCCGCGAAGCGCGCCAGGTGCAAGCCATACAACGCACCGTGCACCGCCGTCGCTGGACCGACCGATGGATTTTCATCCAACAACAAAGCGCCGCTCACGCCGTCGAAGCGCAGTTGTTCGCGCGCCGTGATCGAGATGTGCGACGACTCCGCGCGCGTAAACGTCACGCTCATTTTGTCCGTGCCGCGCCCGGTGACTTCGATGCGTTTCAGCGTCGGATCCGCCACGCCCCAGCGCCGCGCGACTTCGTCGAGCATGGGTCCGACAGGCGCGGGCGCGACCCAGGTTTTCTCCACGGCGTCTGCGGACTTCGCCTTCGCTTCGCTGCGTGCTGCGGTCGCCGGCGAATCGCTCAACACATGGCGGGCCCACGGCATGTACATCGCCATGAAAATCACCAACGCCGAATAACTGATCAGCAAATAAAACGGCAGCGCGAGCACCGCGCTCACATTGTGAAAATCGAGAAACGAGCGCAGCGGCGGACGTCCGGGACGAAACGTGAAGAACTCTTTGAAAAACTGCCGGTGCGCGATGACGCCCGTGATCAACGCGACCAGCATGAACATCGCCGCGACGCCCGCGAGATAACGTCCCCACGGATGCGGCAACTGGAGCTGAAAATGAAACCGGTAAAAGAACTCTCCGCCGCGCGTGTCGCGTGCCTTCACCTCTTCGCCCGTGAGCGGATCGAGCGTCGCATTCGAAAAACGTTTTCCACCTTCGCCCGGTTGCCAGAACGCCGTCGTCGCTGACACGCGATCGTCGGGCAACGTGATGAACCAGCGCGTCGATTGCGGCGCTCGCGCTTCCAGTCCTTTCCAAGCGGCCGCAGCCGCCTCGAGTGGAGTGCCACCCCGACGCAATTCCGGCTGCATCCATTGCGTGATCTCCGCTTTGAAATATGTCGCGGTGCCCGTGACAAAAATCGCGAACAACACCCAGCCGAGCAGCAAGCCGGTCCAAGTGTGCAGCCATGTCATCGATAAGCGAAAAGTATTTTTCATCTCGCTCGTCTCAGCTCCGCATCCCCGCGATCGCCAACGCCAGCAACACCACGGGCACCAGCAACCCCGACCACGCCCGCCACGCCGTCCGCGCAGCAAACGCCCAAAGCACCGCGCCGGCCCACACGAGAAAACCCGGCATCGTCGCCATCAAGACCACCTCCTCGCGCGGCCCGCTGTTTTTCAACGACAACGCAAGCACCAGACTTGCGCCTGTCGAAAGTGCATATCCCCCCGCGATGGCCGCCACGACCCGCGACAACACAGCCAGCCGCTGACGCGCCGGCCGCGGTCGCGCGGAAACCTTTGTGAAAACAGCCACCGCAGATGTATTCATCGGTCGGATACAGCCAGGCGTTCAATACTGCCACCGGAGCGAGACCGTGGCGTTTCGAGGTTCGCCGTAGTTGGGATAATCGAGCGTCGCCCAATAGCGGTGATCCGTCGTGTTGGTGACACTCAGCGACGCCGAAAGACGATCCGAGAAGCGATACGTCGCGAACAGATTCACGAGCGCAAACGCCGACTGTTCGACGGTCGTCGTACCGAGCAGCGGATGCGAGATGCCGTAGCCCGTCGCCTTGCCCTGCCAGTTCACACCGGCGCCCAGCGTGAGCCGGTTCCACGCGCCGGGAAGTTGGTAGTCGGTGGAAAAACGTGCGAGATGCTCAGGCACATTTGCATACGTGAGATCCAGCTCGTGACGGCGTGTATTCACATTCGAATACCCGAGATTCACCGTCCAACCCGCACGGATATAGCCATTGAGTTCCACTTCCAGGCCGCGGCTCTTGGTGCCGTCCACGCCGATGTACGCGTCGGCCGTGCCATCGGGAATCTTCAGCGAACCATCGCGCACCGCATAGTTGTCCTGCTTGGTTTCAAACACGCTGATCGAAACTTGGAAACGTTTCGCGAAAAACTCCGCCTTCACGCCCGCTTCGATGTTCGAGCCGAGCACCGGCGAGAGCAAATCGCCCTGGCGATCCTTGTAGTTCTGCGGGCGAAACACATCCGTGTAGCTCGCGTACGCCGACCACACATCATTGAGATCGTACACGACGCCCACATACGGCGTGACCTCATCGTTCACTTCGTACGCGCCCTGACGCCGCAGGAAAACACCACCCGGCCCATACACATCCGTGCCCGTTTCCCATGAGCTCAAGCGCGCGCCGAGAATCACGGAGAGCGGATCGAGCACACGATAACGCAACGTCGCGTAGAATCCGTTTTGATCGGTATTCGCGATCTGGTTTCCGCCGGTTCGAATCACCGCCGGCTTCGGCGCGTTGCCGTCAAAGGTTCGATAATCCGGAATGACATACTCCCAAAAATACGTGCCGCCCGTGATCGATTCGAACGAGGTCGAATCCGCTTCGAGATTGTTCAAATTCCACCCGACCACCACATCGTGTTCGCGCCCGAAGAGCTCCCATTTTCCGGTCACATATAAATCGAGATTGTCGCGCACATCTTCGGATTCGCCCAGCCCCGCCAGCAAACGCAGTCCGCCGCCGGTTACTGGATCGGGAAACGCACCCGCACCCACGCTCGTCGCGTACACGCGAAGGCTGAACGTCTCGCCCTCCGTGCGCGAATACGCCGCGCGGAAACGCCAGTTGTCGCCGAGCTTTTGATCGAGCGTCACAAACGCCGTGCCGGCTTCGCGATCCCACTCCGTCCAGTTCGTCGAAAAACTTTTTCCCACCGGCAGATTGAGCAGCGAGCCATCCGCGGCGAAACGCGGGAGCGTGCCCCACATCGGCGAGGTCGGATCGTTTTTCTGATATTGATAACCCGCCCCGAGCGTCGTGCCCGCCGTGAGGTCTCCTTCCATATTCGCGAGCCACGCCAGTTTCTGCTCCGCGTAGCGGTCGCGGAAACTTTCGCGATCCTGCGCCGCGACCACGAAACGGCTGCGCACGCGCCCATCGCGCATGACTGGCGCAGTGACGTCGATTTCACCGCGATAAAAATCCCACGAGCCCACCGTGCCGCGCACTGAGCCGGCGAATTTTCTGCCAGGACGTTTGCGCTCGAGGTTCACCGTTGCCGAGGGCACGCCCGCGCCGCTGAGGAGTCCGTTCGCACCGCGGACTACATCGATCCGTTCATACAATGCGGTGTCGTATTCTTGATTCGTCGAACCGCTATACGTCGGCATTCCGTCCACCTGAAACTCCGTGATCTGGAACCCGCGCGCGAAATACAGCGGGCGTTGCGTATCGTAGAAAGAAACGTGCACGCCGGTGACGTTCTTCAGCACATCGTCCACGCTGAAAAGCGACTCTTGATCCATGCGCAGACGGTTGATCGTGCTGATGGATTGCGGCGTTTCGCGCACGGAGAGATCGAGGCGCGTCGTCGCGAGTACGGGCAACGCCGCCCCCACGTGCGCATCGCTCACTTCGAGTTTATCGAGCGAGATCACCTCCGCCGCCAGCGCTGGCGGATCCTCGCGCGTTTCCTGTCCGTGTACCGCCGCGGCACACAGAAACATGATCGCCGTGCCTGCACACGCAGGAATCAGCCGAAAAACTTTTGGAAGTGTGAACATCATGGGAGGGTCGAGTATCCCAGTTCACCGTCGAAAAATTCCACCTGCTCACGGCCAATTCCTACCTGCGCGCGATCAACTGATATTCCTTCGGATTCAGTCCAAACTGACGCCGAAACGCCGCTGCGAAATTACTCGGATTGCTGTAGCCCACGAGTGCCGCCGCTTCGATCACCGTCGCCTCGCCCGACTGCAAAAGCGCACGCGCCTTCTCCATGCGCGCGATGCGCAGATACTCGTAAACTGTGCTGCCGAAAACCTGCCGGAATCCCCGCTTCAGCGTGGTCTCACTTAATCCCACTTGCCTGGCGAGAGCCTCGAGCGACGGCGCTTCATCGAGCCGGGCCAGCAACAACGCAGAGGCTTCGCGGAGTCGCGCTTCGGTATCCACCAACACACGCGTGCGACGCGCCACTCCCGACTGCGCAGCCGCGACATGGCCCGCGAGCAGATCGTGACACCGCGCAGCGATCACCAGTGCGCGACAGGTTCCCGCGAGAGGACAACGACGAATCGCCTCGATCGCCAATCGGCCGTCCGGCGGCAACACCAACCAATGCAACGGCGCGGCGACAACTTCGTCGTGGATCGACGGAGATTCCTCGCGAAACAACTCTCGTGCGACCGTCGCACTCATCGTGATCGCCACGAGGAACGCGCGCTCGTCGATCTGCTCGCAGACGCGGTCAATTTCGCAGCCGCGAACACGGATCATTCGTCCCGCGCCTTCGCCGTCGTCACACGAGAGCACGAAAAGAAAACAGGTCGTTTCCGGTTCAAAACCGTCGGCAGCAACCGCGGCAACCGCGCCGATCCCCCAGCGCACTTCCATGCCTGGCCTCAGCACATGGTGCTCGACCGCGATCCCGACCGCAAGGCCCGCAACCGATCCGGCGAAGTACGATGTATTCATCGTTTAAATACAGAGGATCCGTCCGGTGCAGGATCCCGGATCTTTAGACGGCAGCGAGCATCACCGCGCATGTCTTCATGGCGTGTGAAAAGGTTCCGCCGCCGGCACGATCGCGGCATAGGGCTTCCGTTTGGTCAGCGATCTGAAAACGCGTGATCACCGAAATGGTCTGCGGCGTCTCTGCAAGCGCGACTCCCGCAGACACAACCGGGCGATTGAAGATTCGAAGGGCGGCCATGGAAAGGATGCCGCCCGCCGCCGGCCTGGGATCTGCCTCGAAGAACTGACAACAA
Organism: uncultured Opitutaceae bacterium; assembly: GCA_964573305.1. Taxonomy (GTDB): domain Bacteria; phylum Verrucomicrobiota; class Verrucomicrobiia; order Opitutales; family Opitutaceae; genus Nibricoccus. Next base: position 247,948 of record CAZNJG010000001.1, read on the forward strand.
ACAAAGACTTTAACTGACCTGAAGAGGGATTCCAGGGAACGGACGGCGGCAGACGGAAAAGCGATGGGAAGCCCCGCAGCGCGGGCTTCAGTGTAGTGAAAGAATGAATACGCAGAGGAGCGTCAGGGCCGCGGCAACACAGAGCCCGAAACGAAGGGAGTCGGCAGCGCGTGTTTTCATGGGGCGATTCACCTGGTTGGAAATCATGCGGCGGCGCCCCGCGCGGCCTCCGCGAGTCGCGGAAACACGCTGTTTTCCCACGCGGAGTACGTATCGTCGAAATCGAGATCGGCTTCGACGCGCGCCTGCAACGCCACCGCACCGAGCGCCGCGAGGCGTTCATCGAGGCGGCGCGCAAAAGCGTTGAACTCCGCGTAGTCCTTGTCGCCGAGCCCGAACACCGCGTGGCGCAATCCTCCGAGCGTCAGTGCTTCGGCACGTTCGAGTTCGTAGTGAAAATCAGCCGCATCGGCCGGCGGTTCTCCATCGCCCCACGTGCTGACGATAAACAGCGCCAGGCTCACTTGCCCGAGCGCGGCAGCTTTCACGTTGGCGAGATTTTCCGTGCGTGCGGCCCAACCTTCGGCGAGCGCGCGATCGCACGCGCGCTGGGCGAGCAGTTCGGCGTTGCCGGTCATGGTGGCGAAATAAATCGTGAGCGATGGTTTCATCGGGATTCGTTTTTCAGTTCACGCGGACCGACGCCGACCCGCACTCGTTTCGAGAAAGGCAGAAGCGCCACTGACCAACACACTCACGCGGGCCGTCGGGCAGAAGCACGCAAGCCGGCACGCAAGGCACCACACGCGATGCTGGGCCACCGCCAGCTCGACCGGCAGATGCAGCGTCAACACCGGCTCCCGCAACGCTTGCCCAATCGCGAGCGTGCGCACCGTCAACGGCTGCCCGACATCCCGCGCGCAAACCGTCGCGATCTCCGCCAACGCCGCCGCTTGGGCGCTCCGCGGCGCATGAATTTCGCACGTGATCGACGAGGCCTCGGCGGTGTTACTCATCGCACAGGCTCCCGTTGAAATGACGCCCACTCGATCCCGGCACCAAGCTCGCGAGGAAAACAACCTGCGAGCCAGTCAAAATCCTACTATTGGGATCGAGTCTCATTCGCACATAAAACGGGCGCTCCCCGCCGCCGTCAAGGGGCTAATTGCGACAGAAACTCAGTCTCAAATAAAGGCGTTGGTTATCAATTAGATAGGCGCAATTTAACAACTAAGCCAGACACGCATCTAACTGACTGTGCAGAGTCTCCGCCGAAATGCCTTCCCCGATGAAGACTAATTCCTGGCGCCGGTCGCCGTGTGACGTTTCCCATAATGCGACGACCGCCGACGGCCGATCCTTGGCGTCCGCTTTGCCATTCTCAATCAGCGCGGCCCACCAGTAATTCAGGTAATCGCAACGCACCACGCCTCCCGCGATCGAGAGGAAACCCATTTCGTCAGGTCGCTCGCGGGTCCAAAAGAAACCCTTCGCCCGCAGGATGCCCTGCCCTTCAGCAAGCAGAAACGCGCGCAGTTTCTCTTCTGAAAACGGACGACGGCGTTGATACACGACGCTCCGCAGACCGAAACGTCGCGCATGTGCGGGCTCGTCGCCCGCGGCAGGCTGGGAGTCTGTATTCACGATCCAACTACGCGAACCCGGCGTTGGTCCGGCTCCGGCCGGCGCGAGCCGCTCGAGCGCGCCCAACCAGGCGGCCGCTTTCAGGGTTTCCTGCGGATGAAATCGCTCGCGTCCAAGCAGCCAGCCGGCATCCGCGCGCCCCTGCTCCACCGCGATGATTTCCGCACGCGGATTCAGTCCGCGCACGATGCCTTCCAGCTCCGCGAACTCATCGGCGCTCACCAAATCGCGTTTCCCCAGCACGATCACGTCCGCGCACTCCACTTGTTCGAGCATGAGCTCGAAGACCGGGCGCTGTCCCGTCCCGGGAAATGCGCGCTGGCCGCTCGCACGATGTGCGCGCCATTCGCGGAGAAAATGCGCCGCATCCACCACGCTCACGAGCGACGACAGCCGCGCGAAATCCGAGAGGCTTCGCCCAAAGGGATTTTTCCGCGTAAACAAGGCCGCGATTCCGCGCGGTTCGGCCACCCCCGTTGTCTCCACGAGGATGTGATCGTAATCACCCGTCGCCGAAAGCTCGGCGAGCGTTTCGCCGAGTTCGTCGCGATTGGAACAGCACACGCAGCCATTGCCGAGATCGACCACTTTTCGGCCCGCCTCCGCGGCATCGCGCACGAGCGCCGCATCGATGTTCAACGCCGCGAGATCGTTCACGACCACAGCCCAGCGGCGATCGCCGGCCTGCGAGAGGAGGTGCTTCAACAAGGTGGTTTTTCCAGCGCCGAGAAATCCGCAAAGAACCGTTACCGGCGGGCGCGCAATCGAACAAGTCATACCGCGCAATCAACGCGTCTCCGGAGGCGTGGCGAGCGTTTGCGTCACCATCATCTTCGTCACCGCTACGCGCGGACGCGTGAGACGCCACGCTCGCGACTTCGCACCTTCCTCGAACACCGCGATGATCGTTTCCACCAAAGGACATCCCGGATCAACGCACGCGGTTTCCGTCACCGCAACGACCACATCGTCGCGCAAACGCAGCGTTTCGCGCGTCCAGCGTTTGATCGCGGCGAGTTGCGCCGGATCGGGCGACGCAACCGGATTTCCTTCATCGTCGGCTGGAATGAAACGATGCACGCGACCGAGGCTCAATGAGCGTGCGTATGCGCCTCCTGCGGGAACGCAAAAACGATGTCGGTGAATTTCGTGCCGCGAATTTCCACCGCCGGCACCCGCACGCGGAACGCTTCCACCGTCTTCAACCACTCCGCCTGCGCGGCGAACTGCGAGGTCGCGCCCACCGTCTCACCCGTCGCCGGATTGGACACGGCAGTGAGCGCGAGCGGATGCGTGTTACCGTCGTAGGTCGCTTCGATGGCGAGCGAGGGCCACGGCACGCGGATGAAGTTTTCCGCATGCGCGTCCAAGACATACGCCGTCAACGTACCGGCCGCGGCATCGCGCACCCATTCGAGATTAAACTGATGATCGCCGAGCTCAACCAACGTGCCGCCGTGCGGCGCGTGATGATGATGACCGTGCGCATGTCCGTGATCGGAGTTTTTCTTCGAACACGCCGTGCCGAAAACCGTGAGACTGACCAGCGCTGCGCAGACAAGGATGCGGGGGAGTTTCATGCGCTGGAGGAAACCATTTAGGTCGCATGAAACAAGGCGCTTCGCCGATGCCCCGCATTTCAGCGCGAGACTTCGCGCTCTTTGCACCATGCCGCTTGCACTCCGCAAAATTTGTCCTTTGTTCCCCGGCCATTCCAGCTTCGACCTTTGCGCATGTCCGCACCGCCCGTGTCACCCACTCTCCCGCCGGCCTCCCGCCTGAGCACCTGCCGTCTCGGCCTCCGTGTCATAGGTATCATCATCGTTCTCGGCGTCGCCGGATATTGGTTCGCAACCGGTGCCAACCAAGGCTGGACCAAGAACCGCGTCGCCGTGATGAAAACCGACGAGATCACCGGCATCGAATATCCTGAATATGAGGATCGCTTTGTGCCCGGCCTGGAGTTTCTCGCCATCGGCTGCGGCTTTGGCGCCCTCCTCACCGTCTCCACTTTCTTGATACGCAAGAAATCCAAACACACATGAAAAAACTGATCACCTCCGGATTGTTCGCCCTTGGCCTGACCTCCTCGCTCCTGGCCGCGCCCATCAGCTTCGACTTCAAGGACCCCAAGGGCGTGAACACCGCGAGCTTCAAGCTCGACGCTCTTCTCGAACCCATCTCCGGCCACGCCAATGGCGTCACCGGCACGGTGCTCTTCGATCCCGAAAATCCCGCCTCCACCCAGGGCAAGATCGTCATCGCGAGCAGAAGCCTCGCCGTCACCAACACGACGATGACCGAGCATCTTCATGGCGAACAATGGATCAACGTCGCGGCGCATCCTGAGATTTCGTTCGAGCTCGAAAAACTCTCCAACCTCAAGACCAGCGGCAACACCACGACTGCCGACGCGACCGGCAAGTTCACGCTCAAAGGCGTGACCAAGGAAATCACCGTTCCCGTGAAACTCACCTTCCTCGCCGACGCCCTCGAGAAGCGCACGCGCCCCGGCAACAAGGGCGATCTCCTCGTGATCCGCACCGACTTCACCATCCTCCGCGCAGACTACAACATCCAGCCCGGCCAGAACGAAGACAAGGTGTCCCCAGAGATCCAAATCTCCCTCGCCGTCGCCGGCAGCGCACCGAAAAAATCCTGACCGAACCGACGCATCCGGGCATCCTGCGTCCGGTGCAATCACTTCAGGACGACCTTCGCCCCAAGGTCGTCCTTTCTTTTTCTTCCAAGCCCGATAACCTGCGCAGCATGGCCCCCGACGAACTACAAACCCTGATCGAAGACGCGACCTTCGACTACACGATGGGCGACTACGACGCCGCGCTCGCCAAGCTTGCCCGCGCGACTGGTGAAATGCCCGGTTCCTTCGAAGCCTGGCACGCGCTCGCCGAGATCAATTTCAGCCTGCGTCGTTTCGACGATGCCTTGGTCGCCGCCGAGAAAGCGCACGGCATCCGCCCCGAAGATCTTTTCATCAACACCACACTTTCCCGTATCTGGATGGAAAAAGGCGATAAAGCCACCGCCGAGAAATTCGGCGCCCAAGCGAAGATGCTCAGCTGGAAAGATCAGCTCAAAAACCCCGCCGGCTACCAGGGCGGATTGTAGGGATAATGTGGATACGACGTGCGCGGCTGCGCGCCGTCATTTCACATTGCTCGAGCGGAGCGCGCGAATCGACACCAACACGCTCGACACCACCATGAGCAGCGCCGCGGCCACCGGATGCAGTTTCCCCGAAGCCGCTAGCGCCATGCCCGTGATATTGTAAATCGACGCGAATAGCATATTGCCGCGAATGCCCTTGCGCGTTGCCCGCGCCACGCGGATCGCCTGTGGCAGAAAACGCCAGTCCTCGCCCGCAAACACCGCCATCGACGACGCTCGCGCGAGTTCCGCCCCGCTGCGCATCGCGACCGAAACTTGCGCTGCGCTCATCGCAGACGCGTCGTTCACCCCATCGCCAAAAAACGCGACAAACCGTCCTTGCTCGACCAGCGACTGCACACGCGCGTGTTTCATGTCGGGCGTCATCCCGCCACGCACGACAAACGCGTCCCCGGCGTCCGCCCCCATGACAACGCCGAGCGCGCGCTCCGCCTCCGGATCCCCGCTCAACACCTCCGTCGTCACACCAAGCGCGCGCAACTCCGTCAACGACTCCGCCAGCCCATCCCGCCAGCGCTCCGCGAGCTCGATCCGCGCCGCCGCCTTCCCCCCGACAAAAACCCAGATATTTTTCTCCGAAAAAGTGTCACGTAATACGTGACACTCTTCCGTACTTGCTCCGCCCTCAGGGAAACAACGCGCCTGCAAGCCGGGCTCGCCCACGCCGATTTTCAGAGGAAAAGCGTCCGTATCCCGCAACTCGGCGATCACTCCCAAGCCCGGCACGATTTCACGATCACGCACGTCGATGGATGCTGAAAAAGTGTCACGTAATACGTGACACTCTGCTCGGAGCGCGGCAGCGACAGGATGCGTGAGGCCGGCTTCGACTGCGACGACTGCCGCGCGGAGCCAGTCGGATTTTTCCACGAACGCCGGCTCGATGTGCCAGGCTTTCACCGTCAACGCATCCGCCGAAAGTGTGCCGGTTTTATCGAGGCAAAGATGATCCGCGCGACCGAGGCCATCGAGAAAATCGCCGGTTCTCGCCACCAAGCCGAAGCGCGACATTCGCGCGAGTCCACCCCACACCGCCACCGGAGTCGCGAGTCCCATCGCGCACGGACACGCGACGAGAAGCACGGCCATCGAGTTGAACAACGCGCGTTCCCACGGCGCGTAAAACCACCAGAAGACAAAAGTCAGCACACTCACACTCACGACCAGCGGAAGAAACCACGCCATCAGTCGGTCCGCTTGCGCCTGCAATCGCGACGGTGCGAGACGCGCGCGCTCCACCGCCGTCAGGATCGCATCGAGACGACGCGGGCCAGCGGATGCGCAAACCACAAAACTGCCATCGACCGAGTACGTGCCCGCGAGCACGCGTTCGCCCGGACCGCGCGACACCGGGTGCCATTCCCCGGTCATCGATGTCTCCTGCACATAACCTCGACCTTCGACGATCTCGCCGTCCACCGCGATGGCCGCACCGGGCGCCACTCGTATCCGATCACCGGATACAATCTCCGCGACGCGCACCGTTTCCGGGCGGCCGTCGGGTGTGATTCTTTCGCAGGAATCGAAACGTGCCCGCGTGTTCTCCGCCGCTTGCAACGCCGTCAGCCGGCTGCGCGCGCCGAGCATTTTCCCCGCCGTGTGCACCACGATGAGCACCGCGACGACTTCATAATAAACCGACCCGGTTTGCGTGAATGTGCTGACCAGCGATCCGCCGAGCGCGCCTGACAAGGTGACCAGAAAAAGCAGATCGATGCTGATCTTGCGCGCGCGAAGCGCCTCCCACGCCGACCGCAGCAGTTCATCACCGAGAAAATAGAGTGTCGCGAACGCGGCGAAAACCAGGATGCCGTGCACGATCCAATAGGCCCACGCGCTCTCGATTTCCGAGAGATTCACCGCGAGGCTGAATACCATCGCTTGCGCCGCGACGGCGAGTCCCGCGCCGATCTTCAGCCAGCCGCGGTCCAGCAAGCGCTGATCCGCCTGCAAACCAGGCTCGACGTCGGCGTTTTCAGGAACGTTGCTCATGACTTTCACGGAACCGGCCACCGTGGTCACCGTCCCATGAACGTCAACGCCCACACACACCCGTCCTCCTCTCTCATGAGATTCGCGGCACTCTTCGCCTCCTTGCTTCTTCCTGTCAGCGTCCTCGCCGGTGGCACCGTCACCAGCGTGATCGCCGTCCCTGGTCCGACCGAACACGGCTCAGCCATCGCACTCGTCCAGAATGCGGACTTCATGTGCGTCACGCTCGCCATTTCCAGTCGCGAAAAAGATCCCGACCGACAGGCCGACCAGGTGCGCTCGGCCATCCGCACGATCCAAAGCGTCGCCGCCAAATCGCCGTCATTGCAGATGCATGAAGGGCCCGTGCGTTTTCACGCAGGCCAGCGCATTTCCTTCAGCGTGGGGTGGAATAAAAAAGGCAGTTACAGTTTCTCCGACGGCGGGTCCGCGCTGCGCTCGCAGGTGCGATTGCTTTATAAACTCAACACCACGGGCAACGACCCGCTCGCCGCGGCCGCCACCGTCCGCAAGTTCCTCGACGGACTCAAACTCGACGCGAACACGGATATCCAGGTCGTCGATTTCACCCTCGCGGTCGAATCACCCGAGCGTCAGCGCGAGCGCCTGCTTTCGCTAATCCGCGAAAGCGCCGAGGCGATGAAACGCACGTTCGGCGCCGGGAAGGTCACGATCGGCGGGCTCAACGGTCCCGTGCTTGTGCGTCAGGTCGATGAATCCTCGGTCGAGCTGTACATCGATTATCAGCTCAGCGTTTCATCCGACGACTGACGCCGCATCGCGCCCGACGCGTTTCACAAAACTTCGACGGGAAACGGCACGAAGCTCTCGTCGTCGCCGAGCTTCACCTGCGCCCACACGACATAACGGCCGGGCGTGGGAATCGTTATCTTAAAAGTCAGCCGCGGCTCCTGCGGATCGAGCGGCTGTGTGAGATCGATTTCGTTCGGATGCAAATGCGCGAAACCGCTCCGCGCTTCGTCGAACGCGACCAAGTGCGCGTAAGCATCCATCACCGGCTGCAGCGCCACCGCAGCGCCGTCCGCACGCGCGATGCTGAAAGCCAGATCCGTGGTCCGGCCGGCTCGTAGTGGTGCATCGAATACAGACAGCGTGAACACATGGCCGCCTTGCTGCGTGCGGATGCGGTCCGCGGAAGCCGCCTCTGTCGCGAGATTGACGTTCGCGGGTTCAGACGCGTCGGCCGGCAAAACCTCCATGTCTGCGCCGGAATACAATCCGCGGCCCGTCGCCGTGGGCGTGAAATCTCCAAAAACCCGGTACAATCCCGATGCGCGCGGCGTGAAACGGAAAATCCATTCGCCGGGTTTCCCGCCGGGCTCGGGATGCAAATGCTGATAATCGCGCAGGCTCGGATCGATGACGAGCAGATGAAGTTTGCGCGTATGCATCACCAGCAGATCGACCGGCCCGATCGGTTTGCCGCTGGCGGTGGCGAGGCGGACAATGCCCTCGACTTCGCGGCCGGCGGTGGCCGCGCCGTTCTGGGAAACCAGCGTCATGCTCACCGGCGAGCGCACCGCAATGACCGGGATAAATTGTGGGTTGGACGGGTCGCACATCTCCAGACTTCCCGGCGAGCCGCCCGTGCGGAAATCGACGTGATTGAGATTCGAGCCGGTCGGCAGATTTCGAAAACCCGCATACAGCGCGACCGCGCCGAGCGTGATCCACATTACCTGCCGCCATTGGCGCCGGCTCAAACGCGCGTTCGCCGCGCCCGCGTCGGGATGCGCGCTCATTCTTTTTTCATCCGGGCAACAAACTCACGGGCGTCCCACTCGCTGCCGTCGGCGCGGTGGATGATGCGTCCGCCGCCATCGAGCAACAACGTCGCCGCGGTGTGATTGAGCTCCTCGCCCTGCATCTCCGTGAGCACGCCGAATTGCTGGAGCAGACTGTTCACCGCCATCTGCGGACCGGTGAGAAACGAATAGTTGCTCGTGTCGATGCCGCGTTGGATCGCGTACTCTTTAAGAATGCCCGGCGTATCGTATTCGGGATCGAGCGTGAACGAAATCAGCTCGAGATCCTTCACGCCG
>CAZNJG010000002.1:0-246275 GCA_964573305.1 uncultured Opitutaceae bacterium
TTTTAGCAGAGACTTAAGGGCTACGCGATACCTATTTCACGAAATATCCGGGCTAAAACGCGCAAAAAGTGTCACGTAATACGTGACACTTCCTCCCCACCGCCGAGCGACGTTGGCTTCGCCGTCGCATAACATCCCGGGGAAATGCCTCCATTGGACTCCCTCTGGCCGAGCGTTCTCGCGCCAGCCCCGTCCCGAAAAGTGTCACGTATTACGTGACACTTTGTCCGGAACCGGCGACTCGGGAACGTCTCCGGAAGATCGCAGCCATGGTCTAAAACCGTTTGCTCGCGTGCGGCTTCCGCCGCCAAGCTGATCGACGTGGCACTGCCTCCCATTCTCTACGAAGACGATTTCTTGATAGCGTTCGACAAGCCGAGCGGGTTGCTGATCGCGCCCGATCGCTGGGACAAGTCCCGCCAGAACCTCATGGGCATGGTTCACGAAAAAATGGGCCATCACGTCGCCAACATTCACCGGCTCGATGCCGACACCAGCGGCATCGTGCTCTGCTCCAAAACGAAGCCTGCGCTCGATTATCTCAGCGGCCAGTTCCAGGGCCGCACCGCGCAGAAACGCTACCTCGCACTGTCGGTGGTGCTGCCGCCCGAGCGCGCCATGAAACTCACCGGCCCGGTCGTCGAACGCCTGCCCGATGGCAGCCTGCCGGAAAATTTCACGATCGATGTCGGCCTCGGTGAAGACGAAAGCCAGCCCGGCCACATGCGGGTCTTCCGCAAACGCGGCGGCAAACCAAGCGTAACCGAATTTTGGATACAGGAAAACTTCGGGCGCTTCCTCTACGTCGAGTGCCGTCCGGTCACCGGGCGCACGCACCAGATCCGCGTACACCTCGCGGCCGCCGGCGCACCGATCCTCAACGATCGTTTCTACGGCGATCCCACCGAACGCCTGCTGCTTTCGAATCTGAAACGTGGATACAAAGGACGCGCCGATGAAAAGCCGCTTATCTCGCGCCTCGCCCTTCACGCCGCGGAACTCACGGTGAAACATCCTCACACGCAGGAACCGATCACGATTCAGGCTCCGGTCCCGCACGAGTTCGAGATCGCGCTCAAATACCTGCGGAAATTCTCCCGCTAGCGGGAAGTTAAACCGCACCCGCACGCCCACATCCACCGGCTGGTCGCCCGTTGGCCCGCCATCCGCGGGTTGACCTCCGCGCGGTGCGCGCCACCGTGCGCAAAAATCCCGCGCCCATGAAACTTGCCTTCACTCAAAAGGAGTACGCCCGCCTGCTCGAGATGAGCTACCTCGCCACCTGGGTCGCCAGCTCGCACGATGCGAACAGCGCCGCCGCCCGCCGCTACGCCGAGCTCGAGCAAAAACTGCTCACCGCCGCCACGCCCATGGGCTGCGCCGATCTCGTCGAAGGCGATCCCGAGAGCGGCGAGCCGCTTCTCCCGGCGCGAAAACTCGAAGAAGAACCGGCGGTCGTGAAAGCGATCGACGCTTTCGAAGAAGCGGCGTTCTGGGATTCCCTCGTCTCGCGGCTCGGGGAGCGCGATTATGCGCGCGAGATCACCAAGGATCCGCTGCCCGGCTCGTGGAGCGACGAGCAATGCCGCGAACACATGCTCAAGCGGCTCGAGGAACTCGAGGAACGTTATTGGGCCGAGTTCGAAAAACACGGAATCGACAATCTCCTCGTGCTGTTCGGCAGCGACCGCCTTTCGTGAGTCCGCCGCTCTTTCCATTGCGCCCTTACCTCCGTCACGAGCTGCCTTCGTGGCGGGTTTTCCCGTGGGCGTTTCTCGCGGTCGCGATTGTATCCACGATCTCAATACTGTGGCCCGGTGGCCGCGATGTGCTGATCTACGATCGCGATGCCATCGAGGCGGGCGCCTGGTGGCGGCTCCTCTCGGGCAACATCGTCCATTTCGGCTGGCTTCATTACCTGGCCGACACCGGCCTCTGGCTGATCATCGGCTGGTTCGTCGAGCGCGTGCATCCGTGCCTCACGCGCACGAGCCTGGTGTTCATGGCTCTCGCGGTGACCGGCGCGGTGTATTATTTCGACCCCACGATGATCCGCTACGGCGGACTTTCGGGGATGAATGTCGGCTACCTCGTTTTCCTCGCGCTCGCCGGCTGGCAAAAATCGTGGCGCGACTGGTTCTGGCCCGCGATCCTCGGCATCCATGTGCTCGAACTCATCCTCGAATCGACCTGGGGCCACGGCATGATCCAGTTCGACACCCCGGGCATCCGGGTGGCCACCATCGCCCACATCGGCGGGATCGCCTTCGGACTCGTGCTGTGGATCGGGCTGAACATCGGACGGCGTATTCGAATCACGGATACAAACGAAACGGCCCGCGCCCGTCACTGAGGACGAAACGCGGGCCGGTAATGATTGCTTGATCCAGGCGCTTAGCTGCGGCGGCGCAGGGCGCGCAACGCGGCAAGCACGAGTAGCGCTCCGAGGTAACCGAGGCTCGGAGAACCACCGCCACCGCCGCCACCACCACCGCTCGCGGGCGGCGCGGGAGGAGGAGCGGGCGGTTGATTCACCGTCACTTTGAACGGTGTGCTCACGACGCCTTCGCCCGAGGCGAGGACCGCGACAGCCGTGTAATCAGCCGCATCGGAGTCCGCCGCCGAGGCCACGGTGAGTGCTGCCGTGGTGGCACCGGCGATGACCGTGTGGTTGCGACGCCATTGGTAGGACGTGGCCGTAGCACCCGTGACACTCGCGGTCAGCGTGAAGGCCGAACCGCGCGTGACGGTGGCCGTGCCGGTGATCGACGCCGAGCGCGCCGCCGGGGCGGCAGTGGTGCCACCGGCGAGATTGCCCGCACCTGACGTGACGTCCGTCGTCACATTGGCCGACGCTGGCAACACATAGGAATACGCCGGTACGAAGACCGCATCCGTCCCCGCGTAGGCCGCGGTGCCGGTGGTGGCGTTGTAAGCATTATCGATCGTCCGCACGCGACCGGTGCCGGTGCGTACGAGCGGGTTGTTGATGCCGGCATACACATTGCGCTCGCTGAGCAATTGAGCGCCGTCGCGCGCATCCGTGCCATCGGTGTTGCCCGTCGCATCGAGAAGATTGCCGAAGGCGTGCACCTGCGCGTTCGCGATGTACGGCATGCGATGCGTGACGCCGGTGGACCAACGGTTGTGATGCAGGGTGACGCGCGGGATCGTGGCATTCGCGGGCTCGCTGCCGATCAAAACACTGTAGCGATGCACTGTTTGCGCGGCCGTGTAATCGAACTCGCTCCATGAAACCGTGATGCGATCCGCGCCATTGATGATGCGAAGCGCGTGGTCGGCGCAGTTGAAGAAAGAACACTGCGTGATGAACACATCGCGCGCGCCATCGAGCGTGATGCCGTCGCCGCCGTCGGTGTACGCGTCACTCGCAATGGTCGTGCCGGGATGGGTGATGTTGAGGCCGCGAATAATGACATTGGTCACCGCAGAGCCGAGGCGGAGATTACCCACCAAGGTCGCACCCGCATCGATGCCTTGGATCGTTTTGTTGGATTTCACGTTCACCGGTGTGCCGAGATTCAGAATGCCCACGACCGTGATCACGGCCGCGCTGTCAGACTCGGCGTGCGTGCGGAAAGAAGCCGCATCGAAAACCGTGACGGACTGCGCTCCCTGCGCACCACCGCCCGTGACGGAGGCGGCAAAACCATCGGGCCGTGGCGTCGAGAAGGTGACACCGACATAGAGCGACAAGGCTCCGGACGGCGCACTCACATTGCCCGCCGCATCGGTCGCAGTGGCGGTGAACGAATGAACTCCAGCCACCAGATCGGTGGCGGGAGCGATGCTCCAGTTTCCACCCGTGGCCGTCGCGGTGCCGGCGACATTGGCGCCGTTGTAAAGCGTCACAAGCGCGCCCGCTTCCGCGGTGCCGGTGAGCGTGGGGCGCAGGCTCGCCGTGGGATTCTCCGCAGACGCGGGCACGGACGGTGCCGCGGGAGCCTGCGTATCGACGGCATAAACATCCGAAGTCGCGGTGCCTGTTCCGGCATTGCCGGCGAGATCCGTGACCTGGGTCAGGTCGAGCGTGATGACATTGCTGGCCGCGGTGACATTGGCTGCAGGCATCAATGTAGCCGTCCAAGTCACGCCGCCATCGGTGCTCGCGAGGGGACTCAAGGTGCCGTTCTGCACGGTGAGGGTCGCGTTGGTCAGCGCGGCGACGGCTTCGCTAAACCGCAGCGTGACCGGCGCAGAGTGGGTCGGGCCAAGCGGGCCGGCGGCGGCCACGGCAAACGTCGCAACCGTCGGGCGCACGCCATCGATGACGAGCGCTTTTCGCCCTCCGAGGGAATCCGCGCCACCAGCCGGAGGCAGCGTGAGGAGCGAGGGGCCCATGCCGCCATTGATGGTGCCGCCATTCAAGACCAGCGCGGCCGGGCCAGTATAATCGAGGTCAGCGCTCACGTCGCCTGCCTGCACCGTGTAACTGAACACGAGCGTCGTTGAGCCGGAACCGCTGGTATACGTCGCCGTGCGATCGGTCTCACCCGTTTCAAGCGCCAGCGATGGTACACCGCCCGAGGCGACGACCGTGACGGGTTGGTCAAAAACCACGGTGAGCGAAAGCGGGTCGCCGATTTTATACACCCCATCGGCGCTCGAGGCGCTGACGTGGGAAACCGAGGCTTGGGGCGCGTAAACATTGAGCGCGATCGTATCGGTGTCGGTCTTCGCTCCACCGCCGCCCGCGACGTCTTGGTCGTTGGTGACGATCGCGAGTGTGGCGGCGCCCAACGAAGTCGGCGTGAAAATCAGGCCATTGAGCGCGGCATTGATCGCCGTGAGCGTGCCGGTGAACTCCATGGACGGGTCTGCGGTGCCATCGCCGACGACGAAGGTGAGTCCGGCGATGCCGCTCAAGGAGAGCGTGCCTTGGGAAACCGAGAGCGACACCTTCAACAACGAGGAGCCTGCATCCGGATCGGCCACGGAGATCAACCGGCTGTTGGCGGCGTTGAAAACCAGCGGCGTGCCCATCCAGACCGATTGGGCGCCGGGCACGGTGTTTACCGGCGGGTCGTTGGTGGCCACCACGTTGATAATCTTGGTGACGGGCGCGCTCGTCTCGGTGCCGTCGCTGATCCGGTAAGTGAGCGTGCGAGGGAGCACGGAGGGGGTGTCGTTCACGTTGGAAAAAACGAGCGTCCGCAAAATCTCCTGCCACTGCGCGACCGTCGGCAGCACCGCGGGGTTCTTGGGCACGATCAGCAATTTGCCGGTTTCAGAGTCGAAGGTGGCAGTCACCAAGCCATCGAGCGCCGGCGCATATGCGGTCATCGCGTCGCGCAGATAGGAATAATTCTGCGAAATGCTGACCTCTGCGGATGCGAGCGTCGTGCTGTCCGGATCGGACACCGTGAGGCCCGCATCGACCACGATCGTGACGGTCGCGCTGCCCTCGGGTTCGGTGAAAGTCACCGCGCCAGGCGACAACACGATGACGGGGGGGGCCGCCAATGCTTGATTCGCACCGGCAAAAACCAGTGCGCATACCCACACCCAAAACTGGAATATATTTTTCACGAAGGAAGAGACGTTGAGCTTGAACGACACAACGGGATCGAACCCGCTGACAACAGCGCGGCAACTGCTAAAGCCCTCAGCCGGGCACCGGTCTCATTCGAGGACGACGCATCGGCAAGTGCTTCAACCGCTTCTGTGCCCGCAGCCGGACAGGCATCCCGCCCGGGCGTTCCGCACAAACCATGGAAGACCATTATTAGAGGTGCGCCCCTACAGTCGCCATCGGAGAACACCCCGGTCCCGCACCGCATCCCGAGGGCACAACCGCGCGCCGTCAGCTACCTTTTAGAGCGGTTGGGTAAAAACCATGGCCGTTTGTCGGCGTCATGGAGCACAGATTTGCGTCCACCCACGGGCCGGGCTTCCGAGGAGCGCACGCGGCGCGCGGAGACACGCGCCAGATCCGGCTACAGTTTATTTTAACCGATCCCAGGTTTCACAGGCCAACGCGCGCCACTCAGGCGGCACATCCCCCTGTCCATTAGCCGCCCCGTTTTTAATATTAACATAAACCATACCTGGAATTCGGTGGGTTGAATAAACTCGTCTCATCGAAGTCGCTTTTCACTTTTTAGAAGAAACGCTGCCGGGTTCGCATGAGTTTCTCCTGTCCTCATTATGATATTAACACCGATCGCTGCGACCGCGTGCGCGACGAGTGTATCTGCGGGCGCCCAGGTTGCGTGCTGGCGCACAACTCCGTCTTCGCAGTCGATCCCTCCACCCGCCTCGCAGGGTCCCGCAGTCGGGCCGACGAGCCCTCCCCCGAAACCTTCCGGCCCACCCAAAACACCCGCCGTTAAACACTCCGTCGTATAATGACGTGAAGCCGCCATTCCTGTGGACGTCTTAGCGCAGTCGTGAAAACAGGAGTGAGGACAGTCCGATCGGCACGGTCCGGCTCCGGTTTTCGTGCCGAATGAGCAATCGGGTTGACAGCAGCTCCATTTATTTCGACTCCGAAATAATGCCCAATACCCCGAGGAAGGACAGAACTGTAACTGCTCCCATTTTATGACCCCGACTCTTCGCTTTTGCTCTCTTCTGCTGCTTTCCGCAGCCTGCACTTCTTTCGCTCATGCGACCGATGCCGTGCCTGCACCCGGATCTCTTCTCGGAGAGATCATCCATAAGGAAATCACCGCCGCGGACGTTACGGTCGAGCGCGTGGGAAGTTCGATCGCGATTGATGCCATTGGTGAACCGGTGAGTGCAGTCACGCTGGCCGCGCCTCGTTGGGTGGATGCGACCGTCAAGATGCCTGCGCATGCCGTCGTCGATGGATCAATGGCTCCGGTGGATCCAAAGGGTAAGCCCATCCATTTCCGCGTGATCCTCCCTGCTGTCTGGCAGAAGCGATCGGCTCAACTCGGTGGAAGCGGTTTCAACGGGGTTATTCCCAATCTGACGCACGCCCAATATTTGCGCCGCGGCTTCGTGACGTATGGGAGCGATTCCGGACATCAAATCGATCCCAGCCGCCGCGGTGAAAAAGGCGCGGAGGCTTTGGCGCGCGACGACTGGGCGCTCAATGACGAGGTGATCAAAAATTTCGGCTACATGCAGATGAAGAAAACGCGCGATGCCGCCATGGTGATCATGGAGCGCGTCTATGGTGAACGGCCTCGCTTCAATTATTATATCGGCGGCTCGCAAGGCGGTCGCGAAGCGCTGACCGTGGCGCAACGATATCCCGCAGACTACGACGGCATCTCCGCGCATGTGCCGGTTGTCAGCATGTCCACCCTGATGCTCGCGCCCACCTTGGTCCGGATCAAAGAGAAGCCTCTCACAGGCTGGATCACTCCTGCGAAGGTGAAGGCGATAACCCATGAATTTATTCGCCAGGCCGACAAACTCGACGGGCTGGCCGACGGAGTGATTAACAACTATATGGGAGCGCGGGCTCTCTTCGACATGTCGCAAGGTGATCCGAAGCGCGATCCATGGGCCGCGCTCAGGGCCCCAAATGGTATCGATCCCGATCCGAATGACACGTCTTCGGCAGCAAAGCTCACCGATGAACAGATCGAGACACTCAAGTTCGTTTACAGTCGCTACCCTTTCCCATCGCCGATGGCCAACGGCACAACGTCGTTTGGCATGTGGGTTCCCAGTACAGACCCTTCTGCGGGCAGCATGATTCACCGCGCCCGCTTTCGCGGCCAGGAAGGCGCGGACGAAAACGCACCTGTGTACACGAGCATCGGCGTCCTCGGCGTCACCGGGTTCATGATGCAGGATCTGACGGCAAACCCGCTCGACTTCAGCGAGCAGCGTTATGCCGAACGTCGTGCGCTTATTTCCAAATGGATCGATTCCACGAATCCCGATCTCTCCGCGTTCTATCGTCGGGGCGGGAAGTTGATCGCAGTCATCGGCACGAACGACATGACCGCATCCACCGGCGCGCAGCTGGACTATTTCCAGTCGGTAATCGACACGATGGGCAGGGAAACGGTGGATGCATTTGCGCGCTTCTGGGTGCTTCCTCAAACGGGTCACGGGCTTGCGGGCAAAAGCTACGAGGTGAACGGCGATGGCCAGCCGACGACCGTCTTCGACATTCCCAACACCTTTGATCGGCTGGGCACACTCATCGCTTGGGTGGAGAAGAATCAGGCACCGGATAAAACCGTTATAGTCACTTCGGGAGACCGCAGCCTGCCAATGGCTTCGTATCCAAATTATCCACGTTATATCGGCGGGCCTACCGATCGCGATACGTCGTATCAAAGCACGGCTCCCTGATTATAATTTTCGAAACGACTACTGTCTTTTGTACTGCTAGGTTCTTCGGTCGGCTTCGCCAATCCGGCCGAGCGATATCTATATGGCCGACGTATTCTCGATTCAATACGCCGTCCGCCCACCAGCCCAAAGAATGTCCAAATCGGCCAAACTTTCTGTCACGATACAAAAAACATCCTTCGTCCGTCGGGATGGTGGGCCCTGCGGGATTCGAACCCGCAACCAAGGGATTATGAGTCCCCTGCTCTGACCATTGAGCTAAAGGCCCGGAAAGCGCGCTGGTTTAGGTGCGTTTGCCGGGGCCGTAAAGCGTCATCTCGCGACGGTTGCGCGGTGCGACCGGACTGCCTCGCGACCGGGTTGTATCCATTCTTCCATGACACGGCCGGCGGTCGCATTGGTTTGAAATATCCCGTGGCGGCACAAAAAAGCCCGCCGTCACGAGGAGCGGCGGGCTTCGAAAAATGAGGACGGTGTCCTCCGCGAGCGCGGGCTGTCGTCAGACCACGCCTTGGGCGAGCATCGCGTCGGCGACTTTCACAAAACCGGCGACGTTGGAACCGCGCACGTAGTTGATGAATCCGTCTTCTTCAGTGCCGTAGTCGGTGCAGGCGTGGTGGATCGACTGCATGATGGCATGCAGACGGTTATCCACCTCGGCAGCGGGCCACGACATGCGCACGGAGTTCTGGCTCATTTCCAGGCCGCTGGTGGCGACACCGCCAGCGTTGGCGGCCTTGCCCGGACCATATAGGATGCGTGCGCGGAGAAACGCGGAGACCGAGTCGGGCGTGGACGGCATGTTGGCGCCTTCGGCCACGCAGATGCAGCCGTTCTTGAGCAACGCTTCCGCATCATCGCCGTGAAGCTCGTTCTGCGTCGCGCAGGGCAGCGCGATATCGCAGGGCAGATGCCAGGGTGTGCGGCCTTCGATGTAGGTCAGCTTGAACTCGTCGGCGAATTCCTTGATGCGACCGCGGCGCTCGTTCTTGAGCGCCATGACCCACTTCAATTGCTCGGTGGTGAGGCCGTCGGGGATATGGACGGAGCCGTTCGAGTCGGAGAGCGAAACAACCTTCGCGCCGAGTTCGATGCACTTTTCCGCGGCGTACTGGGAAACGTTGCCAGAGCCGGAGATGACCACACGTTTGCCGTCGAGGACGAGTTCGCGGGTCTTGAGCATTTCCTGCGCGAAATACACGCAGCCATAGCCGGTCGCTTCCGGACGGATCAAGCTGCCGCCATAACTCAGGCCTTTGCCCGTGAACGTGCAGGTGAAGTGATTGGCCAGTTTTTTATAGTAGCCATACATGTAGCCGACCTCGCGCGCGCCGACGCCGATATCGCCGGCCGGCACGTCCGTGTCGGGACCCAGGTGGCGGAACAGCTCGGCGATAAACGCCTGGCAGAAACGCATCACTTCCTCGTCGCTCTTGCCCTTCGGATCGAAATCGGCGCCGCCTTTGCCGCCGCCCATGGGAAGCGTGGTGAGTGAGTTTTTAAACGTCTGCTCAAACGCCAGGAATTTCAGCGTGCCGAGCTGCACCGACGGATGGAAACGGATGCCGCCCTTATACGGGCCGATCGCGCTGTTCATCTGCACGCGGAAGCCGCGGTTCACCTGCACGCGGCCGCGGTCATCGACCCAGGCCACGCGAAACTGGATCACACGCTCAGGCTCCACCATGCGCTCGAGCAGAGCCGCACTCACGTAACGCGGCCTTTTCTGGATGAAAGGCCATAAACTATGGACGACTTCCTCCACGGCTTGGTGGAACTCCGGCTGGTGCGGATCCCGTGCTTTAACGCGGGCTAGGAAGGCTTCTGGCGTGTCCATACAGTATGAAGAACGTTCATAAAGACCCGCTGTGAGCCCGCATTCAATCCTGTCTTTAATCGTTCGGCATAATTCTGCCATGACGGTCCTCCGCGCGGAGACCACGGCCCGGAGCCACGCCGCTCCCGGCTTGTCCACCGCGGCAGATCCCGGCGTGATGGTGCGATGATCGCCGCCTCCCTTCTGTTTCCCGAAGCCGTCTGGCGCGCCCGCCAGCGCGCACACGAGTCGCGGGCGCGCGCATGGACCGATCCTCATCAAGCCCGAAGAGCCCGCGGGGAAAAACACCCGGTTTTCGACTTTCTTTTCGACTACTACGCCCATCGCCCGAGCTGGTTGCGACGCTGGCATCCCGGAATCGGGCCGGTGCTCGCCGGCGACGGCGCGCGGGAGTTTTTGCGCTCGCGCGATTATCAGCAGACGCCCGACGGCGTCAGGATCGACCCGGCCGCCCTGCCCGCCCATCGCTTAAAAACCGTGGCGTGGCTGCGCGGGTTGCTCGCCGGGATGAGCGAGCGTCCGGCGTTTTTCGGGTGTTTCGGCCTGCACGAGTGGGCGATGGTTTACCGCCAGTCGGCCGACGAGGTGCGCCACAACGCCTGGCCGCTGCGCTTCCCGCCCGACGAACTCGCCCGCATCGTCGAGTCGCAGCCGATCTGCTGCACGCATTTCGACGCGTTCCGGTTTTTCACGCCGCCCGCCCGTCCGCTCAACAAACACCAGCCCACCCGGGCCGATACCCAGCGCCTCGAGCAACGCGGCTGCCTGCACGCCAACATGGATCTCTATAAATGGGCGTTTAAACTCGCTCCGTTTACCGCCGCCGAACTCGTCGCCGATTGTTTCGAGCTTGCCCGCGATATCCGCGAGATCGACATGCGCGCCAGTCCTTACGATTTGCGGGCGCTCGGGTTTGCGCCGATTCCGATCGAAACCGCCGCCGGCCGCGCCGAGTACGAGCGGCACCAACGTACGTTTTCCGCCCGCGGTGAACCACTGCGCGCACGACTCATCGCCGTTTGCGATCAGCTCCTCGCCGCACGTCCCGCCGCACCCGCCCTGACCGCTCTCGCGGAAACTGAGGCGTGTTAACGCCCCGCATCCGCTCCGGGCAATCTCAGCGATTCCACGGCATTTTCGCGAGCGCCAGCGCCATGCCGCACCAGCCGGTGGCGCCGGCAAACACCAATCCCGCGCCGACAAACGCCGCCACACCGAACCAGCCCGGATGCGCCCACGTTCCGAGCGCGCAACCCAGCAGCACAAGCAAGCCCGCGCCAAAGCGGACTTGTCGTTCGATCGGCCAGACCGCGCGCGCCTGCGCATCGCGTTGTAACTCTCCGCCCGCCGCCCATGCGGACGTGCCGCCTTCGACATCGATCACCTGCTCGAGCCCGGCGCTCACGAGCATCTCCGCGCATCGGCGCGAACGTCCGCCGGACTGGCAGATCACATGTATTGGCCGGCCGGATACAGTCTCGCGCAACTCCGCCGCGAGTGCCTCCGCCGTTTGGGAGCCGAGCGGACGATTGTGAGCGCCCGGCACGTGACCTGAGGCGAATTCACCGCGCGTGCGCACATCGAGCACGAACGCCTCGGGGTGTTCGCGCAGATGTTGTTTGAGCGCTTCGGCTGAGAGCGAGCGGATCATCGCCGCAAGCTGAAGCGAGGCGGCGGGACGCGCAACCCCGGCGACGCCTCAGCGCACGTCGAAGGAATGCGCCGTCAGCGGGAAAAGCGGGTAGCCGAGGCGCTTCGAGCTGATCGTCTCGAGATGCAAGCCGACGAGCGGGTTGTGCGTCATGAAGCGCAGGAAGTCGGCCTTGCTGAACGTGAGGCAGCGCACGGCGCCACGTGTAACAACATCGGCGATGGCCGAGCTGTTTTGCAGCAGGCTTAGTTCACCGAAATAACCGCCGGGCCCGAGACGCGCGAGGTGCTTCTTGCCGCGCTTCACGTCCACCTGACCTTCGTACACGACATAGAACTGGTGACTGTCCTGTCGCTCGGCGAGGATCGTCTCGTCTTCGTGATAACCGAGCACCGCCGCGAGTTGCGCGAAGCGTGCGATCGCCTGCGGATGCCAGCCGCGGCAGAGGACGAGGCGCCGCAAAAACGGCACCTTGTGCACGAGGTCGTTGGTCGTGGCGGCGCCGAGCTTGGCGATCACTCGTTGTTGGAATTCTTCGATCGGCACCATGAGCGCAGTCACCGGCGTGAGCGCCCGCAATTGCACGGCCGGACGGCCCTGATCCAGCAGCGCATGGGCGCCAAACGTATCACCTTCCGACAACTGCAGCACGCGTTCGGCGCGGCCGGATTTCAAGCGACGATAAACGGCGACCTGCCCCGACAAAATGATGCCGACATGCGTCACGGGATCGGCGAAGCGATGCATCGTGCTCCACGCCTTGAAGGCCTGCGGTTTCGCATTCTTGAGCAACTCGGTTCGCTCGGCCGGCGTCAGCCGGCGGTACATCAACGACTCCGACAACACCCGTGTCACCGCTTCGGGTTGCTGCGCAGCGTCCGGTTTTGTGCGCCAGCGGCGGACCGTGCGTACGCATTCGCGATAGTGCGCGCGGAAACGCGTCCAGAGATTTCGCCCGAGCGGGCGCCCCACAAAAATCACCAACGCGACCAGCGCGACCACACTGAACCCCAGCCCCACCTCGCGCCAGTATTCGACGCTGCCGAGCACTTCGCGCACGGAGCGGTCCACCGCATGCAAAATCACCGACACCACCAGCACGCACCAGCCGAGTCCCCACAGCAGGCGGATCAGCACGTAGGGGATCGACACGCGTTCGAGTCCAAAGCGCAGCCGCACTTTCCAAAGACGATTGGGCGTGAAAATCATGTTCTGATGCGTGTCGAGCAGATGTCCGCGAAACAGCGCCGAGAGCACAGGCGCGACACCACCATCGCCGCCAAAGGGACGCAGCAAAACGAGCACCGCGATCGCATGCGGCAGCGCCCACTCCGGACGATACCAGAGCAGCGCGGCGGCCGAGAGCATCACGGGCAAAAATTTCGCGCTCCACACACCGATTTGCGTGAGGCGGCTCGTCATGCACGCATCCTCGAGGTTCACTCCGAAGTAAGGCGCTGGACGCAAAAACCTGAACCTCGGTTCGTAAATCTCCCCGCCGCCCCACAGCAGCGTGCTCGCCGCCATCACCGAGCCCAAGCTCAGCGATGCGCACAGCAGCGCCCACCCGATCACGAGATCGAGCAAACCACCCGGCATCGGAGCGGGCATCGGCACCGGCCGCATCACCAGCAACGCCACCGCCGCGGCCAGCGACGCCCACCCGAGGATGGCGGGAATCCAGGCATTAAGCGGCACGGCCCAGCGGCGCGCACGCTCCTCGCCTTCGGCTTGGCCTTCGAGGCGGAGGATGCCCGCGCGTTGGGCCTTGAGGACGAGTTCGTAAAATTCCCTGAGCGGCAGACAGGTGCGATTGAGGATCACCGCCCGCAGCACTTCGGGTACGGTCGCGGGATTCGAAAAATTTCGCAGCAGATTCCACTGATCGAGCGTGACGGTGAGGTACCGGCGGGCCGGCACGTTTTTTAACACGCAAATGCCGTCGGGCAGATCGGAACGCTGGACGTTCGGATTCAACCGGAGCGTCTGCGCCGTGAGGATAAGTTGCTCGTCCATGCTGGAAATGGAGGCGGTTAAAAAGCGCGGCCGGGCCTGATCGGGGAGTCGGCGACCCGTCACTGGGGCGCATCGCCTGGCGGCGTGGCCGGCCCGATCAGGTCGACAATGGTATCCTGCAAATCCTGCAGTCGATAAGGTTTCATCAGATAACGCATGCGTGCATTGCCCTCCGCCCAAAGATCTTCCTCCAGTACATGACCGCTCAGTAAGAGGATGGGCAGCGCAGGGTCGAGCTTATGCAATCGCGCCGCGAGCCCGAGACCGTCGAGATGCGGCATGAGCACATCGGTCACCACCAAGCCGATCTCGGCTCCTCGCTTTTCGAAAAGCTCCAGCGCCTTTGCGCCATCTTCGGCCTCGATGATGGTGTATCCGACAGGTTCCAATGCGAGACGCGCGATCGAGCGCACCTCAGGCTCGTCATCGACAAACAAGATCACGCCCGGCTTGTAGCCGGGTTGACCCAGACGGAGTCGCGGAGCGGAAGGAGAAGGCAGTCCAAAAAACTTTTTAATCTGGGCAAACATCGGGATGGATGAATCAGCGCTATAGCCGCGCGACCCTACGGAGGAGCGCACAACCGGGAAGAGGAAATCGGCTCAAACACTCATAATATCTTCATGATTCCCTTTTTGCCAAAAGTTTTACGCCGACGATATGCAGGAGCGTCGCCATCGTGCATTCCGCCTTCATCAAGCGACGGCGCGGCGCACACCCGCTGTTGTCTCCACTTTTTCAATACACGCCGCTTTCCGGCCTTCAAACGCCACAAAAACTCCGCCGTCCTTCCTCATGCGCATCGCTGTCATCGCGGACACCCACAACCGCATTCCCGCCCAGCTGCCCGCGCTGCTCCCGCGCGCCGACGAGATCTGGCATCTCGGCGATGTTTGCGATCCCTCCTGTCTCGACGAGATCGCTTATCTCGGCCCGTCGCTCCGCGTCGTCCGCGGCAATAACGATTTTCACCCGTGGCCGCTCACACTCCGGTTCGAGCGCGAAGGCTTTCGCTGCCACCTCGAACACATCGCGCCGACACGTGCGCCCCGCGATTGCGATCTGGTGCTGCACGGCCACACCCATGTGCCGCGCGACGAAGAGCTTCACGGCGTGCGCTGGCTCAACCCCGGCGCCATCTCCTTCGCCACGCGCGGCGCACCGGCGAGCTTTGCCTGGCTCACGTTGGAAAAAGATCGCACGCCAGGCTGGGAGATCGTGCGACTTTGAATCGCAACAACGCGCTGGATTCGGCCGCGCGGAGTGCGTTTAGTCTGCGCGCACCGTGAGCGACGACGCCTTTCAACAAAGTTTATTCGACGCCTTCGCGCCCGAATCCGGCGTTCACAAAGGCCCGCCCGATACGCCTGCACACGACTCGGTGGTTTTCGAACGCAGTCATCGCGCCACGCGCTACCGGCTCACGCTACGCCGCGACGGAGTCGCAGTCGCCACCATCCCGCCAAGCGGCACCGAACGCGATGCGCGGCGCTTCGTGGAACAACATCGCGACTGGCTCGAACGCGCTCGCGAACGGCAGCGTCAGCGCCCGCGCGGCGCCGCCGTGTGGACGCTCGGCACGCACATTCTCTGGCGAGGCGAGTTCGTCGAGATCCGCAAGTTCAGCGCAGAGGGAAATACTTCCGCAACAGGTCCGTCGGTCGTGATCGGCGCCGATGTATTTCGCGTCAGCGGCTTCACCGGCGATCTCCGCGCGACGCTCGAAGCGCATTTCCTCCGTCGCGCAAAAATCGAGCTTCCCGCGCGCACGTGGGAGCTCGGCGCCGAAACCGGCGTGGGCGTGAAAGAAGTCGCCGTGCGCAATCAACGCACCCGCTGGGGCTCCTGCACGACCGGCGGCGTGATTTCGCTCAACTGGCGCCTGGTCCAGACTCCGCCGTCAGTGCGCGACTACATCATTTATCACGAGCTCATGCATCTGCGGGAAATGAACCACTCCGCACGTTTCTGGGCGCGCGTCGAAGAGGTCTGCCCCACGTGGCGCGAAGCCGAACGCTGGCTCAAACAAAACGGTTCGTTGCTCGGGCTCTGACGGGCCCGGTCGTCAGCAGATCACGGCGTCGCGGCTGCGCCTTCGCGGTAAACGCCGTCGACGCCGAGTAGTTGAACTTCGAATACAAGCGTCGCGCGCGGCGGGATTTCGCGCCGCCCTTTTTCGCCGTAACCGAGCCAGTAAGGCACGATCAACGTGCGTTTCTCGCCCGTGCGCATCCCTGCAAACGCTTCGTCCCAACCGGCGATCACGCGATTGAAACCGACCTGAAAATTAAACGGCGCGCCCTTGTCGTGCGACGAGTCGAACTTTCGCCCGTCGAGGAAAGTGCCTTCGTAATGCACCGAGACAACCTGCCCGCGAAACGGCGTCGGTCCTTCGCCGGGCGCGCGAACGACGTACATCAAACCGCTCTCCGTGGTGATCGCGTCGGGGAAACGTCGCTCGATAATCTTGCGATCTTCCTCGCTGAGCTCGGGCGGCGTGAGCGCGGCGCGCATGGCGGCGCTGATCGGCTTGCCGGGATCCTTGCGGGCAAAAATCCCCGAGCGAACGCCGATGGCGATCGTCACCATGAAAGCCGCGAGCAGGGCGAGATAGAAAACACTGCGCATAATCGTCGCTCACAAAGACGCGCCGCATCCGCGGAGGCAAGCGGCGCGCCAGCTCAGCCGCCGAGATAACTCATCTCGGGTTTGTCCACATGCTCACCGCGCGCGAGTCGTTCGGCGCGTTCATCGGAGTAGCGATCGCGACGCACTCCCCACACGCGCGCGATGAAGGTTTTCAACTGCCCGTCGTCCGCACCCGCGCGCAGCGTGCCGAGCACGTCGTGGCCGAGGCCGTTGAACAAACAGGTGTGCAGTTTCCCGTCGGCGGAAAGTCGCGCGCGATTGCAATCGCGGCAAAATGGCTCCGTCACCGCGCTGATCAAACCGATCTCGCCCGCGCCGTCGCGATAGCGATAACGCGCGGCGACTTCACCGCGATACGCCGGCGCGATCGGTTCGAGCGGCCAGTGCGCATGCAGACGGTCCACGATCTCGCGCGCGGGCACGACCGCGTCGTTGCGCCAGCCGTTGTGATTGCCCGCATCCATAAACTCGATGAAGCGCAACGTGAGTCCGCGTTCGCGCGCCCAAGCGGCCATCGCGCCAATGCCCGCGTCGTTCACGCCACGCTGGACGACGGTGTTGATTTTCACCGCGAATCCACATGCACGCGCCTCCTCGATGCCGCGCAACACACGCTCGGGCCCGAGACCCACGCCGTTCATGCGTCCTGCGATTTCCGGGTCGAGGCTGTCGAGCGACACATTGAGCCGGTCGAGGCCCGCGGCTCGCAGCGCCGGTGCAAATTTTTCCAACAACCAGCCATTGGTCGTCAGCGCCACGTCGGGCACGCGGAGATCGTTTTTAATAAAACGCACCAACTCGGGCACATCGCGCCGCAGCAACGGCTCGCCGCCGGTGAGACGGAGTTTTTCCACGCCGAGTCCGACAAACGCCCGCAGGATGCGCGCGAGCTCGTCGAAGGTCATCAAGTGTGGATCGCGCAGAAACGCGTGCGCCGGCCCAAACAACTCTGCCGGCATGCAATACGGGCAGCGAAATTGACAACGATCCGTCACCGACACGCGCAGGTCGCGCAGCGGCCGCCCGAGCTGATCGCGCACTGCGGGCGAAGCCGTGACGGACTCTGGAGATTGCGGCGCGCGGCCGGGATTCATGGCGACAGAATTCGCGGGAAGCCGCCGGGCGTAAAGCCGTTCCCGAGAGTTTTCACAGCAGCGGTTTCACCAGCGCTTCGAGTTCGTCGATGTGCGCGACCCCGCTTTTGCGGAAGCGTAGACGGCCTTCTCGATCGATCACAAAAGTCGTCGGGATCGCTTGAAAGTTTCCAAACGCCTCCACCTCCGAAAACCCCGCGATGGCCACGGGATAATTAATGCCGTGCTTCGCCACAAATGCCTTCACTTCATCGACGGGTCGACGATCGAGCGAGAGGCCCACGATGACAAAACGATCCGCACCGAGCTTCTTCTGCAGCTCGATGTAGCCCGGGATTTCGGCGAGACAGGGGCCGCACCACGTGGCCCAGAAATCGATGACCACGACTTTGCCGCGCAAGGAGTCGGAGCTGATCGGGTTGCCGTTGAGATCGACGAGCGACCACGCCGGCGCAGCGGGAGTTTCGGCGATCGTCTCGTAACGTGAGTCCGCCCCCAGGCGATTACAGGCGGCACCCACGAGCACCGCGGCCAACGCCAGCGCACCAAGAACCAAGCGGAATCGTCGTTGAATCATGGTCGGTTCTACGCCGACGTCGCTCGAGTCACGCAGAAGAATTCCTGCGCGCGACTCAGGCGCTCGCGGATGGGCGCGGCCGCGGCAGCAAGTCCGGCACGGACAGCGCCGCTATGCCGAGGAAGCCGACGGCTTTGAGTGTGAGCGTGATCGCGATGTCCGTTTCGTGGTGATTGTGGAAATAAATCGCGCCGCCGAGCATGATCATGCCGAGGATGACTTCGACCGTGGTGACGACCGTGAACACCATGCGGCTGCGGAGTTTTTTCATGACCCCGCCGACGCTGGCTTCGCGGCCACCTTTAGGCGTGCGCACGAATTCGCCGCCGATCGTGAACATGCCTTCGATCACCGCGGCGCAACACGTCACGCTCATCGCCAGACCGAAGGCCAGCAGGACGGGTGAAGCCACCAGCCACAGCGCGCCGTCCATCCACTGCCGCGCGCGGAAATACTGGCTCGTGATGTAGAGGATGACTGTCGTGCCGCCGGTGAGGAGCACCGACAGCGGATTGAGCGCAAACCACACGCCCGTGAGCTCGACCTTTTCCGCGAAGTAGAGATACGGCACGAAGAGGATCGCAAACGTCACGAGCAGTGGATGGATGAAGCCGGTCGTGAGATGGAAAAACGCTTCGCGTTTCACCCGTGCCGGCAGATCGCTGGCGAAGATTTCGCGAAGCTGTTTGCGCGCGACCTGGATGCCGCCCTTCGTCCAGCGGTATTGTTGCGATTTGAAAGCCGTCAGTTTCTCCGGGAGCTCCGAAGGCACCGTGTAATCGCTGAGATAAATGAACTTCCAGCCGCGGCGCTGCGCACGATAACTCGCGTCGAGATCCTCCGTCACTGTATCCGCGGACCAACTACCGGCATCTTCCAGCGAAGCGCGGCGCCACACGCCCGCAGTGCCGTTGAAATTAAAAAATAATCCGCTGCCAAAACGCGCCGCCTGCTCCACCACAAAGTGCGCATCCAGGAAGATCCCTTGGAAACGCGTGAGCAGACTCGCACGACGATTGCTAAATTCCCAACGCGCTTGAACGACGCCGATGCGCGGATCGCTGAAGTACGGCATCGCCTGCTCCAGAAAGTCTTCGCCGGGGCGGAAGTCCGCGTCGAACACCGCAAAAAACTCCGCGTCGGTCAGCGTCATGCCGTACGCGAGCGCACCGGCTTTGTACCCTTCGCGATGCGGGCGGCGCACATGTTGGACGCGAGGAGCGAGCGATGGATTTTTCTCCAGCCAGCGCGTGATGATCGCCGAGGTTTCGTCGGTCGAGTCATCCAGGATCTGGATCTGCAAGTCACCGGCCCAGCGCAGACGGCTCACACTTTCGAGCAGGCCCTCGATCATCAACGATTCGTTGTAGAGCGGGCATTGCACACAAACCCGCGGCGGCGGACCTTGCCAAGGGGCAGGCTTGGCCGGCTTGCGCGCATGGCGCACATACATCCACAGCACTTTAAGCCGGTGGATCGCAAAACCGATCATCCCTGCAAGGGTGATACCATACAACGTGAGCACGAAGGCTGACATAAAGCGGCATTAAGCTCAGCTCCGGCCGGGTGCCGTCAAGCAGGCTCCATGCAAATCGCTCCACCGACAGGAGAAACGCGCACTGGTATCGCGATCAGCCGGCCACGACGGACAAGTCCATATTGAGCACTTCGATGAACTTCTTCATCGCAGGCGTCAGCACACGGCCCTTGCGGTGAAGAATAGCCAGCGGACGGGAGAACTCCTTGCCCTTGAACGGTACGATCGCCAGCGAGCCCTGCTTGGCCTCTTGCAAGACGGTGGCCTGAGGCACGATGGCGATACCGTGGTCGATTTCGACCGCGCGTTTCACCGTCTCGATGTTGTCGAACTCCATCACTGGCTCGATCTCCAGCTTGTTGTCGCGGAAGATCTGGTCCACGGCCTTGCGCGTGGGGATGTCGGGATCGAAACCGATGAACTTATGACCCGTGAGTGTCTTGAGATCGACCTCACCGACTTGGGCGAGCTCATGCGACGGATGCGTGATCAGCACCAAGCGATCGTCGCGGAAGGGCAGTAATTCGATCTGGCGCGCTTTCACCGGGAAAGCCACGAGGCCGAAATCCACCGAGTTATGCAAAATATCTTCGTAAACGAGATTCGAGCGACGGTACTCCACGCGAACATTGACCGAGGGGAAATCATGCAGGAACCGCTTGATGTATGGCGGTAGTTCATGGAGCCCAATGGAATAGATCGTCGAGATACGGATCGTACCACTGATGACTTTTTTCATCTCCTGCAGCTCGCTCAGTAGTTTTTCATACTGATGAAGCACCTCCTTCGCGGTGTCATAGACACGCTGACCTTCGCGCGTGAGCTGAAATTGCTTCTGACTCCGATCGATGAGCAGGGTCTTAAAATGACGCTCCATCGCCCGCGCTTGCTGGCTCACCGCTGATTGGGTGATGCCATTGATTTTGGCGGACTTTGAAAAACTCTTAGTCTCGACGAGGTCTGCGAAGATTTTGAAATTCTCTATTTGCATGGTGCTACCAGACCCTACCGGGCATAATATTTTCTAATCACCGCGCAATCTCATAAACGAGTTTTTCCATGATCCCGTACCAAGCGTTTCTTATTCGCCTCGAAGAAACACGGCTGCGCATCCGCGCCGCGTGCGAGCGTGCGGGCCGTCCGTTTCAAGAGGTGCAGCTCCTCCCCGTCACCAAAACCCACCCGGCTGCCGCTGCTGAATTCGTCGCCCAAGCCGGTCTCCCGGTCGTCGGCGAGAACCGCGTCCAGGAAGCCGCGGACAAGCGCGACCAAGCCCAGGCACCCGCACTTCGCTGGGACTTGATCGGCCATCTCCAATCCAACAAAGCCCGCCTCGCCGCGCGCACATTTGACCGCATTCAGAGTGTGGATCGCGAGAAACTCGTCGGGGCGCTCGATCAAGCCGCGGGTGAGTTGGGGAAAACGCTCGAGGTGTTTCTGCAGATCAACGCCGGCTACGATCCCGCCAAGTTCGGCGCCGATCCCGCCGATGCTCCCCGCCTTCTCGAAGCGGTGTTAGGCGCGAAAAACCTGCGCGTGACCGGCCTCATGACGATCGCGCCGCTCTCGGACGACCCCGCCGTGGCGGAGCGCACGTTTGCGCATCTTCGGACCATCCGGGATGATCTCGTCACGCGTTTTCAAACGTCTTTGCCCGAACTTTCCATGGGCATGAGCGGCGACCTCGAGGCCGCGGTCGCCGCGGGCAGCACGATCGTACGCGTCGGCACCGCATTATTTGGCTCCCGCGAATAAGTCTTCCTGCGTCAAGCCATCGCCACCGTGTGCCGATATCGGGTTGCGGGCGAAACGATTTCGCCTTCCCTGATCCATCGTGAAACCGGCCCGGCTCAACTCCGAGATCGCAGACGCTTTTCTGAGCCTCCTCGACGACACCAACCCCGCCGTCCGCCGGGCCCTCGTTGCTCACTTCCAAGCGCACAGCGTCGCCTCGGCCCATTTCCTCAAGGAAGTCGCCAAAGGTAAAAACCGCCTCCTCGCGTGGCACGCACGCTGGTTTTTGGACGAGCTCAAGCTCTCCGACCCGGTCTCGGAATTCAAAGCCTTCATCCGCTCGCTCAACTACGAGCTCGAGACCGGCGCCCTCCTTCTCGCCCGCACGCTGGCGCCCGATCTCGATGTCGGCGCGTGTTGCACCCAGCTCGATGCGATTTCCCAGCGCTGCCGCGAGCTCATCGCCGAGCCCATGTCGCTGCGCGATCAATGCCGCGTCATCAATCGCGTCCTGTTTCACGACTATGGTTTCCGCGGCAATCACGAGAACTACACCGATCCCGCCAACAGCTTCCTCGATCAAGTGCTCGCGCGCCGCAAGGGCCTGCCCATTTCGCTGAGCATCGTGTACCTGCTGGTCGCCCACCGCCTCGGGCTGAGCCTCGAACCCGTCGGCCTGCCGGGCCATTTTGTCATCGGCTGCTACCAGGAAGACACGCCATTCTTCATCGACGCGTTTGAACAAGGCGCATTTCGCAGCCCGCACGATCTCTACCTCATCCTGCGCAGTCATCACATCGAGCCGAAGATATCCGATCTTGCGCCGATGCCCGTGCGCGAAGTCCTCTGCCGTTGCTGCCGCAATCTCGTGCATCACTACACGCTCGCGGGCGACGACGACCATGCGGCGCTTTTCGCCGAATTCGTGGACGAGTTCGACGCGGCCTACGAACGCAACCTCCACTGAAACGTAGTGCGCCGCTGCGCTGCAGTGCGTTCGACGCTGGACGCCGCCGCTCACAGGCATTCAGTTCAGCGAACTTTCTCCGATGCCTTCGTCGCACGACACGTACACACCCGCCGACCTCGATCGCTGGGATTTTCAAGGCACCGCGCTCGCCGTGGTCGGCCACCCCATCAAACACTCCATCAGCCCGTCGATGCACAACGCCGCGCTCGCTGCGCTGGCCCGCACCGATGCGCGCTTCGCCGACTGGAAATATTTTCGTTTCGATGTGCCGCCCGAGGAGCTCCCCGCCACGCTCGAACGTTTTCACCAAAAGAACTTCCGCGGACTCAACCTCACCGTCCCGCACAAGGTCATCGCTTTTAATGAGCTGAAACTCGCCGGCGCCCAGGCCCGCACCGGCGATCCCGCCGTGCGCCACTCCGTCGAGCGCGCCGCGCAATCCATCGGCGCCGTCAACACGCTGCATCGCACCGCCACCGGCTGGCACGGCCACAACACCGACGCGTACGGTCTTGCGACCGCCGTCGCGGAAACACTCTCTCGCCCGCTCGATGGCGCGCACGTCATCCTCGTCGGTGCAGGCGGCGCCGCGCGCGGTGCCGCCATCGAATGCTTCCAGCGCAAATGCGCCTCGCTGTGGATCGCCAATCGCACGCGCATCAATCTCGACGCTCTCCTGCTCGACCTCGCGCCTCACGCCGGGTCCGTGCTCTTGCAAGGCTTCGATCCTCAACAACCGCCCGCCAATCTTCCCGCCGGCGCACTCGTGATCAATGCGACCTCCGCCGGCATGCGCGAAAGCGACGCGCCGCCCATCGACCTGCGCGCACTCCCCCGGCCGGCCGGCGTATACGACATGATCTACAATCCGCCCGAAACGCGCCTCCTCGCCCAGGCGCGCGAACTAGGCATCCCCGCCGCCAACGGTCTGTCCATGCTGGTCCACCAGGGCGCCCGCGCGCTCGAGATCTGGACCGGCGTGCCCGTGCCCGTCGATGCCATGCGCGCCGCCGCCGAGGGCGCGCTCACGCGCACCTGACGCGTATTCAAGAAACCAATACGAATTGCGCCAGCTCGTCCGTCGTGACAAAGGCCGCCTCCGGCTCGTGACTGCGCAGCGTCTCGAACCGCGTGAAACCCCAGCTTACGGCGCCGAACGGCACATCGACCGCGCGCGCCGCCTCGAGATCGCGCACTTCGTCGCCAACATAGAGCGCCTCGCCAGGAGCGACCTTTGCTTTCCGCAGCACGCGCTTGATCCGCGTGCGTTTGCCGAACAACGCCGCCCCGCCTTCCCAGAAGCGAATGCGCGCCGCGTTTTTTTCCCCGAGGATGCGCCGGATGTTCTCCTCCTTGCTCGAACTCACGATCGCGAGAATCACCCCGCGTTCCTCGAGCTGGCGAAGCATCTCCTCCACACCGGGGAACAGCGGGATGCAGGCGGCATCGCGCGCGGCCAGTTTGTGCAAATGACGCCCGATGGCGGGAAGCCGCCAGCGCTTCACGCCCGTGCGGGCCAGCACCGACGCGGCGGATTCCGAACGCAGGCTTTCCAGTTCGCCCGAGGAAAGGCGTTTGAACTTAAACCTGACCGCGAGCTCATCCAGGACCCCGAGGAACCAGGCGAACGAATCGGCGAGCGTTCCATCGAAGTCGAACATCACGAGGCGGTATTTCATCGGCCGTTTCTCCCTGCCGGCACCGTCACATAAACTCAACCTTCGTTTTGAGCTTCGCGACACGCCGCAAGAGGCGCCGCCTGCGTGCATCCAAAAAATGGATACACGCTCAGAGCTCGTCGTCGGCCACTTCGCGCAGCAGCGAAGCGTTGGGGTTTCCGCGCACGCGCGCGAGCCACTCGGCGATGAGCGGATTGCCGCCTCCGTCGGGCCACGGTGCAGCCACGAGGTCGATCACATGCAACGCGCCATCGATCCCGCGCACGAAGTTGCGCGCGTGCAGATCGCCGAGCAGCCACGCGCGACCACCCATCCAGAAAAGTCGCGGATGATCGCGATTGGCGCGCAGGAAGCGCGACGGGATTTCGATGAGTCCGCCGGGCAGCAGGCGCGAGACATCGTCGCCTTGCGGGAGCGGATCGCCGAGCACTTGTTTCGCCACGAGGATGCCTTCGGGCGTGATGCCGACGACCTCACTCGCCATGCCGCCGAGCGCGTGGATGAGCAGGAGTTTTTCGAGCAGCTCGCGATACGTGCCGAGGCGCGCCTCGGCGTGGAACCAGGCTTCGTCGCCACGACGAAACATAAACGCGCTGCCGATCGTGTCGCCTTCGCGCGGGCGGAAAAACTTGTACACCGACGCGTCATAAGCACTGGCAAACGCCCACGCTTCCACACCGCCGCCGATGCGGCGCAGGCGGGTGTTCGGTTCTTCCAGCGGATTGTCGGAGTCGGCGGGAAACCCAAAGATCTCCAGCGACAGCAGCGGCAGGCAGGCACGCAATTCGCGGATGGCGTCGCCCAGATCCGTCCACGGATGACCAGCCGCTTCGAGCAGGCTTACTTCGTCTTCCGCGAGGAGGACGAGATCGCGGTCCGAATCTGCTCGGAGACCGCATTCTTGCGCTGCCGCGCCAAGGCGATCGAGCGCTTCCAGTCGTCGCTCGTGATCGTGTTGAAGACGGCTTCTTTCGGACGGCCCGGGGAGCCGCCGGCCTTGGATGCAGGTCGGGAAGCCGGAGAAGGGATCTTCTTGCATGGGTCGATCATGGCGCGCGCACCGTCGGAGAGCAGGCGAGGCAAATCAACCTGAACTTGTTCGAAGTTGCCGACAATCTATTCACGCGGCGTGAAGCCGCTTCAGCCGGCCGCTTTCTGAAGGGCCGCCCGGGCGGGTACTTTCGAGATGAGTACTTTGTCCACGCGATGGCGGTCCATGTCCATCACCTCAAAACGCCAGCCGTCGAACTCAAAGTGATCGCCCGCATCGGGGATGCGGCCGAAATGCGTCATCACGAAGCCACCCAGCGTTTGGAAATCCGCGTCGTCCTCGTGCGGGAGTTCTTCGAGTTGCACGAGGGTCTTCAATTCATCGACGCTGAGCGTGGCATCGACCAGCCATGAGCCGTCTTCGCGTTGCTTCATCGCGACGGAGGCGCGGCCCTGGGCCGGAAGGTCGCCGACGATCGCTTCCAGCACGTCGATCAACGTGACGAGGCCTTGGATGGCGCCGAATTCATCGCTGACGAGCGCGATGTGTTTGCTCGATTTCTTGAATGATTCGAGGAGCTGGATCGCCGTCATCGTCTCGGGCACGACGAGCGGTTGCACGAGCAGGTTTTTGAGATTGGTCGTGAGGCCGATGGCGGAGTGCGCCCAAAGCGCCTTCACCGCGACCATGCCGATGACCTGGTCGCGATTGCCCTGATAAACCGGAAACGATGAATGCCCGCTGGAAACGATCTTGCGCCAGTTCACATCCTCGGGGTCGTCGATATTGATAAAAATGATCTTCGGCCGCGGCGTCATGAGCGCGGTGACCGAGAGCTGGTCGAGCTCAAGCACGCCCGCGACCATGTCGCTTTCGGCCTTATTGAAAACGCCTGCGAGGCGTCCCTGCTCGATGAGGATATTGACCTCCTCTTCGGTCACGGGCGCTTCCTGACGTTGTTTCACGCCAAAAATCTTCAGAACCGATTCGGTAAAAAACGTGAGCATGCTCACCACCGGCGAGACGATGCGGGCGAAGGTATTGACCAAGGGTCCCAGAAACATCGCCACCCGTTCCGGATTGGTGAGGCCGAGGCGCTTGGGCACCAATTCGCCAAAAATCACCGAGCACACCGTGATCGCCACGACGACCACCGCGAGCGCGACTTCATCCGCAGAATTACCGATACCCGGGATCTTCGCCGTGAGCGGAGTGAGTTTTTCTGCGAGGCTCGCACCGGTGGCCGCGCCGGCGAGCACGCCGATCAACGAGATGCCGACCTGCACGGCCGAGAGAAAACGTGTCGGTTCATTGGCCAGCGCCAAGGCGGCCTTGGCACGCTCTTCGCCCTCATCCGCCAGCTGTTTCAACCGGGCTTTTCGGGCGGAAACTACCGCGATTTCTGCCATCGCAAAGACACCATTGGCCAGCAACAGAAGAACCAGTATAACAAGCTCGTTCGAAATTTCAGACATCTCAGGTTAGTAGAAACGAGGAAGGCTAATTGATCTCCCTTCCCTAGCAAACTCTTTGCCCGCCAAAGAAGTCTTCATGCAGGATAAGTTTCTCCAGCACAGGCGCTTTTAACCCATCAGCGCAGCAATCAAAGGGGCGCGCGCCGACTTCCAACCGGTATAAATCCAGCCGGGAATCATCCTGACGCCGTCACTGCGCTCACTCCAATGAGTCCCGAATCTGCTCAAACCCCGCCCGCGCATCCTCCACACACTCCTTAAACAGAGTCGCGGAGAGGCCCGCCGTTTGAAGCTTTTCGGGAGTAATTTCCCAGTAACCGGTTTCGCCCTGCAGGCGATAACCCGCATCCGCGGCGATGCCCGCGGCGAGATTCAGCAGGCAGGTCAGCCGCGCATGCGCTTCCGGCACCCGCGCCTCCAACAGCTGGGAACGCACCGGCACACAAACCGACGCCGGAAAATTCCAAGATTCGAGTACGACCGCGCCCGCCTGCGCACTCGTGAGGCCAAAGGTCATCTCTTCCCATTCTGCGACCGACGCGATGCCTGCGCTCACAAAATCTTTCCCGCTTCCCAAGGACTGGCGGCCGATCCGGTCCAACACCACTTTCCCGACCAGTCGCATCAACCCCGCCGTGTAAGCCGCACGCGAATCCACGGCAGCGCGTTTCGCGAGCGCCTCGACGGCGAGCGCCGTCAACAACGTGTTCGCCCGCAGCACGCCGCCAGCTACGCCGTAAACCGTGAGATCGTGATCAAAAACCTGCGTCGCCGAGGCGAAACCCGTGAGTCGGTAAACCTCCGCAAAACCCACGCGACCGACCGCATCTTCGATCGAGGCGATGCCGCCGCCCGTACCGTAAGCCGCACTGTTGCTGATCCGGATCACGCGCGCCGCCAGCGCAGTGTCACGCTTCAGCAAGGCCGCGATTTCCTCCAAGCCCGAGTTCACATCCATCAACAACTGGCCCAATTGCGCCAGCACACGGGCGGACGCAGGCAACTGCTGGGCGACACGAAGCAGTTTTTCACGGGGCAACAGCGGGGAGGTGACGGTCATTCGGGCCGCACTATCGGAGCACAGACTGCCAAGGTAAAACGGTTCTCCCCCTTGGTTCGCACTTTAACGCGCGCTTTACCGCCTTTTACCAACGGCTTGCAGCATCGCATGAAAAGCCTGCATGTGAACGCGCTTTTCCCCGCGCGACGCACGCATCAAAAAACGCCGGCCCGAGGAGGCCGGCGTCGAAAAGACTTCGGAGATGACGGGAATAACGCTTACTCGCCACCCGTCTCTTTTTCCGCCGCCTTCGGCTTGCGCGTACGCGGCTTGGCCGCGGAAGCGGTTTTTTTCGCAGCGGACTTCGCTGCCTTGGCGTTGAGCCAGAGCGAACCGTCCTTGGCATTTTGATTCAGCCAGAAGATTTCGCCCGCGTGCTCGACGAAGACCGGCTTCGCCTCGCTGTCCGCCGGCACAACCAATCCCGCCGCGACCAACGTGCCGAGAAACGCATCGACGTCCTTGTCCAAGCTGCGCGCGAGAAAACCCACTTCGCCAGAAACGCCGCTGCCCCGCTTGTTGGGTTTGAGCAACAAACGCACGGCCGCCAGCGCCGGTTGACCGCCCGACGCCCCACGCTCCGCAGGCTCTTCCTCAGCGGACACAGCATCCGCTGTTTTCGTGGCGGCGGATTCCGCCGTTGCGCTGGCCTGGTTAGCCGCCGCGGAAGATTCCGTGGAAACAGCTTTCGACTCCGGAGCGACGTTGGCCGTCTCAGCCGGCTTGTCTTCCGCGAGGGGTCCAGCGGCGGCGGGACCAGGCGCAGCTTCACGCGCCGGCACCTCGGCTGCATCGGTGGATTGCGCCGCGGCAGAACGTTCGCCGTCGCGTTTTTCGCGCCCGTTGATCCACACGCCGCCGCGATTGTCTTTGTTGATCCAATACACGGCATGACCGACTTCGACGAACGTCGGTTTGTCGCCGCCGTTTTCGGGCGGTTGCAATCCCAGTTCCGCAAAGGCCGTGGCGAGATCGGACTCCGATTGATTCAAGGCGCGCGCGAGAAAACTCAGGCTGCCGGAATAGCCCGGACCGCGGCGGTTGCGCCGCATGTGCGGACGGATTTTTTCGAGAATCTCCGCGCCTTCGGGAAGCGGCTCGGCGGGCTGCGCATCGGCGGCTTTCTCGGCGGCGCGCGCAGCCTGTTCGGTTTCACGCTGCTGGCGGACGGCACGGGCGGCTTCACGGGCGGCATCCGCCGCCGCCTGACGCTCGGCACGCTCTTTGTTGCGCTTCTCGATCTCGGCTTTTTCTGCGGCGCGCTCGGCAGCGAGCTCGATCGCGGCAGGATCGTCGGGAGAAAGTTTTGTCGCCGTCACGGTCCGGAAAACCGGACGCGGTTTTTCGCGGCTGTTGATGAACAACTGGCCGCGGGCGTTGCGGTTCACCCAAAACAAATCGCCCTCGAACTCGAAGTGTTCCGGCTCCTGCTCCTCGGTCTCCGGAATGGTGAGGCCACATTCTTTGAGCGCGCCGATGATGTCGGCTTCTTTGAGTTCC
Organism: uncultured Opitutaceae bacterium; assembly: GCA_964573305.1. Lineage (GTDB taxonomy): Bacteria > Verrucomicrobiota > Verrucomicrobiia > Opitutales > Opitutaceae > Nibricoccus. The sequence continues at coordinate 29,072 of CAZNJG010000002.1, forward strand.
CAACGACGTGCCAGATGCTCGATCGGCGCGGACTGGCCGGGGCCCTTTTGGTTGCGGCGCAGCAGCGGCTTGATCGCTTCGAAAAACGTCGGGAGCTCATCCTCCGCCCAGTTATCCCACTCGTCCTCATCAGGAGCATCGGGATCTTGATCGCGATCCGTATCGCGCATCGTGCGCAGGGAGGTCGCAGCGGGTTTGATCGGCTCGCTCTCCGCGGCGACCGCGGCGGGAACCTCGGGGCGTTCGTCGATCACGACGGGCTTCGCCGCCGGCGCGGGCTCCGAGACTTTCGGCGGAGCGGCCGGAGCCGCGGCAATCGCCGGAGGTGTCCAATCGCGCATCGTCGACCGACGGACGAGACCGTGGAAGGCGAGCGGGTTATTGGGGAGCGTTTGAAAGTGGATGATCTCCCACTCGTCTTTTCCGAGTGAGTTGAGGTGAGTCTCCAACAGGGCGGGCGACGCAAATCCGTGCGGGCCACTGGTGACGACCTTGTATTCCCAAATTGCCATAAAGCGTAGTGTTGCGGGTAGGCGGCAACGCATCCCAAATCACAGGAAACTTGCCGAGCCTAATCTCTGCACGTGTGCACGCACGGAACGAGCCGGCAACTTCGTCCTCGTTGTTTACCATGAAACTCCCTGTCCGCTTCCTCCTCTCCAGCCTCCTGTTGGCCGGTGCCGCGATCGTCGCACCCGCCCAAAACACGATCGCTCCCGTGCCCGCGCATGCCGCCGGCCGAGTCGCCGCCGTCCAAGTCCGCGTCGCCCCAGACCACGCGGACTGGACGTATCAAGTGGGCGAGAAGGTCACGTTCGCAATCGCAGTCACCGCCGACAACCAGCCGCTTCCCGGTTCCACGATCACCTATCGCGTCGGCCCGGAAATGCTCCCGATGGAGGAAAAAACCGCGAAGCTCGACGCCAACGGTCGCTTCGTGGTGGACGGCGGCACGCTTTCGCAGCCGGGCTTCATCCGCTGCATCGTCACCGCTGAATTCGGCGGCAAAACCTACCGCGCGCTCGCGACCGCCGGCTTCTCGCCGGAAAAAATCCAGCCCACGCAAAAAGAACCGGCGGACTTCGATACGTTCTGGAACGCCGGCAAAGAAGAACTCGCCAAGATCCCGCTCGATGCCGAGGTCACGCTCATGCCCGAGGCCTGCACGTCCGCGGTGAATGTTTACCACGTGAGCTTCCGCACCATCGGCTCCAGTGGTCAGTACGTCTCCCGCATCTACGGCATCCTGTGCGAGCCGAAAGCCCCCGGCAAATACCCCGCCATCCTCCGCGTGCCCGGCGCCGGCGTGCGTCCGTACACCGGCTCGAAAGATCTCGCGGCCCGCGGCGCCATCACGCTCGACATCGGCATCCACGGCATCCCCGTCAACCTGCCCCACTCGCTCTACGACCAGATGCGCACCGGCGCCCTCAACGGTTACCACCTCTACAATCTCGATAACAAAAATCTCTATTACTACCGCCGCGTCTACCTGAGCTGCGTCCGCGCAAACGACTTCCTCACTTCGCGCGAAAACTACGACGGCGAAAACCTCGTCGTCACCGGCGGCAGCCAGGGCGGACAACTCACCATCGTCACCGCCGCACTCGATCCGCGCGTGAAAGGAGCCGCCGCGCAATTCCCGGCTTACTGCGATGTCACCGGTTATCTACACGGCCGCGCCGGCGGCTGGCCGCACATGTTCCGCCCCGATCGCAACACCGGCGAAAACTTCCACGCCACCGCCGCCAAGATCGAGACGACCAGCTACTACGACACCGTCAATTTCGCCAAACGCGTCAAAGTCCCCGGCCACTACACGTGGGGTTACAACGACGAAGTCTGCCCGCCGACCTCCATGTACGCCGCGATCAATCAGATCCCCGGCCCGAAGGAACTCCTCCTCGCGCTCGAAGCCAACCACCCGATCATCCCCGAGCAGACGACCGCCGTGCAAAAATGGATCGGTGATTTCCTGAAACTGAAAAACTGACCCGCAAGCACCGCTCGCGATCGCGGGTGCTCCAAAGAAAAACCCTTCCGGGCCGCAGCCAGGAAGGGTTTTTGCATAAAGACAGCGGCGTATTGGTTATCTGAATACGCCGTTCAAAATCAGCCGCCGATCTTCGGGCCGCCCTGCGCGAGATTGCGCGCGCGGAGGCGCAGGCCGTTGAGGCGGATGAATCCGGTGGAGTCGCTCTGGTTGTACCAGCTCTGCACGCCTTCCATCGACGCGATGTTCTCGTCGTACATCGAGTACTTCGATTTGCGGCCGCAGGTGATGACATTGCCCTTGTAGAGCTTGAGACGGACGGTGCCGCTCACGTACCGTTGGCTTTCGTCCACGAGCGCCTGCAGCGCCTCGCGCTCCGGTGCGAACCAGAAGCCATTGTACACGAGCTGCGCGTACTTCGGGATGAGGCTGTCGCGAAGCTGGAGCACTTCGCGATCGAGCGTGAGCGATTCCACCTGGCGGTGCGCGTGCATGAGGATCGTGCCGCCCGGCGTTTCATAAACGCCACGGCTCTTCATGCCGACAAAACGATTTTCCACGAGGTCCACGCGGCCGATGCCGTGCTTGCCGCCGAGTTTGTTCAGCGCCTTGAGCAGTTTGCCCGGCGTGAGCTTCTTGCCGTTGATCGCGACGGCGTCGCCCTTTTCGAAATCGATCTCGACGTACTCGGGCTTGTCAGGGGCGTCCTCCGGGGAAACGGAGAGCTTGAACATGTCCTTGTTCTCCTTGGTCGTCGGGTCGAACCACGGATCTTCGAGGATGCCCGCTTCGTAGGAGATGTGGAGGAGGTTGCGGTCCATCGAGTACGGCTTCTTGAGCGAAGCCTCGACCGGGATCTTGTGCTTGGCGCAGTAGGCGATCATCTCGGCGCGACCGGGGAAGAGCGCGCGATACTCCTCCATTTTCCAAGGCGCGATGATGTTCAGCTTCGGATTGAGCGCCATGTAGGTGAGCTCGAAACGGCACTGGTCGTTGCCCTTGCCGGTGGCGCCGTGCGCGACTGTATCCGCTTTTTCCTTACGCGCGATATCCACCTGCGCCTTCGCGATGAGCGGGCGGGCGATTGACGTGCCGAGGTAATACTGACCTTCGTAGATCGCGTTGGCGCGGATCATCGGAAAGATGAAATCGCTCGCGAACTCTTCGACGAGATCGAGCGTGTAGTGCTTCGACGCGCCGGTCTTTTTAGCCTTCTTGTCGAGGCCCTTGAGTTCCTCTTCCTGGCCGACGTCGGCCGCGAAGGTGATGATTTCCGCGTCGTAGGTCTCTTCGAGCCATTTGACGATGACGGACGTGTCGAGGCCGCCCGAGTATGCGAGGACGATTTTCATGATGGGAATGGAAGTAGGAAATTTAACCGCGAATGGACGCTGATGAACGCGAATGATCGGAGAGGATGATACGCTCCCACTCAAGCTTCGCGCGCTTGAAGTTAAGCAATAGACCCACTTTGAGCCGGGTGATACGTAGATAATTCATCATCTGGCCACGCTCATGATCGGTGATCCGATCGATGACTTTCGCATCTACAACCAACTGCCCGAATGCAATCAAGTCCGGTACATATTCTCCTATCTGAACCGACTTGTAGAAAATCGGGAAATGCGGCTGCTGCTGAAACGGAATGCCTGACAACCCCATTTCCACCACCAGCGCGTTCTCATAAGGCTTCTCATGCAGCCCATGGCCGAGAGTCTTCAAAATCTCAAATGCCGCTCCCACCACGCGATAAACTTCATCCTTCAACAGGATTTCATTCGCGTTCATTGGCATCCATTCGCGGTTAAAATCCTCCCGCCGGCCACCGCACTCAAGCCCGCGGCTGCTGCGCGAGGACGGCCATGATGGCTTTTTGCGTGTGCAGGCGGTTTTCCGCCTGGTCGAAAATAATCGAGCGCGGGTTATCGAGCACGTCCTGCGTCACTTCCTTGCCCGGATAAGCCGGCAGGCAGTGCATGAAATACGCGTCGGGTTTCGCCGCGGCGAAAAGCTCTGCAGTGACTGAGAATGGCGACATCTGTTTGATGCGCTCGGCGGACTCCGCCTCCTTGCCCATGCTAACCCACACGTCGGTGTAAACGACGTCTGCGTCCTTCACAGCTTCGTACGGATCGGTGGTGAAATGGTATCCGCCCGCGAAACCTTCTTTCGCGAACAAGGCATTCGCCGCCGCGTCTGGCTCGAAACCCGCCGGGCCTGCCAGCGAAATCTTCATGCCGAAAAGATTCGCGCCGAGGATCCACGAGTTCGCCATGTTGCAGGCCGTGTCGCCGAGGAACGCGATTTTGCGTCCCTTCAACGAGCCGAGCAGATCGCCACCTTTGCCGGCCCAGCGCTCCGCGAGTGTGAATGCATCGGTGTAGATCTGGCAGGGGTGCAGGAAATCGGTCAGCGCGTTGATGACCGGGATGTCTCCGGCGGCCGCGAGTCGTTCGACCTCGGCATGATCGTACGTGCGGACGACGAGGCCATGGACATACCGCGACAGCACGCGGGCGGTGTCTTCGATGGATTCGCCGCGACCGAGCTGGATGTCGCTCTTGTTCAGAAAGAGCGGATTGCCGCCCAGTTCGTGGATGCCGACTTCAAACGAGACGCGCGTGCGCGTGCTCGATTTGGAAAAAATCATCGCCCACGTCTGATGCTGGAGAACCGGCGGCGTATGCCGTCCGCGCTTCTGCTTGAGGTCTCGGGCCAGCGCGAGGACTTCCGCCACCTCGTGCGGCTTGAAGTCGGTTTCTTTCAGGAAGTGCTTCATGGGTGAAGCGGTCGGGTATACGTCTTAAAAAAGTGGGGGACGAGAGAAAAATGCGCGTTTCAGGCACCTCCGGCAAGGCGGTCCGCGATACGCGGAATACGTGCGAACCATACATGGCGCCGCGCGTATCAATTTTTCAACTACAGGCCATGTTCAGGCCTGCGCCTTCAAGACCTCGCGCAGGATTTCCACCGAGCGCGCGAGCTCTTCCGCGGTCGCGGTGAGCGGCGGAAGCAGCCGGATCACATTGCCGCCGGCCACCGGGGCCAGTAAGCCGGCTTCGCGCAACGCTGCGACGGTAGGCCCAGGATCCGCCGCCATTTGCAGACCGACGAGGAAACCCAGTCCGCGCATGCCGGACACCTTGCCGGGAAAATCCCGCGTCAACTGGAGGAGGGCGGCGTGCCACGGCGTGCTCAATTGCGAGACGCGTGCGAGAAGCTTTTCGCGTTCGAGTACATCGAGCACGGCGAGCGCCGCCGCACACGCCAGCGGCGTGCCGCCAAACGTGGTGCCGTGCGAGCCGGGCTGAAAAAGCTCCGCCGCGTTTTCGCGCACCCAAACAGCCCCGATGGGCATACCGCCGCCGAGGCCTTTGGCCATGCCGACTGCGTCGGGCTGGATGCCCGCGTGCTCGTAAGCATAGAACTTTCCGGTGCGGCCGATGCCGCACTGCACTTCGTCGAGCAGCAGCAAGAGATTGTGCTCGTTGCAGAGTTTGCGGAGGCCAACAAGGAACTCGGGTGTGCACGGATTGATGCCGCCTTCGCCCTGAATCGTTTCCACAAAGATCGCTGCGGTGCGCTCGGTGATGAGATCGGCGAAGCTCTGCAGATTGTTGAGCTCGCCAAAAAGAAATCCGGGCACGAGCGGGCGAAATCCTTTTTGGATTTTCTCCTGCGGCGTGGCGCTCATGCCACCGAATGTGCGGCCGTGAAACGCGCTCCTGGCACAGATCACTTCGTAGCACCTGCCCTCTTCGCCACCGGCTTTTTTGAGGCCGTGCAAACGCGAGAGTTTGATCAGCGCTTCGTTGGCTTCCGCGCCGCTGTTGCAGAAGAAGACACGCCCCGGTCCGGCGTAGCCGACGATGCGGCGCGCGAGTTCGCCTTGGTTCGGATGGCGAAAGAGATTGCTCGTATGAATGAGTTCGCCGGCCTGGCGTTGCACGGCGGCCACCCAATGCGGATGACAATGACCGAGCGCGCTCACCGCGATGCCCGAGGTGAAATCGAGATACACGCGACCACGTTCATCCCACACCTGGGCGCCACGTCCGCGCACGAGGGTGAGAGGAGCGCGTGCATAGTTTTTCAACACATGCGCATCATAAAGCTCGTCAGTGCTCGTGCGGAGGATGGTGGGTGTGTTCATAGGTGAACGAAAACTTAGTCGCTGGCTTTGAATCGCGAAGAGGCAGGGCGGCGAAGGAAACGCGAAGACCGGTCAACGGCGGAAATGTTCTTTGCTCCGCCTTCGCGTCTTCACGCCTTTGCGATTCAGAAAATTCAACCGTGGACGATTTCGGTGCCGATGCCCTTGTCGGTGAAAATTTCCAGCAAAAGACTGTGCGGCAGACGTCCATCGATGAAGTGAACCCGCTGCACACCTTCCTGCAGCGCGCGGATCGCACTCGCGACTTTGGGACGCATGCCCTTGTCGATGACGCCCCTCTTTTTCAACTCATCGACCTGGCTGATTTTCAGCGTGGAGATGAGCGACTCGGGATCGGGCGGCGCGGAGAGCAGGCCAGGAACGTCGCTCATGTAAACCAACCGCCGCGCACGCAACGCGCTCGCAACCCGGCCGGCCGCGACGTCGGCGTTGATGTTGTACGGAAGACCGTCGTTGTCCTCCGCCACCGGAGAGATGACGGGCACGAAACCTTCGGCGATCTCCTTCTTGATGAGCTTCACCTTCACTTCCGTGACTTCGCCCACAAAACCGAGATCGACCGGGCGGCCATCGTCGTCGGCGAGAAGTTTCTGGCACACGAGCACTGTGTCGCCAGGCAGCCCCTTCGGCTTGGCCTTGGCCGTGGCGATCGCATCGCAGACATCCTTGTTCACGTTCTCGTCGAGCGTCTTCTTCACGATCGCGATGGTGGCGGCGTCGGTGACACGCATGCCGTTCACAAAATTCGCTTTCAGCCCCGAGGTCTCCATGGCCTTCGTGATGGCTTTGCCACCGCCGTGAACGACGACGACGTTGATGCCGCACGCCGCGAGAAACGCGATGTCGTGAGCGACGCGCAGACGGCCCGCTGGATTCGGATCGTCCATGAAGCTGCCACCGTATTTCACGACAAACGTGGAACCACGGAAATCTTGGATGTAGGGAAGCGCCTCGAGGAGCACCTTCGCCTTGGCGGTGATTTCAGCGACGTTCATCGGCGTTCAAGGCACGCGGCCGACGGCCGCGAACGAGACGGGAAAAGAAGGAATGGCGATCACAGGTAATCGTAGTGGCCAGATGCATAAGCCAGCCGCGCGTCGCATTTCCATATAAATGTGGACCGCGCGGAACATTTAACGGAATCCGCGCACCCGCAATCGCACCGCGCAAAAACCGAGTTTCAGCTTCACTCGCCGGAAACTCCACCTCACTTCTCGACACCGTGCCAAGCACCGACCTCCGTTTCTCCTCGCGCGAATGTCATCGCGTCTGGCTCGCCAGCCAGGCTCGTCTCCCCGCCGGTTTCCGCGTGGGCACCACTCGCTTTGAATTCACGCCGCGCGAAGCCCCCAAGCCCGCGCGCATGACGCTCACGCTGATCTCGCTCGAGCAGCCCGCGTCGGCCTTCGCGGCGATGTTCACACGCAACGCTTTTCCCGGCGCTCCCATCACGATCGGCCGCCGCCGTCTGGACGAACCGGCGCTCAGCGCGATCCTGGTGAACAACAAAATTTCCAACGTGTGCGCTCCGGGCGGTGTCGAGACCGCCGAGGCTCTTTGCACGCGCGCGGCCGAGCTACTCGGCGTAGCGGCCAACAGTGTGCTGCCTTCGTCAACGGGCGTCATCGGCTGGAGTCTTCCGCTCGATGCGATGCTCACGCAGCTACCCACCGCCGTCGGGGCACTTTCTTCGGAATCCATCCTGCCCGCCGCCGAAGGCATCGTGACCACCGATCTCTATCCGAAAATCCGCCGTTTCGATTTTCCGGGCGGCGGCAGTGTCGTCGGCATCGCCAAAGGCGCGGGCATGATCGAGCCCAACCTCGCCACCATGCTCGTGTACATTCTCACCGACATCGATGTACCGCGTGACGAACTTCGTGCGATGCTCGCTCGCTGCGTGAACGCGAGCTTCAACAACATCAGCATCGACAGCGACACGAGCACGTCGGACACCGTCGCACTCGTTTCGTCTTCGCGCGTGCCCTGCGCCGATCGCGCCGCATTTGAGCAAGCGCTCAACCAAATCTGCCGCGATCTCTCGGAGGATGTCGTGCGGAACGGCGAAGGCATTCACCACGTCATGCGCATCCGGATACACGGCGCGCCAACGGTGGAAATCGCTCGCGCTCTCGGCAAAGCGATTGCCAACGCACCGCTCTTCAAATGCGCCGTCGCGGGCAACGACCCCAATGTCGGCCGGCTCATCCAGGCGATCGGCAAACACGTCGGTGCGCACACACCCGAGCTGGATCTTTCGCGCCTCAGCGCGCGCATCGGCGGCATCGAGATCTTTTCCGCGGGCGCCTTCCAGCTCGATCCCTCCAAGGAAGCCGCGCTCATCGCGCACCTCAAAGATGCGGAGATGTACGCAAGCGCACCATCCGTCGGGGGAGTATTCTCCCCGCCGATCGATTACCCGCCTCACGAACGCTGCGTCGAAATCGAGGTGGATCTCGCAAGCGGCAACGGCGAATGCATCGTTTTTGGCGGCGATCTCACGCACGAATATGTGAGTGAAAACGCCGACTACCGGAGCTAAGCGCCGGACGATTTCGTGAACAAAAAAGCCGGGCATGAACGCCCGGCTTTTTGCGTGAATCAATCGATTCAGACCAGTCCTGCGGTTTCGGGAAATCCGCACCACAGATTCATGATCTGCACCGCCTGGCCGCTGGCGCCTTTGACGACGTTGTCCACGACCGAGGTCAGCACGAAATTCTTCGTGCGCGGATCGTACACGGCCGACATGTCCACGCGGTTCGTGCCGACGACATGCGCGGTATCCGGCGTTTCGCCCGTCGGCAGAATCTGCACAAAGGAACGATCCGCGTATTCACTTTTCCACGACGCGTAAAGCGAGTCGATGGAAGCGCCCGCTGCCGCAGGCACGGTGATGGTGGTCGCGATGCCGCGGCGCATCGGAGCGAGGTGCGGGTTGAACTGGATCACCGCCGGTGCCCCACTGCGCAGCGCGAGCTGCTCTTCGATTTCCGCGAGATGCCGGTGCTTCACCAAACCATACGCTTTGATGCTCTCGGCCCGCTCCACAAAAAGATACATCTCGTCCACCTTTTTGCCGGCCCCGCTGACGCCGCTGTACGAGTTCGCCACGATGTGCTCGCGCGTGACGATGCCATCGCGCAGCAACGGAACCAAGGGCACGAGAATGCTCGTCGGGTAACAGCCCGGCGACGCCACCAGTTTCGCTTCCTGTTTCCAAGCAGGCGGCGTGAGCTCCGGAAGAACAAAGCGCGCCTGCGGCAACAGCTCCGGCGCATGGTGCTTTCCGTAATATTTTTCGTACGTATCCAAATCGGCGATACGGAAATCGGCGCTGAGATCGATCACCCGCTTGCCTCCGCCGACGAGCACGCGCGCAAACTCAGCCGCCGCTCCGTGCGGGAGCGCGAGGAAGAAAAGATCGATATCGCCCGCCGCCAGCGCCGCCGCGTCGGAGTCGACGAAGGTCAGTCCGCGATCGGCGCCGCGCAGCGACGGAATGATCTGGGCGAGCGGTTTTCCCGCGTGCGAACGCGACGTGACCGCGGCCAGCGTCACATGCGGATGAGCCAGCAGGAGTTTGACGAGAAGTTCGCCGGAATAACCCGACGCACCGATGACACCGACTTTCATAGGAAGGAAAAACATCCTCCTCATGTCTCAAAACGCCAGAAGGTTTTTCATGCGCGCACGCGGGCACAAAAAAGCCGCCTCGATAAAGAGGCGGCTTTGATTTCATGAAAACGGAAGCGAAGCGATCAGCGCTTCGAGAACTGGAAGCGCTTGCGAGCGCCGGGCTGGCCGGGCTTCTTACGTTCCTTGGCGCGAGGATCGCGCTTGAGGTGACCGGCCTTCTTGAGGACGGGACGCAGCTCAGGGTTGAGCTTCTGCAGCGCGCGGGCGATGCCGTGGGCAACCGCACCGGCCTGACCGGAAACACCGCCACCATCGACATTGGCGAAGACGTCGATCTTGTCGCGGAGCTCAACCGTCAGCAGAGGCGCGTAGGCCTGCTTGGCGAAGTTCTCGTGCGAGAAATATTTTTCGAACTCGCGGTCGTTGACGACCAGCTTGCCGGAGCCTTCGACGATGCGAACGCGGGCGGTGGAGGTCTTGCGGCGACCGGTGCCGGTGAATACTGCTTTGTCAGCGCACATGGTCGTGATCAGACGGAAATTTGGACGGGATTGTTGGCCTCATGCGTGTGAGCGGAGCCCTTGAACACGCGGAGCTTGGTGAGCATCTTGGCAGCGATACGGTTCTTCGGGAGCATTCCCTTGACCGCGTGCTTGATGATGAATTCGGGGTTCTTCTCGCGCATGAGCTTGAGCGAGCGGTAGCTCTCGCCGCCGACGAAACCGGAGAAGAACATGTACTCGTTTTGCTCCTCTTTCTTGCCGGTGAGCACCACCTTCTCAGCATTGATGACGACGACGAAGTCGCCCGTATCGACGGACGGGGTGTAGGAGGCTTTATGGCGGCCACGAATAATGTTGGCGGCCTTCACGGCGAGACGGCCGAGCACCACGCCTTCGGCATCGATCAGATGCCACTTGGGCTGGACGGTCTCTTTCTTGGCGAGGAACGTTTTCATGAAAGGAAAAGGGGTCGAGAGCTAAGGTTGGGACGGCAACTGTCAACCCTTAGATTTGCACTGTGAATAAAAACCCGCTCCCCGGATAAGGGAGCGGGTGAAGATCTCTTTTTAATCTTTCGCAGGACTAAACGCGGAGGCGCTTAGAAACCAACGGAGAGGCCGACGGTGACCCAGAGGTTTTCGTCGCCCACGCCGATGTCGCGAAGGTTGTCGTTCTTGGCGTAGTGCAGACCGGTCGTGATGGCGGCCTTGTCGTTCAACTTATACGGGATGTTGATGTCGAAACCATAGTAGTTGTAGGTCTCCATGACCTGACCGACATTGGAGTCCGGAGCCCAGTCGCGCGCTTCGACGGTGCCGGCGAAGACGCTGAAATCAACCGAGGTACCGATCGCTTCGAGCGGCACGCTATAACCCACCGACGCCTGGAGCGTGTTGGTGTGGAGACGGATGTCGTAGTAATAATAGAGGCTCGAGGAGATGCCGGCGTAAGTGTAGGTGCCGCCGACGCCCACTTCGTACGAGCGCTTGGTCGCGCCGCCGCGAGCTTCCGGATACCAGTAATAGGTACCGACTGCTTCGAAGGAGAGCGCGTCGTTCAGCTTGTACTTATAGCCGGCGTAGAAATCGACTTCGTTGTTTTCGTTGTCGGTCACAGGCTGGTTGGTCCAGACACCGACGTAAGCGTCACCAACAGAAACTTCGATCGACGGCTGGAAAGAGTTGCCGGCGGACTCGATACCACGGAATACGTACTCCGAAGCATAGGTGAAGTCTGTCGTCACGGAGTACGAAGTCTTCAGGTCTTGAGCGTTCAAACCAGCGCCAGCGGCGAGGGCCGCGAGGAGGATGGCAGTCTTTTTCATAGTGTTGTTGTTCTGTAGTTTGTTGGTCGGCCAACAAAATCGGCCTTCCAGACAGAAAAGATAGGTTTGTAAAATACAAGTCTTAACTTACCGACCCTTTCTGCTCTGAAACCCGACCGGGAAGAGCCCAAGCGGTTCCAAAATAGAGTAAACATCTTCAATTATGCGCATTGATATAATGAAAGCCGTCGCTGGTGTCCTGGGGTTTTCCGGCGCGGCATTGGGCGCTTTCGGAGCTCACGCTTTAAAGGCGCGGCTGGCCTCCGCCGGCATGACCGACAGCTGGAACACCGCCGTCCAATATCATTTGATCCATTGCGTCGCGTTACTCGCGCTGGCCGCATGGTCCTCGCCTGTTTCCACTGTCCCCCGGAAGCACCGTGTCGCGGCTTGGGCGTGGATTGCAGGCGTCGTACTATTCTCGGGATCCATTTATATTCTCGCACTCGGCGGTCCGCGCGCGTTCGGCCCCGTCACACCGCTCGGCGGAGTTCTCCTGCTCATCGGCTGGATTTGCTTGGTGCTTCCGACCGGAAAACAAAACGTCCGCTGAGTTCGGTCAGTTCACGAGCGCCGCCCTTTCCCGCCCCGCCATGAACATTCCCGAGCCGCTGCTGGCCGTGCTCCAAGCCGTGCGGCATATCGGCCGGCCCCGGTTGGTCGGTGGCTGCGTCCGTGACTGGCTGCTCGGACTTGAGCCGAAGGATTTTGATGTCGAGGTCTCGGAAACGACCTTCGAACAACTTCAGCGCGCCCTCGCGCCCTTTGGGAGCACCGATCTGGTGGGCCGTAGTTTCGGTGTCATCAAACTGCGCGTGGGGTCCGTCGAATACGATTTCAGCCTTCCGCGCCGCGAGTCGAAAACAGGCGCGGGGCATCGCGGATTTCAGGTCGCCGCCTCGCCCGACATCACGGACGCCGAAGCTGCCGCGCGCCGCGATTTCACCCTCAACGCCATCGCGTACGATCCTTTCGCGAACACCATAATCGACCCGCATAACGGAAGACGGGATTTGGAAGCCCGCATCCTGCGTCATACGAGCGCCGCTTTCGCAGATGATCCTCTGCGCGTTCTCCGCGCGTTTCAGTTCGCGGCGCGCTTCAACCTCACCATCGCCGCCGAGACCGCGGCATTGAGCCGTTCGATCACGGACGCTTATCGCGAATTGCCAGTCGAGCGCGTGTGGGGCGAATGGGCCAAATGGGCGGAAAAATCGACGTACCCGTCACGCGGACTGCTCGTCCTCGAAGAATGCGGCTGGCTCGCGCATTTCCCGGAGATCGCCGCGTTGCGCGGCACACCTCAAGATCCCGAGTGGCACCCGGAAGGCGATGTATTCACGCATACACTACATTGCTGCGACGCGATGGTGGGGTTGAACGAATGGCAAGACGCCGGACCTGCGCGCAAACGGCAGCTGCTTTTCGCCATGCTCGCACACGATTTCGGCAAACCCGCGACGACGGTTTTTGGTGAACGGCGGGGCCAGCAGCGCTGGATCAGCCCCGGCCATGAATCCGCGGGCGGCCCTCTCAGCGAGAGTTTTCTTCTCCGCATCGGTGCTCCTCGCGAGCTGATCGATCGTGTGCGGCCGCTGGTGGTCCTTCATCTCGCCCACCACAGTGGACAGGCGGGATTTTCCGATCAGCGCATCCGCCGGCTCGCCCGCAAACTCGCGCCAGCCACCATCGAGGAGCTTTGCCTGGTCATGCGCGCCGACCACGACGGACGCCCTCCGCTGCATTCGCCGGAAACCCTTGCCCGTATTGAAGAACTGAATACGCGGTCGGCGGACCTTGCGCTCGCCCGCGCCGCTCCCCGGCCAATTCTGCTCGGCCGCCACCTCATCGCACTCGGGCAGGCGCCCGGCCCCGATTTCCGAAAACTGCTCGACCACGCCTTCGAAGCACAGCTCGACGGGGCCTTCGACAACGAGGCCGGCGCCGTCGCGTGGGCTAAAAACCATTTGCCCGTCCCGCCCTTTCAGGGGTAGGGTCATTTTTCCTTTTCCCACATGCCTACCCAACTTGATCAACTTAAGGCCTTCACCACCGTCGTCGCCGACACCGGCGACTTCGTCAGCATGAAGGAATTCGCACCGCAAGATGCGACCACCAACCCCAGCCTGATCCTCAAAGCCGCCGCGATGCCCGACTATGCGCATCTCTTGGACAAGGCCATCGCCGACGCCGGCTCCTCCGCATCGGTGGATCAGATCATTGACCGCCTCCTCGTCGTATTCGGCCTGGAAATCCTCAAGCTCGTCCCTGGTCGCGTTTCGTCCGAAGTGGATGCCCGCCTGTCCTTCGACACCGCCGGCACCATCGCCAAGGCGCACGAAATCATTTCTCTCTACGAAAAAGCCGGCATCAATCGCGACCGCATCCTGATCAAGATCGCGTCCACGTGGGAAGGCATCAAAGCCGCCGAACAGCTCCAGAAAGAAGGCATCAACTGCAATCTCACGCTGCTCTTCTCCTTTGCTCAGGCCGTCGCGTGCGCCGAGGCGAACATCAAGCTGATCTCGCCGTTCGTCGGCCGCATCCTCGACTGGCACAAGAAATCAACGGGCAAGGATTTCGTCGGCGCCGAAGATCCCGGAGTCATCTCCGTCACGCAGATCTACACTTACTACAAAAAATTCGGCTACAAGACCGAGGTCATGGGCGCGAGCTTCCGCAACAAGGGCGAGATCCTCGAACTCGCCGGCTGCGATCTCCTCACCATCGCACCCGCGCTCCTCGCCGAGCTCAAGGCCTCCAGCGATCCGATCGTCCGCAAGCTCGATCCCGCCAAAGCCGCGCAGACCGACCTCAAGAAGGTTTCCTTCGACGAAAAATCCTTCCGCTTCGCGCTCAACGAAGACGCGATGGCGACCGAAAAGACCGCCGAAGGCATCCGCCTTTTCTCGGCCGACATCGTGAAACTCGAGCAGCTCATCCTCTCCAAAAAGAAGTAAGCTCGCGAGTTCCCGCCGTTTCGATTCCCAAAGACCGACTTCACCGTCGGTCTTTTTCTTTCCTCCGGGATGATTGTGAACCGCAGAGACACAGAGTTCACAGAAAAACATTCCGCTCTCCGCGCCTTCTGTGTCTCTGTGGTTCAAATTTTTTTCCCAGATGAAATTCTTCGTCCTCGGCGCCTCCGGTCTTGTCGGCGGCGCCTTCGCGCGCGCGGCGCACACCGCAGGCCATCCCATCACCGGCACGATCGGCACCTTCACCGGTCCGCTCGATGGCGTATCCGAAAAACTGATACTCGATCTGGCCGACGACTCCGCGGTCGAAGCCGCCATCCGGAAGTCGCAGCCGGAGGTCATCATCAACGCCGCCGCCATCTCCGAACCCGGGAAATGCGACGAAGACCCCGCGCATTCGCATCGCCTCAACGTCGCCCTTCCCGCGCTTCTCGCGCGTATCGCCCAGGAGCACGGCATTCGCCTGCTCCACCTATCGTCGGAGCAAGTCTTCGCGGGCGACCGCGCGCCCTACGCCGTCACGGATCCCGTTCACCCGATCAACACCTACGCACGGCAAAAGGTGGAAAGCGAAACGCTCGTCCACT
The DNA here is from genome assembly GCA_964573305.1 of uncultured Opitutaceae bacterium. Taxonomy (GTDB): domain Bacteria; phylum Verrucomicrobiota; class Verrucomicrobiia; order Opitutales; family Opitutaceae; genus Nibricoccus. Next base: position 44,270 of record CAZNJG010000002.1, read on the forward strand.
CCATTGCACCGACATTGGCCGTGACCGTCCGCGCGCCTTTGCTCATGGGCAACAGCCCCGGCGGCCGTCGCAGCCTGCACGAGCGTTTGCTCGGCGATTGGGCGGCAGGAAAAACGCCGGTGCTCTACACCGACGAATTCCGCCAGACCTGCACTGCGCAAAACCTCGCGCTCGCGTTGCTTGAGCTCGCTGGTCGTCCGGAGATCAGCGGTGTGTTTCATTGGGCCGGTGCGGAACTGCTCTCGCGCTACGAACTCGGCCTCCGCATCCGCGCGCATTTCGGGCTGAACGAAACCCAAGCTCCGCTGAAAACAACCGACCGCACCGCAGACCCCAAGGCGTCCGCCAAACGACAGGCCAATCTCGCCCTCGATCTGCTGCCGCTTTCCCAACTGCTGCGCACACCGGTCGAAACCTTCGATCAACAACTCGCCACGCTCGCCGTGCCCGCCCACCTGAAGTCCTGGCTCGAGGGCGCACGCGCCTGAGCACGGCTGACCTTTTGTGACATGTCGCTCGAGATTCTCCCTTATCGCGAAGCCGGCGCGGCGGAAAACATGGTCGCGGATTTCCTGCTGTTGAAACGTTATCCGCACGAGCGCGCCGAGCACGCGCGGTTCCGGCACTACGGATGGCATCGGCCGTCATTCACTTTTGGATACAGCCAGAAAATCGCCTACGTCCGCAGCCAGCTGCCCGCCGACACCACTCTCGAACTCTGCCGGCGGCCGACCGGCGGGGGCGTCGTGGATCATCGCGACGACTGGACCTACGCGCTCGTCCTGCCCCGCAATCATGCGCTGTACGACCAGCCCGCGCCCCATTCCTACCGGGCCGTACATGCGGCCATCGCGGATACGCTCATTTCGCTCAACCAGCCAGTCGAGCTGAAGGAAAGCTGCGAGCCCGACGACGACGCGGAGGACGCTGCCTGTATCCGCTCTGGCCCTACAGTCTGTTTTGCCCGGCCGGAACGCTACGATGTCGTGCATCGCGAAACAGGTGCCAAGATCGCCGGCGCTGCGCAGAAACGCACCAAGGAGGGCCTCCTGTTCCAAGGATCGCTCGCGCGAGCGGCGCTTGCACCGTCGTTCGATTGGACCGCATTCGAGACCCGATTCGTGGAAAAACTGGCCGCCACGCTTGCGCTCGATGCGATGGACGCTTCCTGGTCGGATTTTCCGGAACACGAAGCCGACGGGTTGCGCGAGCAGTACTCATCGTCCGACTGGATCGAGCTGCGCTAAAAAAACGCGCGCCCTTTACAGAGCGCGCGTATTCAAAGATCAACTACGGTTTCTTAGCGTCCGGGCGCCATTCCCTTCATCAATTCGCTCATGTTCGGCATGGCGAACTTCTCGTAATCCGCGGGCGGGGCGAAGAGCGAATCCGCCTGCTTGCTGCGATCGATCGCAACCGTCTCCATGCGCGACTCCTCGGGACCGCCTTCCTTCCCGCGCGTAATCACGCGCAGCGGAAACGCGTTTTCTTTCTGCATGAAGGCCTCCCAGCCGGAGGGACCTTTTCCGGGGCCGCCTTGCTGGGAAATGTAGCGACCCATTTCCTTGGTCACCCAGATCTCGATGAATTTGCCCTCGCTTTTGCCGACGTACTCCTCCGCCTCGACGCCCGCGATCTTCTCCTTGCGACCGGTCGGCTTGAAATCGACGTCGGAGGATTTCTTCTTGGAGTTCGCCTTCGGTTCCGGAATGGCGTGAACCATGTACATTTTCTCGGAGGGCATGAGCATGAGCATCTCCTTCTTTTGGAAATCGACGATCATCGCGCCCATCGTTTCGTCGCCCTTCTTTTTCTTTTTCTTGGACGATGCCGCCTCGCTGAACTCCATGCGCATTTTATCGCCCTTGATGCGATAGGATAGACTCATCGGCTCCTTGTCTTTGGGGCCGGCGGTCATGGTCATATCGATTTTTCCTTCGAACGCTGAAGCGGTCGCGAGTAGACCGATTGCAAGGCAGATTCCGCCGATGCGGCGGACAAGTTGTGAGATATTCATAGCGGGGGAGTGATTGGGTTAACCAGCAGCTATCACTGAACATCCGCTGGATAATCCGGCAACCGCTTCTTCCGCTTTAGCCACGACCCGTCACGAGAAAACTCGCGAGGTTAGGCGATCGGCGAAGGATCCCTGCCACGGCGCCGGGCGTCACTCGATCCTGCCTTCGTCGAAATCGATCAGGTCGGGCACGCTGCGAATTTCGCCCGCGCGATCGGCGCAGCCCATGACGGTGAGCGCCTGCTTGAGAAACTCCTGGCCGGCATCGGTCATGCCTTTTTGCACCAGGTCGCGATTCCATTTTTCCGCGCGCACGTCGGACGGAAAGAGCGCGAGCAAACGCTGGTCGAGCGAGGCGTCGTCAGCGGACTCATGCACCGCCTGTTCGACGGCGGACGGATCCACGCCGAGGTGCAGGCACAGAAAACGATCGAGCCCGCGCTTGTAGTTTTTTGCGTAACTCGGCGGCAGCGCTCCATGCGTTTTCACATAGCGGCACTTGGCGATGAAACGCGGCAGATACAGCAAGCCGGTGGCCGCATGAGGCAGATAGGGCGATGGCAGGCACGTGAGCACGTCGCCACTGGAACCAGGTATGGGCTTGGAACGCATCGGAAGTATTACGCTAACGAAGTCCTGCGGCGGCGCGTCGAGCGGTTTTTCTCCTCATCGTCCGAATCATCCTCCGTATCCCGTCGCGGACGGCGACTCCACGCGAGGCCGAGCAGCAACGCGGCCCACAACTGAAACACCGGCAGCTGCAGCGGAAAATGCAGCATGCTGTGCAACGCCAGTGCGATCAACGCGAGCACCAGCCCCAGTTCGCGGCCGCTCACAGGATCGCGGCGGATCGCGCGGTAAAACGCCCCTATCCACACCACCAGCCACAAGAGCGCGGGGACAACGCCCCACTCCGCCGCCGTCTGCAGAAGATCGTGATGCGCAAACTGCCGGTGCTGATAAAACGTATTCACGATCGGGTCGTTTGAATACAGCACCGCCTGCCGCGACCAGGCGCCCGGGCCGTCTCCAATAATTGGATACGCGGCAGCCATGCGCAGGGCCGCGATCCACGCGGCGGGCCGAGGCGGCGCGCTCGATGGGACCATGCGGTCGCCGCGCCGGCCCGCCGCCTCGGCGAGTTGTGCGTCCCGTTCCGGCACCGCGACGCGGGTCTCCGCCTCGCCGAGCCAGTTGTCGGGGTGCTGCGCTCGGGTGCGTTCGACCCAGAACAGTTGCAACGCCAGCGCGGCGATCAGGGCCGCCCCCACACCGCCAAAAAGCAGCCGCGGCTCGGCGCGCTCGCAGCGGATCATCAGCCGCCACACGATCGCGCCGGCGATCAAGGCAAGGGCGATGATCCACGCGGACTCCGACTTCCAGAGGGGAAAACAAACCGCCGCCATCGCAGCCAGCAACGCCCACAGCATGACGCGAACGACGCCCACGCCGCTTTTCAGGCCGTGAAAAGCGACCAGCGGCCACGCGACGTTGAAGCACGCCGCCGCGGCGCTGTGATGGAAAAACACAAAGTTATATCGCTCCGTGGAGCCGCCGATCATCAGCCACGACGGCGCGGTAACACCGAGAAAGCGTTGCGCCAGCGCGGCACCAGCCATGACCACGCCGGTGAGTCCAACGACGAGACAAAGCCGCCGGCGAAAGGCCGCGTCGCGTCCCAGTTCCGCAACCGTCAGCAACGAACAGAGACTGCCTGCTAAAAACCAAAGTCGCTCCGCACGCGTCCACGACAGGATCGCCGTCGGGAATTGATGCTGCAGGAATGCCCAGTGGCTCTCCGCGAAACTCGTCGCAAACGGAGGCTCCGGCCACACCGCCCACCACGCCAGCGGCAGACACAGGAGCAGGCAGAGTTTCGTCAGCGTGCCCGGCACACGCAGCGACCGTTTACGTATCCATTTTTCAACGACAAGAGCCGCGAGCGCGAGCATCTGCGCGCCGCCAAAGATCCAGAGAATGTTCGGAAGATGCGACCGGGCCCCGCAAAACCACGGTGCGGCGGCGGCCAAAAGAAGGATCAACCAGGAAGCGAGGGTGCCGGGCGGCATGGGTGCCGCCACTGTCTGCGCCGGCGCGGGTTGTTCAAGAAAACTTCCCGCCCAAGCCCCGCTCGTTCAGCGCATCAGAGGCCAAGCCGGGCGCGCAGTTTTTGCGCGTCGCGACTGAGCGCACCACACGAGCCGCCGCCACAACCAGACTTCCGGTTCTTGACCCACGAGCGGACAAGCAGCCCGACCGCAAGTGCGACGACGATGAGCGCGGCGATTTGTTGGACGTCGATTTTCATGAGAACAGCCCCAAGCAAATACCCGGGGCGCGAACGCGCAAACGGCGCCGCGTTTTAGAAGCCAAGGGCGCGGCCTCCTTGATAAACGATGAACGACAGAATCCACGCGGTGCCCGTCATGTAGAACAGCTGAAACGCCGGCCATTTCCATGAGCCCGTTTCGCGTCGCACCACCACAAGCGTCGCGAGGCATTGCATCGCGAACACGTAGAAAATCATCAGCGTAAAACACACCAGCGGCGTGAACAGCGGACGTCCGTCGGGCCACGTGGCCTTCAGCAGCGCATCGCGCAGCGGCTCGGTGTTTTCTTCGGCATCCTCTACGTTGAACACGATGCCCATCGTGCTCACGAACACTTCGCGCGCGGCGAGCGAACTCACGAGGCCGATGCCGATCTGCCAGTCGAAACCGATGGGACGGATCACGGGTTCCAGCGTCTGCCCGATGCGACCAGCCACGCTGTATTCGAGCTGTTCGGTATCGGTCGGTTCACCCGGCGCTTTCGGATACGCGGAGAGAAACCAGAGCACGATCGAGATCGCGAGGATGGTCGTGCCGGCGCGCTTTAGAAACATCCAGCCGCGCTCGAACATCTGCCGGATCACATCACCGATGCGCGGCAGGTGATACGGCGGCAGTTCCATGATCATGATCGAGGGTTCGCCCTTGAGCAGCGTGCGTTTGAAAAGCCACGCGAAACCAAACGCGCCGAAGGTGCCGAGCGCGTACATGAGCAGCATCACGCCGACCTTGGTGAGCAACGGCACGCGATCGCCCGGGATGAGCGCAGCGATCATGAGCAGATACACGGGCAGACGCGCCGAACAACTCATCAACGGCGCGATGAGGATCGTCACGAGGCGGTCTTTTTTATCCTCGATCGTGCGCGTCGCCATGATGCCGGGAATCGCGCAGGCGTAAGAGCTCAGGAGTGGGATGAAACTTTTCCCATTGAGCCCCACGCTGGCCATCAAGCGGTCCATGATGAACGCGGCGCGCGCCATGTAGCCGGTGCTTTCGAGAAGCCCGATGAAGAAAAACAAAATCAGGATCTGCGGCAGGAAAATGATCACGCCGCCCACACCCGCGATGGCGCCATCGGTGATCAGATCGCGCAATTCGCCTTCGGGCATCTTGTCCTTGATCCAGTCGGAGAGCGCCGCCGTCTGATCATCGATGAAATTCATCGGGTGCTCCGCGAGCGTGAAGATCGAGAAGAACACGATCATCATCAACACGCCGAGCGTGACCCAGCCCCAGAAGGGATGTGTCACCACGGCGTCGATCCGGTCGCTCCTGCTCGGCCCCGCCGGAGCGCCACGGCGCTGCACGACCTGTTCGCATAATTTCGCGATGATATCGTAGCGGCTGGTGACGAGCGTGCCGGCCCAATCGGTGCCGTCTTTTTCCCAACGTTTTTTCCACGCCTCGAGCGTTTCGCGTGTGCGCGGACTGAGCGGCGTCGATCCGGCGACGCGCATCGCGTCCTGATCGGTGAGCAACAACAACGCCTCGGCGCGAGCGATGAGCGGCGCCTTCGCGTCGTTGGCGACGAGTGAGGCCTGCAACTCCGCCACGGCAGGCGCGATCGCGGCGGGCACATCCCATGCGTGACGCGAGAGCGCCGGGTCGGTGCGGCTCATCGCGAGCTTCAACTCGATGAGACCTTTGCCATGCACCGCTTCGCACGCGATCACTGGAATGCCGAGTTCCTGCTCGAGATGACCGATGCGGATATTCAGGCCGTTTTGCGCGGCGAGATCCATCATGTTGATCACGAGGATCACGGGCCGTCCGAGATCGAGGATCTGATGAACGAGGTAGAGATTGCGCTCGAGATTGGTCGCATCGACCACGCACAGGATGCGATCGGGCTGCGGCGTATCGGCGCGGCGCCCGAGCAGCACATCGCGCGTGACCGCTTCGTCCGGCGAACGCGCGGCCAGCGAATACGCGCCAGGCAAATCGATCACCGTCATCGGATGCCCGTGCTGCGAGTAAGCCGTGCCGGTCTTTTTCTCGACGGTGACGCCGGGATAATTGCCGACCTTTTGTTTGAGGCCGGTCAGGGCGTTGAAGAGCGTGCTCTTCCCGCAGTTCGGGTTTCCCACGAGTGCGAAAACCGGCGGACGCCCGGCACCGGGCTTGGGATCGAGCGTCATGGTTGCGTGGATACTTCGACGAGCACCTGATCCGCTTCGCCACGACGGAGAGAAAGATAATAACCGCGCACCTTCACCTCAAGCGGGTCGCCCATCGGAGCGGCGCGAACCAAGGTGAGCGATGTACCGGCCAAAAGCCCCATCTCGCGCAGGCGGAGAAAGGCGGAACCGGTCTTGGGCATTTCGCGGACGATCGCAGAGGTGCCGACGGCGAGTTGAGACAATTTGGACAAAGCGGACATGACGGAAAGCAGGAGCGCGGTGCCTCTCAGAGACCGCCGGCGATGAGTTCGACCACGATGTGTCGCGCGGCGCCTTCGCTCAGCGCGATGCGCGTGCCGCAGAGCTGGCACAGCAAAGTCCGCTGACCGGATACCTTTTCAATAACCGCCGACTCGCAGAACCCCATCTCCCGCAAGCGCTGACACACGGCGTCCTGCCCCGCCAGTTCGCATACCCGGCCGGACGCCCCCACCGGTAACTCGGTGAGACGCATCCGCTGCGGACGATGGCGATCGATAGACGCTAACATGAGGCCTCGATTGAGATGAGACCGAGTTTCAAAGTCAACAAACAGGCCGGGGTTTTCGCCAATGATTAGGAAATGTCGCACGCGTCAGTATGCAGACGGCTAAATGCCAGGCGTCGTGTGCTACTTGCGCGAAGCTTCGAAACGCAGATACGCGACGCCCGCCGCCGGAACGGCCGCGTCTCGCTCGAACGCTCACGCGGAGACGATCAAGCGGCGGAAGTTCACGTCGGCTCCGAGCACGCCGAGCAGCGCGCCTTCGGCATCACGCAATGCCACGGCGACGGTGAAGCAGAAATCGTTGTTCGCCGCCGAACGATAGATGTCGGTCGAAGTCACGTCGTTGTCGCGGATGCTTTCTTGAAACCACGGGCGCTCGGACCAATCGCGACCAAGCCCGGCGGGATCGCGCATGATGCCCGTGCGGGCACGAACGACGTTATCCACAATCTGGATACCGTCCGCATCGGTCACGTACGCCAGCTCGAAACTGGGGTTGTCCTGCAACCACGCTTCCAATGCGACCTCGACGCGGTCGCGCTCTGGCATCGCATCCACCAAGGCCGGCACCAGTTCCCGCAAGAAGCCCTCGGCACGCTGATGCGCTTCAAAGCGAAACGCGCCCACACTCAGCAAAAGCGATTCGGTCAACGCGCTCACATGATCGCCCATCGAGTGAAGCACACGCGCGCTCTGCAGCTGATCGCCGGCGCCGGCGTTAAGACCTTCCACTTCGCGTCGGACCACGGCGACGTTGCACGAAGCGGACGCGGGAGCGCCGCCATCGGCACCCGTCAATCCGGCAACCGCGGCGACTTGCGTGATGCGCGACTGCATCTCGAGCACGCACGCTTCGATTTCGTGCGTGCTGCCGCCGGTGCGATCGGCGAGACGCTGCACTTCTTCGACGACCACGCCAAACGAGCGACCATGCTCGCCGGCACGCGCAGCCTCGATGCTCGCGTTGATCGAGAGGATCCGCGTCTGCAACGCGATGCGTTCGACCACCGCAAGCGATTCCCCGACTTGCTCGGACGACGCGCGCAACGCGCTCACGGCTTGATCGAGATTCTGGGTGAGCGCGGCGGTCGTTTGTGCGATCGCGGCCGCGCGCGCCGCCTGCGTTTGTGCCTGCGCTTCGAGCTCGGCGGCGAACAGCGCGAGTTGCGGTCCCAACTCCGCGAGCTGCACCGAGGCGCGCGCGATGTCCAAAACACGCTCAGGCACGTATTGATTCGCCACAGCGGACTCTTCTTCGAGCTGGGAATCCCGGCTTCCGGCGGAAGTCCTGGGCAATTTTACCATCGAGCGGCTGGCGCGAAATAGACTGGCGAGCATGGGCCCCGATGAGCACATGGCGTGCGCGACGTCTGTTTCGGCCTAAAAAAATACGGCGCGCAGCCAGTTCGGTGAGGTCAACTACGCGGTGAACAAAGACCACTTGCGTTTCGTGAGCGGTTTTTATCCGGTCTTTGCGACCATTGCCGCGGGAGGAATGCAGCACTGTCAGCTCAGGGAATCGGCGTTCGCCCGCGCGGAGTGCGCTCCAGACTCATGACGCGACAGCTTTGACCATCCGTAAACCCACCGGGGCGACTTCGATTTCGAATCGTTCCGCCTGTGCCAAGTCAGGGACGACCCATGTCGAGGGTGAGGCAGACTACACCAAACCAAATCCATGAAACGCACGTTCTCTATCATCGGCCTCGCCGTCCTGGCGCTGGCCCCGTTCTCGACCGCGCAAGCGGCCAAAGTCGGAGTCGTTCTCCGGCCCATTGTCGGATACGTCTCACCGGATGCCGACGGTTACGACAACGCCGGCTACATCGGCTTCGCCGGGGGCGTTGCCGTGGGCACGACTCGTCAGCACGAATTTCATGTCGAGACCGGCGTGACCGGTTGGGAGCAGAAAGAAAGCGGCTACGGTTATTATGCCGAAGGCACCGAAACCTATGTGCCGGTGCTCGTCGGCTATCGTCACTACACGGAACCGCTCGGCTCCAAGCTCCGCCTCTACGTCGGCCCCTCGATTGGACTGACGCATGTGTTGTACGAAATCGAAGCACGCGGGTCCGGGGTTTTCATTAAGGACGACTCCAACGAGGTCCTCTTCACCGCCGCGGCCAACATCGGCGTGGAGATTCGCTTCAACGAACGCATGTCCCTCGATGTCGGCTATCGCTACCTGTACATCGACGGCGGTGACACGGAGCTCTTGGGCATGAACGTTTCCTTCGACGACGCCCGCGCGCATATCGGTCAGGTCGGCCTCAATATCCGCTTCTAACGTCAGGCCATTTAGCGGCTGAAACATCCCCTGATCGATCAACGGTCCGCCAATCGCGGGCCGTTTTTTTATTCTCTCAAAGCGTCTCTCGCACATGGCGGCGTATCCAAAAATAAGATACAAAAAAGCGCGGCCGTTGCGGGCCGCGCTTTGAAAATAAACACGAACGTCGGCCTCAGCGGCGACGGCGTTTGAGGTCGAGCTGCGCGACGGAGAAGCGGACGATGCCTTCGAGTCGTTCGACTTCGGCAGGATCGAGTTGCTCGCGCGTGCGGAGCGCTTCCTCGGCGCGGGCCTGGGCTTTTTGAACAGCGTCTTCGTCGATCGTCGCCTCGTTGATGGCGCGTTCGGCGAGGACGGAGACTTTGTCGCCGTCGATCTGCGCGAAACCTTCGCCGACCGCGAGGTATTCGGTGCGTCCGTCCTTCGTGGTGACCCGCATCTCGCCGGCCGCCACTTGGGTGAGCAAGGGGATGTGGCCGGGAAGAATGCCTATCTCGCCTTGGACCGTCGGGATGACGACGGTCTCAATGACATCCGAATAGACCCGGGCTTCGGGTGTGACGATTTCGAGAGTAAGAGCCATGAGGCGGAGGAAGTGCCAAGGACCAAGGAGCAAGTATCAAGAAGCTGGCTTGAACTTGGAACTTGGTACTTGGGCCTTGTTACTTTTTGGATGCGGCGGCGATGACTTCGTCGATGCCACCCTTCATGTAGAAGTCGCCTTCGGCGATGTGATCGAGCTCGCCGTCGAGGATCATCTTGAAGCCGCGGACGGTTTCCTTGACGGGCACGTACTTGCCGGGCGTGCCGGTGAAGACTTCGGCGACCGCGAACGGCTGCGAGAAGAAGCGCTCGATCTTGCGGGCGCGGAAGACGGTTTGTTTGTCCTCGGGCGAGAGTTCGTCGAGACCGAGAATCGCGATGATGTCCTGCAGGTCCTTGTATCGTTGGAGGACGCGTTGGAGTTCGCGGGCGACGCGGTAGTGTTCGTCACCGACGACCGAGGGCTCGAGCGCCTTCGAGACGGAGGCGAGCGGATCGACGGCGGGATAGATGCCCTTTTCGGCGATCGCACGCTCGAGCACGATGGTGGAGTCCAAGTGCGCGAAGGTGTTGGCGGGCGCGGGGTCGGTCAAATCGTCGGCGGGCACGTACACGGCCTGCACCGAGGTGATGGAACCCTTCTTCGTCGAGGTGATGCGTTCCTGGAGGATGCCCATCTCGTTGGAGAGCGTGGGCTGGTAACCCACCGCGGAAGGCGAGCGGCCGAGGAGCGCGGACACTTCGGAACCGGCCTGCGAGAAACGGAAAATGTTATCGATGAAGAGAAGCACGTCCTGGTTCTTCTCGTCGCGGAAGTATTCCGTCATCGCGAGGGCCGAGAGGGCCACGCGCATACGGGCGCCCGGCGGCTCGTTCATCTGGCCGTACACGAGAGCGACCTTGGACTTGCTGAGGTCCTTCTGATCGATGACGCCCGCGTCGGACATTTCGTGGTAAAGGTCATTGCCCTCACGGGAACGCTCACCCACGCCCGCGAACACGGAGTAACCACCGTGGGCCTTGGCGATGTTGTTGATGAGCTCGAGAATGACTACGGTCTTGCCGACGCCGGCGCCACCGAACGCACCGGCTTTACCACCCTTGATGAAGGGGCAAATGAGGTCGATGACCTTGATGCCGGTCTCGAGGATCTGCGCCTTGGTGTCCTGCTCGGCGATGGTCGGAGCCGGGCGGTGAATGGGATATTTTTTTGTGAACGCGACCGGGCCTTTGCCGTCCACCGGCGTGCCCGTGACGTCGAAGATGCGACCCAGCACACCCTCGCCGACCGGCACGGAGATGGGAGCGCCTGTATCCACCACAGACATACCGCGGACAAGACCTTCGGAGGACGACATCGCGATGGTGCGAGCCACGCCTTCGCCGAGGTGCTGCTGGATCTCGAGCGTGAGAACTTCTTTTTTGCCGTTGACGGTGAATTCAACGGTGAGCGCCTGGTAGATGGGAGGGATGGCGTTCTCGGCGAACTGCACGTCGACCACGGGGCCGATGACTTGGACGATTTTGCCGGTGTTCATATTAAAAGGGCGGAAAAGAGGGAGTGACGAAAAAAACGAAGAGGGAAAAATCAGGCCGAGAAGGAGGCGGCGGCGATTTCGAGGATTTCCTGCGTGATCGCGGCCTGGCGGGCCTTGTTGTATTCGAGGCTGAGCTCGCCGACGAGTTTGGTGGCGTTGTCCTTGGCGGTCTTCATCGCAACCATGCGGGCGCTGTGCTCGGAGGCTTTGGCGCTGAGGACGACCTGATAGATGTAGCGGTTGACGTAAAACGGCAGCAACGCGTCGAGCACGGCGGGCGCGCTCGGCTCGAAGAGCATGTCGCGCGTGTCGGCCTGGCCGGCGGCGGGTTCGAGGAGCGCTTGAAACTCCGCCACGTTGCCGAGCGGGAGGATCGGACGAACGATCGGCTCCTGCACGAGCGTGTTTTTGAAACGCGCGTAGATGACCTCGACCGTGTCGATCGCACCTTCGAGAAATTGCTTCACGAGGAACTCGACGGCGACCTTCACTTCGTTGAAGGGCACGCGATCGTGAACCGGGAAGTCGGCGATGAGATCGCGCTGCGTGCGGGCGAGAAACTGCGAACCCTTGCGGCCGATCGAGACGAACTTGGCGGGCGTCTTGATCTCGGAAACGAGTTTGAAGAGATTCGCGTTGAGCGGACCGCAAAGACCTTTGTCGGTCGTGACGAGAAGAATGCCGCGGGTTTTGACCTCGCGCTTGACGAGAAACGGATGAGCGGACTCCTCGACGCGCGAAGCGAGCGAGGCGAGCATCGAGGCGAGCAACTGCGCGTACGGACGTCCGGCGAGCGCGGCGCTCTGGGCCTTCTTCATCTTCGAAGCGGCCACGAGTTCCATCGCCTTCGTGATCTGGCGGGTGTTCTTGACCGACTTGATGCGTCGGCGGATGTCGCGGGTTGAAGCCATTGTTTAAGAAGTCAGGAGTCGGAGGAGAGAATCCGGTCGCCAGCACGAAGCCGCGGACCGGACTCTGAAGTCAGATTTCCCGGTCAGCCGTTGTAGGTGGACTTCCATTCGTTCAAGGCGGCCTCGATCTTGGCTTCGAGGTCCTTGTCGAGGGCGGCCTTGGTGCGGATCTCGGTGAGGAGCGCGTCCTTGCGGGTCGCGAAGAATTCGCGGAGCGCGACGGAGGCGGCGGTCACCTTCTTGATGTCGAGATTGTCGTAGAAACCTTTTTGAAGCGCGAAGATCGTGACGACCTGAAGCTCGATCGCGATCGGGCTGAACGCGGGCTGCTTGAAGAGCTCGACGATGCGGGAACCGCGATCGAGCTGCGCCTTGGTCTTGGCATCGAGGTCGGAACCGAACTGCGCGAAAGCGGCGAGTTCGCGGAACTGGGCGAGCTCGCCCTTGAGTTTGCCGCCGACCTGCTTGGTGGCCTTGATCTGCGCGGAAGAACCGACGCGCGACACGGAGAGACCGACCGAGACCGCGGGGCGGATGCCTTGGTTGAAGAGATCGGTTTCGAGGAAGATCTGGCCGTCGGTGATCGAGATGACGTTGGTCGGGATGTACGCCGAGACGTCGCCCGCGAGGGTTTCGATGATGGGCAACGCGGTGAGCGAGCCTTTGCCGTCGAGACGCGCGGCGCGCTCAAGGAGGCGCGAGTGGAGATAGAAGACGTCGCCGGGATACGCTTCGCGGCCGGACGGGCGCTTCAGGATGAGCGAGATCTGGCGGTAAGCGACGGCGTGCTTGGAAAGATCGTCGTAAACGATGAGCGCGTCTTCGCCGTTTTCCATGAACCATTCGCCGAAGGCGGCGCCGGAGAAGGGCGCGAGGTATTGGTTGGCGGGATTGTCCGCGGCGGGCGCGGCGACGATGATGGTGTATTGCAGCGCGTCGGCGGCCTCGAGGGCGGCGATGGTGCGGACGATGTTGGAGTTCTTCTGGCCGACCGCGACGTAGATGGAATAGACGGGGCGGAAGTTCTTGTCGCCGCTGGCGAGGCCGACCTTGTTGATCTTCGCCTGGTTGATGATCGTGTCGATCGCGATGGTGGTCTTGCCGGTGCCGCGGTCGCCGATGATGAGCTCGCGCTGGCCGCGGCCGATCGGGATCATGGAATCGATCGCCTGGATGCCGGTGAAAAGAGGTTGGTTAACCGATTTGCGCACCATGATGCCGGGCGCGATTTTTTCGACGGGATAGGTTTCCTTCGCGTCGATCGGGCCTTTGGCGTCGACCGGATTGCCGAGAGCATCGACCACGCGGCCGAGGAGGGCCTTGCCGACGGGAACGGAGAGGAGCTTGCCGGTGGTGGTGACTTCGTCGCCTTCCTTCAGTTGGGAAACGTCGCCGAGGACGACGCAGCCGACTTCGTCCTGCTCAAGATTGAGCGCGATGCCGATGACACCGCCCGGGAACTGCACCATTTCGTTGTAGGCAACGTCGGAGAGGCCGTCGATCTTCGCGACGCCGTCAGCGACGGTGCGGATCTTGCCGGTGTTTTTCTTGACCGCTTTGTTCTGCAGTTTGGCGATCTGTTGTTCGATTTGTTCGAGGACCGTGCTCATGCGACGAGAAGGAGGCTAGGGATGTTTGAAAAAGGTTAGACGTTGGCGGCGAGTTCGCCGAGGCGGGCAGCGACAGAGTTTTCGTAGACGTCGTCACCGACACGCACGCGCAGACCTGCGATGAGGTCGGGCGAGGGTTTGGTGGAGGCGGTGACGGGGCGGCCGTATTTTTGGGTGAACACGGCGCCGATGGCGGCGACGGCATCGGCGGGAACCGGACCAGCGTGTTCGATGATGGCCTGACTGCGCGCGACCTCGGCAGCGACGAGGCGCTCGTAAGCTTTCAAAACCGCGACCGGCTGGGCGGGTTTGATTTTTTCGACGTAGGCGAGGACGCCCGCGACGCGCTCGGCCGAGATGCGGCCGTTTTCGAAACTCAGCTTGAAGAGCTGACGGGCGAGTTGTTGGGCTTGTTTTTTAACGGCCATGGCTCGGCGCGGAAACGTCGGTTAAAAACGGGAGGGCGGCGCTCAAACGTTGGCGAGCTCGCGGGTGGCGGTCTCGTTGTAGGCGGCGCGATCGGCGTCGGTGAGCTTCTTTGCGAGGACGCGTTCGGTGGTGGTGACGACGAGGCGGGCGATTTCGCCGCGTGCGTCGGCGAGCATTTTCTTGTGCTCGAGCTCGATGGCCTGCTGGGCCTTGGTGATGAGACCGTTGGCGCGCTCGGTGGCTTCGGCCTGGGACTTGTCGGAGAAGTCTTTGGCGGTGCGGCGGGCCTCTTCGATGATCTTGTTGGCCTCGACCTGCGCGGTCTTGACGATGTTGGCGCTCTCCTGCTGGGCGGCGGCGAGCTGCGACTTCATGTCCTCGGCGAACTTGAGGCCGGCTTCGATTTTGCCCGTGCGCTCATCCATGGTCGCGAGGACCGGCTTGATGGCGAACTTGTAGAGCACAAACGCGAGGATCGCGAAGCTCAGAAGCTGCATGCCGATGTACACCGGATCGATGCCGAACTGGACGATCAGATCTTGCACAAGGCCACCCTCAGCGGCGTGAGCCGGGTGAGCGTCAACGGAAGGAGTCGCGGCGGCGAGGATGAAGGAGAACATGAGAGAAACGGGAAAGTGAGGGAGACGAGCCGCGCGGGGCGTTGAGGCACCGCGCGGCAGGCTTCAGAAACTTACTTGGCAAGGAAGAGCGCGAGGAGGCCGAGACCTTCTGCGAGCGCCATACCGAGAATGGACTGGACGAGGATTTTGCCGGAGGCGGCGGGATTGCGGCCGACCGCTTCCGCGGCCTTGGTGCCGATGAGGCCGACCGCGGTGGCGGCGGCGATGAGGCCAGCGGCGCTGGCGATGTTGCCGGTGATTTCAGCGAGGATCATGATGTATATATTGTTTGTTCGTTCTCTTGGCCGTGCACGCTTAGTAGTACATGCTCCCGACCATGAAAGGGATCAGTGTGCGGCTTCCTTGGATCCGGCCGCGTGTGCGTCATGTCCATGCTCATCATCATGATCGTCACCATGATTGCAGATGAGTCCGATATAGACAGCGGTCAGCAGGGTGAAAACAAGACCTTGGACGAAGCCGACGAGAATTTCCAAAAAGTAAAAGGGGAACAGGAAGTGCATCGCATGGAGAAGGTTTTCCCCACCGAACACGTTACCGAAGAGACGCATCGAAAGCGTCACCGGACGGATAAAAATGGAAACGACCTCGATGGCGCCGACCACCAGGAATACGAGCGAAAGGCCCCAATACATGGCGGGGGCGAGCTCTTTCTTATCCGCCTTGTTTCCGAAGAGATCTTTAATCAGCAGGCCCGGGCCGGCATAACGCATCACAATAATAAACCACGCGCCGAAGGAAACGAGGGCGAGCGCGATGGTGCCGTTCAACTCGGAGGTGTGGGGGCGCACCAGCGGGGTGGTCACATGGAAATGGCCATCGACTTCATGGCCCCAACCGATCGTGCCCACGCCGGGGATAAGCCCCGACCAATTATGAAATACAATAAAGACGAATAAAGTGAGGAGAACCGGGAAAGCCATCGGCATGGCTTTCTTACCGACGATCGGCTCATACAAACCGCGAAGGCCATCAACCGCGCTCTCCACAATCGCCTGACCACGCGAGGGTACGATCTTCGGTGAACCAACGAGCCAACGCACAAAGACGATAATCGCCAGGGTGATGATCGCGCTATATAGAATGCTGTTGGTGATCGGGAGATGAAGGAAACCGTTGAGCGAATCCGCTTTCTCAGCGCCAGCCGCAAACGCAGTCGCGCCTGTGGCGAGCATCATCATCGAAAGAGCTAATTTCTGGAGTGCGGGCATGTCTGCGCGAAGGACGTCTGGACGGTGGAAAAGGGGATGACGTAGGCAAACGCCTTCCACCTCGTCAATGATTGAAATCAATTGGGCTAATGCCCGTTCCGTGAATTAGTCGGCCGAACAGTGCGAGGTCGCGGCAAGCAATCGTAATAATGATCGCCGTCGCTCGCCGCCTCGTAAATCAGCGACTGGCAGGCGCGATCTTGCGCGACGCGATGATCGATTGAAACGAATCGGCACGGCTTTGAAACACGGTCTCCAACTCGAAGGGCCACGCGGCGTCGCATTCGCGTTTCCAGTCAGAATGTTTGTCGAGCGTCGCCGCAGCATCCGCATGATACGGCGCGTAGTCCGTACGGAAATACAGGCGCGTGGACGGGCCCGACTTTTCGGCAAGCGCTGAGAGAAAATCCGGCTGGAATATGCGGTTTTTGTGATGACGCCGTTTCGGCCACGGGTCGGGAAACAAGACGAGAATCGTCTTCAGCGAAACATGCGGCGGGAGCGCGGCCAGGCATTCGCGGGCTTCGGCTTGGAGAAACACCAGATTTTTGAGCCCCGCCCGATCTCGTTTGCGCGAAGCCCGGGCAATTCGGTCTTTCAACAGATCGATGCCGAGGCAGAGCGAGTCCGGATGCGCCTGCGCATACGCCGTGAGGTAGTGCCCATGACCGCAGCCGATCTCGAGCGTGATGGACGCACGGTCGCGGAAGGTGTCGCTCAAAAATGCAGCCAACTTCGCCTGACGCTGATCGCGACGGAGAAGGAAATCGGAGGTGCGAGCAGGATTATGCACGGCGCGGAGCTAGCAGAGTGCGACGCGCCCACGAAGCGTAAACGCTCCGCTTCGACCTGTAGGTTTAGTCGTCGACGCTCCGAAAACCGCGCTGGACCGGTCCGGCCATCACGCAGAAAACATCACGTCGCTGGGCGCAGAGGAATTCGCAGGAAAAACGCCGTCCCCTGCCCTGCCCCGCTCTCCGCCCAGACGCGTCCGCCGTGAAGCTGCACGATGTGTTTCACAATGCTCAGCCCGAGGCCGGTACCGCCTTTTTCCCGCGCGCGTCCTTTTTCCACACGATAAAAACGCTCGAAGATGTGCGGCAGGTCTTCGGCCGGGATGCCGGGACCGTTGTCGCGCACACACGCTTCGATCTGCGTGCCATCGATGCGGGCGGTCACTTCGATGCGCGAGCCCTTCGGCGTGTATTTGCACGCGTTTTGAAGGAGATTTTCGAACACCTGCGTGAGCCGCCGCGCGTCGATCAACACTTCGCCGATGCGCGCGTCCACTTCGACGTGAACAACGTGATCCGCAGCCTCCGCGCGGGTGCGAATGTCTTCGACTACTGCGTCGATCAGTTTCGCGAGATCGGCAGGCTCGCGCCGCAGACCGGGATTGATCGATTCGAGACGTGACAAGGTCAGCAGATCTTCGAGCAACGCATTCAACCGCTCGGTGTGACGCTGGATGGTGCGGAGGAACCGGTCGCGATCGGCGAGCGGCATGGTCTGATGATCGTCCACCAACGTCTCCACATAGCCTTTGATCACGCTGAGCGGAGTGCGGAGCTCATGCGAGACATTGGCCACGAATTCCTTACGCACGACCTCGAGCCGTTTCAACTTGGTGATGTCGTGCAACACGAAGAGAGCCCAAGCCCCGCCATCGCCGTTGGGCGACGGAATGGTGGTGCCCGTCACCTCGACCCACAACGTGCGTTCACCCTCGGTAAACTCCATCTCGTGCTGGGGCTCCGCCTCGTTTTTGCGCACAGCCTCCACGTACGCGAGGAACTCGACACTGTGCAGTACGCGCTCGAGGCGTTGATGCAGGATGTTGATCGCGCGGGGGAAAATTTTGCTGAGCGCCTTGTTGGCCAGCAGCACGTAGTTCGCTCCATCCACAATCAACACCGCCTCGCGCAGACTCCCGAGAGTGGCCTCGAGTTGGGCGAGCTGACCCGAGCGTTGTGTCTCCAAGCGCGCGCTTTCAGCGATCAGGTCGTTGGTCTCGTGGCAAAGTTGCTCCCAGTTTTCACTCAGCGAGCCCGGCAACGTCTCACGCAAAAGAGGCTGTTTGAGCCGGATCGCTTGGTGGAGGCTTCTCGCCGCCCGGTGGAGATGCAGGTAGCGGCGCGCGATGATCACCAGCGCCACGGCCAACGCGATAACTGCACCAATGAGATAAGTCATGTACCCGCTTTTCGTTCAGCGAATCGGTACCCCACCCCGCGGATGGTCTCTATCCAATCCGCCTCGGCGCCGAGCTTTTCGCGCAATCGCCGCACGTGCGTATCCACCGTGCGAGTTTCGATCTCGGTCTCGTAATTCCACACATTGATCAACAGATGCTCGCGCGTCTGCACCCGGCCGCGCCGCCCCATGAGCAGACTGAGCAATTTAAACTCTGTCGCGGTCAACTCCACCGGTTGACCCTCCACGCGCACCTCGTGCCGTTCGACATCCACATCGATCGCCCCCGCTTGGAGGCGCTTCGGGGCTTCCACCACCGGTTCGGCGACGCGCCGTAAAATCGACTGGACGCGCAGGATCAACTCTTTGGTACTAAACGGCTTGCAGATATAATCATCGCCGCCGGTTTCAAATCCTTGGATGCGGTCCGACTCCTCCGCCCGTGCGGTGAGGAAAATCACCGGTACGTCACGCAAATCGACATCCGCCCGTAACAACCGGCACACCTGCAGCCCGCTGAGATAAGGCATCATCACGTCCAAGATCACCAAATCGGGCCGGAAAGTCCGCGCAACTCCGAGACTGAGGTTCGGGTCATTCACCGCCTCGACCAGATAACCTTTGGCGCGCAAATGATACGACACGAGCGCCGTGACATCGGCTTCGTCATCCACCACCAAGACTTTTTTCGGCGACGTATCAGACATGACCCGTACACCTTACGCAGTCGCAATGACGCTTCCGAGCGATTTCACGCGCCGTTTCACAAATGTTACAGACCAACGGGACACTAAACGAAGGTGCTTGGCGGAGCGGTATAACTGTCAATTAAGCCGTTTATTTAAAACAGTTTATACAATATCACCCGTGACCGCGAGCATCGCCGCTTTTCTTCGCCGCGGCGCGACGCGCTTCGATATAGACCATCAGGATGCTGATATCCGCGGGATTAACTCCGCTGATTCGTGCCGCCTGCCCCAGCGTGTACGGGCGAAACTCCTGTAATTTCACCGCACTTTCCTTCCGCAATCCGCGTACGGTCATGTAATCGAGATCGGGCGGTAACTTGATCACTTCTATCGCCGACAGTTTCTCAATCTGCCGCTGTTCGCGGGCGAGGTAGCCCTGATAGCTGACCCGATAAAGCACTTCGCTACGCATCGCTTCCGGCAACGATTGAAACGCATCGGGAAACGCCGGCGGCGTCGCACCGCCGGTCGTGGCGCGGCGCACCGCATCCCCCAGACTCCCCTGCCCTGTTGGCGCGCGCAGTTTCTCGAATGACGCCGTCCACGACTCGATCAGCTCCTTCTTCGCTTCGATACGCGTCACCCGGCTGGCCGACACCAAGCCATGCTCACGCGCATGCGGAAGCATACGAAGCTCTGCGCTGGCGTGATTAAACAAAAGTCGATGCTCCGCGCGACTGGTGAACATCCGATAAGGCTCACGCGTGCCCTTGGTGACGAGATCGTCGATCAGCACGCCGATATAACCCTCATGGCGTTTGATCACCATCGGAGGCTGCGCACGTACCTTGCTGACGGCGTTTACGCCCGCAACCAAACCTTGGGCCGCCGCCTCTTCATACCCGGAAGTCCCATTGATCTGCCCGGCGAAGAACAAGTTCTCCACCTTGCGCGATTCGAGCGACGGAAACAACTGCGTGGGTGGCGCGAAATCGTATTCGACCGCATAAGCCGGCCGCAGCAACTCAGCCTTCTGAAGGCCGGGCACACTTCGAACCATCTCGATCTGGACATCGAACGGGAGCGACGTGGAGAGGCCATTCACATAATACTCGTTCGTGGAACGACCCTCGGGCTCGAGAAAAAGCAGATGCCGGGGCTTGTCCGCAAAACGCACAAACTTGTCCTCAATACTTGGGCAATAACGAGGCCCGACGCCTTCGATCTCACCGGAATACATGGCCGACTTGTGGAGATTATCCCGCACGAGCTGCGCCGTGCGTTCGGTCGTGTAGGTCATCCAGCAGGACACTTGAGCCGACCCAGGCGTCCAGCCCAAGCGCTGTTCGCCGGTTTGTTCCACGTGGAACAAGTCCTGAGGATCCCGGGTATCGTGGAAGGCAAACAGAGTAGGGGCCGCATCGCCTTTTTGCTCCTCCATCTGGCTAAAATCGAGACTGCGCCCCAGCAAACGGGGTGGGGTGCCGGTTTTCAATCGCTGAAGCTCGATGCCCGCCGCCAGGAAACTCGCCGAAAGCGTCTTCGCGGTAAAATCGCCCAAACGCCCGCCTTCATTCTTGTTCAACCCGATATGCATCAGCCCGCGAAGAAACGTCCCAGTCGTCACCACGACCGTCCTTCCAGCGAACTCGATATCCAGATTCGTCTGCACGCCGGTGACTTTCTGTCCGGTATACACCAGCCCGGTCACCATCGCCTGAAATACCTGCAGATTCTCCTGAAGCTCGAGCGTATGCTTCAGGCGATACTGGTACATCTTCTTGTCGCACTGCGCGCGGGGCGACTGCACTGCCGGGCCCTTCGACTCATTGAGCAAACGAAACTGGATGCCGGTCACATCGGTATTGATGCCCATTTCGCCGCCCAAGGCATCGATCTCGCGCACCATCTGGCCCTTGGCTTGGCCACCGATCGCGGGGTTACAGCTCATCTGTGCGATGGTATCGATATTGCCCGTCAATAGAAGGGTGGTGGCGCCCATGCGCGCTGCCGCCAAAGCCGCTTCGCAACCGGCATGCCCGGCGCCGCACACAATCACATCAAACGGTATCTTATTGTAAATCATCGACTAGCAATAGTTATAGCCGTTCACTAAACACAGACCCACAGGCCGACGCAAAGCGGAAGTGTAATCACCGCGGCGTGAAGCGTCACCGATGCTCCACACACAAGTCTGGCCAAGGCGTCGGCTATTTACCGATACAAAAGGCGGCAAAGAGGTGATCGAGCATCCGCTCGTTATCGATCTTGCCGCCAATCTCGCCGAACGCATCGAGCGCTCCCCGCAGGTCGCTGGCGAGCAACTCCACCGGGCCTTCGTCGCGCAAATGCCCGACCGCGCCGCGCAAACAAACCTGCGCCCGCTCGAGCGCCGCCGCGTGGCGGGCATTGATCGCGATGACTTCATCACCTTGATCCCGCCGAAACGCCTCCGCACGGCGAACCACAGCGGCCACCAACGCGTCCATTCCTTCGCCGGTCACGGCCGATATCTTCACAACCTCTTTTTTATCAAATATTTCAGGAATATAAATCTCCCGGACAAGATCGACTTTATTCATGACCACCAAGGCGTTGCCTTGGTCGATCCGGGCTGTGAGTTCTGCCGGCAGCTCCGGATGAGGCCGGGTCGCATCCAACACCAAGAGAAACAAGTCGGCCTCGGCCGCCCGCTCCAGCGTTTTTGCCATGCCGAGTTTTTCCAGCGGGGCAGGGGAGGGATTCAAGCCCGCGGTATCGATCAACCTCAGGCAATGCGGCCCGATGATGACGCGCTCCTCGATAAAATCGCGCGTGGTCCCCGGTTCAGCACTCACGAGGGCCCGCTCGCGACCCACCAAGCGGTTGAGCAGCGAGCTTTTCCCGGCATTGGGCTCGCCGACGATCACCGTCTTGATCCCATCGCGCAGCAACTCGCCGTAATGCTGCGTCGCCAGCAGCCGCTCCGCCCCGGCGATCACCTGCCGCACGCCACCCAGCACGATGCCGCAATCCTCCTCCGGCAAATCTTCGTCCGGGAAATCGATATAGGCCTCCACGCGCGCCAGCACACCCAGCAATTCATCCGTCAAAACCGACAAATGCCGCCCGAGGCTTCCGCGCAATTGTTGGTTCGCCGCCGCCAGCGCCCGCTCGCTGCGCGCGTGGATCAAATCCATCACCGCCTCCGCCTGACTGAGATCCAGGCGGCCATTCAGAAACGCGCGTCGCGAAAACTCACCCGCCTCCGCCGCGCGACATCCCCGCGCCATCAGATCCTCGAGGATTTTCTGCGCGATGAACGGATTTCCGTGCGAAGAAATTTCCAACACATCCTCGCCCGTAAACGATTTGGGACCCGCAAAAAACGTCGCCACCACATCGTCGATCACCACGCCGTGACGATCGCGATAATCGCCATGGTGCGCGAAACGAGCACGCGGCATCTTGCCCAGAATCGCGCGCGCCAGTTCCGCACATTGCGGGCCGCTCGCACGCACGACGGCGATCGCTGAAGTCCCGACCGGAGTGGCGAGCGCGACGATGGTATCAAAAGAGCTGTCCATTTTCCGCATCACCAAAACGCAGCCGCGCCAAAAGGAAAGCCCGGCGCAGCCGGATCAAACGTCCCGGTGTAAATCCCCGTGCGCGCGCTCATCGCTGCACCTGGCATGGGCCGCGGAATCTCTCCGCAAATTTCCGCACAGGTACCGACCGTATTTCTACGCGTAGTGAAAATTCGGATACAACCGCCTGCCTTGGGGCGCGTGCCCTGCGAGGTCACTTGCCATACGATATAAAATACGATCTGCCCGTCAGCCACGTTTTTTGTCAGCACACTATATATAATAGAATCCACCACCGGATTTCCCTAATCACGCTGCCAGCGTGACTTAATAATCAACTACACGTATCGCGACCATGAATTGTATTCTCTACAATTCTCAACTGCGCAGTGGGCAGGCGCCACGGTGTTTGCTACGATATTACCGCGGGCTGAACTATCGCGGAAGATCAGTACATACCACTAACGAACTTACGGGTTTTTTGCGACTAATTCGATCAAGCCGGTTGTTCGTGCGAACAGGTTTCAGCCCGGCTTACCCATGCACGAAATCATCAGCCTGGCCGACACACAAAACGACGTGGTGCTCCGCACCGAGTCCCTCACCGCCCGCTACGACGAAAAGACCCGCACGCTCTGGAACTACCTGCACGCCTCGCCGCGTCCTTGCTTCACAGAGGATCTGCTAAACGACGCGCATCAGCTCCACGCGATGATCCGCACCGGCGAAATCCCCGTGGATTTTTATGTGGCAGCATCCGACGTCCCGAAGGTGTTTAACCTGGGCGGCGATCTCTCGCTCTTCCGACAATGCGCCCTCGAACGCGATTGGGACCGCCTCACCGGTTACGCCGAGCGCTGCATCGAAGTGCTTCACGACTTGGTCTGCGGCTTCGATCGCAAGGTCATCACCATCGCGCTCATCCAAGGCGACGCACTCGGTGGCGGGTTCGAATCGGCGCTCGGCGCTGATTTTATGATCGCCGAGGAACAAGCCAAAATGGGTTTCCCGGAAGTGCTCTTTAACCTCTTCCCCGGGATGGGCGCGTACAGCCTGCTGGCTCGCAAACTCGGCCCGCAACCGGCGCAACGCATGATCCTCAGCGGCTCGATGTATTCCGCCACCGAGCTCCATTCGCGCGGACTCCTCGATCAACTCGTTCCTCCGGGGCAGGGCCCGCAAGCGGTGCGCGATTTCATCCGCGATACGCGCAAACACCTGCACGGCTACAAGTCATTCCTCGAAGCGCGCCGCCGTACGACATTGTGGCCCGATCGCGAGGAACTTCTCGCCGTCGTCCACGAATGGGTGGGCAGCGTGAAGCAAATCTCCGAGCGCGATCTGCGCCTTATGGACAAGCTCGTGACCGCGCAGAACCGCCTCAAAATCGCCGCCTGATTTCCCATGCAGCCCCAACGCCCTGGCGCGGCGCCCGCTCGTCAGTTTCGCCGTCGAAACTCATGATCGCGGAGCGCCCGCCGGCGTATCCTGCCTGCGAACAATGCTCGCAAAGCCCGATGCCTGCCGCGTGAAAAACCGCGCGTCGCTGCGTCGTTGAAAAATGGATACACTCTGCGCGGATAAATGCGCCCACAGCGACGAATCGGCGGATGAAACAGATCGGTGTCTTTCGGGAGGAAGCTCAGTCCTATTCCGCCGGCGTATTATTCGCAGGAGCAGGCGGCGGTGGTGGTGGCGGCGGAGCGATCGGCTTGAACGATGGCACACCCAGGCCCTCCGGCTTTGTAGGTGAAATTTGAATACGCGACGGGCCGGTCGCCGCAGGGAGCTCCACCCGGGCATCCGACCGTACCGGCGGCGGAGTCGCCCTCGTGCCACCGGCAGAATTGTTTGCCGCGGGCGCAGGCGCGGACGACGTCGTTTCGCCCGCAGGAACACCGAGAAGTTCCGCGGCGCGCGCCTCCGCGCGCTTGATGTAAGCCGTGCCTCCGCGGGCTTTTTGTAGAAACGTGCGGAGCTGTCGTTCACCTTCCGGCTCAGCGCCGTTTTTCGTGGCAACGATGAGCCAGGCGAGTCCTTCCACATAATCGCGTTTCACGCCGCGCCCGCTGGAATACATGGCACCCAGATTATACTGCGCCTCGGCCACACCCGCATTCGCCGCGGCCTGATAGCGCTTGAACGCTTCGACGAGATCCTGCGGAACCACTTCGCCGTCGGCCGCGAGTTTGCCGAGGCGAAACGCGGCGTTGCCGTTGCCCGCTTCCGCGGCGCGTTTCAACAACTCCAACGCCTTCGGCACATCGAGCGCCACTTGCGTGCCGCTCAGATGCATGATGCCCAGCTCATAGCACGCATCGGCATCGCCTTTTTGGGCAGCCTTCTGCAACTGCTCGATGCTGTCCCAGCCCCCGCCTTTGCCTCCGGTCGTGGAAAGGAGCTTCGGGGTTTCGTCATTCGCGAAGATGACCGCCGGAGCAGCTAGCAGAGCAGAGAAGAGGATGAGCGAGCGAAACTTCATAGGGGAAAAATGTGCGTCAGACGCCGATGTCACACGAACGTCTGATGCCAAATATACGCATCGAGGCAAGCGGGCTGATCAAATTGCCCGATGACGATCCACGTATTCAATTTTCAACTACATCGCGGGCGCCGGACCGTTCGGAGCATCCTCGCTGACAACGACCGCCGCTGGAGAGCCGGCGGCGGTCTGCTTCGCAGGTCCTGCCCTCAAAGCCCCGCCGCGGCCAGCTCGGCATCGAGCTTTTCAAGGAAATCCTCAAATGCGCGCGTGTACGCCAGCTGCCAGTTGGCGTCGCTCGCCACCTGTCCGCCATTGTACGACTGGCTGGTGATCGTGATTTCTTTCGGACCTTGAGGAGTGGGGATCGACAGCACGCAGCTGATGCGCGCTTCAAAGCTCACGGACCACATGCCCGGCGTAAACCACGCCCAAAACTCCTTGATCGAAATCGTCGCCTTGTTCGCCGAGGCCGCGTCCTGCGACAGCGAGTAACCCCGCCGCTTCAACGCTTCGGCGAACAGCGCAGTCATGCGCGTCTGCACCGTTTCTCCGGCCGGAAGCGCGATGTCGCCCATGGCTTTTCCGAAGCCATTGCGCTGACGTCCGATCATCACCGCGAGATCCGTCGGAGATAATTTCGTGACATCACCATCGATCGAGGGCGTCGAAGGCGCCTGGGGTTTATTCTCGAAACGCCGGTCGTCCGTTACGGCTTCCAAATAAACAGTGCCTTTATTCTCCACCGCGGCGGTGGCAGTCGGAACAGATAGCGCAATCGTGCGACGACCGACGACGCAGCCAGTTTGAAAGGCGCCGACCGTGGTGATCAGCGTGAGGGCAATGAGCAGTTTTTTCATGGGGATTATGAGTTGAAGCGACCAACGCGGGTAGCTCGTCCCGGTAGATCCGTCATTCCTTTCCGGCTATCGCAAAGGCGAGCGTCCCGCAGCGCTCCATCCATGCCGTGCGGACAATATGCCGCCAATCTGAAAACATGACTCCGGCACCTTTCGTCGATTCCTGCCGGCACAAAAAAGCGCGGCGAAAAATTGCCGCGCTCGGGAAGTTGAGTCCGCCTGGTAACGCGGGGTTTTTATTCTTCCGCTTCGCCGGTCACACTGGCGCCGCCGGTCACGTTGACCTTGGCGAGAACGGCTTCGGTGAGCTTCTGCGCGATTTCCGGACGGTCACGAAGTGTCTGCTTCGCAGCGTCGCGACCTTGGCCGATGAGCTCGCCGTTGTACGCGATCCACGAGCCTTTCTTTTCGAGCAGCTTGTGCTCGAGGCCGAGGTCGAGGATCGAGCCGGTCTTTGAAATGCCTTCGTCGTACATGATGTCGAATTCGCACTCGGTGAAAGGCGGGGCGACTTTGTTCTTCACGACTTTGATCTTGGTGCGATTGCCCACGACCTTGCCGTCCGGGAGCTTGATCTGATCCTTGCGGCGGATGTCGATGCGCACGGAGGCAAAGAATTTCAGCGCGCGGCCGCCGGATGTCGTCTCGGGATTGCCAAACATCACGCCGATTTTTTCGCGAATTTGATTCGTGAAAATACAGATGCAGTTGGTCTTGCTCACGACCGCGGTGAGGCGGCGCATGGCTTGCGACATGAGGCGGGCCTGCGCACCGACGGTGGCATCGCCCATCTGGCCGTCGAGTTCGGCCCGGGTCGTGAGTGCGGCGACGGAGTCGAGCACGATGACATCAATCGAATTGGAGCGGATGAGCGTCTCCATGATGTTGAGCGCGTCCTCGCCCGAGTCGGGCTGCGAGACGAGCAGGTCATCGAGATTCACGCCGACGACGCGGGCGTATTTCGGATCGAGCGCGTGTTCGACGTCGATGAAGGCGGCGAGGCCACCGCGCTTTTGCGCCTCGGCGATCACACTCAAGCAGAAGGTCGTTTTACCCGAGGATTCCGGGCCGTAGATTTCGATGATGCGGCCCTTCGGCAAACCGCCGACGCCGAGGGCGAGGTCCACCGCCAGCGAGCCGGTGGTGAGCGTCTCGACCTTCATCTTGTTCGAGTCGCCCAACCGCATGATCGAGCCCTCGCCGAACTGCTTGGTGATGGAAGAGAGCGCGAGATCGATGTTTTTCTCGCGGGCGGCGGCGGCCGTGACGAGGGCGGCCTTGGAGTCGGTTTTGGCGGGAGCGGCTTTGGACATGGTGTGATGTGGTGAAAAAGTGCGGACGACATGAAGCTCGTCCGGCAGGAAATTCAAGGGATATGTTCAGGCGAACGTACAGGCCGGCGAATCGCTGGCAATCACGATCCCACCTTTCTTCGCTGGAGAGCTACGTGAAACGCCCACTCCACTCCGAAGCAAGCGCTCGAAGCGGACGCGCGAAAAACAAACCGCCGCCGCCAAGACGCGAGTCGCTCAATGTCCTCCCGGCGCGCCGCCGCCGGGCCTGAAGGCCGTGGCGAAATACACCGCGAGCAGGATCAGGCCAAAACTCACCGCGTAGTTCCACGTGAGTTTCTCCTTCAGTATCAGCCACGCGAATACAACGAAGACGATCAGCGTGATCGCTTCCTGAATCACTTTGAGCTGATAGCCGGAGAATCCGTTCATGTAACCCAGCCGGTTGGCGGGGACCATCAGGCAGTATTCGAAGAAGGCGATGCCCCACGATACGAGGATGATCGTGAGCAGCGCTTTCCCCTCGAGAAACTTCCATTTCAAATGCCCGTACCACGCGAGCGTCATGAAGATGTTGGAGGCCACCAACAGGAGGATTGTTTTCACAAAAGTGAAGGAGCACCGGCCCATGCGCGGGCCGGCGGCTCAATATCCGTAGTAGGGTTTAAACCACGACACGAATGCCCGCAGCCCGTCCTCAAGCGCCACCTTTGGCGCGAAGCCGATCGCAGCGCGCGCGCGCTCGATATCGGCACAAGTCTCGGGGGCGTCGCCTGGCTGCGCGGGGAGCAATTCCAGCACGGCTTTTTTTCCCAGGATCGATTCCAGCATCTCCACAAAGAGCCGGACTTCGACCGGACGGTTATGACCGAGATTAAACACGCGATAGGGCGGGGTGGGGCGCTCCGCCGGCGGATACAGCAACAGCTTCACAAGGCCGTCCACAATATCGTCGATATAAGTGAAATCGCGCAGCGAACGGCCCTCGTTGAACAGCCGCAGCGGCGTCCCTTCGCAGATCGCTTTTGCAAACAAGGTCGGCGCCATGTCCGGCCGTCCCCACGGTCCATACACGGTGAACAGCCGCGCACCGGTGATCATGAGCCCGTACAAATGCGCGTAGCTGTGCGCCATCACCTCGTTGCTCTTTTTTGTCGCGCCATAAAACGACAGTGGCCGGTCGGTCGGCTGGTCTTCGGAAAAGGGCAGGGGAAGTCCCGCGCCGTACACACTGCTCGACGACGCGAACACCAGATGTTTCGGCGGCTGCGCGCGGCATGCTTCGAGCACGTTGAGAAAACCGGTGAGATTGGACTGCGCGTAGGCCGCGGGATTTTCCATGCTGTAGCGCACACCGGCCTGCGCACCGAGATGCACCACGTAGTCGGGTTTTGAATACCGATAAAGACCGTTAAACGCCTGCGCATCGCTGATATCGCTCTGCACAAAACGAAAATCCTCCAGCGCCTCCAATTCGGCCAGCCGCGCGCGTTTCAGCTCCACCGGGTAATAATCGTTCAGATTGTCCACGCCCACGACCTCGCAGCGCTTCGTTTCCGCGAGGCGGCGGCAGACATGGTAACCGATGAACCCGGCCGCGCCGGTCACGAGGACTTTCATGGAGGCGCGGTTGTTAAAGCAGCACCCGCGGCCCGGCTAGCGCAAAAATGACCATTTTTCGCCCCCTGACTGCGTTTGGCCCGAAACCCGCTTTCACCGTCGCCCATATGAAAACCGCTCATTCCAGCCTTCCTGCCGGTCAAAAAGACCCAAACTTTCTATTGAAGGGCCCTTTTTCCCGCCTTTAAGTTGCGCCGTTTTTGTCCCTAGCAACGATTCCAGCATGACAATAAAAGCGTATCTTAAGCCGCACTGCGGATGGTCCAACGGTGTTCGCGCCATTATGCGAAAGTACAACCTCCCGTACGAGGACATCGACATCATCAACAACCGCGACAACTACGCCGAGATGGTTCAGAAATCCGGCCAGCCCCTCTCTCCTTGCGTCGAGATCGACGGCGTCATGCTCGCCGATATCTCGGGCGAAGAGGTGGAAAACTACATGCTGTCGAACGATCTGATCAAACCCACCGATGCCGCGACCGACGCACCCACCAACGCCGGCTGCTCGGACGAAGAACACGCCAAAATGGCCACGAAAACTATCCGTTTCTTTTAATTAACGCGGGTCACCGTCTCCCATTTCGCCTTGGGCCGGCTCTCGCAGTCATGCGACCGGCCCTTTTTTGGCTCCAGACGACTCGATCCGCGGCATTTCCACGCTCCACCACACCTTTTCCGCACCCATGGCCAACGTGATCCCGTCCCCCCTATATTCACCCGATCAAGAGCATGACGCCTGTGGCGTCGGCTTCATCGCCAAACTCTCCGGCGAACGATCCGCCGATGTCGTCAATCGCGCCATCACCGCTCTGAAATCGCTGGCCCACCGCGGTGCGATCGATGCCGATGCCATCACCGGCGATGGCGCGGGCATCCTCACTCAGATCCCCGTCGAGCTCCTCCGCGACTATCTCGCGAAGCACAAAAAGCCCCTCTACCGCGACCAGGATCTCGGCGTCGGCATGATCTTTTTGCCGCCGAAGGATCAGTACGCGCAGTCCTACGCCAAGAAACTCGTCGAGGACTCCGTGAAATTCGAAGGCCTCGCCTTCCTCGGCTGGCGCGAAGTGCCCTACGACGCTTCCTGTCTCGGCCGCAAAGCCATCGAAACCCAGCCACTCATCGTCCAGGCGCTCGTCGCCCGCACCGACGACTGCTCCGACGAGGAATTCGAGCGCAAACTCTTCCTCGCGCAGAACACCATCGAGAACAAAACCTACGACGCCAAATTCGAGGGCCTCTACATCTGCTCGTTCTCGTCGCGCACCATCGTTTACAAGGGCCTGCTCACACCGCAGCAGCTGCGCAAATTTTACCTCGATCTGAAGTCGCCCAAGTTCACCAGCGCCTTCGCGATCTTCCACCAGCGCTACTCGACCAACACCTTCCCCACCTGGCACCTCGCGCATCCGTTCCGCATGCTCGCCCACAACGGCGAGATCAACACCATCCGCGGTAACCGGAACCTCATGCGCGCCCGCGAAAACTCCACCGCCTACGGCGTGTGGGGCGATCGCTTCCACGATCTCAAGCCGATCATCCAGCCGGACATGAGCGACTCCGCCACGTTCGACAACACCCTGCAGGTGCTGACGCTCGGCGGCCGCAATCCGCTCCACGCCGCCATGATCATGGCGCCGATGGCGTGGGAAAAAGACGAGACACTCTCGCCGGAAGCCCGCGCATTTTATCGTTATCACGCCTGCATGCTCGAGCCGTGGGACGGCCCCGCCGCGCTCATCTTCACCGATGGCAAAGTCATCGGCGCCTCGCTCGATCGCAACGGCCTGCGCCCCGCGCGTTATAAGATCTTCGACGACGGCTACGTGATCCTCGCCTCCGAAGCCGGCCTCGTGCACGACTTCCCCGGCAAAGTCATCCGCTCCGGCCGCCTCGGCCCCGGCCGCATGCTCGCCGTCGATCTTCAGGAAAAGAAGTTCATCGAAGACGAAGAGATCAAAGCCCGCTTCACCAACCAGCCGCACTTCCGCGAGTGGTGCGAAGCGCATCTCACCAATCTTCATAAATTCGCCGCGTCGTCCGCGCCCGCTGCCGATGCTCCTGTTCCCGCGATCGAGGCCAGCCTGCCGGCGCAAGTCGCGTTCGGCTACGATCTCGACGAACAGGAAATGATCCTCACGCCGCTCGCCGAAGGGCTCGAACCGACCGGCTCCATGGGCGATGACACTCCGCTTGCCGTGCTCTCGCGCCGCTCGCGTCTGCTCTACAGCTATTTCAAGCAGCTCTTCGCCCAGGTCACCAATCCGCCGATCGATTCCATCCGCGAAAAATCCGTCATGTCGTTGACGATGTATCTCGGCGGACGCCTCGGCCTTTTCGAGGAGTTCCCGAAGACCAGCGGTTACATCGAACTCGATTCGCCCGTCCTCCAGACGCACGAACTCACCGCGCTCTTCGACGTTCCCGTTCTTAAAAACCGCATCGTCCGCCTCAACGCCGTCTTCGACGCCAAGGCCGGCCCGCAAGCACTCGAAGCCGCGACCAAAGACCTCGCCCGCCGCGCCCAAGACGCCGTCGATAATCAAAACGCGAAGGTCATCATCATCTCCGACAAAGCCGTCGATGCCGACCACGCCGCGATTCCCATGCTCCTCGCCGCGGGCGCCGTGCATCAGCAGCTCGTCCGCGCCGGCCTCCGTCTCAAGTGCGATCTCGTCGCCGAGAGCGGCGAGGCGCGTGATGTTCACCACATCGCCTGTCTCGTCGGATTCGGCGTCAATGCCGTCAACCCGTACCTCGCGCTCGAAATCGTTTCGTCCCTCGCGGCCGCCGGCAAAACCGCCAAGCCGTTCACGCCGGCCCAAGCCCGCCTGAATTACAAAACCACCATCGACGCCGGTCTCCTCAAGATCATGGCCAAGATGGGCATTTCCACGCTCGCGAGCTACCGCGGCGCGCAAATCTTCGAGGCCCTCGGCATCTCGCACAAAGTCATCGACGAGTGTTTCACCGGCACCCCGTCGCCCATCGGCGGCATCGATTACGCACAGATTGCCGAAGAAACTCTGGTCCGCCATCAGCGCGGCTTCCCCGCGTCCGCGGAATCCGCCGCACCCGCGCTGCACAACGAGGGCTATTATCGCGTGAACAAAAAGGGCGACGGCGAATACCACGGCTGGAGCCCCAAATACGTCGCCGCCACCAACAAGTTCTTCCGCTCAAACACTGCCGAAGACTTCGCTGGCGTCCGCCAGCAGGCCGACGACCACCCGCCCGTTTCCATCAAGGATTTGCTCAAGCTCCGCTTCGGCGTCCGCCCGCCCGTGCCGCTCGACGAGGTCGAATCGATCGAGGATATCCGCAAGCGTTTCACCACCGCCGGCATGTCCATGGGCGCGCTCTCACCTGAGGCGCACGAGACCCTCGCCATCGCGATGAACCGCATCGGCGGCAAATCCAACTCCGGCGAGGGCGGCGAAGATCCCGACCGTTTCAACGTTCGCGAAAACGGCGACAACGCCAACTCCGCCATCAAGCAGGTCGCCTCCGGCCGCTTCGGTGTCACGCCGGCCTATCTCTCTTCCGCCAAGGAAATCGAGATCAAGATGGCCCAAGGCGCGAAGCCCGGCGAAGGCGGCCAGCTCCCCGGCAACAAGATCACGCCGCTCATCGCCCAGCTGCGCTACAGCGTGCCCGGCGTCACCCTCATCTCGCCGCCGCCGCACCACGACATCTATTCCATCGAGGACCTCGCGCAGCTCATCTTCGACCTCAAGGAAGTGAACCCCCGCGCCAAGGTCTGCGTGAAGCTCGTCTCGTCCTCCGGCGTCGGCACCGTCGCCGCCGGCGTGGCCAAGGCCTACGCCGATGTCGTGCTCGTTTCCGGTCATGAAGGCGGCACCGGCGCTTCGCCGATCGCCTCCATCAAGAACGCCGGCTCCGCGTGGGAAATCGGCGTCGCCGAAGCTCATCAGGTTCTCATGATGAACGGCCTCCGCAACCGCATCGTGCTCCGCACCGACGGCGGCATGAAGACCGGCCGCGACATCGTCATCGCCGCCATCCTCGGCGCCGAAGAATTCAACTTCGGGACCGCCGCCCTCATCGCCGCCGGCTGCGCGATGTTCCGCGTCTGCCATTTGAACACCTGCCCGGTCGGCGTCGCCACCCAGCGCGATGACCTCCGCGCCAAGTTCCGCGGCAAACCCGAAAACGTCATCAACTACTTCAACGCCGTCTCCGAAGACGTCCGCCAATATCTCGCCAAACTCGGCGCGCGCACCCTCAACGAAATCATCGGCCGCACCGAACTCCTCGAGCAGATCGACGATCCGTCCAACCCGAAGACCAAGCACGTCAACCTCTCCGGTCTTCTCCACGACCCGGATCCCTCCGGCGAAACCGATCGCTACCATACCCGCGAACGCAACGAGCGTTTCGGCGGCGAAGGTTCGCTCGACGAGGTCATCCTCCAGGAAGCGCGCGACGTCATCCTCGGCGAATCCGCGCGCCTCGTCGCCCGCTATAAAGTCACCAACATCAACCGCGACGTCGGCACGCAGCTCTCCGGCCAGATCGCCTACCAGCGCGGCAACGAAGGTCTGCCCGCCGGCACGATCGACCTCACGTTCAACGGCTCCGCCGGCCAGTCCTTCGGCGCATTCCTCGTCAACGGCCTGCGCCTCACCCTCATCGGTGAAGCCAACGACTACGTCGCCAAAGGCATCAACGGCGGCGAGATCATCCTCCGCCCCTTCAAGAACGTCGCGTACGCGTGGCATGAAAATTCGCTCGTCGGCAACACGTGCTTGTACGGCGCCACCGGTGGACACGTCTTCATCGCGGGCCGCGCCGGCGAACGTTTCGCCGTCCGCAACTCGGGTGCGACCGCGGTCGTCGAAGGCGTGGGCGACCACGGCTGCGAATACATGACCGGCGGCCTCGTCGTCATCCTCGGGAGCACCGGCCGTAACTTCGGCGCCGGCATGAGCGGCGGCATCGCGTTTGTGTACGACGAAAAGAATGCCTTCGAACGCCAGATCAACCCGGCGATGATCAGCCTCGAACGCCTCAACAATCAGGAAGAGATCGACAGCCTGAAGAAGCTCGTCGCCGTGCACGCGAAACTCACCACGAGCCCGCACGCGCAATCGCTGGTGAACAACTGGACCGCCGCCGTCGGTAAATTCTGGAAAGTCGTCCCGCACCCGCCGACCGCGGACTTCCCGAAAACTGTATATACCTTCGACCCCGCCAAAGTCCCGGTGTCCGTTTGATCGACGCGTAGCCGCTCACTCTCAAAGCCGCAGCTTAACCGCTGCGGCTTTTTTATTATTAAACAATCCACAGCTTCCACAGCGCCTACTGTGTAATGAGAGCGCTTGAAATGCGCTCAGTCGATTTTGGCGGGAAATAACTTGTCCTGAGCAGCAGTTTTGAACGATGGTTCACCCGCGCGTGCAAATCTGGCGGAAATTTCGCTGATCAACTGGGGGAGGAACATCCATTGGATATTTCCAGAAATTCACGCGCCCCTTCCTAAACATCAGCTGATCTCAGTGCGATACTTCACCCCCTTAAGTAACCTCCTTCGTGCACCCCATCCAGCTTCCCCTCGCTCTGCCCAAAATTGCCCTCCGTCAGCCAGGCTCTCAACGTACACACTCAATCCAGCAGCGCCTCATGCGGTTCGTTGGTCCGGGATTTTTCGCTCTTTTCACCACCGTTCTCTGCTTCGAACCAGGCAAGGTCTACGGCCAAACGCTCTTCGCCCCCAATGGAACAGTAGGTAATTCAGGAAACGCAAACGTCGGCATCGGTACTTCCAGCCCGCAAGCCAGACTGGAAATAGGCGCAATAAGCGCCAACAGCCCATCGGTAATCATCGGCGAGAACAATTTTTTGGGATTTCGCCGACACGACGGCATTGCTGTCTATGGAATTGGCCACGATGCGACCGACGGACTTTTTCGCATCGGCGCATCACCTGCACTATCTCCAAGTGCCGGGACATCGATTGATATAGCCTCAGGGGGATCCTGGATTTCGTTTTCTCAAGGTGGCTCCGAAAGAATGCGAATCGCTCAGGGTGGCAACGTCGGCATCGGCACCGCCACACCCGAGCAGCGCCTTCAGGTTGTTGGGGGACGCTTCCAGGTAAATACCGCAGCCCCTTGGGATAATTTCCAAATATACACGGATGGCTACTGCAGCTACCTCGAAGCTAATGGCGATGAGGGCGGCCTCTGGATTCGCTCCAACACCGGCCAAAAAGTCATTATTCCCGACGCCAATCTCGGCATCGGCACGACCAACCCCACTCACAAACTCGCCGTCAACGGCACAATCAAAGCCAAAGAAGTGATCGTCGAAACCACGGGTTGGTCCGACTACGTATTCGCTGACAACTACGCGCTCGCGCCACTTTCCCAAGTCGAGGCCCACATCAAAGCCAACAAACACCTGCCGGGGATTCCTTCAGCCGCCCAAGTCGCGGAGCAGGGTGTATCTGTCGGCGACATGCAGGCCAGGCTCCTAGCCAAGATCGAAGAACTCACACTTCATCAAATTGCCCAAGAAAAACGGCTGAGCGCACAGGACGCGCGCATTTCAAACATCGAGGCTGAAAACACCCGGCTCAAAGCCCTGATTCGGTAAACACTCTCCCACCGCATTACTATTTTCCGACCAACAAACTTTCCAGCCATGAAGAACTCCTTTCGCTTGCTTCCTGTTTTCTACCTGATTGCCACGACCCATTATCTAAGGGCGGACGGGAACACCGGCGTACAGGCCCAATCGATTGTCTCGGGTGAACGCGTAGTCCTAAATGCATCATCGAACAACGCATCAATCGACTTTATCAGTCTTTTCGCCTCAGGGCCCGGTATTGCCAACGACAGAATCCATATTGGGGACCTCCTTTTAACCGGAAATTCCGCGCATGGAGAGCTTGTCTGGACCCCCCCCGGAATCGGCACTTACGAAATCGCAACCGTTGCATATCACGTTGAGTCTCCTCCTGCCCCACCCACTACGATAGGAACCGCGCAAACCTCTTTTGAGGTCTTCGCGGGACGACGCATCATCCGTAACGTGACAATCGAAAGCGGGAACAGTCGCTTGTTTATTGAAAGTGGCGAAATCCTAACTGCAGAAAGCTCACCCACCCCAAACGTCATCGCTGAAAACGGCGGCACTATGATCTTCTGGGCCGGCGGGCGGATTGTATTAAAACCCGGTTTTCATGCTAAATCGGGCTCATTCTTCTGGGCTGCTGTCGACACCGACAACGATGGCTATTCCGAAATGGAAGAAGCGACCGACACCGATGGTGACGGCATGTTCGACGCATGGGAGGTCGACCATGGATTGAATCCGATCGATCCGGACGGCGGGGCCGATCCCGACTACGACGGACTCACAAATATACAAGAATTCCAACAGAACCGAGATCCTCAAAAGAAGGACAATCCTGCGATTCGGCTGCGGATTTTCAGTCCCGTCAGCAGTTAACCCCAACTTCTCGACCTCGTGAGCACCAAGATGAAATCTCGCTTTTGCCATCCAATCCCTTGCGCATCTCAAGCAATTATATACATCGCCTTAGTCTCAGCTCTCTTGCTAGCTGCATCGCACGCCGCGGACTTGCCAATAGGAGAAAGTGAACCTGTTTCCACCAGTGAGGCCAATAAAGTAGAACTCACGTATTATGTTCAATATCAGGTTGAAAACATAGGAGTACCCTCTGAATTACGGCGCCCCTCACAAGCTATGGCCGGGCCGAACTCAGGACAAACTCCACCAAATACGATTTTTGCTTCTGGAGTCGCAACCAGCCTTAGCGACTGGATTACCTCTGAGGTCCAAAAAAACGAGGAAGAAATAAAAGTAAGCAGTTTCCACACTCTTCCTATCTTCACAGGTACAAATATCGCCCGATACAAAGTACAGTTCGAAGTTCCCGATGGGTACGCCGTTTTCAGTCGCACGCATGGAACAACACAGCCGTTTGTCGAGGGCCCAATCGTAGAATCAAACTTAAGCAATTCCCCTATTCAATATGCGATTGTAAAATTGAATGAAGCAGGAGCCATCGCGGGGAAAATGGTACCTGTAAATTCTGGCGATGGTGAAGCCCGCTTCTCGTTAGGGTTTCTTCCGAATGGAAAGTCTGCCGGCTATCTAGACTTCCACTCAGATATTCAGTATAAACTGAACTTGGGCCCGAACGACTCCCCTGCCGGAGGCTCGGTGGAAACAACGGACAACAACAAGCTGTTCCGTTATATCAGCATGAACCCTGAAATTGAGGTCATTAGGCCAGATCAATCCGCAGATCTGGTAAGACAGATCGTGGCCCCGCAAGCAATTGTAGATATAGTTCCCGAGGATGACGACTATCTCATCAAATACTACGACCCATCTCAAAAAGGATCCCGATCAACTCAAGAAACAAGCGCAAGCGGCCAGCCAATAACGTACCCCTCCGGGAAAGGGCCTTACTCCTTTTCCGCTGAAAGTCCGTATCTCGTATACCGCATATCGACCTTAGTGAGCTACTCGCCGACAAGCAGCTACGGCGATGCCTCCGTCCACAAAATTATTACAATTCAAAGAACCGAAGGTTCTCTGGTAGAGAATTGCACGGCAACTTCCACTACTCACTTTCGCATATACCCAAGCTATATATCTACAGGATCCATGCCATGCCCAGCTTGCGAAGACAGCATCCATCTTGGCCGGGTAGAATGCCAGACATGTCAAGGCACGGACAAGTATCAAGGAAACCCATTTTCTCCCTGCCCCTGCGATGCTGGTTGCACGATGGGCTACGTAGATTGCCCAAATGAAGAGTGTATTTTGGGGTCAATTAGCTATGACATTCCAGTCCCGGGAAGCATAGCTGTTGCAGTTAACGAACTGAATGCCAATGGGCTGGGAGCCAATTACCATAGCATAAGTCAATCAGAGTTTTTTGACGGGCATTCCAACGGCCAGTTCCCAGAAGGAGTTCTCCCTTCCGGGGTAAAATACCATCAAGGCCACTTCATCAACACCACCCTCACAGTTCTTTCGGACAGCTCCAAACGAACAAGCTACTACCAAGGTGCATTCCCAGCCTTCCTGAAACGCACATTCTATAATTCACTTGGCTCCCCGCAAGCCGGCGTGGCCGCGACGCAAAAGCTCGCTTATACAAGTGAAGGCGACACATCAGACTCATCTTATACAGAGACCCGCTATACCTACTACCGGCATGCTCACACCGATAGCCAGCACGATACACATCATGGCCGCGTCAAATCCATTCAGCGTCCCGACGGCAGCTGGCAGCTAATCGACTACTCCAACGAGCTATCCAGTCTTGGGCGCGTTACTAAGACAGTAAGTCCGTACCTGGATAAAACAATGCCTTCATCGCTGCCCCCAGGCGATTCTGCCGCAGGGTATCGCATAACAACGACCGCATATGAGCCTGACTGGAACGGGCAGGTCCGACTCCCCGGACGGATCAAAGAAACAGCCGACAACCAGAACATCGGCCTCACAGAAAACTCCTATTATGCACAAACAGCAAACGCAGAACCTCTGTGGGTGTCGTCCTGCCGGACCTACACGGAAAACAGCTCTTTAACGGATCCGCTCCATACAGAAATCAAAATCTACCAAGGAAAGCACGCTAATGGCACTCGCGTATCTGATTGGCTAATGGGGCTTCCGCACTCCGTCGCCTCAGCGGATGGAACTATAACCACCATGGCCTATAGCCGCGGCACGTATGATAAACTCGGTAAATCTTTCTCGAATAATTCACCAGGAACTGCCTTTAGGGCAGTAGTATTCAAAGGCGCACGGGAAGATGAAAATAATGCCGGATGGACAGTACTTTCTCGATATGATGATTGGGACATTGAGCCGATCTATCTTGTACCCGGTGTTTCGACCCAAGAGACCACGATCAGGGATGAGCGCGGTTTTACTGTACGAACTGAAACCAAAGTTTACACCACGAACGGCACTTGGATACTAATCGACAGCGCAGACATGACTTACGACATCGCAGGCAACTTGATTCGCCGCGAGAAACTCAATGGAGCAATTTATGAGGCCAATTACACCACCGAGAATGCCGATTCCACAAATGCGGCCGATATTACCTTCGCCAATCTAAACACGAGCACACGTGCAGGTAGAAAACAATATGAACGTAATGAACTTGGATTAATCACCAAATTTTACTACGATAGCCAGGGTCGCGTCCAAAAAACAGCCCGCCTTGGGCTGCCTGCCAATGGCGAAATACCTGCCGTTCCTGCGATCATCACCGAATACGAATATGACGCCGACAACCGCGTTACTAAAACGATACTGAAAGGCCCCACCCCTGCTGAGGACCTAGTGGCATCCAGGAGTTACGATAAGGCTGGGCGTCTTAAAACTGAAAAATCTCAGGGGCTGGAAACCAAATACGAATACACTATTTCCAACAACCGCATAACACAGTTTATGGCGACATTGCCGGGAAATGTAACTCGAATAACAAAAAACTATCTCGACGGCAGTCCAAAAGAAACAACCGGAAGCGCGGTGGTCCCCGAATACTACACCTACGAGGTCCTGAATGGCCAAGAGGTCCTTACAACGTATATCGGCGCGGACACCAGCCCTCGCTGGTCAAAGGTCTATACTGACTGGATAGGCCGTACCGTTTTGA
This sequence comes from uncultured Opitutaceae bacterium, assembly GCA_964573305.1. Lineage (GTDB taxonomy): Bacteria > Verrucomicrobiota > Verrucomicrobiia > Opitutales > Opitutaceae > Nibricoccus. The sequence goes on from CAZNJG010000002.1 coordinate 83,843, forward strand.
CTCAATCTCCTGGACTCGATGGATCTGCCACAGCTCCGCTAGAGCAACGCTCCTATTTTAATGCCAAGGGCCAGCTTGTTAGAACCGAAAATGACACTCTCGCTCCCGCCCTTTACCTTTATGATGGCAGTGGTATCATGCATAAATCGGGCATTGACGTAGATGCCGACGGCGAGCTCGGCGACTCTGACTCAATCAATGCCTTTACTTATGACAAGCGAAGCGATGATACGGTTTGGTCGCGATACAGCGGCGACAATCAGACTTGGTGGTCCTATGCTGAAACCAAGGCTTACCCCGACAACGAAACCGCAGGCAAGACAGTCACTCGTACATGGACGCGCTTAACCAACTTTCATCGGGTTTCAAGGCCAGCAGATGTCCAAGGCACCGCGATATCCGAAACAGTCACGGCCGATGTCCATGGCAACCGGACTGTCACCCAGACATATGTAAACTCCGCGAAGGGCACCGTGACTACCGTACTTTACGCCCCCTTCACTGCGCAGCCGTCTATTACCGTCGCCGTCGCAGGGCAGACCGTACTGTACATATCAGCTTCCGGCATCAAAACGAAATACGCCTACGACAGCCTTGGACGCCTCATCAAGACCATCGACCACACAACCACAGATCTCACCGCACCGAACCTCACCTACTTTCCAGGCACTACACGGGTTCAAGCTGCCACTGATAATCGCGGCATCGTCCAACATACGTATCATTACAACTCAGCCGGTCGCGTCCACCGGGATCAAACCCCCCGGATTGACTCCACCGGCGCAGTTAACGGCACCAATTCCTCCTATTTTGCCTATAACGGCCGTGGGCAGGTTACCCACGTTTGGGGTGATGTTCCATATCCTATTCAGAACAAGTATGATGCTACCTATGGCGAACGCACCGGACTAATCACCTATCAGGATACGAGCACTGATTGGACCTCTGCCACACTCGCGCCTGCCGACTGGCCAGACACCGGGAATGAAACCTCTTTCGAATATTTTCCCCACAACGGGCTGCTTAAGGAAAAGACGGACGCAGCAACGCCCACCCGCCGTTCGGTCAAATTTACCTATAACATCCGTGGCCAGATGGAGACACGCGAATGGGCGAGAGGCGAGAAAACTTACTACGACTATGACCCCGTTACAGGCGAATTAGCCCGCACACGGTATGGCGACAACACCATGACGCCGGTTAGTTTCACCTATGACCGGTTGGGCCGGGTGAAAACCGCCACCGATGCTTTCGGCTCCCGCACGTTCAGCTATCGCTCAGTCGATCAACAACTCGAATCCGAAACGATCATATCCACCCTTCTCGGCAACCGTACAGTTAGCCAGCAGTACGACCCCACCAGCGGTCGCTACACTGGCGTCATGCTCAATAAAGACGGACTCTCGGAGCACGAGATCAGCTATGGCTACGACCCGGCCAATGGCCGCCTCAAGACCATCGCCACGAGTGCCGGCGTTTTTCGATACGAGTACAAGACCGACTCCGGCCTCATCGCCTCCGTCTCTCGCGGCTCCTTCAAACAAACCCGCGGGTACGAAACCAATCGCAATATCCTCACAACGCTTCATATCGATTCTCAAATCGGCGACGTCGCGAATTATGAATACACCTCAGATGCCCTCGGGCGTCGCACGTCGGTAGCCCAGTCAGGCTTTTTGTACAGCGCCTACCTTACGGCCGGCCAGATCATGCAAACAGTCTATGGCTATAATGATCGGAATGAAGTCACGTCTTCTGTCACGAAAGTCGCCGCAAATGCACTTCCAGGGCGCTCTTTCGCCTATGGATTCGACTCGATTGGCAACCGCACCGAGGAAACGTTTGATGGGGCAAACTATACCTACACACCCAACGAGCTCAACCAGTACACCGAGCGCATAACACCCAATTACCTCCCTGTTTCCGGCACTGCCAATCATTTGGCCTCAGTTACGGTCGGCGGCACTGCACTTATCGCCAGCGACTGGACTAATGATTACTTTTACAAGTCCGTCGCCAAGACTGCGAGTGGTTCCGCCGCGTATCAATCGATCACGCTCTCAGCGTCGTCGGGTACAAATACCCAGGAAGAAACGGTGGGAACTTGGACCCGGCCCCTGAATGAAGAATTCGAGTATGATTATGACGGCAACCTTCTCTCCGATGGATTGTGGCGCTACGCCTACGACAGCGAAAATCGCCTGAAGTCGATGCACAGCAAGATTGCGGATCATACCGGATACGGTATCGCCCTGTTCTTTGGTTACGATTATCTGGGTCGCCGTGTTCAGAAAACAGTCTGGAACTACTCTGGCACGCCCGAAACGCCCACGCACGTCAGCATCCGCTCGAAGACCAACTATGCGTACGACGGCTGGACCCTACTGGCTGAGTACGACGCTTCCGAATCCACGGGAGGCTCACTCAAGCGCCGCTTCACCTTCGGCATCGATCTTTCCGGCTCGCTGGGCGGCGCGGGCGACGTGGGCGGCCTTCTCGCCATTGAGGACCTCCGCACCGAATACTTAGGCGTCTATCTAGCCGTTCATGATGGCAACGGCAACCTAACCGCGCTAGTTAACGGGCACGATGGGGCATTCGCGGCCAGCTACGAATACGACCCTTCAGGAAATGCATTGCGCGCTGAAGGTCAGTATAGCCGTGAAAATCCGTTCCGCTTCGCCGGAAAATATTTCGATCGCGAGACAGGACTTATTTATTACGGGCACCGCTATTTCTCTCCCTCACTTGGCCGATTTATCAATCGCGACCCCATCGAGGAAGCGGGCGGAATTAATCTTTATTCCATGGCTGGCAATGACATCATCAATCACTGGGATATACTCGGACACGAAAGTGACGTAGTCCAACTGGATCCCTATGTTGTTACAGCAACAAGATGGGACACCTGGAACAGTAACTTCTCGTGGCAATCAAATCGAAATCCCTGGCCCTTCGGAAGTGATAATACACAATTTTTCGTAAACCCTCCAAGCGTCACATTACAGCCCCTCAGCTTCGACAGCACCAATACCGCAGCAACATGGCTCAATCTCAATGGCGTAGCGCTAGGCGAAAACCTGGCAAAACTAACAAAACTTTTATACTATGAGGATTCGTACCGAAAATGGGAAGCCATTATAAATTCGCGAACAAGGGGGGAAATCGCGGCTTATCTTGTACGGAAGAACGAAGCAGGCAAATGGTATATTGTCGGAAAAACAAACAAAGTAACCACGAAGCATGCGTATGTGAACGGAATATTGGGCTCGCTAGATAGGCATGTCGAACTTGGCGCACTACACCTGCAAAAGAAATTTGCCGGGCTCGAAGAGTTCACCCTAGTTAACAACCCGTCGCAGGGAATTTTCTTAGATATACTTGAAACTGCCATGGACAAAATCGGGGTGACAACCGCAGTCGCCAAGACCTTGGCGGGCCTCCTGCAGGACATTCAGGAGACACCAAACCACCGCGTCGCTTGGATCGCACATAGTCAAGGCGGTGCAATATTTGCGGAGGCCATGCGATACTCAATGAACAATGGATCAACAAGCCTGTCCTCAAACGAAGTAACTTTCAATGCAGGGGCGAATAATAAATGGGCAACAAAGTCCATCGCAGAACGCGCTGGCGTGCATGTCGAATCGTATTATTTCAGCGACTGGGACCTTGTGCCCAACCTAATAGGATTAAACGGAAATCCGATTTCTATATTAAAAAGCTTGGCGGCAGCCCCGCTTTTAGCATTTGAAAAACTCAGCCATCATACCGCACCAAAACCATTCTGGAACTGGAAAATACAATAAATATTTATATGAAAACAAGAATAACACTTGCACTTCTAATAGCAGCACTGAGCGCCGCCACATCCGCAAACGCCGCCACATCCGAAATGGTCCCCTATTCAATCGACCTAGCACACCACATGCTCCGTTTTTCACTGCCAAGTGAAATCGCATCCCAAGTAAGCCCTACGCAAATAAGGACTCAATTTAACCCTGCAAAAGAACCAGTGCGCGCCTCAGGATTTCTCTCACTCGCAGAAATCCTGTATGATTTTAATGGGCCTTTCTGGCGAGGAGCTTACGGCAGCCTCAAGTTCCATGTAATGATAAAAGAGAAATCGCCCGACTATAAGGGCGAAATATCAAGCGCTGAAGAACTGCAAAAATACCTAATCTGGAGATATAATAAACTATTCCCAAATAGCTTTATAGGATGCAGCAGGCATGTTCAAAACTCACAAATGGCAATTTTATCGAGGTTTTTTGAAGGAGACAAATCTGGAGCCGGCGAAACGAGCCTATTGGAAATAATATCGATGCCCCTGACCGATCGCCTATTTATAGATGTCGGAATCGATATAATTCAATGGGAGCCTGGTGAGGGTAAGAAAAAGTGGAGGGAAAAGGCGGCGCATTTTAAGGACGCCATCAATCAGAGCATCATCCTCGAAGCCCTCCCCCCCGAAAGTTAATTTATACCAGATGCGACAATCAATCACCCTCTCCAATGGCCTCCCACTCGGCCTTTAGAATAAAGGCGCTTATCCTGCTAAATGCAGATGACGCGACCTGAGAACAACTAACAAATCATATACTGCACACACACCCGTCATAGATGCAGCATTACCATCAATAACTACTACATGCCCGCCCACATATGCAGTTTACCCTCACGCGATTCAATACAGTTTGCAAGCAATCCGCAACAACACGGAACGCGTCCACATCAAACCTCTTGACGCCAAGTGAGCATGCACTGCTTTCACCTCTGGCGAAGCCCCCGGAAAAATCATATAGCCCGCCCGCTATGGCCGTTTATTCAACAAATACACCCCAAACATCCAAGAGCCGGTCCCGCAAAAAAGACCTTAGCCATATTATCGCCTCGCAAAGATAAACACACCCACCCTCTCATCCGGCAGCACATCACGCGAGCAATTGTGATCTAAAAGACCAAACCCACAAACCAGCTGGCTGCTTGAGGAATACCACTAATCGAAGCCAACACCCGCTCTAAACGCCTAACTCTAGCCGCCAAATGAAACTTAATTCACACCGCACGCGTCTCACAGCAATATGCATTGCCTCTACACTAGGCGCATTTTATGCAAGTCCCCTCTTAGGACACGAGCCTTATTCGGAAATCGATTCAACGTCCATGACAGACGAAGGATGCGAGGCTGAAATTTGGGTTGAGAAAAACTATGTTTTTTCAGAAGGGCGCCCTCAATTAGCCACTATTAACGTCCTATTCGAAAGCACACGCTGCCCAGACTGGACCAGTGGATGCATGACTCTGGACATCTATTACTTCTTCCAAAATAAAAATACCATAGAAGGGTGGGGCGGCCCCAATCAGTTTCGAGTAAGCAACGGATCTGCACAAAGAGTCATCACAGATATCACGCAATACGGAACAGCAAAGTCAGGTCGATGGTCATGGAGCCGCTTCCACAATACGGTTTTAACCGGCAGGGACCGTACCCTCGGACTTGGCGGAGGCTGGCGCCATTCTTGGGAATACGAGCTTTTGGAGAAACCCAAGCGAGGAACGAAAGCCCCTCCGCCACGCTATCAATTCGTATCACCTTCGGGGTTTACCCGGGAATTCTTTCCCACCGAAACTCCCGGCCACTGGGAATCTTTCTCCATGGCCCCAGAAAAATTAATCAAAACAAATGAGGGGTTCGAATATATATCAGCCGAAAATACTGTATATAAATTCCATCGAATCAGTTCACGAGAGTACAAGGATCGATCAGACTACCAGCTCCGAGCGACAATAGATGAGCACGGCTTAACAACAACGCTGGAATACAACTCCGCAGGCAGATTGGAAAAGATTACCGAACCGTCGGGGGCCTCTTACACCCTAATTTATGACGAACTCGTGCACGATATGCCTGAGTGGACACGCTTAGCTGTAATCAAAAAGGCTCCTGCGCCTCAGGAGTGGGTGGAAATATCCGTCCCGGAACACCTTCAAGAAAAAAACTTTCGCTATCTTTGGATATGTGGCCGGTCCGGGACCCGTGAACAAGCATCCTCCCTCAAATTGGCTTCCGTGGAGCTCTACTCTACAGATGAAGTAAGGCCATTGAGTGGAACAGCCTTGGGGACATCAGCCAACGCTCAATACGCATTCGACGACGACACCACGAGCATCTACTCGAGCGCGCTTCCCAGAGAAAACATCTGCCAGATCGACCTAGGCGAAAATCGATCAAAGAAAATTACCAGGATCCGCATCTTGCCAGCACCGGGGACGGAAAAAGAACTCGTCGGCGCATCCATCGCCGGGCTCACGCCGGCAACTAAAACCACAATTCTGCTAAAAGAAGTTCAGGCCAGCAATGGACGCAAAGTGACATATGATTATGAAGTGATAAAAAATCTTATCACACTTCGTCAATATCCGGTGCTGGCAAAAGCCAACTACGGAGATAACATCCAAGCCAGCTATAGTTACCTACAACAGACTCCGACCGCAAATCCAGCACTAGCCGAAGCAGACGACCCTCAATATGCCGGGATGGCTAAGCGTATACGCTATAGCTATCATAACGGCCTGCAAGTGGATGATCTAGGAGCCATCCATCAAGAGATCGACCCAGTCACAGGAAATATTTATGCAAGTTATGAGGTAGACGCGGCAACTCCCGAGAAAAAAGAGGTGCGATATGCAGGCGGAAAAACAGAAAAATATACAATTCCTCCGGAAACGTACGGCCGCCCCACTTCATTTACAAATTCTAGCGGTAAAACATATCAATACGATTACCTAGACGGCGGAAAAGGCGCCCACATTCAAACTAAAACTCCGGACGGAGCAAACATTTCCATCGAGTACAATGAAAGCAAAAAGATATCTCGAATTAAAAAGAATGGAGTCATTCAATCGGAGTTTAATTGGGATGAAAAAGGCAAACCTCTCAGTCTAACATCAGCCGGCGACCGTAAAGCTCAAAGCACCTGGGATGAACATGGCTATTTAATCAACAAGAAGAACATTGATGGAAGCTCTTTAGACTATGAGTATGATTCGCTTGGCAGAGTAATTAAATTTACAGACAGAGACGGCGTCGCTTATCGCATAATTCGTGATAATTCGGGACTCGTAACGGAGTTGACCGACGATAAAGGACTTACAACAAACTATAAATATAATAAATTTGGCGAGGAGACTGAAAGAATGTACTCCAACGGCGCCTCTGTTACGACGGAACGCAACTCCAGAGGACTACCCGTAAAGATACGCTATTCTAGCGGGAAAACCCAGATGCTTGAGTACGACAACTATGGGCGCATCATAGCCGATTCGGACGCTGACGGGGGCAAAACCCTCATGTCGTACGATGGGCTAAGCCGATTGGTGGAAAAAAAGGCCGCCAATGGCGAAACTACACGTTACGAATATAGCCCACTCGACAGCAATTGCTCCACGTGCGGCGTCGGGACGCAGCCAACAGTCATCTACCATCCAAACGGATCGATGACCAAAATCATCTACAATTCAGAAGGAAAGCCGATCCAACAAATCGATCGATCAATAGAGAATGAGGAATCTATACTATTAATGGGTTACGACGACAGCTCGCGACTGGTGTCGATCTCAAATAATAAAGGGGAGGTTGCTCGCTACGCATATGATGATATTGGACGGCGCATTTCGGCCACCAAGCCAAATGGTGAGGTCATACTATGGAGCTATGATGAAAAGGGCGAACGGCATCAGTCCATCCCTGTTAAACACAACGACCGCCAAAAACAAATCCCCTAACCCAAATTTGTAAGACGGAAGAAAGAGACCAAACTTAAAATTACGATCGATATGACCGTGCTCACTCTCGCCTGTCCCCAGACGAGTTTCGCACCGGGAAGAGGCAAGGCGGGGTAAGCCCTAGGCTTACCCCGGAAAAACAGACACGTGTTGAGCGTTACCTTGCCCGGCGAACGATGTCTTTGATCACCTCCGCTCGACTGAGCGACGTTAGGCGGGCATTACCGTGCATGTTGTCCGTAGGAAATGGTTGTAGGTTTGTTGTTTATACACCCACACCCATGCGCACCCTCCGCCTGCGGACAACGTGTTGAAACATGACAGCTATCCATACTCGCCCTTGCATGTCTATGGCTTTGGCAACGCGAACTTGGGAACCATCAGGCTAGACTCGCCCAATATATTTACGTCAATCACCTCCCGGCAATATGATGAAAGCGGAGAGTCCGAAGGCTTCACGCTGATATCCGGCAGCAGTGATATTTCCAATAATGCTGTATCGATCGGAGGTGGCTTGGACGAGTTCAACGCAGCGACTTTTTTGAATTTCATAACCGCCTCGGGTAATAGCACACGCACCGGGACTATCAGGATGCGTATCACCCCTCAGGGCAATATCGGTATAGGAACTACGAGCCCGCTAGCCCGATTGCATATCGCCGGCGATTCCGTTCTAGCATCGGCCCCCCTTGAACCGACCATTTACACTATCGGCATCTTTGGAAGGTCACCCATTCCCGGGACCTTTGCGTGGGATTTCAAGACAAAGGATGCTTCGTATGGTGACAGAACACCGCTCACCATCACCAACCACGGCAACGTCGGCATCGGAACCACGAACCCTGTCACAGCTCTCGATGTGCGCGGAGGCAATGCCGGGATAACAGGCAATCGTCTGTATTTTTTTGGATCAGGCCTGGCCCCCGACAATCTTCCCTACGCTCGCATCGACGAATATTATGGTATGCGCTTTAACTCTCCGGACCCACGATGGGTTTTCTCTACAAAACCATCATTGCTGATTGGCTATTCACCGGACGGTCGAAACTGGGGAAACGATAATCTTTTTGTGTTAGGAAGCGTCGGCATTGGCACGACCAACCCAACCCACAAACTCTCCGTGAACGGCACAATTAAGGCGAAGGAGTTGATCGTCGAAACAACGGGCTGGTCGGATTACGTGTTCGATGACAACTACCGGCTCGCCCCACTTTCCGAAGTTGAGGCTCACATCAAAGCCAAGCGGCATCTTCCGGACATTCCATCAGCCGCTCAAATTGCTTCCGAGGGCGTTTCCGTCGGTGAAATCCAGGCCAAGCTGCTTGCAAAGATTGAAGAGTTCACGCTGCACGCCATCGCCCAGGAGAAGAAAATGGCAGTAATGCAAGCACGGCTCGATCAGCTCGAAGGACGTTAATCCAACGAGCTTCTTCTGATTTTCAGGTCTCCCTTACAGAAGGAGGAAATCTCGATAGCGCAATAAACAGAACCGTCATCATCGGCGCGTTTTTCTATCGGTTCCTCTCACGGTCATTAAAAGCAGTCTTCAAACAGCTCACTATGAAACGTCTCGTTTTCGTCTTTGGTTTTATCTTCGCCACCGCCCTATGCGCGCAAACCAATGCACTCAATCCATCCGGACCCGTCGGCATCGGCACCGCCGCACCTTGGACGTCGTTGCACGTTCAAGGACCATTCGCGCCCGGTTCTGCGCAACTCATGTTGCAATCCAACGGGGCCGATGATCGTCAAGGGCTTTCGTTCTACGATGCCGCGGGCAACCGCACCGGGATTATTTACACGGGTCCCGCCAACGGCGGTGACTTCGTCATCGGAAGAGAACAAGCCGGTCAGTTCAGGTTTTTCTCCGGAGGGGGGTGAGCGTTTGACAATCAATAGCACCGGACATGTCGGTATCGGTACAACAAACATAGGTGCGAAGTTGCATATAGACGGCGGAAACACATCCGCAGGCCTGATGATCGAAACGCATGGCGCCGGGCCCTGGGCCTTTCGTTTGCGTAATCAAGTGGCTCCCACGCGTGGACTGGAAATTTATCAAGACGACGGAGGCAGCACGATCATGTGGTCCAATTATCCGAATGGTTCGTTTATGTCATTCGCACCCACCGGCCATATCGGTATCGGCGTCACCGATCCTTTGCATAAGCTAGCCGTCAATGGCACGATCAAGGCGAAGGAGATTATCGTGGAAACTACCGGTTGGGCCGATCATGTTTTTGCCGACGACTATGCGCTTCTTTCGCTCTCCGATGTCGAGGCGCACGTCAAAGAGCATAAACACCTCCCGGGAATTCCTACCGACGTCGAGGTAGAACGCGGCGGTGTCAGCTTGGGACACATGCAGGCGTTCTTTCTGGCAAAACTGGAGGAGCTCACCTTGCACCAAATCGCTCAAGAGAAACGCGTCGCGCGCTTGGAAAAGGAGAACGCAGCCCTGCGCGAGCAGCTATCTCGTTTCAACCTCCACCAACAACAATAGCCTGCGTAGAAATTGACTATATCGTTTTCGTTAAGACTGCGGTCATTTTGGCATGCGAACTCCGCGCCGTCCGCGGCTTTAACTCGACAAGCATGGCCCGGAACGAGCCGGCTCCTCCTGCCCAAGGCGCCGTTTATTTGAAATACTACAGACGTCTTGTTCTCCGCGTGCGTTACAATGCGCTTCTATTAGCGCAGCCTTCACCAGCGCAGCACGAGTTTTCCGATGACTTCGTTGGCTTCCATGCGGCGGTGGGCTTCTTGCACATCAGCCATCGGCATCACCTCGGCGATGACCGGCTTGAGTTTTCCCTGTTCGAAGAGCGGCAGCACGGAGCGGCTGAAGCGTTGCGCGAGGTCAGCTTTTTCTTCCAACGGCCGGCTTCGCAGAACGCTACCGTGTAGCGAGAGGCGTTTCGCGAGGACAACCCCCAGCGGCAGCTCCGCTTTCGTGCCGCCGAGCAGGCCGATCACGACAATCCGGCCGCGCGGCGCCATGGCCTTGATATTTTCGCCCAGATATTTTGCGCCGATCGTATCGAGCAGCACATCGACGCCGCCTCCGTGCGCCTTGAGCGCGTCGGCGAAACCGTTTTCGCCCGCAACGATCCCGTGTTCCAAATCGAGGCCGAGAGCCCTGACTTGATCGATCTTCTGCTGGCTCCGCGAAGTGCCGATCACGGTCGCGCCCGCCGCCCGCGCGAGTTGCAACGCCGCCGTGCCGATGCCGCTCCCGATCGCGTGGACGAGCATCCGCTCGCCCATCTGGAGCTGCGCTTGCACAAAGAGCGCGTCGTACGCGGTCATGAACACTTCGGGAATCGCCGCGGCCTCGACCAGCCCGACGTTGCGCGGGATGCGCAAAAGCTCGCGTTCGTGCGCGACAATATGCGTGGCCATCGAGCCGCCCGCACAAATGCCCATGACTTGATCGCCGATGGCGAAATCTCGCGCGCCTTCACCGACCTGCTCCACCGTGCCGGAAAACTCCAGGCCCGGCACATCGGCCGCCACGCCGGGAGGCGCCGGATACACGCCTTTGCGTTGCAGGCAATCGGCGCGATTGAGCCCCGCCGCCGCGACCCGTACCAGCACCTCGGAAGGACCGGGTTCGCGGATTTGAATCTCGGCGAGAGATAACACTTCGGGACCACCCGGCTGGGTGATGCGGACAGCGCGACCTTGGATAGACATGGCGTGAAAATAAAAACCGTCTGCGCGCCTCGCAAGCAACGTACACAACACTCATGCAGATCGGTGAATTTTTTCGCGTCTTTTTTGTCCGGCCGTTGTCCTAAAAAAATCCCCGCCAATCCCTGAGTTCTTTATGACACGTTTTATTCGCTTCCTTTGCTTCGCGTTCGCGCTTTCCGGCGTCTCGGTTTCCGCCGCTGAGATCACTTTTGCCGAACTCCGTCGCAATCCTCTGTGGCTGCCTGAAACCACGACGCTCACTCAAGAGATCGCCTTCGCCGATGGTGGTACACTGCCCGCCGGGCAGGTCGTCGCGATTCGCCGTATCGAGCGCAACAAGCTCGTGCTCGCCTGGCCGGGCAAGGACATGACGTTCGACGTCGACCCTGCCCTGACCTCCGTCCTCGCCGACGCCGGCAAACGTGTCGCTGCGTTCACGCCCGAGCAGAAAAAACTGACCGCATCCGCGCTGCGCTCGCGCAAGGATCTTTGGCCCTACACTGTCACGTTTCGCGAGCGAAAGGAGTTCAATGACGGAACGGTGTTCGAGGTAGGCGCCAAACTCCCGCTCGCGGATTTTGACGGACGTCAGGTCAAACTCATCGAGCCCGTGAAATACGTTTCCTATTCCTTCGATCCGTCGGCGACCGATTTCTATGAGGCGTGCCTGCAAGCGATCGTTTCGCCCGCACCTTCACGGGTCTATCAGGAACTCGCTGCCGCGCTCGTCACCCAAGAAGGCGCCCCATCCGTGGATCTGCTGGGCGAAAACGCCCCTGAATACCTCGCCATTTACCATGCCGCCGACTGGTGCCCTTATTGCGCCCAAACGTCTCCCGACATCATCGCGTGGTATCGCGGTCTCCAGGCCAAGGGCGACACACGCATTCAACTCGTCGTTATTTCCAGCGATAAAAGTCCGGAGGAACTCCGCCGCCACCTCGACAAATTCGGCGCTGGCGTCGTCGCCGTACCGCCCGAGCACGCGTCGAAGCTCATGGTGCTGAATCAAGCTACCGGCGTGAGCGCGCGCAGCCTGCCTGATTTCTACGTCGTCGATCGCGCCGGTAAAGTCGTCATTCCCGCCTCCAAGGGCATGCCCACAGATCGCGTGCGCGCCGTGATCGATCGCCTCCAAACCCTTTAGTTTTCTCGTTTCGTGATCATCGCGCGGATGCAAATCCACGACCGCGCGATCTCTCACGCCGCGCAATGCCCGAATCGCAATGCGCGGCAGGCTGCATCCTTTTGTGCGCATAGACGGCTGCAAAAAACAGTCGGCGCAGCGGGGCGCAAAACTTTCGACGGCCGCAAATGCTTGCGCGTCAGGCGCCGCGCCCGACGCGCCCTTTCGCTAGCACGGATCAAGCAGGAAAGGCTCCGCCAGCCGACCACCCTCCACAAGCGAAAGGAAAATCATGCAACACGACCTCAAAGGAAAAAAGGTGGCCATTCTCGTGGCCGATGGTTTCGAGCAGAGCGAATTCGAAAAACCCCGCCAGGCCCTCCGCGATGCCGGCGCTGAAACGGTCGTCGTTTCTCCCGTCGACGACCAAGTGACCGCGTGGGATGGCGACGCCAACGACTTCGGCGACGCGTTCGATGTCGATCTCGCGCTCGATAAGGCAAACCCCGACGACTTCGACGCGCTGTTGCTTCCCGGCGGCGTGAAAAATCCCGACACACTTCGTGGCCTTCCGAAGGCGGTCAGTTTTGTGCGCGCGTTTTTCTCGGCGCAAAAGCCAGTCGGCGCCATCTGTCACGGCCCCTGGCTCCTCGTCGAAGCCGATGTCGTCCGTGGCCGCCGCGTCACCTCGTATCACACGATCAAGACCGATCTCAAAAACGCCGGAGCTCAGTGGAGCGATGAAGCCGTCGTGACCGATCAAGGTCTCGTGACGAGCCGCAAACCCGACGACATCCCCGAGTTTAATCGCAAGCTCGTCGAGGAAATCGCCGAGGGCATCCACGCGGGCCAGCACGCCTGATCTGCTATTTCTCAAACCACCGCACCGCCCGCGATGCCCAGGCTTTTGCCGCCCGGAAGCGGACGGCGCGGCGGAAACGAACACCCGGCCTGTAGTTGAAAATCAACTACAGACCAGATCCGGATGGGTGACGCTCCCACGCGGACGGTCCGCTAAGCCGGCGTTGCGAAAAATCGGGATTCCGACGATGCTATCGGCGTCCCCATGAAAACGCTCGCTCTTGCGCTCGCCGCGCTGGCGGTTTCCAGCACCCCGATGGTCGCCAAACCATCCGCGCCCGCCCGACTCCAAGTCGTCCACATGAGCAACCCTGAATTCCCGCGCGAGCTCACCCGCCGCGGGATTCTGGATGGTGAGACTTCCGTGGTCATCAGCCTCGGCCCTGACGGACGCGTGGTCGACTGGCTCCTGCTTTCCTACAGCCATCCCGCGTTCGAACCGCTGACCCGCGACATCCTGCAAAGTCTCGAATGCAAACCGCTCAATCCCGACGCGCCAGTCCGCGTCAACGTCCGTTTCCAATTCGAAACCCGCGGCGTGATCGTCTCGCACGAAGCACGCGAAACGGTTGACCGGCTCCTCACGCCCTTCGCAGGCACGCGACCCGTGCGCAAACTCAGCACGCCCGCGCAGCTCGATCAACCGCTCGTGGCGCGCCGCACGGTGTCACCCCAATTTCCCGCCGGTGCGCATGCGGAAGAGCGGGTGACCTTGGAATTCCTCATCGATGAAAGCGGACGCGTCCGCATCCCCGTGCTGCACAAAGGCGCCAATGTGCCGCTGGCCAACGCCGCGGCGGACGCGCTTGCGCAATGGGAATTCGATCCGCCGATTCGCGAAGGCCGGCCCGCGATCGTCATCGCGCGGCAGGAGTTCGTGCTGCCGGCACCGTGATCCGACTTCGTATTCAATAACCGAATACAGTCACAGGTTTTAAGAGGGAAAACATTCCTCCGCCGGCACTGATTACTGCCATTAGAAAAACGACGAAAGGCGCCCACGGACTTGACTTCGGCCCACTCCGGGCCGTTAATGACAGCGCACACGCGTCATGAAGCTCCGACACCCAGTTCCCCCTCAGTCGCGACAGACTACATACGTCTGTTCGGCTCGTGCCGGCGCGTAAACTGAGGCTGATCGGCCCCGCGATTTATCAGGCCTTTCACCCTGCGGTTAACCGCCGGTGAGCTGACGAGGACCGTGCCTGCCGTCGCATCCGCGCCCTCGCTACAGACTCCCTCCATCGGGCGCGAGACGGCGGATTTTCCCGCGTCGCGATGTTTTAAACAGCGATCCCTTGGCGAGCGCCTCCGCGCATCGCCGTGTCGAAACCGGCCATGTGCTAACCCGCAGGCCGCGAACCCAAGAAACCTGCTCCCAAATCATGAATACTTCCTTTGCCATGCCCGCTTCCCTCATCCTCCGCGGTGTCCGTGTGGAGTTCAGCGAATCCGACAAAAACCTGATCGCCCGCAAGGTCTCGCGGCTCTCCCGCCACGAGCCGGAAATCCTCCGCATCCGCCTCGACGTGGAGCGCACCCGCAATCCGCACCGCGTCGAATTTGAGGCCAAAGGCTACATCGAACTCCCCGGCCCGAATCTGAGCGCCTCCGTCAGCACCGACGAACCGCTCAAGTCGGTCGATCTCCTCATCGCGAAGCTCGACCGCATGCTGCGCAAACGCGCCACCGCCGCCACCGTCCGCCGCTACGCCGGCAATATCCGCGAACTCACCGCGGCCTGAGCGGCGGCTTCGCCCCTGACTCGAAACCCAATCCCTTTACCAACTTATGATCAAACGACGCATCCTCGGGCGGACCTCGCTGCCCGTCTCGGAAATCTGCCTGGGCACGATGAACTTCGGCCGCACCACCGACGCACAGACGTCGTTCGGCATTCTCGACGCCTATCATCAAGCCGGCGGGAACTTCATCCTGGCCACCGCGCCGACGCCTTCGCTCGGCGAGTCCGGCAACACCGCGTATTCCGAGGAGATCGTGGGTCGCTGGTGGCAGGCCCGCGGCATCGCGCGCGACCAGTTGGTGCTTGGGACGCGCCTCACTCTGGAGGCGGTCGAGGGTCAGTCGCTCGCGAAGACCGCGCTGGAACATTGTCGCGCGTCGCTGGCCCGCTTCGGCGTGCCGTTTCTCGACTTCGTGGTGCTGGAGTGGAGCGACGCCCTCCGGCCCGACCGCGCGGCGTTGCTTGTATTCGATGCGCTGATACGCGAAGGCCTCGTTCGTTACCCGATCGCGGCCAACTTTCCGATCTGGCGCGTGGTCTCGTCGCTGTCGCAAGCGCGTCAGTACAACCACTGCCGCATGGAGGGTTTGCAGGCGGATTATTCACTCCTCATCCGCGCGCGCTTCGAGCCCGAGGCGATGTCGTTGTGCGAAGAACAACGCCTCGCGTTCCTCGCCCGCGCGCCGCTCGCGGAGGGTTTCCTCGCGTCCTCGCGCGAGGGCGCCGATTCGCAGACCGATCGTTTTGGTCCGGGTTATGGTGAGCGCGGTCTCGCCGCCGTGACGGAGGTGGCGCGGCGCCTCAACGCCACGTCTGCCCAGATCTCACTGGCGTGGGTGCTGCATCGTCCGTTGGTGACTGCCGCCGTGATCGGTGTGCATTCGCCGACGCAACTGCGTGAGTTGCTCGATTCCCGCCGCATCGTCCTGACGGCGGAGGATCTCGCCTTCCTTGAGGAAGCAACCAGCGCCGAAGAAATCCGGGTGCCCGCCAGCGCGGCGCTGCCCGAACGTGAACTCCTTCCATTCCCCTAGCGCCCCTCAATCATGCTCATCCCTTTCGCCTCCCTCTCTCCATTCGACGCAGAAACGCTTCGCTTCGCGGGTGTCGTGGCGCTGCTCGTGATCGGCTATTTGCTTTTCCTGCGAGTGCCTCGTTCGCCCGGAGCCACGACGACCTGGCCTTGGATCATCGCCGCAGGTGTCGTGCTGGCGGGACTGCTGTGGTTGCAAAACCGCACGCCAGCCGCCGCCAGCGATACAACCTCGACGCTGCCTGCAGCTTCGCTGGTTGCTCCCGTCCTGCTGGGCTGGGCGATATTTGCGGGCGTGTGGCGAATGCTGAGCCACAGCCGGCGCATCAAGCGCCGGCGGGCGCCCATCACGGTAGTGGATTCAAACCCTCGGCCCGGATCACCCACGTCCCGTCGTTGGGGAAACCCGGGTGCGGACGCGAAGGCGCATCATCCCAACCGGCGATCATCGCCCCGGCCGCACACAGCAGCGACGCGTTGACTGGCAAATAAGTGACGCAGCCCTCGGGCTCCTTCGGACGGCGCACGTGACCGTTGTTCATGAAGCGCGTGGGCTTGGAGAGATTGGTGAGCACGGCGATCGACGTTTCCGGATCGCCGAGACGCGCGGCGCTCAACGCCGCCTGGCCCATTTGCCAGCTCGCCCAGCGATCGACGCCATTGCGGCGATTCACTTCCTCGAACGTCCGGCGGAAGGTCGCCACATCGAGCAGCGGCGTCTTCGGCAGATAACCATAGGACAACGTCATCGACACCGGCACGGGGCCGGGCTGGCGGTACATTTCGGCGAAGGTTTCGATCTCCAGATAAAACCCTTCCTCGCCCACGGGCAGCTTCGAGAGTTTCGCGATGATGTCGGCCCAACGCGGATCCGGTTCGAGCCCGAGACGTGCGCGCCACTGTTGCGCGACTTGCAGGCCGTACTGCCAGAACGCCAGTTCGAAGGTCGGATTTTGCGTGAGATTCGCGCCGCTCTTTTCGCTCACGTTCTTGATCGGTGGACCGAGCACATAGCGATCGGTGGCTTCATCGTAGTGTGCGAAGGACGCGAGAAACTCCGCCGATTCGAAAACGAGTTCGCGGTATTTCTCCAAAGTCGCGCGCGTGGGTTTCGCGCGATAAACGAGTTCGCTGAGATAAATGGGATTGGGCTGATTCCAGATGATAAACGGATTGATTCCGCCGGGGCCGGTGCGTCCGTCGATGCCCGACATCTTCGGCCAGCGCACACCGCGGAAACCCTGCTCCTCGGCGACGGCTTTTCCGGCGGGAAGGATCTTGCGATACCACGCGAGGCCTTTCTCCAAAAGCTCCGTGCGTCCCCACAGATGGAAGTGCGCGGAGTGCCAGAAATACATCTCGGAGTTGTGCTTCCCGTACCAGCTGATGTGCGTGAGTCCGGTCTCCGCAGGCGGCACGTCGCCTGCGTAATTCACCTTCACGAGATACAACGAAAGCACGATGCGGCGCTCCAACTCCTGCGCGCGCGGATCGGTGCTGCCGCTCAAATCCACCATGCCGCCACGCGTCCAATAATCCTTCCAGCCGCGCTCGCTGGAGGTGCGCACCGCACGAACGTTTTTCAGCGGCTGTTTCACCTGCGCGAAGGAAAATTCGCACACAAACGCGAGCGTATCCGATTTTTCACTATGGAGGTGAAACTCATGCGGCGCGGCCTCGGCAACCGCGGCGCGATCCTCCCAACGCAGATCGACGTGGTAACGCGTCGCGTCGAGCGTGCGTTCGATGCGAACGGACGAACGCCCCGCGCGCTCAAGCGTCGAGCGATGACGCTCCGCGGCGTCCCAGACCAGGCGCGGTTTGTTGTGACGCGACAGATCGTGGGAGTAGGGGAAACGCATGCGCACTTGCAGCGCGCCGTTCGCGATCAAAGGCGATGTCACCCGCACACCGATCGCACTGCGATCTGCGTGCGAAGTCGTTTCGACGACGACTGGCGAGCCTTCGAGCGTGTACTCGCTGCGGACAACTCCGGTCCACAGATCGAGCGATTGTTTCACGTTGCCGAGTTGCTCGGGAGCGAGGGGTTTTCCGTTCAGCAAAAAGCCGATCTGGCCGAGCGGCACGGGATGCGGATTCTGCCGGAAATAATCGCCCGCTTTGCTGCGCTGACGCGTCGCGTACATGATTTCACGTCCGTGAAACGACATCGGCTCGGAGGCCTGCTCGAGCGTGTAGTTTTCGGTGTTTGGAAATTCGTGCCACGCCCAGGTCGAGAGCGTTTCGAGCGGAATGCCCTCGTTATAATAAAGTTCTTCGAACGACTGCAGCCCGGTCGCATCCACGGTGAAGGCGAAATCGCCATTGCCCACGCTCAACGCGCTCTCCGGATCCACGCGATCGACGCGCACGGTGTGACGGCGCACGACCGCCTCGCGATCGATCGGCGCGGCGACACACAGAGTCGAGGTTAGCGTGAGCAGAAAAACGCGGAACGTGATGCGGAGAAAAGAGCGGGAAAACATGATGCGTAAGCACTCCTTTCACGCGGACATGAACGCGCGGCCATCGTCGCGCCACTCGAAGCGTCCGATTTGGCGTTACGTTTTTTCTGAATGCTGACGGAAGCGCAAAATGCACGCAGAGCACTGCCGCTCGCGCGAGCCGGTTTCAGGCGTGCCGTCCTTTGAACGTGAGTTCGGCAACGCCGCTCTTGTCGAGGTCGCCCAGACCCAGCGCCACCATCTTTTCGAATTGCGCGTGGGTCGCTTCGGCGAGCGGAAGTCGCAAGCCGGCATCGTGGCCCAAGCGTGCAGCGATGCCGCTGTCTTTCGCGGCGTGCGCGGCGGAGAAAAAACAATCGTGCGCGCGGTGCTGCATGTCTTCGCCATCGGTTTTGAGCACCTGCGAATTGGCGCCGGTCTGCGCAAACACTTCGCGCAACATCTCCAGATCGAGACCGAGCGCGTGGCCGAGTCCGAGACCTTCGGCGAGTCCGGCGGTGTTGATATTCATGACCATGTTCACAAGCGCCTTCACTTGCGCGGCCTGTCCGGTGCGGCCGATGTAGCGCAGCGCGGCGCTGAGTTTTTCGAGGATCGGCTGCACGCGCTCAAACGTGTCGCGATCACCGCCGCACATGAGATAGAGCGTGCCGTTGCGCGCCTGCGGAATGGAGGACGCCATGCAACCTTCGAGCGTGTGCGCGCCGGCGATCTTCGCGCGGCGCTCCACTTCGACATGCGTGGCGGGTGAAATCGTCGCGCAGTTGATGAAGATCTTCCCTTTCGCGCCCACGAGCAGCGAATCGCCGGACTCCGCAAAAACGCCGAGCTGCGCAGCATCGTCGGTGACGACGGTGAAAATCACATCGGCCGCAGCCGTGACGGCGGCGAGGGACGGGACGTGTGTCGTCTTGAGTTCGGCCGCGAGCGCGGCGGCGGACGGCGCGTGGACATCGTAAACCGCGGCGATGGTGGCACCGCACTCTTGAAGGCGGCGCGCCATGTTGGCGCCCATGCGACCGACTCCGACGAAAGCGATTTTTTCAGTGATCATGAGCCGCCACGAAAAGCCTCATGCCCAGAAGCGCGAACCATTCCTCGCCATTTCGCAGGGATGCGAAGAAACGCGCCGGGAGACGGCGCGTTTCGCGTGGATGGAGCGGGCCCGGCTGAGGAAGTGCGGCGGCTTTTCGGCGCCGCGCTTCCGTCAGCAGAGTCAGCGGAATGGACTCAGGCCAGCGGTTGCAGGCCGAGCGTGTACTGGAGGCTTGCGAGGTATTCGGGCGATTCGACGCGGCGCAGCTCGGCAGTGGCCGTTGCGAGACGGCCTTTGAGATCGAAGCGCTTGGCGGTGTCCTCGTGGTTTGCGCGGTCGAGATAGTTTTCGAGGTACTTCACGTGGCGTTTCCACAAGGTGGCTTCGGCCGCCTGCTTCGCGCGGAGACGGTCGGCGTACCAGGTGCTCGAGAGCATGTTCTCCTTCGTGAACAAGGCGCGGACGGACGGATCCTCGAGCGTTTTGCCCTCGTATTCGCCATAGGCCATGATGTGAAGCAGCGCCTTGAGCGGCGGCACCGCGATCTCGATCGACTTGTCGGCGAAATAACTTTCGGCGACGCGGCGGTGAGTGGCGGTGATGTTATCCATGCCATCCACGAAGGTCGCCATGTCCTGCGTTTCGGGACGCAGCATCTCGTCCGTGAAGACGGCGTGCGGATGATCGAAGATGCGGCCGAAGTAGATGCGGACGAAACGCGTGGTGATGCGATAGCCGAGGCGGCTGGCCGACACGGTTTTGCCTTCGTGCGTGAAGTCTTCGCATTTTTCCAGACAGCCTTCGGCGATGAGCGTGTGAACATCGCGTTCGGCGGGAGTCATGCGCGAGAAGATCTCCGGCACGAGCAGACTGACGTCGTGATCGACGCGAACCTTGGGGCCGACATAACCCGCGGCGGAGACGAACGAGTCGTGCCCGGTGAGGATGTTGGAGATGAGCGCGGCGTTGAGATCGATGATCGGCTGGAGCGCGTTGAAGGGGCCCTTGGTGAGCGCGCCTTCGGAGCCCGCGCCGGTCGTCGAGGGCGATTTGCCCGTCATGGAGCTGATGAACTCCATGAAGAGTTCCGGCAGTTCCATGTAGTGAAGCGGATTGTACACCGCGAGCGAGCGGATGCCTTTTTCCGGAGGGTTGTTGCGACGTCCGGGAGCGAGCACGCCGACCGGGGTGAGAACCGGTTCCTTGCTCTTCAAGCCGCGGTGGAGACGCGCGCTGAGCGTGCCGAGATAAGCGCCGCGCGGATCGGCGAGGTCGGGGCGGAGCTGCAGGTAACGCGGGTTCTTGGTGGGCTTGCCATCCACGATGCGCGAATGCGCGGAGGAGACGAAGTACTTCGGTCCGGGCGCGCCGTTGGCGGCATCGCGGATGAGGGCGCGCATCGGCTCGGTGTACGCGTTGTAACCGATGGCGTCTTCGACGAGGGCACGGGCGTCGTCGCCGGTGAGCGGCTCGAAGTTCGAGATGAAGGAGCCGGGGGAGGCGAGGTCGGCTTCGGCCTGATGGTCGTAGCCGCGGTGCACGGCATCGTCGGGGCGCTGGAAGAGGCGGGCCTCGGTGTTTTCGACGAACTTCACCGCATCGGATGCGTGGAGATTGGTCGGCAGGTTCTTGATCGCTTTGACGGGCGCCACCACGGAGGCCGTGATGTCGTCTTCCATCTGGACCTTGGCGGCAGGATGGAAATCGCTGCGCAGGCCGAACACGCGCCAGGAACCATCTTCCTCGAAACCGACGCGGAGGCAGTTGGTGACGAGTTTGCGGCCGTCGAGTTTGAGTTCGTAGCCGGGGCGACCGTTGATGGTGTCGACCGAGAAGTGCTCGCGCCAGTGCGCGCCCCATTCGGGCTTGTGGAAGCGCTTGAGGACAAAAATCAGCTCCTTGATGTGCTGCGGGATCGAGAGGATCCAGCGGTTGTATTCCTCGCTGTATTCGCGGCGCGACGGCGTGAGCAATTTGATCACGCTGCCGAGCGAACGCTGCGGGCTGAGGATCATGCGTTTGTCCTGACCATTGCGGGCCGGATCGCTGAAGCGGTTGCAGAAATCCTTCGCGAGGATGGCTTCGACCTGGTCGAAATCCTTGTCGAAATCCGCCACGAAGACGTGACCCGGAAGGATCGCGTACGAGATGGCTTTGGAGATCTCGGATTTGCCGCCGCCGGAGACGGTGCAGGGTTTATGACACACCGTGCCTTCGGCGACCGTGCCGACGAGACGCCAGACGGAGGGCGTGCCGGGAATCTGCTCCATGTGCACGCGATAGCCGCTGGGCCGCAGGTAGGTTTTTCCTGCGAGGAGCTTGATGGACTGCGCGGAGCCATCGGCGCGTTTCCACGAAATGTTCTGCTTGCGCAGGTTGAAGGTGGACGTCTCCGGCACGAGGAACACGTCGGGGTGCGTGCGATCGACTGCATAGCCTTCGGGTTTGAGTTCGAAGGTCTCGCCGAGACGCGCGAGCGCTTCGTCGAAGGATTGTTTTTTCTCGTCGGCGTAGCCGGAGAATTCTTCGCCGAGATCGTAGCTGGGGAACACGAGCGCGCCGCCGGCGTGTTCTTCTTCGACGAGGCCGTAGAGATTGGCCGAGAAGCTGATCTGGGTCTTCACCTCTTTCTTGCAGTAGCCGTAGTAGTTGTCGGCGATGAGGGTGACCATGACGCCGCGCTCGTTGCGGGCGGTGAGCTTGAAGGCCGAGCCGTTGTTATAGAGTTCGTTCTCGTCCTTCCAACACATGCCATCGCGGCGCTGGCGGGGCGTGGCGAGGTCCCAATGCGGGAGACCCACGAGATGCTTCGGCACCGAGACAAGATGCGGCGCGAGGATCACGCAGCCGGTGTGGCCGTTCCAGTGCTCGACATCGATGCCGGCGTCATTTTCCGGCAGGTACGGATCGCCGCCGTTGCCGAAGATCGATTCGACGAAGTCCAGATTGCTCACCAGCGAACCCGGCGCGATGAAGTGGATTTCCATGCGCTTCTCGTCGATGAAGCCGGGCACCGCAGGGCACACGAGCGGACGCAGCAGCAACGAGACAAAGGTTTCGGCTTCCGCGGGCTGGCCTTGGGTGAAGGGCAGGCGGAGCAACTCGCGCGGCGGGTTGAGCGCCAGCTCGAGCATTTTCGCGAAGGTGCGCTTCGGCACCGCGAGTTTGTCGTCCGGGATCGGCAGGCCGCCCTCGGTCACGTGGAAAACACCCTGCGTCGTGCGGCGGTCGCTGGCGGGATTATGCAGCACGCCCTGGCGTACGCGGTAGCTCTTGAGCAACGCCGAGGAGCATTCATCGCCCTCCGCCGGCAACGAGAGCGCACGCGCCAAGCCTGGTCGATCGAGGATAAGCGCGCGGGCGGGCAGCATCGGCGCGGGGCCGACATCGGTCAGGAAATGTTCGAGCCAGGCCTGGATGCGATGGTCCACCGGGCTGAGCGGATCGATCAACTGGCGGGTCGTCTCCCGATGTCGGGCAAAAATCGGCGACGCCATTTCGGTCCATTGCGAGGAGCGCACATCCCCCACCGTCGGCAGCCCAAGCAGCGCGAGGCGTAGATTAATAGCGTGGCGGAGTTTATCCTCATGGGAGGCGGGAGTGGATGATGCCATGGTGATGATAAGGGCGGTGAACGTTCGTGAGTTTCTGGCGCGTACAGTAAACGCGCTAGGCCTCTGTTTGGGCAATGCAAGGATTGGCAAAAAATGCGCGTTAAATGACGCAATTGAGATGTTCGCCAGCCCGCGTCCGCTTCTTCACCAACGCGTCGTGATCCACTCCCACGCCGCCGTCACGAAGCGCTGCGTCGCCTCGCCCAAAAACAAAAAATAAAACACGCCCGCCGCGAACACGAGATAGCCCGCGATGATAAAAAGCCCGTCGCGCTCCAGGAGCCCCGCCGCGATCAGGATGATCGCCCACGCGGGAAATGTATTCGTGAACGGAATGGGCAAGGGAAGCAGCAACGCCGCCGCCGCCAGCACCATCAGCACCGCGTGCAAACGCCGCAGCGCGGTGTGCTCCACGAGCTTCACCCAGCGCGCCCGCAGCCGTTTCTCCAACAGCCGGATGATCCACGCCGCCACCCGCATCACTTTTCCAAAAAATCCCGCCGGCAGCGTGCGCTGCTGAAACCGCCGCGGGATCCACGGCTCGCGACCCAGCGCAAAACTCAGCGCGATGTGACCGATGATCACCCCGAACACCGTCGAAAGCCCCGGCACCGGAATCGGCGTCGTGAACGGCAACGACAACAGGATGACCAAAATCGCATAACCCTGCGGCCCGAGCGCCGCGATCGTCTCTTGAAACGTCAGCGCTTTTTCCGCCGAACGGCGTCGCAACTCCGCGAGCTCCTCCGACAACGCGCGCGGCGCCGGCATCGTTGCGGATGCGATGGGATTTCCGGGCTCAGGTGCCTCGCTGGTTGCCATAAAGTTCGACATGCAGTCGGTGCGCATAGCGGTAGCCGCGCGCCTTGCAAAGTTCCCCGAGCCACGCCGCCCGCGCGCGCAACGCCTCCAGCGAAGTCCCCTCCGGCATCAACAACACTTTCGACGGCGGGATCTCGCGATCCAGCTCGCGCAACATCGCCTCGATCTCGTCCACATCCGCCGGCGCGCTCACGACAAATTTCAACTGATACGGATACGCATCGACCCACGCGCGCACCACCTCCGGACGCCAACGCGTTTCCTCATGACGCACGCGCCACGACTCCGGCAGGCGCTCGTCAGGCGCGGAGCTTTTTAACTTCGGACTCAGCGACGCCAGATCGCACGCGATCCCTTCCGGCGCGACGGTCGCCGCCGTCTCGATCGTGATGTGATGCCCCGCCGCCTTCACCGCCGCGGCGAGCGCTTGGATGTCTTTTGCGATCATCGGCTCGCCACCCGTGAGCACCACATGCCGCGCCGGATGCCGCGCGATCTCCGCGACGATTTCCTCGATGGAACGCGTTTCCCCCTCCGGATGCCACGACGCATACGGCGTGTCGCACCAGTTGCAGCGAAGATTGCAACCCGACGTCCGCACGAAAACCGACGGCACCCCCGTCAGCTCGCCTTCGCCCTGCAACGAATAAAAAATCTCGGATATCAGCATCGGTGAAAACCAACCACAGAGGCACAGACTCCACAGAGAGCAACCGTCCGCATCAGGCCTGGATGTGACTCCGAACTCTGCGCTCTTTGTGCCTCTGTGGTTCCAATTCCTCACGGTTTCGCCGGCAGCTCGCCCGCACTCGCATACACCGTCGGATCGCTCAGGCCCGCCTGCAAAAACGCTTCGCGCCGCTCCACGCAGGTGCCGCATTGGCCGCAGTGCAGCGCACCGCCTTTATAGCACGACCACGTCCGCGCAAAATCCACGCCCAGGCGCGCGCCCTCGGCCGCGATCTCGCCTTTGTTCAGCGCGATGAACGGCCGCAAAAGCTGAATCCCCGCATACGTGCCCAGCCGCATCGCCTCGGCCATCGCCTGCATAAAATTTTCCCGGCAATCCGGATAAATCGCGTGGTCCCCGCCATGCGCGGCGATCACCAAACCCTCCGCACCGATGCTCTCCGCGAACCCCGTCGCAATCGAGAGCATGATCGGATTCCGAAACGGCACGACCGTGCGCTTCATGTTCTCCGCTTCGTAATGCCCTTCGGGAATTTCCCCGCCCGACTGCAATAAATCCGATGCAAACAACCGGTCCACAAACGGCAGCTCGATCACTTCGTGTCGCACACCCAGCCGCGCCGCATGCTCCGCCGCCAGCGGCAGCTCCCGTGCATGATGTTTCGCCCCGTAATCGAAACTCACCGCCGCGAGCACCTCATGCTCGCGCTGCGCCCAATAAAGCGCCGTCACCGAATCCATGCCACCGGAACAAAGTACCACGACTTTCATGCCGCCCATGGCCGCAAAACCCGTTCCCCGCCGCAAGCCCGTCAACGCGCACGCTTGGAAAAGCGCCTCCTTTCTGCCTGTTTGGCGCGAGCTAAAATGCCCGACACGCCTCCCTACACCCTCATCGAATCCCCCGCGCAACTGCCGCCGCTCCTGGCCGCCCTCGACCGCACCGATGAGGCCGCCCTCGATACCGAGGCCGACAACATGTATCACTACAAGACGCGCGTCTGCCTCCTGCAGTTCTACGTGTCGGGCGAAATCCACCTCGTCGATGTCCTCGCCCCCGGACTCGATCTCTCCGAGCTCTGGCCGCGCCTCGCGCAAAAACACCTCGTCATGCACGGCAGCGATTTCGACCTGCGCCTCCTGCACGACCTCTGCGGCTTCCGCCCGAAAAGCCTCTTCGACACGATGCTTGCGGCGCAGCTCCTCAACCGCAAACGCGTCGGCCTCGCCGCCCTCCTCGAAGAGCACTTCGGCGTCACCCTCGACAAGGATTCACAGACCGCCAACTGGTCCAAACGCCCCTTCACCCAACGCCTCCTCGACTACGCTTCGCTCGACGTCTTTTACCTCTACCAACTCCGCGACCTGCTCACCGCCGAGCTCGCCGCCCTCGGCCGCCTCGGCTGGCTCGAACAACAATGCAACCGCCAGATCGAATCCGGCCTCCTCGGCTTCCCCAAAGACGACGATAACGACTGGCGCATCGGCCGCTCCGAACGCCTCCGCCCCTACGGCCTCGGCGCGCTCCACGCCGCCTGGCACTGGCGCGAAGACTGGGCCCGCAAACTCGACACGCCCCCCTTCAAAGTCACGAGCAACGACACGCTCCTAAAGATCGCCGAAGCCGCCGACCACGGCCTCTCCGTGCGCGCGCTCATGGAATCGGTCCGCCTCGGCAAACGCCACGATCGCATCGCTCCGAGCCTGCGCATCGCCCTCGAAAACGGACTCAACCGCGACCCGCACACGCTGCCCAAACGCCGCGGCCGCGACCCGAATCATCAACCGCTCACGCCCGCCGAGCTCGAGCTGCAAGACCGCCTGAAAGCCGACCGCGACCGCGTGGCCGCCGCGATCAACTTGGACCCGACCTTGATCGCCAACCGCTCGACCCTCGCGCTCCTCGCCCGCGCCCCCCACAAAATCGACGAAATCCTCCTCCCCTGGCAGGCCGACCTCTTGCGCAACGAACCGTGGATGAATACTGCGCGCGTTTCTTCATCTGAGTCATAATGAGACGACAATTTTCAGCCATTTTACTCTTGTTGGTAATGACCAGCTGCTCGAAGAAGCAGCCATCGTCCGAGTTTTCTCTATATAACAACGCGGCAGTTGTGAAGAGGTTTGCCGAAACAAAAGCCCAATTTTTCACTCCACCAACATTCTATGTTGATGAAGAGTACTTCACATTTTCCGGGTGGTATGGGAACACCGCACAGCAAAGAATGGCTGGCTGGAAATCAGCGAGGGAAGCGATCTATGCCCAGATCATGGACGAATGCCTTAATGAAGCGGCCGATATCCTCGACTCATGGTCTATCGGTGCCTCTATGGATCGCGTGGGGTTTAAGAACAAGAAAGTCCTCCAACCTCTGTTATCAACCGACAACATAGTGTCGCTTCAGCTACTTTTAGCTGAACACGAGATGCACAAACGCATGACCAAAGAATTTGCCTCGCAGATGATTTTCCGAGAGCTACAAAGAAGCCACGCGCAAGAAGCCCCATGAAAATCGCGCTTATCGGCCATTCTGGCTCAGGGAAAACTTCGACTGCGGGACATTTCGCAGGAACCCTCGTCGAATACAATATGGATCACAATCTCGACACAGGAACGTGTTGGGAAGCGGATGCTATCAAGGAATGCATCTTAAAAATGCCTTCTCAAGTAGTCGCGGTCAGCGTCCATAGAGATGCGCTTATAAAAATCGCGAGATGCAAATCGATAGGCGATTTAAGATACCACAGTTCTATCTATTACATCTACACGCGTGTTGAGATAAATGCTTTGGAAAAACGGTTGAGAGCCAAAGGTGATCGCAAAGAAAGCTCCATTCGAGAAATTTTGAACGAATATAAGGCTATGGACACAGTCTTTAGTGAAATTGCCGACAAAACCATCGATTCATCTTGCCTAAGTTTAGGGGAAGTCGCCCGGCAAATTAGACTCCTTTTAGAAAAACCCGCTTTGATGCCCGCCACCGACGGTCGATAGCGAGCCACCTGTCCTATGCGCGCTGAATTTACCGCGATCATCGAAGAAGCTCCCGAAGGCGGCTACTGGGCGATCTGCCCCGAAATCCCCGGCGCGAACGGCCAGGGCGAAACCGTCGAAGAAGCCAAGAACAGCCTCCGCGACGCCGTCCGCCTCATCATCGAAGACAGCAAACGCGGCCTTCCTGTCTGGGCGTCGCGCACTCTCTGAACCCCGGCGGCATCAGCCGCCCCTCCGCCACCCCGCCGGAGCTTTGCGAGAGGCCGCATCTCGAGAATCGCCCGTTGGGCGATTCCATCAGTGGTTAAAATTCCGAGTCCGTTGCCTTCCCTTCAACGATTCCCTGCGCCATTAACCCGCCGATGCCGCCCGCCAATCCCACCAGCGCCAACATCGCGCGACACCTGCCACTCATGGCGGCGCGCCAGCCGGATCGTCCCGCGCTGAAAATCCCGCGCGGCCGCACGCCCAACGGCGACATCGATTATCTCACGCTTACCTTTGCCGAACTCGACGCCGAGGTCTCCGCCTGGGCCGCACGCATCACCGCCGCCGGCGTGAAAACCGACGACCGCGTCCTCGTCATGGTCCGCCAGGGCCTGCCGCTCATCGCCGCCGCCTTCGCACTCTTCAAGATCGGCGCCGTCCCCGTCGTGATCGACCCCGGCATGGGCCTGAAAAGTTTCCTCACCTGCGTCGAACGCACCCAGCCCCGCGCGCTCCTCGGCATTCCGCTCGCGCGCATCCTCAGCCGCGTCTTCCGCAAAAAATTTCGCAGCGTCGCCATCCGCATCCCCGCAAGCGGAAACCCCACCGCGCGCCTTTCCGCCTCCGGCATTTCACCCCTCACTCTCCACTCTTCACCCTTGGTCACCCGCAGCGCGACCGATCTCGCCGCGATCCTGTTCACCTCGGGCTCCACCGGCGCACCCAAGGGCGTCTGCTACGAACACGGCATGTTCGAGGCGCAAGTCCGCCTCATCCGCGAGGCGTACGACATCCAGCCCGGCGAAGTGGATCTGCCGATGCTGCCGATCTTCGCACTCTTCAATCCCGCGCTCGGCATGACCACGATCGTGCCCGAGATCGATCCCGCGCGCCCCGCCGCCGTCGATCCCGCAAAAATCGTCCAGGCCATCCGCCAGGAAAACGTCACCAACTCCTTCGGCTCGCCCACGCTCTGGAACAAGATCGGCGACCATTGTATTCAAAAAAACATTACACTGCCCACGCTCCGCCGCGTGCTCTGCGCCGGCGCGCCCGTCCCGGAAACGCTCTGGGAAAATTCACGCCACTTCCTCACGCACGGACAACTTCACAGCCCCTACGGCGCAACCGAAGCGCTGCCCATCGCCAGCGTGAGTGCCGAGGAGATGACGTTCCAAGGTCCAAGTACCAAGTCTCAAGAAGACAGCGCTTCGCCCTTGGAACCCGGCACCTCAACGCCGGCCACCGCCCAATACCGCTCCGTCGCCGACACCTCGCAATCGCCCTTCTCGCGCGAATCCAGCGAGTCCTTTCACCCTTCACCCCTCACTCCTCACTCTTCCGCGCCGCCGGGCGGCGCGTGCGTCGGCCGCGCGATCCCCGGCATCGAGATCCGCATCATCGCCATCACCGATGGACCGATCGCTTCGATCGAAGACACGCGCGAACTCCCCCGCGGCGAAATCGGCGAAATCATCGTCCGCGGCCCGGTCGTGACGAAGGCGTATGACGCTCTTCCCGAAGCCACCGCGGCAGCGAAAATCCAAACGCCAAACTCCAAACTCCAAAAAAATCCCAGCGCTCAAAATCCATCCCATGCGTCGCCGTCAAAGCAGCCCTCCAACTTTGGCGTTTGGCCTTTGACGTTTGATATTTCCAGCGGCGGCGAAGCCGCCGTCTGGCACCGGATGGGCGACTGCGGCTATCTCGACGCCGACGGACGCCTCTGGTTTTGCGGACGCAAGGTCGAACGCGTGCGCACCGCGACAGGGCCGTTATTCACCGAACCCTGCGAACGTGTTTTCCGCCGCCACCCGCAAGTCGCGCGCTGCGCGCTGATCGGTCTCGGTGTATCCGAAAATCAACTACCGGCGGTCGTCATCCAGCCGCGCGAAAAACTCTCCCCATCCGCGAAGACCGCGCTCGCCCGCGAACTCCACATCCTCGCCGCCGCCCATCCCGTCACGGCCGCGATCACCCGATTTTATTTCCACGACAACTTCCCCGTAGATGTCCGCCACAACGCCAAAATCCACCGCCTCACCCTGGCCAAGTGGGCCACGGCGCATCCCGGGAAAGCGATCAGCGTTTAGCACGCAGTCTCACGACGCGCGTTGAAACGCTTTCACCTTTTGGCGTTTGCCCCTTTGGCGTTCGAAATTTCGACCTATCTGAACTCGGCCCCGCCGCGTTCAGATATGTCGCGAATCCGCGTCGTCCTTCTTCACGTAGCCGCTTTCCTGGCGCGCGTGGTTCACGGCGTTTTTCTTAAGATACGCCTGATACACATCGTCGGCCGTCATCCCTAGCGTCTGCGCGAGCGACACGAGGAAATGAAACAAGTCCACGACCTCCACCTTGGCGTTTTGCTCGTCGAATTTCTGGTACTTCGCCCACCATTTCCACGGCACGGAATCGATCAGCTCGGCGGTCTCCTGCTGCATCGCGCGCGTGTAGTTGAGCACCCACTTGGTTTTTTCCTCCTCGGTCGGAGGCGGCAGATTGACGCCGATGCGCGCATTGAGCGCCTCTTGCATGCGGAAAATCTCTTCGAGCTTGTCCATGCGTTCGTGGCTACGGATCGCCTTTCGCACTGGCAAGCCCTGCCTCCAAAGCAAAACCGAAGCTCACGCAAAGACGCCAAGCCGCAAAGAATGCCTCGATCTCCTCCCTATACATCTTCCGCCGATCCCAGCATTCCCTCCACCTGCCTTTCTTTGCGCCTCCGCGCCTTTGCGTGAGCCCATTCCGACTTCCTCGTCATTACGCCGCGTCGCTCACTGCAACCCCCCTGAAATTGCAGTTGCGTAAAAATGGCCGTGCGACGACGTTCAGGGCGATTCCAGTCGTCGAGCACGCCACTTTTCGCGCTCCGTCTGCGACATCCAACCTACGCCGCCACCGGTTCTTCGGTGTGCGCATTACAACCATAAATAACACATAGTCATGTCAGATACAGCAACGTCCGGCGACGCCCCGGTGGCCCCCGCCGAGACCGTGAGCGCGCCTACAGCGCCTGCCGCGAATCCCGCGCCAGCCGCCGCTACCGCCGCCGCGCCCGCCCCCGCCTTCGGCAACAGCCGCGGCTCGGGCCTCGCCCGTGGCAAACGCGCCAGCAGCCCCGCCACCGCCCAAACCAGCAACGCCAGCGCCGCTCCCGGCACTTACAAACCCTCGGCCATCCAGATCGTCACGACCGAGCGCGAGTATAAAAATCCGTTCGCTCCCGAACCCACCGCCGAGCCTGCCAGCCCCGCTCCGGCCGCCGCCAGCAGCGAAGAAACCCAACCCGCAGCGCCCGTCGTCGCCCCCGAAGCCACGCCTGTCGCCAGCCCGGCCCCTGAAGCCCAAGTCGAAAAACCCGCCGCTCCTTCCGCCCCTGTGGAAGCCGCCGTCGAACCCGAGCCCGCTTCCAAAGCGGAATTGAAAATCCTCCCTCCGGAAAACAAAAGCCGCCCGGCTCAAAGCTGGGAAAGCTCCTCGTTCTCCGGCGGATCGCCTTCCAAGGGCGAAGGCCGCTCCGACGAGCGTCCGATCTTCCGCACCGAACGCGCCCGTCAGCGCGATCAGGAAAACGGCCAGTCCGGCGCCGCCGAATCGCGCCGCGAACCTCGCGAGCCTCGTCAGCCGCGCGAAGCCCGCGATTCTCGCGAACCGCGCGACTCCCGGGAACCGCGCCAGCCGCGCGATCCTCGCGACCAACGTCAGCCCCGCGAGCCCCGTGCTCCGCGCGGTTTCGACAAGCAACCGGGCACCACGCCTCCGATCGCAGTCGAGGAAAAGAAATCCGGCGGTCTGATCGCCTGGATCAAAGGTCTCTTCAGCGGTGAACCCGCCGCCCCCGAAAAGCCCGCCGATCAAGGCGGCAATCGTTCCGGCAAATACGGCGATCGTCGTTCCGATCGCGATGGCGGTCGTCGTCATCGCGGCGGCCGTGGTCGCGGCCAAGGTGGCGAGTTTCGCGGCGAAAACCGCGGTCCTCGTCCCGAAGGCCAGCAAGGCGGCGAGCAGCGCGGCCAAGGTGGTCACGGCGAGCGCAACCACCATCGCGGTGGTCGCGGTCATCACCGTGGCGGTCGCGGACGCGGTGGCAATCGCGGCGGCGGCGAAGGCCGCTCCGACGGTGGCTCATCGTCCACCAGCTAACACGCGGCTGCGCTGGCGACGCGTATCGCGCGCCTCATCAGACTCCCCAGGCGTCCGTCACCCGACGGACGCCTTTTTTTGTGCCTGTCATTTCACCGCCAGCCGTCTTGCCCAAGCATCGCACCGATGCGCACACGCTTGGGAGGCCCTTCGAGGCTCTCCCGTTTGTCATCTAATAGATGACAAACCCCTCTGAACTCGGGGGCCAGGGGACGGTCCATTTCCGGGTCGCATCGGGGCGACCGGTTTCAACTGCTGACACCTGCCGCGGCGCTGCGCCCACCCAGAGCTTCCCTGCAGGTGTGCCTGCCCGCTTCCGAATCGACGCGCGGCTCTCAGAGTTTTTTCGGATCGATGACGACGTGTTTAATTTTTTCGCGGTTCCACGTGTAGCTGATGTGGATGAGGCCGTCCTTCGTCTGGATCACCGCGGGATACGCGTAGCCATGCGGCAAGGGCTGATCTTCGAGCGTCACCGCCATGCTCCACTGCTTGCCGTCGCGGGAGACAGAAACATTCAGCGGATAACGCACGCCGTAGTCCGCGCGTGTGCCGCGTTTCGACGGCCCGACTTCGTCGGCATTGCGCTCGACCTTGGGCGTCTCCTTCGGCGCGGGGCCATCGCGCCAGTTGTATACAAGCACATGACGTCCGTCAGCAAGCGTCACCGCGTCGCTGCCCGAATTCGGCATGAACAAACCTGTCGCCGCTGTCTTCGTCCAGGTCTGGCCTTGGTCCGAGGACCAGTTGGTCACGACGACCATTTCCTTCGTGCGCGAAAGCATCTGCAAGCGACCGTCGCGGTGCGTGAGGATGCTCGGCTGGATGGCGTTGAATTCTTCCTGCGTGTTCAGCGGGCCGACGATCTGCCACGTCTTCCCGAGGTCGCGCGTGATCTCGATATGCAAACGCCAGCCATCCGCTTTCGTCTCCGTGCTCGAGGGCGCGAGGATCGTCCCATCCGCGAGCTGCACGGGTTTGTTTTTCACCGGCCCGAGCACGTCTTCCGGCAAACGGCGCGGCTCGCTCCACGTGCGACCGCCATCGGTCGATGTGATCAACATGCCCCACCACGTCTGCGGTGAAGGGCCGACTTTGTAGAACAACATCAGCGGGCCGCCCTTCGGCTGAAACAGCACGGGATTCCACGTCGGGTAACGTTTGCCCGCGTGCTGCACGCCATCGGCAACCTGAACGCCGCGCGACCATCGCCCGTTTTCGATACGCGCGAGGTAGATGCAGACGTCGGGATTTTTTTCGTTGGTGCCGCCAAACCACGCGGCGAGCAACTCACCCTCGCTCGTCTCGACCAAGGTCGATGCATGCACACTCGGATACGGACCGGTGTCGTAAATAAACTGGCTGCTCACGATCGCGGGGTGTTGCGGCGCCGCGAAAAGCGAACCGGCAAGCAAGGCGAAAGCGGACACGAACTGGGCAAAGACTTTTCTCATAAAACGTCGGAGAATCCGCAGGCAGGGCAGGGCGGCAATCTCGCGATGATACGGACGTCCGGATCACACAGCGCGCCCCGCCCCGGATATCGCGCAATCGCGCGGCACTCGCCTCGCGCCGGATGCCTTTCGTCTGTTAATCCGGTCTGAAAAACTCCGCTTCACGCGCCTTTCGACGCGCCCGCACACTTTCGGCTTTTGCCCTTTGCCGTTCGCCCCTCACCCTTGCCGCTTCGCCTTTCGCCTCTGGCCCTTCGCCCATCCTCCATGTCCGATCTCATCGTCAACGGCGGCAAACCGCTCTCCGGCACCATCACGCCCTCCGGCAACAAAAACTCCGCGCTGCCCATCGTCTGCGCCACGTTGCTCACCGACGAGCCGGTCCACCTGACCAACGTCCCCGACATCACCGATCTCAACAAGATCGTGACGTTCATGACCGACCACGGATCGAAAATCTCCTGGGATCGCGCCACCGGCGAGATGCATCTCGACCACTCCGGCTTCCGCAGCGAACTCGTCAGCCACGAGCTCCCGCAGGACATGCGCTCCACCGTCCTGCTTTATCCCGCGCTTCTTCGCCGCCTCAAAAAAATCACCATCAACGCCACCGCCAAAGGCTGCTCCCTCGGTGTCCGCGAGATCGACCCGCACCTCGAAATCTTCGCCAAACTCGGCGCCGTGATCGACGCCGGCGAACCGCTCGTCATCGCGCTCCCCGATGGTTTCACCGGCAACCGCCACTGGTGCGACTACATGTCCGTCACCGTCACGGAAAACTTCCTGATGGCCGCGTCCGTCGCGAAAGGCACCTCCACCCTCATCAACGCCGCCAGCGAACCGCACGTGCAGGATCTCTGCGCCGTGCTCGTTTCGATGGGCGCAAAAATCGACGGCATCGGCACCAGCATGCTCCGCGTCGAGGGCGTGGATCGTCTCCGCGGCTGTAGTGCCGGCATCAATACAGACTACCACGAAGTCGTCACCTTTCTCGCCCTCGGCGCCATCACCGGCGGCGAAGTGCGCGTGAAAAATTCCCTCCCGCACCACTTCGACCTCATCACGCGCGCGTTCAAAAAACTCGGCGTCGTCATCGAGCACGAAGGCACCGACGCCATCGTGCGCCGCAACCAGTCGCTCGTCATCGAGGAACCGTTCACCACCAATCTCCTCCCCAAGATCGAAGCCGCGCCCTGGCCGTATTTCTCCGTCGATCTGCTGCCGCTGATGATCGCCCTCAGCACGCGCGCCACCGGCACGATCCATTTCTGGAACAAGGTTTACGAAAATGGTTTTTCCTGGATGCCCGAGCTAGCGAAGTTCGGCGCGCACGTCCTCGTGAGCGATCCGCATCGCATCAATGTCTTCGGCAATCGTCCGCTGCGCCCCGCCGTGGTGGACGCCCCGTATGTGATCCGCGCCGCGATCGCGTTGTACATGGTCGCCGCAAGCATCCCCGGCCGCAGCGTCGTGAAAAACGCCGACACCATCAAACGCGCCCACCCCCGCTTCGTCGAAAACCTCCGCGCCCTCGGCGCCGACGTGGAGTGGAAGTGAAGAGATTTTCGATTTGGGATTCTCGATTTTCGATTTCCCAATCCATTTGAACAGGAGGTAACCAAGAGAACGAAGAGCGGCCCGTGTTCACCCTCGAGTCTTCGTTACCTTCGTTTCCTTCTGTGAAAAATTCCGCTGCTGGTTTCCGAGGTAGAGTGCGTTTTCATAACGCACCGGCGGACTCCGCGTTTCAGAACTGGCACCTGCCAGCCGCTCGCGCCTAAACTCCACCAACCGAGAATTCCCCGCCCGTGACCCAATCAAAAATCGAAAATCAAAAATCGAAAATTCTGCCGCCGTCCGCGGCGGCTACGACAGGCGTCAATTTCCTGACCACCGCACTCACCTCGCCCGTTTCGCCCGTCGAAGCCGCGCTGCGCCCGCTCTCGTTTGCCGACTTCACCGGCCAGCCGAAAACCGTCGAGCGACTTCAAGTCATGGTCGGTGCCGCCAAGCGCCGCGGCGACGCCCTCAATCACATCCTCCTCAGCGGCCCGCCCGGCCTCGGCAAAACCACGCTCGCGTTCATCCTCGGCAACGAACTCGGAAAAAACGTCCGCGTCACCTCCGGCCCCGTCATCGAAAAAGCCGGCGACCTCGCCGGACTCCTCACCAACCTCGAGGAAGGCGATCTTCTCTTCATCGACGAAATCCACCGCATCCCGAAAACCGTCGAAGAGTATCTCTACTCCGCGATGGAGGATTTTCGCCTCGATATCATGATCGACCAAGGCCCCAACGCCCGCAGCGTGCGCCTCACGATCCCGCGTTTCACCCTCGTCGGCGCCACCACCCGCGCAGGCCTGCTCACCGCGCCGCTCCGCTCGCGCTTCACGCTCCAGACACGCCTCGATTATTACGATATCCCCACGCTGATGGGCATCGTCCAGCGCAGTTGCGGCCTTCTCAAAGTCTCGATCGACGAAGCCGGCTCCCGCGAAATCGCCGCCCGCTGCCGCGGCACGCCGCGCGTCGCCAACAACCTCATCAACTTCGTCCGCGACTACGCGCAAGAACGCGCCCAAGGCATCATCACACAACAAGTCGCCGCGCGCGCGCTTGAGCTTCTGGAAATCGACGCCGCCGGCTTGGACGAAATGGACAAACGCATGCTCCGCGTGATGGCCGAAAACTACCGCGGCGGCCCCGTCGGCATGAGCACCATCGCCGTCGCCGTCGGCGAAGAACCCGAGACCCTCGAAGAAGTCCACGAACCCTTCCTGATTCAGGAAGGTTATCTGCAACGCACGCCGCAGGGCCGCATCCTCACCACCAAAGGCTACCACGCTATCGGCCTCAAAGCCGCCGCCAGCGACGGCCAGCAAGGCTCGCTGCTGTAAGCTCAAAATTGCCGTTTAGTTTCACCGCGGAGTCGCGGAAGACGCGGAGAAAAATCGATGCCTACTACCAGTGAGAAACATACGGAAATCATTCTCCATGAGTGCAACATCCTAGGCATTGAGGATCGAAGCGCAGAAATCGTCCTAGACCTCGATGTTGCCACGCTATCGCCACAGCATCCGGCCAATAGCTCCGGCACTTTTCTCGATATTCGCCCTGCCAACTTAACGATGATGTCTGTTGAACGCTCCACAGTGGATTTGTGGAACGACGATAAGAAACATTTCGAAAGAATACCTGATCGTTTTCCTCAGGGCTTGGAAGAGATCTACGAACCGGAGCGCCCAATCATTGAGGCCGATGGACGTCTTCTGTGGATCATCAATGGTTTCGACTCAAGGAGTGGTCGCTGGCTGGAGTGGAGAATTCGCTTCCGTGAATTTCTGCTCACATGGACTGACGAAGAGCGCAGAAAAACAGCCTGACGCATAACCTGCGCCTCCGCCGCCTCCGCGCCTCCGCGGTGAAATCAGAATTCCGCCGCCCTTTCGGCATTCGGCCTTCCTCATTCGGATTTCCCACCGCCACTGACCGCTTCCCCGACCAGTTCCGCGATCCCCGGCGGCAACTGAATCGTCAGCGCCAGCCGCTGCCCGTCCGCGCTCATCTTTTTCCACGTCTTGCGGATGATATCGACGAACTTCTCGCGCGTGTAATCCGCGTGTTGCGCCGCGAAGTCCGCGATCTCGTTTTCCAAAAACACCAGGCACGCCGCGTCTTCGAGCGCTTGCGTGCCCGCATTCGCCTTCAAACCCGTTTTCGAAACCCACGTCGCCACCTCCGCGGCCTCGGTTTCGCTCACGCCGGCTTTGAGCAACAACTCCTGCGCGCGATCCGCCTGCTTCGTGTAGAGAAAACGCCGCCACATCAGGTAGCCGACCTTGCCCTCGGGATAACTCGCCCGCGGCACCGTCCAGCGTTCGAGATGCTGACACCGCGCCCCGAGTCGCAACACGGCGGACGCGTCCGGCACAAGTTTCACCACCCACGCTTCCATGCGATCGGCATAGACGAGCTCAGCGGGTTTGCCGTCCGCCGTCCGGTTCGGATCAGCCGCGTGGGCTTCGTCGATCAACTCGCGTGCACGTGCGTAAACGTCGTTCATGCGCGCCATGTTTCGCGCACGACGCATCGGCGCAAGCCGTTGCAAAGTCGTTTTCGGAATACGCGCATCACCCGCCAAAAACTGCGGAGGAAACCGGGCTCGAAGCCGGTATGCTTATCCACGATGAACACTCGTCATATCGACCGCCTCGCTTGCGATCCGGTCCTTTCAGCCGCGCCGACATCGTCGCGGACGTGGAGTCAGGCCTGACCGGATACCGGTAGCCGACCGCTTCGCCACAGCCGCACGCCGGCACACTTTTGCGATGTAATACCGCAACAAATACAGTAACAGAACGTTTATGGACTGGCTCAGCCAACTCTTCTCGGTCGAATCCGTCGCCCGAACCGTCATATTGCTCGGCATCACCTGCGCCGCAGGCACCGCCCTCGGGAAAATCAAAATCCGGGGCATCGGTCTCGGCGTCGCCGGCGTGCTTTTCGCCGGCATCGTGCTCGGGCACTTCCAACTCACGTTTGACCATCATGTCCTCGAGTTCGTGCGCGAGTTCGGACTGATCCTCTTCGTGTACGCATTGGGCCTGCAAATCGGCCCGGGGTTCTTCGCCTCGCTGCGCTCACGCGGACTCGTGCTGAATCTTTTCGCCGCGGGCATCGTGCTGCTCGGCGTGCTCATCGCCTCGCTGTGGATCGTCCTCGAAAAGGTCAGCGTGCCCGCCGGCGCCGGCCTGCTTTCGGGCGCCACCACCAACACGCCCAGCCTCGCCGCCGCCCAGCAGGCGCTCGCGGAAGTCCAGGCGGGCCACGACGCCGCCGTCGTGCAAGGCCTCGGCTACGCCATCGCGTATCCCTTCGGCGTCCTCGGCATCATCATCGCGATGCTCGTCATCCGCACCCTCTTCCGCATCGATGTGCAGAAAGAGGTCCACGCCGCTGAGGTCGCGAACCGTCCCGCCGTGCCGCCGCCTTCCACGCGCAATTTCGAGGTGCGCAATCCCAACCTCGTCGGCCGCACCCTCGCCGCCGTCCCCGGCCTCGGCGATTCCGGCGTCGTCATCTCCCGTTTTTCGCGCAACGGCGTCGTCGCGGTCGCCCATCCCAACACCAAACTCCAGCTCGGCGACATCCTCCACGTGGTCGGCCCGGAGGACGGTCTCGAAACGCTGCGCATCGTGATCGGCGCGGAGACGGGTGTGGACCTCAAGGCCGTGCCCGGCCCGGTCATCAACCGCCGCCTCATCGTCACCAAAGCCGCCGTGTTCGGGAAATCGCTCTCCGAGCTCACGACGTTTGCGCATCACCATGTGGTCGTCACCCGCGTGACACGCCAGGGCTTGGAATTCACACCCAACTCGGGCTTCCGCATCCAGTTTGGCGACATCCTCATGGCGGTCGGCGAAGCCCCGCAGATCGAGGCCGTCGCCGCCGAAGTCGGCAATTCTCCCAAGGCGCTCGAGACGCCGCAGCCCATCACGTTCTTCCTCGGCATCGCGCTCGGTGTATTGGTGGGATCGATACCGCTGTTCATCCCCGGCCTGCCCGCTGCGGTGAAGCTCGGCCTCGCCGGCGGTCCCATCGTCGTGGCCATCGTGCTCTCGCGACTCACCACCACGGGCCCGCTCATCTGGCACATGCCGCACACCGCGAATCACATGGTCCGCGAAATCGGCATTTCGCTCTTCCTCGCGGCGGTGGGACTGAAGTCCGGTGAAAAATTTCTCGACGTCCTCCTCGGCGCGGAAGGCCTGCGCTGGCTCATCTTCGGCGCCGTCATCACGCTGGTGCCGCTTCTGATCATCGGCATCCTCGCCCGCGCCTGGAAGAAGCTGAACTACGCGGAACTCTGCGGCCTGCTCGCCGGCAGTATGACCGATCCCCCCGCGCTCGCCTACGCGCAGCAGACCACCAACAGCGATGCGCCCGCCGTGGCCTACGCCACTGTGTATCCGCTGACCATGCTCCTGCGCGTTTTCAGCGCCCAGCTGATCGTCTTCATCCTCTACAAATCCGCCGGCGCCTGATCGGCACGCATAGGCGACACGCAAACAAACACGAAGGGACGATGCTCACCGCATCGTCCCTTCTGTTTTTCGACGGACTGCGCCATCGCGAACAGGGCTCGAGTCCTCCGCGGAGCGCCGGCGTCCCCGCCGGCCGCCTTGTATTCGATCGCCGAATACAAAAAAGGCTTCCTCGTCCGCGCTTTTTCTCCACGCGCGCCAGCTTAGAGCGGTTTAAATTAAACTATAGCCGCGTATCTGCGCCTTGGATGTGAGCCCAAGATCACGCCGGGCCGGGCCGCCGGACACTTCAAACCGCGCTCAATCGGATGATGCGAACAACGCGCCGGGACGGCGCGTTCCACCCGTTCGCTACGCGCTCGCGGCTACACCCGGGCAGGGGCTTTATCATCAGTGTCCGTCAGTGTGCATCAGCGGTTAAAAACGGATCGAAAGTGCCTGGCCGGCGAAGGGATCTCGGCGTAAAGCCGCCCCCTTAATTGGCCACAGTTTTATTTGAAGTGCTCTAATTACGGCGCCGGCGCGCGCGGCGCCAGATGCTTCGCGAGAAACGCTTCGAGCTCGGTGTAGAGCTGCACCTGTTTTTCAATCTTCGCGAAACCGTGTCCCTCGCCGCGCACGATCTGCGTTTCATGAGGCACGCCATGCTTCCTCAGCTCGGCGATCAGATCCCTCGACTGCGCGACCGCAGCCACCTGATCGGCCGAGCCGTGCGCGACAAAAACCGGGATCTTGATCCGCTCCACTTGGCGCGAGGGTGAGATGGCGAAGAACTTTTCCTGATTCCGTTTCGGATCACCGAGATTGCGACGCAACACCCCGTACGCGCTCCGGCGATATTCGCTGCGGCGCGATTGAGAAAGCACCTCTTCCCAGTCGAAAACACCGGCGATCGTGATCGCGCAGCGATACAGATCCTCCTCGTAAACGGCTCCGCACAACGCGAGGTAACCGCCAAACGATCCGCCCATGATGGCGACCCGGTCGCGATCGATCAGGCCGCTGCGCAGGAGTCGTTTCACGCCATCGGTGACGTCGTCGTGCATCTTCCGAAAATCCCACATGTCCTCGTCGGAAAACCGCCAGCCATAACCCGTGGACCCGCGGTAGTTGGGTTGAAAAACCGCATAGCCGCGGCTCGCGAGAAACTGCACTTCCGCGTTCCACCCCCAATGATCGCGCACCCACGGTCCGCCATGAGGCAGCACCACGAGCGGCGCCGGCGTTTCCTTCGAGGCGCCGGCCGGCAGCGTGAGATAACCTTCGATGTCTTTTCCGTCGCGCGTCTTGTAGGCGATCACCTGCATCGGCCGCATGCGCTTCGGATCGATCCAAGGACTGGCGTTGGCGATCAGATCGACGCGTCGTTTCTCCTGATCGAGATGATAGTAGGCGGAGGGACGCGTATCGGAAAACACCCGCACAAAAAACTGTTTCTCCTGCTGATCGCTTCCGACGATGCGCACGATGTCGTTGGGAAAGCTGCGCTGAATGCCTTCCTGGATCCGCGCGTACAACAGATCGAACCACACCACGAACGGACCTTTCCGCGCGTACTGCATCCCGAGCACGCGACCATCCACCGGATGACGGTAGAAACGCACGCCCTTGATATCGTAGCTGTCATCTTCGTAGAGCAGCTCGCCAAGCGTGCCCGCGATCGCGTCATAGCGATAAAGCGCCTTGGGTTTTCCCTCCTCCTTGGTCGCCAGCACCAGCAACTCGCCCGCCCGATCACCGACGGTCATGATGTCGATCTCATCGAGATCGGTGGCACACGCGTTCCATTTTCCCTCAGTCAAATGATGCAGCTTGGCCACGCCGTCTTTCGAAGTGATCGCCCACGCCAGCTCACCTTCGCGGTCGGCGACATAAGCCACCACGGTCCCACCCTTCGGCTCGGGATAGGTGCGGAGAATTTTCGCGCGCAGGCCATCGTCGTTCACATGGATGGCATCGCCGTCGTCGATCATCTGCGCATTCCGTCGCGTATCGATTTTGATGGCTCCGCCATCGCCGCCCCGCGTGCGGGCGCTGCTGCGTATCCATGCGATCATTTCGTCGGGCTTTCCTCGGGGGAAGCCGACCGGGACCATCACGTTGTAGCGCTGCAACACATACGTGCTCGTGAATCCGCCGAGCTCCGCGGCAAACATGCCCGTCGAGTAGCGTTTGCCTTCCGAGATGCGAAACACCAGGCGGCGGTCGCTCAACCAATCGAAGTCGTAGATGTCGTAGTCGCCTTTTCCCGTGATCCGCTCCGCGCGTTTTGTCGCCAGGTCCATCGTGATCAAGTCCTGCCGGTCGTCCATGGTGGAAACGATCGCGCCAAAACGCGTGCCGCCAGGATTGAGCTGCGGACTCTCGAACAACGGCATCCGGAAAAAATCCACCACCGGTATCGGCTGGTCATCCGGCACCGGCTCCATGCGTTTCAACGCTTGATCCAGATCGGACGCCAGCGTGACCGGCGTGAGACACAATAAGAACAACAGCCCTCTGCTCGCCTTGGGGTACATGCGCATCATCGACGCCCGCAGCCCGCGCCGAGGCAAGCGCTTAGCACTGCACCGCGCCCGACCATAAGCGATGCCCGGCGGAGTCAGCCTGTTTTCGCGAAACGGACTTCCTCCGCGCACGCGCCTGTGTTTCGTGTCCGGGGTGGAAAACACTCACGCACTCGTCACCGGCGGCACCGGTTTCCTCGGACGCCGTCTCGTCGAACGCCTGCTCGC
This sequence comes from uncultured Opitutaceae bacterium, assembly GCA_964573305.1. Classification (GTDB taxonomy): domain Bacteria; phylum Verrucomicrobiota; class Verrucomicrobiia; order Opitutales; family Opitutaceae; genus Nibricoccus. The sequence goes on from CAZNJG010000002.1 coordinate 126,299, forward strand.
CGCCGGGCGCGCAGTGACGGTGCTCGCGCGCCACCCCGCGCCTGACCTCGCCGCGCGCGGTGTGCGTTTTGTGCAGACATCGCTCGACGATGCCGCCGCAGTCCGCGCCGCCTGCGAGGGCATCGGCACGATTTTCCACGTCGCCGCCAAGGTCGGCGTCTGGGGTCGGCACGACGATTTTTTCCGTATCAATGTTTTGGGTACACTCGCGCTCCTCGAAGGCGCGCGCGCGGCCGGCGTCCCGTACTTTGTCCACACCAGCACGCCCAGCGTCGTGTACAACGGCCGCGACCTCGCCGGCGCCGACGAATCGCTGCCGCTCACCGACGACTGCCCCAGCGCCTACCCGCTCACCAAGGCGCAGGCGGAGCGCGAAGTCCTCGCCGCCAACTCGCCCGCGCTCCGCACCCTCGCGCTGCGCCCGCACCTCATCTGGGGCGTCGGCGATCCACACCTCGTGCCGCGCATTCTCGACCGCGCCCGCGCCGGTCGCCTGCGCATCGTAGGGGAGGGGACCAACCGCGTGGACATGGTCCACGTCGACAACGCCGTCGACGCCCATCTCCTCGCCGAAACCGCCCTGAAAAAGTGTCACGTAATACGTGACACTCCCGACCGTCCCCCTCTGAAAACCGGCCCCGTACCTCCGGCCGATTCGCGTATCCATTCCGCCGATACCAATGACTCCGGCATCGCGCCGGCCGGCGTCCGCCTCGATCCCGCGGGCGCGGCGGGCCGCGCGTATTTCATCACCAATGGCGAACCGGTCGTGCTCTGGGATTGGGTGAACAATTTCCTCACCGCGCTCGGCGAAAAACCCGTCACGCGCCGCATCTCGTTGCGCAGCGCCTCGGCCGTCGGCGCAGTCTGCGAGACGCTGTGGCGCGCGCTCCCACTCAAGGGCGAACCTCCGATGACACGCTTCGTCGCCGCCGAGCTCGCGAAGGATCATTGGTTCTCCATCGACGCCGCGCGCCGCGATCTTGGTTACCAGCCGCGCGTGTCCATGGCCGAAGGAACCGCAGAACTCGTGGACTGGTATCGCCGCGAAGGCCGTATCCAAAAATGAATACACGCTATTTCCCAGCCTTCGCCCTCGCGATGGCGGCCGTCGTGCTGCTCTCGAATCTGCTGGTGCAATACCCGATCAATCCATGGCTCACGTGGGGTGCGTTTTCCTACCCGGTCGCGTATTTTGTGACCGATGTCTGCAATCGCATCGCCGGCCCTTCCGCGGCGCGTCGTGTTGTCTGGATCGGTTTCGCGATAGGCCTGTTGCTCTCGGTGATCTTCGCGCCCGTGCGCATCGGCATCGCCTCGGGCACGGCGTTCCTCGTGTCGCAACTGCTCGATGTGTCGATCTTCAACCAACTCCGCCGTCAGAGCTGGTGGAAAGCGCCGTTCTTCGGCTCGTCGGTGGCATCGGTTGTGGACACCGCGATTTTCTTCAGCCTCGCCTTCGCCGGCACGGAAATGAACTGGCTGCAGCTCGCCACCGGAGACCTCGCCGCCAAACTCTTCATGGCCGTCGCCCTTCTCCCGCCGTATCGGAGTCTGGTGAATCGACTCTGAGCGTTCGCTGAAAAAGCGCGGCCAATTCTCTCCGCGACCTCGGCGCCTCCGCGGTGAAAATTTCTCAACGACTCACGCGCCTCGCTGACGCACCGCTTCGAACAGCGTGATGATCGTCGCCATCGCGACGTTTAACGAGTCGGCCTGGCCGGCCATCGGGATGCGCACTTGGGCGTCGCTTTCCTTCAACCAAAAATCGCTCAAGCCGTACTGCTCGCTGCCCATCACGATCGCGAGCGGGCCACGCAGGTCAGTGTTGGTGTGCAGTTCTTTTGCCGCGGGCGTCGTCGCCACTGCACGAATGCCTTTCTCGCGCAGCCACGCGCGCACCGGCTGGCTTTCCGCGACGATCACCGGCACAGAAAACAACACGCCCGTCGAAGCGCGGACCACGTTGGGATTAAAGATATCCGTGACCGGATCGCACAGGATCAACGCATCCACGCCGGCCGCGTCCGCGCTGCGCAGGATCGTGCCGAGATTGCCCGGTTTCTCGATCGCTTCGACCACGAGGAGAAAGGGCTCCGGTTTCAAAACCAGATCGTCCAGGCCGCGTTTCCACTGCGGCGCCACCGCCAGCAATCCGTCGGGACGCTCGCGATACGCCACTTTGCCAAACGCTTCTTTCGAAAGTTCAAACGCCTGCGCACCCGCCGCCTGCGCCTCGGCGATGAGCGCCGGCTCGTTTTCTCCCAAAAACCATTCGGGAGAAAAATAGAGTTCCCGCAGCTGCACGCCTTTCTCCAACGCGCGCCGCACTTCCCGATAACCTTCGACAAGAAACACGCCCGCCTCGTCGCGCGGACGCCGGTCGCGCAGCTTCACGAGCTGCTTCACGCGTGGATTCTGGAGACTGGTGATTTTTTCGACGAACATCGGAGAGAAGGAACCACAGAGAGCACAGAGAATCTAGCCCGAGTTTACATCGCCCGAGGGTGGAGCGCGCGCCCCGCGCACGCTGAGCGATATCGAAAACAGTAGAACGCCAAACATCAACGCGCCGGGACGGCGCGTTCCACCAACCCCGAGATTACGCTTCCTCTTTCCGCCCGCGCTCTGTGTCCTCTGTGCCTCTGTGGTTAAGAAAAAGAAATTCAACGACCATCCCTTCGCGTATCATGCGGAGATCGAACTCGAGATCGCCACGCTGACGAATCTCGGCGTCGGCCTCGGCCGCGTGCCGCTGCACGATCCGGCCACCGGCGAAGAATCGTCGTGGGTGATCATGGTGCCCTTCGCGCTCCCCGGCGAACGCGTGCGCGCCCGCGTGTTTCGCAATCACAAGAACTACAGCGAAGCCGACCTCCTCGCAGTCCTGCAGCCCTCGCCGCATCGGATAACCGCGCCTTGCCCGCTCTTCAGCCGCTGCGGCGGATGCCAGTATCAGCATTTCGAATACAAAGAACAGCTTGCCTGGAAACAGCGCCAGGTCGGCGAACTCCTGCGCCACATGGCCGGGCTCGAGTTTCCCGTCCAGCCCGTCATCGGTTCGCCGCGCGAATACGGCTATCGTTCGAAGATCACGCCGCATTTTAATCCGCCGCGGCCGCAGGACGCGGCGAGGGAGAAGGGCCAAGGGACAAGTACCAAGAGCGAGACAGCCGCTTCCAGTCCCGGCGCTCAACCGCTGGCTGCCGGCGCTGCGCTCGACGAAGAAAACTTCCCCATCGGTTTTCTCCGCCAGGGCACACGCTTCGATCTCGTCGATGTGCCGCGTTGCTACATCGCGACCGATGCCATCAACGAAAAACTCCCCGAGGTCCGCGCCAAGACGCGCGCGCGCGCCGCCGCCGGCGAATTCAAGCGCGCCGCCACGCTCCTCCTGCGTCACGCGCAGGAAGGCGTCATCACCGATTACGATGCCGTGATTCACGAGCAGGTCGGCGACCTGAAACTGCACTTCCTCGCGCGCGACTTTTTCCAGAACAATCCCTTTATCCTGCCCGCGTTCACCTCCTATGTGCGCGACCAGGCCGCCGCCTCCGGCGCGCGTTTCCTCGTCGATGCGTACTGTGGCAGCGGACTCTTCGCGCTCACCGCGGCGCCCGCATTTGAGCAAGTCGCCGGTGTCGAGATCAGCGAAACCTCCATCGCGTTCGCGCGCGAAAACGCCGCGGCCAATCACATCGCCAACGCCACTTTCCTCGCGGGCGACGCTTCGTCGATCTTCTCCGGGCTCACGTTTCCGTCACGCGACACCGTCGTCGTCATCGATCCACCACGAAAAGGCTGCGACGAAAATTTCCTCAACCAGCTCTTCGCCTTCGGCCCGCGCGCAGTCGTTTACGTCTCGTGCGATCCGGCGACACAGATGCGCGACCTGAAACACTTCACCGCGCGCGGCTACACACTCAGCTCTGTGCAGCCGTTCGATCTTTTCCCGCAAACGCGTCACCTCGAATGCGTCGTCACCCTTCAGGCACCGGCGTCCTGATTGGTGTGCGCGAAACTCCGCGCGCTCCGCGGTTAAAACGCGTGGTTACCTGTTCCACGCTGTGCATCCCGGGATCCAGCCCCGGGCTGCCACGAAACATGTAGTCTCCCTCAGAACGCCATCAGGTTAACACCTCAGGGAAAACCACTTCCTTGAGCGCGAGGGTTGCCAATTCGCGATCATTGGTTGCTCATGGGGCTTCCCCGGTTACGCGCATGAGACACCCATCCCTGCCAAGCGCATCCCCATTCCGACCAGCCGACGATACGCGCGATATCTACCGACTCCTGTGCAAGCAGGCCGGGATGATCGTGTACGATCACGATCTGGAAAGCGGACGCATCGCGTGGGATGGCGCCATCGAGGAATTGCTCGGGCACTCGTGGGAGGATTTTCAGGCGGTCGGCATCGATCAATGGGAAGCATGGCTTCATCCGGACGATCGCGTCTCGACGCGCCGTCTGCTCGATCAATGCATCGCGAACAGCCAGCCCTTCGAAGCGATCTACCGGATGCTGCATCGCAACGGCTCGTACGTCCATATCCAGGAGCGCAACGGCTTCGTCACGGGCGGCGGACGGCGGCGCATGATCGGTTCGCTGCGCGATGTATCCGATAGTCGGTTACGCGCGCAGGCGCTCACCGGTTTGCTCGAGCGTGTCGTCGGCGCCCCTGGCCGCGCGTTCTTCGAACAACTCGCGTTGGAACTCTGGCGCACGCTCGATGCCGTGCGCGTGTACGTGGGCCGGCTTTCCGACGACAACGACGAGATGCTCCCGCTCGCGCTTTGCTACCGCGGTACGATCGAGCCGCTCGAGCGCTACAAGGTCGCCAACAGTCTTTCCGGATCGGTCCTGCATCGTGGCGATGGCCTGCTTTGCTGCTGGGGCAATCCCGGCGAAGTCCTTCCTCCGCATGTCGCCGACGCATTCGTCACCTGGGGTGCCACGGCCTATGTCGGCTGCGCGTTGATCACGCCCACCGGCTATCGTGTCGGTGTGCTCAGCGCGTTGTTCTCGCAACCACCCGCACGACGCGAAGCGGTCATCGCGATTCTCCAGGCCTTCGCCGCGCGCGCCGCCGCGGAGATCGAGCGTCGCGAAACGGAAAACGCCCTGCGCGCGAGCGAAGCGCGCTTCCGCAGCTTGAGCGAGAGTTCGCCCGTCGGCGTGTACCAGTTCGACGTCCAAGGCAACTGCACCTACGTCAACAAACGCTGGTGCGAGATCACCGGCATCTCTTTCAAAGAAGCGCTGCAAAAAGGCTGGCGCGATCGCCTGCCTCCCGACGAGTTGCGCGAGCTGCTCACCGCATGGGAAGCCTTCACCTCGGGGCACGGCGAATTTTCGCACAAGCTCCGCTTCGAACATCCCGCCGGTGGCGCGCGCTGGATTCAGTTTCACGCCCGCCGCCTGCTCGGTCCGGGCGGCAATCTCGCGGGTTATGTCGGCACGATCGACGACATCACCGTCGAGATGGAGGCGAAGGATGAAATCCGTCAGCTCAACGCTCATCTCGAGGAGCGTGTCGCCGAACGCACCGCGCAGCTCGCCGCCGCCAATGCCGAACTCGAAGCTTTCAGTTATTCCGTGTCGCACGATTTGCGCAGCCCGCTGCGCGCGATCGACGGTTTCAGCCGCGCCATCGCCGAGGATTATGAAACCGTGCTCGACGACACCGGCCGCGACTACCTGCGGCGCATCCGCGATGCGAGCCAGCGCATGGCGATGTTGATCGACGATCTGCTGCGCCTTTCGCGCGCTACGCGCACGCAGATGCACGTCGATGCGATCGACCTCGCGCAACTCGCCCAACAAGTCGCCACGGATCTCCGCCAGGGCGATTCCTCCGAACGCACCGTCGCCTTCGTTTGTCCGCCCACGCTGCCGGCTCGCGCCGATCGCGACCTGATGCGCATCGTCCTCGATAACCTCCTCGGCAACGCGTGGAAATACACCCGCCGTCAGAGCGCACCGCGCGTGGAGCTGTCGTCCACGCCCGACCCTGAAGATCCCGGCGCCATCGTTTACACCGTCAGCGATAACGGCGCCGGTTTCGACATGAAGTACGCCGGGAAACTCTTCGCACCATTCCAGCGCCTGCACTCGGCCAGCGAATTCGAAGGCACCGGCATCGGCCTCGCCACCGTCCGCCGCATCGTCTCACGCCACGGCGGCCGCGTATGGGCCGACTCCGTGCCCGACCACGGCACACAGATTCATTTCACCCTCAAACCCGCCATCTCCGCTTCTTGATCATGGACTCCTCCAACCGCAAAATCCTCCTCGTCGAAGACAACCCGGACGACGTCGCACTCACACTTCGCGCCTTGAAGAAAAACAGCATCGCGAACGAAGTCGTCATCGCGAGAGACGGACAGGAAGCGCTCGACTGGTTGTTTGGCGAAGGTGCCCACGCGGGCCGCGATGTGTCCGATGTGCCCGCATTCGTGCTGCTCGATCTGAAACTGCCCAAGCTCGACGGCATGGATGTTCTCCGCGCGATCCGCTCGCACCCCGCGACCGCGTTGCTGCGCGTGATCATGCTCACCACCTCGCGCGAAGAGGCCGATGTCGTGGCGAGCTACAGTCTCGGAGCGACCAGTTACATCCGCAAACCCGTCGATTTCGACGAGTTCATCCGCGTCGTCGGACAGCTCGGGCTCTACTGGCTCATCCTCAACGAGCCCACGCCCAACCGGTAATTTTTTAGCGTCTTTCCCATGTCTGTGACTCCACTCCGCGTCCTGCTCGTCGAGGATTCCGACTCCGATGAAGCCCTGATTCACCTTCATCTCAGTCGGGGAGGGTTTGATCCGCAGGTCACACGCGTAGAAACCGGTGACGATTTCAAACGGGCCCTCGAACAGGGAACCTTCGATATCATCATCGCCGACTATAACCTGCCGTCTTTCTCCGGATTCGAAGCGCTCGCGATCTTCCACCGGACGCATCGCGACATCCCGTTTCTGCTCGTCTCCGGCACCGTCGGTGAAGACGTCGCCGTGGAAGCCATGCGCAACGGCGCGCAGGATTATCTGCTCAAAGATCATCTCACGCGCCTCGCACCCGCCGTGCTGCGCGAATTGCGCGAAGCCCGTCAGCGCGCCGAGCGCCGCGCCGCGGAGGCCGCGCTCAGAGACAGCGAGCTTCGCTACCGCACGCTCGTCGAAAACTCCAACGACCTCGTTTGCGAGATCGATACGCACGGCATCATTCACTACGTCAGCCCCAATCATCTCTCGATCATCGGCTTTTCCCAAGCCGAGCTCATCGGCACGAGCATCTTCGACCGCATCCATCCTGAAGATCAGGAAGCCGTGCGCGATATTCTCACCAGCCGCGGCGCCGCGCCGGTCATCTACCGGCACTGCCACAAAGACGAACACTGGCGCTGGTTCGAATCCTCCGGCCGCGGATTTATCACCGCCGACGGCCGTGAACACGGTGTCGTGATCACGCGCGACATCACCACCACGATCAAGGCCGAAGAGGTGCGCAAGAACCTCGAAGCCCAGCTCCGCCAGGCGCAGAAGATGGAGGCCATCGGCACACTCGCCGGCGGCATCGCGCACGATTTCAACAACATCCTCACGGGCATCCTTGGTAACATCGAGCTCGCCGAACTCGAGATCCCGCAGCAGCACCCCGCGCGCAATTTCCTCCGCGGCGCGCTCAAGGCCAGCAACCGCGCCCGCGATCTCGTTGCGCAAATCCTCCTGTTCAGCCGTCGGCGCGATCAGCAACGCGTCGTCTGCGCGCTCGATCGCGTGGTGAAGGAAGCGCTCAGCCTGCTGCGCGCCTCACTACCTTCGACAATCGAATTCCACGTCGATATCGCGCTCAAATGTCCGCGTGTGCTTTGCGATACCACGCAGATTCACCAAGTGGTTATGAACCTCGGCACCAACGCCGCACACGCCATGCGTGAAACCGGCGGCGTGTTCACCGTCACGCTCGGCCCCGCCGAAGCCGATCCCGTGCTCGCCGCCGCGCATCCACAGCTGGCGTCCGGCCGCGCCGTGTGCCTCACCATGCGCGACACCGGTTGCGGCATGGATGCGCCGACGCGCGAACGCATCTTCGAACCGTTCTTCACCACCAAACCCTCGGGCGAAGGCACCGGCCTCGGACTGGCCGTGGTCCACGGAATCATGCAGAGCCACGACGGCGCCATCGTCGCCGAGAGCGAACCCGGCGTGGGCACGGAATTCCGTCTTTATTTCCCCGCGATCGAAACCGACGAAACCGATACCAGCCGTTCGCCTTTCCAAATCCCGCGCGGTCGCGGCGAACGCATCCTGCTCATCGACGACGAAGCCAGCATCGCCCAGATCGGCCAGCGCATGCTCGAAAAACTCGGCTACCACGCCACCGCACTCGCGAGCTCCACGAGCGCACTCGAACTGTTCACCGCCACGCCCGATGCGTTCGACGTGATCATCACCGACCTGACCATGCCCGAGATCACCGGCGTCGATCTCGCACGGCGCATCCTTTCCATCGACCCGGATAAAGCGGTCATTCTTTCGACCGGGTTCATGCGCTCCCTCGACATCGACCGCGCCCGCAATCTCGGCGTGAAACACTTCATCGAGAAACCGTTCACGCTCCATTCGCTCGCGACTCAACTGCGCGAGGCGCTGCATCCGGTATCCAGATAGTCAATACGCCTGGAGCCTTTCATCAAAGTTGCAGCCGATTGCAGGAGTGGCCCGCTCAAGCGGACGATGACGAACAACGCGCCGGGACGGCGCGTTCCACCCGGCATGGGATTTTATCATCAGTGTCCGTCAGTGTGCATCAGTGGTTAAAACGGATCGAAGTGCCTGGCCGGCGAAGGGATCTCGGCGTAAATCCGCCCCCATAATTGGCCACAGTTTTATTTGAAATGCTCTAGACGTCCTCGAGCGCATCGAGCTGTCGCCCGAGTTCGCGCACCTGCGACCACACCGACGCCAGGCCGAGCACCATCGGCACAAAACCGCCTGCGAGCCCCGCCGCCCCCGCTGCCGTCAGCCGCACCGCCGCGCACACCAGCCGGATGATGCGGCACGCGATGGCGAGCGAACGCCCTTTGCGCTCCAGACCGCGCGCAAAACGCCGCACTTCCTCCGGCTCCGCGGTTTCATCCACCAGCACTCCCGCATCGAAATCGATCCGCCGGCAGTAACCACTGCAACCGGTGGGATCGCTGCGATGACCCGGCGCGAGCAGAAACGCGACGCCTTCCGCCAGCGCCCGCGCGGCTTTTCGGAAATAAAAAGCCGCGCCACCCATGAAGTGATGCACCGCGCGCCACAGGTTCACCGCCGCAGTCGAAACCACTGCGCCGATGCGGCGAAACAGCCGTCCGATCCACGCGATGACGCGTCGCACTCCGTCGAATAAAATTCCCGCGAGTTTCATCGCCGCCGTTTTCAACTCCGCCCACAAGCCCGGCGATTTTTCGAGACGTTCCTCCAGCAATCGCACGATCTCCTGCGAGGCTTCGTCGCGGCCCCACGCATTGGCCGCGCGCAATTCCCGCATGCGCCGCAGCATCTCCGGCACGCGCGCTGGAATCGCCTCGGGAGACGCCGACTGAATGCGCAGGCCCTCGGGGGCGACATCGGAGATAAACAGATTAAACTGATCCGCGGTGCGATTCGTGCGGTTGTTCCTCACGCCGCCGTGACGTCCGTGTTGCATCGGCTGCACGAGATCGCTGCGACCATCGGGCGCGACATCGTAGCCGTGAAGCCACAGCTCGATCTTCGCAAAACACACGAGCAGATGTTCCGCCTGCCGGCGCGCATCGCCTCGCAACGCACCCAGTTTGTCTTCGCAGCCTGCGAGTCGCTCCGCCAGCCGGTCGTGCCCAAAAATCAGCGTGGCCATCGCCCGGTCGAGGTCTGCCGCGATCGCTGTATTCAAAATTCCAATACTCACCACCGTGTTGACAAATGCGTTCATCGCGTGGGCCGTCGGCTCCCACGAGTCCTCCGCTGGCGGCTTTCCGAATCCGAGCACGCTCAGGCGCAACCGGGCCGCTCGTTGGAGCGGAAGATCCGCGCCGTCCGCACCAAACCAGTCGTCCACCCGCAGCGGCGTCTCGAAGTTAAACAACTCCTGCAAGGCGTCCCAGCTCTCGACCGTGAGTTCGCCCGTATGCGCGACGAGCACTGCTTCGATTTGAAATTGTTTCAGCGCAGCGCGCAGCTCGTCGCTCCACTTTGCGCGGCCGGACTCGGGCACATCGGCAAGCGGATAACCTAACCGGCGTAGACGATCGCGTACCGCCACTATGCGCGCGGCTTCATCTTCCGGCGCCCACGGCAGATCGCGCCGGTCGAGGGCGAGCGGCGATACTTCGCCCGCGTCGCAGGCCGCGTTGAAATAACGCTCCGTGCCGACGAGATCGGCAAAGGGTTCCGTGAAGGTCTGCGTCGCTTGGTAAGCGTGGAGGAAAAGCTCAGCCATGGCGGAATGTGCGCCGGCAAAAACAACACGGACACGCGCGGAGCGCGCGGCGGTTATTTTTTCCCGATAAAGCCGCCGATGAGATCGAGCACGGCGCGACGCGATTCGAGTCCTGCTTTCACCGCGGCTTGATGCGCCTCGATGATCCATGGTGGCGGCGCTTCGTCGGCCACAAATGTCCGCACGTCGCTGTCGAAATCGATCACCGTCGCGAGCGCGACTTTGAGCTGGCCGCTGCCGCTCGTCGCTTTGGTCATGAGTTTGTCCCACTCGAGATCGTCTTTGACGATGCCGGTGATGTTGCCGCGAAACGTGATCACTTCGAGCGAGCTGATATCGACGACAGCGTCCTTGATGGACGCGATGGCACCTTCGATGCCGGTGTAGGTAGCTGTTTTGGCCATGGGGATGGGGGTGAACGAAAGGAGCGCATGTCTCCTCTTCGCAAAAAGCCAGCCAGATGTTACCGGGCGCCCCACATCGGCGATCCGTCCCGCCGCGGCGGCGTTATTCGTAACGCGCGCTGCGGCCGAAATAGTTGAGCGACAGGATTTCTTTCCACACGCGGTAGCGACCTTCGTAGCTCATCTTGCCGTGATCCTCACGTTCAGCGTGCGGCATGAGGAAACCGAGATCGACATTCACCTGCTCAAGCTCGCGTTGTTGCGCGTTGATGTCCGTCAGTGGATCGATCGTCCAGGGGAGCGCCATCTCGCCAGCCTTGGCCAAACGCGCGCGGTGGCGTTTCAGCAAACCGGCGGCAGAACGCTTCCACGGACTGCGCGCCACCAGCCAGTTTTCGGGATAAAAACCGCCAAAAGGCAGGTAGAGGTTGTCGGTCACGTAGCGGTAGCCGCTCACGGTCAATGTGACGAAACTGCAGCACACCGAGATCGCGCCGTTCATCTGCGGAAGAAATGTGATCTGCAACCGCGTCGTCGCCGCTTCATCCTGATAAACCGACACACGCAGATACATCTGCGGCGCGACTTCTGCGCGGAGGGCCTGCACCTGGCGAAAGTTTTGCGAGCGCAGCCATTCGCGAAGTTTGAAGAGGCGCGGGTGGCTCGGCCATTCCTCGCCCGACGTATTCACAGAGAAACGCGGGAAAAGCGGAAGCGGGCTGGTGCTGAGTGCTTTGATCGCGAGCCAGTTGTAAGCCGTTTCGCCGAGCATCCACACGAGGAGAAACGCCAAGGCCACGATCCAGAACGGCCGGTCGATCCAACCGTAATGCGTCGCGATCAAAGCGGTGCCCGTGCCCGTGACCAGCCAGCGCAGCCAGCGTTTGATGATCGCCACAACCGGCGAACCCAGACGGAGGTTTAGTTGAAAAAGGAGGAACCACAAAACCGTGGCGCCAAAAATCAGGTATCGAACGTAGATATCGATCATGGGGCAAAAAGGGCGGCTGGTCGAAACCGGCCGCCCTGGGCAAAACTCAATCGACGAGGAAACCGTTTAGCTCAAGCGGACCGGCATGATCACGCAGATGAAACTTTCCAAGGTCTTGAAAACGCCGGGGCTGACTTCGTCCTTCAGTTCGAAAAACACCTCGTCCTTCGCCAACGAGCGGAGTGGATCCATGATGAACTGCGGATTGAACGCCACTTGCAGATCGGGGCCGCTGTAAGCGATGGCCATCGACTCGTGCGCTTCGCCGAAATCGGGGCTTTGCGCGGTGATTTCGAGGAGATTGCTGGTGAGTTTGATCTTCACCGAATTCGACTTCTCGCTGCACACGAGGGCGGCGCGATGCACGCACTGCTGGAACAACTCGCGCTCGAGCTTGATGCGCTGGTGCGTTTCTTTCGGGATGACCTGATTGTAGTTCGGGTAATTGCCTTCGACGACCTTCGAGTAGAGGTAGATGCTGTCGATCAGCCCGCTCGTATCCTTGTCGCTGTTGATCTGGAAGGCGGCGCGGCGCTCGTTGAACGAGATCTTCAGCGTCTCGCCCTTGTCGAGCATGCGGAGCAGTTCGCCGACGGTCTTGGCGGGGAGGATGATGCTGCCCGCGCTTTCCGCCGGCACTTCGAGTTCCTTGCTGACCAAGGCCAGACGGCGGCCATCGGTGGCGACCATCGAGAGTTTGCCGTCCTTAAAGTTGAAATAGACGCCGTTGAGGATGTAACGCGTTTCGTCGGTCGATTGCGCGTAGGCGACGCTTTTGAGCATCGTGATGAGCTCGGACTGCGCGAGGGTGAAGGACTTCTCGTCGCCGAACTCGGGCAGCGGGGGAAACTCTTCCTTGCCGATGCCCATGATTTTGAAATTGGAACCGCCCGAGGCCAGTTTCACCTGATGATTGGGCGAGGCATCGAGCACGACGTCCACGTTGGGCAATTCCCGCACGATGGTGGCCAGCCGCTTGACGGGTAGCGTCACCGAGCCGGGCTCCTTCACCTCCGCCTTGATTTTGCAGCGAATGCCGAGGTCGAGATTGGTCGTCGTGAGCGTGATGTGGTCCTTCTCCGCTTCGATGAGCACATTGCTGAGAATGGGCATCGTGGCTTTGGAGCCGACGACATTGAGAACCTGGGCGAGTCCGTTGCTGAAGTGGTCGCGGTTGATCTTGAATTTCATTGGATGGCTGGAGGGAGCAGCGGCTTTGAAGAAGTTAACAAAGTCTAAATAATACCTAGTTCAATAATGAATGTTATCCGTATTAGTATGTGCTGTGAAAAACAGCCACAACCGCCTGGTTTTCCCTCGTAAACGGAGCGTCTCCGGGCCTGTGAACAAGCCAGAAAAACATCGGGGCAACGGGCGGGTTATTCGCATGGGGAAAGTTATTGGCCGTTAGTCGCAGAGTTACTCACAGCTTGGGCCCAGTGGACGTTTCCGGGCGGGGAGTACGATGACGGCGCCAGTGGCGGATCAGTCCGTAGAAAATGTAGCCGAGGCAGATGACCAGAAAGCCGACTTCCTTGTAGAAGACGACGAGGGACGCCAGGGCGAGGAACCCGATGAAGGGTTTGAGCCGCGTCTGCGTCTGCATGTTGAGGTTTTTTCCACTGGGATAACGGATCGTGCTCATCATGAGCAGCGCGATCATCACCATGAGCGGCGGCAGCGCGAGGGCCCAGCGGTTGAGCGACTTGTCCGTCTGCACGAGGCTGATGAGAAACAACACCATCGCGGCGACCGTGGAAGCGGCGGCGGGCACCGGGAGGCCAATGAAATCTTTGCTGGCTTCGGACGGCGTGCGGTGGAGCAGGGGATTGGTGATGACGTTGAAACGCGCCAGGCGCATCGCAGCGCACAAGAGAAAGATGAAGCCCACAAACCAGCCGATGTTACGGAACCACTCGTAGCCAACGACCGTGGTCGGCGATAGGATGAAAAAGAACATCATCAACGCCGGAGCCACACCGAACGACACCACGTCGGCCAGCGAGTCGAACTCCGCGCCAAAAAGCGATTCGCGCCCGCCCATGCGTGCAAGCCGCCCATCGAGCGCGTCGAAAGCGGCCGCGCCAAAGATGAAATACACCGCGTACCGATAATGATCGATGTTCGAGCTGTTCAGATACAGCCCGCCAGTCGTTTCTGCCAGACGCGCCTGGATGCAGTGGATGATCGACATGAATCCGCAGAACAGATTCCCCGCCGTCATCAAATTCGGCAGGAAATAGATGCGGCTGGCGTTCTTGACGTGATAAGGATCCTCCAGCGGGTCGAGGTCGGCCATAATGGGGGTTATTTCGTGAGCGTTTCCAAGTACTTCCAGAACTTCGAGTGCTGCTCGACGAGCTGCTCTTCCGAGACGGGGAGTTTGTTGCGCAACAGGAAGTCTTCGAGGGAGTTTTTGTGCAGGATGTACAGCGTGTGGAGCGTCTCGCCGTGCACTTCGAAATAGAAACGAAACTCTCCGGCGCGCAACCGGTAGAGCGTGCGTCCGCCGCGTGCAAAACGCCCGAGCGGCTCGCGCGGCGTCGCCAGATCGACGGCGCGGAGCGAGCTGATCGGTGAGATCGCGTCGAGCTGGGTGAGCTTGTCGAGCTTGTTGAGCTCGCGCATCGCTTGTTCGGAAAAGGTGACTTGGTACATGCCGGTCGGTCACGGCCAGATGGCATCCGGGCGACGGGCCGCCCAAAGGAGCGCGGCATCCGCTGATCGACCGAATCGATGACAGCCGTGAAGGCTCCGTCTTTAGCTCGCGCGCGAGTTGCAGCAACGCAATTTCGCGCGTCCGCATTTCCCTGCGCGCACCCTGCATCGGCCCCTTGCCAAAGACGTGGGGAAAACTCATGCACGACGCCATGCGCTTTCCGCCGGTGATCCGGCATGTTGTCTCCCTTTTTCTCGCCGTCATTTCCGGGCTCACCGTCGCTTCGGCCGACGATGCAGCGATCGTCGAAATCGAGATCCCGTTGCAACCGGCTGCGTACGGCACCGCGTTTTTCGAGGAGACTGCGCGCGCCTTCGAACAACTCCGCCCCGGTGTGCGCGTGCGCATCACCGGCGATATCCGCAACGACGACAAAGTGCAGATCCGCGCGATGGGCGGCGATTTCCCCGACGCGAGCGATGCGCGGTTGTTGTACGATACGTTGATCGCGGCCGGACGCATTCGCGATCTCACGCCATATCTCGATGGGCCGAACTGGGAAGGTGATGGCACCTGGCGCGAATCCTTTCTGCCCGGCGTGCTCGATCGCTGGCAGCGTGGCGACCAGGTGTACGCGCTGCCTTATACGCATGCTGTGTGGGTGGTGTTCTATAATCGCGCGCTCTTTGCGGAGAACGGTTGGACGCCGCCGGAAACGTGGGACGAGTTTTTTGCGCTCTGCGAAAAAATCCGCGCGGGGGGACTCGCACCGCTCACATTGCCCGGCGTGTACATGCGCTACGGCGATGCGTTTTTGCAGGCGGCGCTGTTCAGCTCCGGTGGCGAAGACAGTTATCGCGCGTTTCAACAACTCGCGCCGGGCGCGCTGACGAGCCCGCATTTTATTCGCGCGGCCGGCGTGATGCAGCGCATCAGCCAGACAACTTTGCTGCGCGGGTGGGAAGGCATGACACACACTGCCGCGCAACAAGCCTTCCTCGATGGCAAATCCGCGATGACCATCAGCGCGACGTGGTTGGTGAGTGAAATGCGCGGAAAATTTCCCGACGGCTTCGAGCTCGGCGCGTTTAATCTGCCGTCATTTTCCGATGGCTCCGGACCGATGGGCGCGGTGCAGGCACGCAGCGCATATTTCTTTCTCTTTGCAACCGACGATCCCGCGCGCGAGCAGGCGACGGTCGATTTTTTTCGCTTCCTCACCTCGCGCGAACGCGCGCGTGCCTTCGCGCAACACTTCGATGCGCCCGTCGCCTTGCGCGCGATCCGCCCCGAAGATTACGCGACGCCCGCGTTGCGCGAGATCGCGGAGTTCGTCGAACGCGCGCCGGCGGTGGTGGACGCGGCAGCTCCGCCCACGGCGGCGTTTTCGGCCTTTGTCGCGCAAGGACTCAACGACGCACGTTTTCAACTGATGACGGGCCGCATTACGCCGGAGGAGTTCGGCGCGCGACTCGAACGCACGGCCGCGGCGGAACGCGCCCGCGCGGAGAATCCGGACCGCGTGGAAATGAAACACACGGGCAAGGCGCTGCTGCTCTGCGATGTCGTGGTGGCGCTGATACTATGGACGGCGGGCGTACGTCGCAGGAGCGGCTTCACGCCGCGACCTTCCGCATCCCCCTCGGGCGGCGCCAAAGCAGGTGGTGTCGTGGCTCGGTCGCGGCGTGAAGCCGCTCCTGCAGGTATCGGGCGTTTGCGCGCACCGCTGGCGACGGGTTTTGTAGTGCCTTCGCTGATACTGTTTGGCGCGTTCGTGATTTTACCCGCACTGGCGTCGGTCGCGTGGGCCTTCATGCGTTGGGATGGCTTTGGCGAGCAGAGCTGGGCGGGGCTGTTGAACTTCAAATGGCTCCTGCTCGAGAGCGACACGTTCTGGTTCGCGCTGAAAAACAACCTGTACCTCATGATCGTGCCGACGCTCGCGGTGGTGCCGATGGCGTTGTTTTTTGCGGCGATGATTCATCGCGGCGTGTGGGGCGCGGGTTTTTTCCGCGCGGTGTTTTTGTTTCCCAACTTGATTGGCGGCATCGCGGCGACGCTGTTGTGGATGAATGCGTATGACCCGCACGGCGGGCTGGTGAACGCGGCGCTCGTGAAACTCGGGCAATGGACGGGCAGCGAATGGCTGCAGTCGTTTTATGGATACGCGTGGCTCTCGCAGGCGAACCTGTATCGCGCATTGATCCCGATCTATCTGTGGATGGCGTGCGGCTTTAATCTCGTGCTCTACCTCGCCGCGATGCAGGGCGTGAGTGCGGAGTTGTACGAGGCGGCGGAGCTCGATGGTGCGTCGGCGTGGCGTCAGTTTTTCTCGATCACGCTGCCACAAATCCGCGAGGTGCTGGCGATCTCGGCGGTGTTCATCGTGATCGCGGGCTTGAACACCTTTGAGATGATCTGGCTGCTGACGTCGCAGGATCCGACGAGCGGCGTGCATGTGCTGAGCACGCTGATGGTTTCGACGATGTTCAAGGAATTCCAGATCGGGCGCGCGACGGCGATCGCGGTGGTGATGTTTGTGTTTGTGCTCGTGGGATCGGTGGCGGTGTTGCGCGCGATGCGCGATCGCGAGGAGGCTTGATGACGATGAACGACGCTCACGCACAGTCCGGCCGGCATCGCGGTTTCTCCATCTCCCGCGCGCTCATCTTCGCGGTGCTGTGCACGTATCTGGTGTGGGTGGTGTATCCGGTTTTCTGGGTCGCGTATTCGTCGCTCAAACCGGACGCGGAGATTTTTCGCGATGCGTTCGCGCTGCCGTCGTCGGACGCGATCGCTTGGGAGAATTATGCGCGCGCGTGGAGAGAAGCGCGTTTCGGCGACTATTTTTTCAACAGCCTCCTCGTCACGGGCGTGTCGGTCGCCGCGATCGTGCTGCTCGGCGCGATGAGCGCGTATGCGTTGAGTCGTTTTTATCACCCGCTCGGCAAGGCTGCGTATTGGGTGTTTCTCGCGGGGCTGATGCTTCCCGTGCAGCTGAGCATCGTGCCGTTGTTTTTCGAACTGCGGGCGCTCGGGCTGCTCGATTCGCGGCTGGGGTTGATCCTCGTGTACACGGCGAACGGACTGCCCTTTGCGATCTTCATTCTCGCGGGGTTTTTCCGCGCGTTGCCGTCGTCACTTTATGAAGCGGCGGTGATCGATGGTTGCAGCGAAGCGGGCGCATTCTGGCGGGTGATGTTGCCGCTGGCGCGACCGGGGCTCGTGACGGTCGCAATCTTCCAATTCATCGGCATCTGGAAGGAGTATTTTTTCGCGTTCATGTTTACCTCCGGCGATGCGGGCGCGGGTGTGCGCACGCTGCCGCTCGGGCTGGCGAATCTCTCGCTCACGGCGCAGTACCGCAGCGAATACGGATCGCTTTTCGCCGGCGTGATCGTGGTCACGCTGCCCATCCTGATCGTGTATTTGCTGCTGCAAAAACAACTGGTCAAAGGGATCACCGCGGGCGCGCTCAAAGGATGACCCCGCTTCCGTGGCCCGGCGCTGCATGACGCACGATTCGCGGGTTTTCTGACTGCATAATGCCGCTTTGGAAGGTGCTTTCAGGAAAAGATTAAGGTTTGCGAGGCCCCGGCTTGCGTGAACGTCGAAACGCGGCGCAATTCCTGTTTGCGCCCTCTTTATGCGGTCGTTTTACGCAGCCCCCCTTTTTTCGCTGGTGACTTTTCTCCCAGGTTATTCGTGGCCGCACATGACGTATCCCAGGCCGGGGCGGTCTTGCTTCCCATGACGTCTGCCGATCTCAAGACGCGCCCGCTGCGCGTACTCGTGGTGGCCGGTCACGCAGAGGATCGCGCCACGCTTCGTCGTGTCCTGAAAGACGACGCGGCGTCCACCTATGACGTGCGGGATGCCTGGAGTGCGGAGGAAGTGCTCGCAGCGCTGGCGCGGGAGCCGGTCGATTGTGTGGTCATCGACACGGAGCTGCCGGGAGGGGCGGCGCTGGAACTCGTGCGCGAGATTGTATCCATTTACCGACTACATGCGTGCGCCGTGGTGGTGCTGGCAGCTCCCGACATGCACTTTCTGCAGGGAGAAGCGCTTGATTATGGCGCGCATGATTTCCTTTTGAAGGAAGGTGCCTCGATGCTGACGCTTCCCAAACGCGTGCGTAATGCGGTGCAGAAAGCAGCGATGCTCCGCGAACTGGAAGCCCGGCGCGAGGAACTGAGCCGCAAGGATCGGGAGCTGAAGGAGCATGTGCTCCAGCTCGAACGAGAAATCCTCGAACGCCGACGCACCGAGTCGCATGCGGAGTGTCTCGCGCGACTGGGCCAGCGCCTCGGCGTCCTCTCGGATCCCGGCGAGATGGTGCGAATTGCGCAGGAGACGATCGGCCTTCATCTGCGCGCGCAGCGCTGTGTGTTTCTCGAAATCTCGGCGGACGGACGCCATGCCACCATCGAGGGCGACTGGAGGATCGACGGGGTGAAGTCCGCGGCCGGCCGGTACGACATGATGCGATTTGGCACGGGCGAGTTTGTCCGCCAGCTCGGGTCTCCGCGCTTCAGCATCAGCGACGTATCGGAATCGCCGTTTGTGGGCGCGGCGCTGCCGTCGCATTTGCAGATGGACTCCCGCGCGCTGGCGACAGCGGCTTATTATCAAGACGGACGTTGGGCGGTCTCGTTGCTGGTGGCCTCGGCAGAAGCGAGAGTGTGGCGAGATGACGAACTGGCGTTTCTCGAGAACGTCGTCGCGCGTTTCTGGCCGTTGATCGAGAAGGCCCGATCCGACCGGCTCCTGATCGACAGCGCGCAACAATTACAGATGGCGGTGTCCACCGCGCAGCTCGGCCTATGGAGCTGGGATGTGCGCGAAGACCGGGTGAAGTTGTCGCTTCCCGCCGGACGAATTCTGGGCGTGGACCCGGGAGCACCGCTCAGTTGGTCGGAGTTGAGCAGTCTCTGGCATGAAGATGATCGCAGCTCGGCGCGCGCCGCGGTGGACGAAGCGTTGAACACGCATACCGAGTTTGTGATCGAGTGCCGCCTTTATCGTCCCGACAGTCCGCCGCTGTGGCTGGCTTTCACGGGGCGCGGCCGTTACGGCGAAGAAGGTGCGCTGCTCGGGATGGTTGGCGTGGTGCAGGACATCACCGCGCGCAAGGAAGCCGAACTCGCGACCGGCCAGCTCGCGGCGATCGTGAAGTTTTCGGACGACGCCGTGGTGAGCAAAAACCTGGATGGCATCGTGACGAGTTGGAACGCGGGCGCTGAGCGTTTGTTTGGCTACACCGCGCAGGAGATGATCGGGTTGCCAATCATCGTGCTGCTGCCGCCGGAGCATTACGATGAAGAGCCGCGGATTCTCGAACGCATCCGCCGCGGAGAGCCGGTCGAACATTTTGAAACCGTGCGCCGGCACAAAAGCGGACGGCTCATCGACGTCTCGCTGACCATTTCTCCGATCAAGGACGACCGCGGTCGCATCGTCGGCGCCTCAAAAATCGCCCGCGACATCTCGCGCCGCAAAGCCACGGAAAATGCCCTCGCACGGCGCACGCATATTCTCGAGATCCTCAACCGCGTGGGCGATTCGCTGGTGAGTACGCGCGAGGTGGAATCGCTGATGCGGACGGTGGTCGATGCCGGTCGCGAAATCGACGGTGCCGACTTCGGCATTTTCGTTCATCATTTCATCAACAATGCCGGCGGTCAGGAAACGCTGCGCGTGGTTTCCGGCGTGCCGGAGGCGGTGGTCGAGCAGCTGGGGCTGCCCGCTGACTGGCTCGCTCCCATCACGGACAGTCGCGGAGCCGTGTGCCTGCCGCCGACCGTGGACGAGGAGAAGGTGCCCGCGGGCTATCCGCCGCCGCAGAGTCTGCTGGCCGTCCCGGTGAAGTCGGGCGGATCCGTTGTCGGCGCGTTGTTATTCGGACATTCCGCGGCGGATGCTTTCACGCCCGAAGTCATCGACGTGCTCGAGGGTCTGGCTGCGCAGGCTGCGATCGCGCTCGACAACGCGCATCTTTATCGGGCCGTGCAACGCGAGCTCAACGAACACAAACTCGCGCGTGAAGCCGTCCGTGCGCGCGAGGCTCAATTGCGCCTGGTGACCAATAATGCGCCGGTCTTCCTGCTGCAGTGCGACCGGCACTACCGCTACACCTTCGCCAACGAACCGTACGCGGCGCGTTATGGCATGACGCCCGCCATGTTGATCGGTCTCACCGTCGAGGAAGTCGTGGGTGAATCGGCGTTCCTCGCCGCGCGCGCTCACATCGATGCCGCGCTGGCGGGCGAACGCGTGGAATTCGAAATGGAAATCGCCTACGACCGGATAGGTTCGCGATGGGTTCACGCGATCTTTGTCCCCGACAAGAGCGAGGGCAAAACGGTGTCCGGCTTCGTGGCCGTGATCACCGACATCACCCAGCGCAAACAGGCCGAGCGCGAACTTGAACGCGCGCGCGACGACGCGCTCGCCGCTTCGCGCGCGAAGGACGATTTTCTCGCCGCGCTGTCGCATGAGTTGCGCACACCGCTCAACCCCGTGCTGTTGCTCGCCAGCGATGCCGCCGAGGATCCGTCGCTCCCGACGGAAGTGCGCCATGCCTTTGAAACCATCCGCCGCCAGGTGAATCTCGAGGCCCGTCTGATCGACGATCTGCTCGATCTCACCCGTGTCACCCGTGGCAAACTCTCGCTCGACCGCCGCATCATCGATGCCCACGCCGTCCTGGTCGACGCGCTCGCGACAGTGAAGCCCGAGGTGGAGAAAAAAGAGATCGCGCTTTCCCTCAATCTCGCCGCGACGCGCCATCAGATCTTCGGCGATGTGGTGCGTCTGCAGCAGGTGTTCTGGAACGTGCTCAAGAACGCCGTGAAATTCACATCCGACCGCGGACGTATCCACGTAGAAACTACAACCACTGCGCAGGACCGCCTGAGGATCGAGGTCAGTGACACCGGCATCGGTCTGACCGAGAAGGAAAAAGAGCGGATATTCGACGCCTTTTCCCAAGGCGAGCACGCGTCGGAAAGTTCGCATCGTTTTGGCGGGCTCGGACTCGGCCTGGCCATCTCCCGCTCGCTGGTGGAGATGCATGGCGGCGACATCCGCGCCGACAGCGAAGGCCGGAATCGCGGAGCTGTTTTTTCAATCGAACTCCCACTTATGAGTGCCACGTATTCATCCGACTCTCCAACGAAAACCACGGTCTCCGCCGCGACGGTTTCGTCCAGCCCGCAGGCCCCGCGACGCGCACGACTGCTGGTGGTCGAGGATCATGCGCCTACGCGCGCGACCTTGAAGAGCCTGCTGGCGCGCCGGCACTTCGATGTCCGCACCGCCGGCAGTGCCATCGAGGCCCGCGAGATCGCCGCCGAGTGGCCGCCCGACCTGCTGGTCTCCGATATCGGCCTGCCCGATTCCGACGGCTGCACGTTGTTGCGCGAACTCCGCGCGAGTAATCCCGCGCTGCCCGGCATCGCCCTCAGCGGTTACGGCATGGACGAGGATCTGGCGCGGACCCGCATGGCCGGCTTCGCCGAGCATCTCACCAAACCGGTCAACGTCAGCTCCCTCGAGCGCGCCATCGAAGCGATTTTTTCCCGCCCGTCGCACACGGCCTGAACACGGATCACGTCCAGCATGAAAACCATCCAGCACGTATTCGTTTTAGGACTACAAGACCCGCCGTCCGCATCGTTCGCCGAAGCCGTGCAACTCGCGTTTCCCGGGGCTGCGGTGACGACGCGCGAAACTGGTTTCACCGCCACGGAAGGCTCCGTGTCCGGCCGGGCGCTGATCGTGCTGGCGGGGGAAGCGCCCGAGCTGCTCGCGGAGTTGCGAGCGATTCAGGACACGTCCGCCCTGCCACGCTGGCCGGTCGTGATGATCACCGAGCTGGCGGCTCTCGACGGGGCCGCGAATACGCGCCTTCTGGCGGCGTTGATGCGGGAAGCGGTGGAAAGCCATGTGCTCCTTCGGGACAACACCCGTCTGCGCGGTGATCTGCTCACCGTCTCGCGTCGCGTGAATCACGACCTGCGTTCGTCGCTCAATGGGATCGTCACGGCGAGTGAGGTGATGCGCGAGATCATCGGCGCTGATCTGCCCGACGACGTGGAACTCGTGCAACCGGTGATCGACTCGGCGGCCGAGATCGCGCGCATCATCGAGCAGGTGAGTTTTATCGCCAAAGCGAGCGTATCCACCGGCGAGTATCGCGACCTGCGAATGGATGAACTGGTGTGGAAAGGGCTCGCGCGCGTCGAGCGCCGCAGCCTCGAGCGCAACGCGCATATCACGCATACGGACGAATGGCCCGCGGTGCGCGGCATGCCCGGCTGGATCGAGATGATGTGGGCGGCGTTGTTCAGCAACGCGATCGAACACGGCGGGGAACGCCCGGAGGTCACCGCCGGCTGGTCGGAAGAAGACGGTGAATATATATTCTACGTGGATGACCGTGGCGCCGGCGTGCCGGCGGAGAAACGCGCGCAATTATTCACGCCGTTTCATCGTCTGGGCGAAGCGCCCTCGACGCGCGGCTTTGGTCTCGCCGTGGTGCAGCGCCTCGCTGATCTCCAAGGCGGACGCTGCGGCTACGAACAACGCCCGGACGGTGCGCGCTTCTATTTCACGCTGCCGAAAAGGTGAGTGCGGCGCACGGTAGGATGGATCTCCGGGCGCCGCACACGGCTCGATCCGGCTACAGTTTAATTTAAACTGCTCTCAAGCGAGCGACGTCGAATAACGCGCCGGGACGGCGCGTTCCACCCGCTCGCTACGCGCTCGCTGCTACCGCCGGGGCACGGGCTTTTATATCAGTGTCCATCGGTGTGCGTCAGTGGTTAAAACGGATCGAGGCGCCTGGCTGGCGCGGAGATCGTGGCGTGACCCCGCTCCTACAATTGGCTCCAATTATATTGGATTGATCTAGAATTCGAAGATCGCGGTGAAGGTGATTCTGCGCGGGTCCTGCAGATTATAGAATCCGCGGGTTTGTACGAGCGGGGCGGTGGGGAGGCCGCCTTGGCGGTAGGTGTTGTATGAGAGATAAAGCGGATCGTCGTTATCGAGCAGGTTGCTGACATTGATCTGAAACTTTGCGCGATGGCCGTCGATCTCGGTCACGTACGCGATGTGCGCGGAGAGCGAATAATATTCAGGCGCGTATTGATACACGAAAGCGGCGTCCTGGCGTTGTTGATCGGTGGGTGTGTCGGTATTGTAGAGAAGGCGCGGATCGGCGCTTCCGATTTTCTGGCGGCCGCGCGACCAAGCGCCCGCGCCGAAGGATAAACCATCGAGCGGGCCGTCGATAAACTCATACGTGGCGTAGATATTTGCCGTGTATTTATGGGTGCCGTTGAGCTCGGTGCCGGCGGAGGCGTTGGCGAGTGCCTGGCGGAGATTGTCCAAGTCGGACTGCAACGCGGTCGGGTTGGTGGCGGTGCCATCGGTGAGCGCGGATTCCCAAAGCGCGATATTGCTCGCGTAATAGGCTTTTAGATTCGGCAGCAGATCGACGGTTTCGGTCTCGGGAAAGGCGAGGCCGGCGCTGATGCGGAGATTTTTTGTGGGGTTGGCAACGAGTTCGAATTCATAGCCGCTGGCTTCGAGCGCTTCGGTGTCGCGATAGTCGATCGTGGTGAGTGCGGGATCAGTGGAACCAAAATTGGTCCAGATGCCGCGGACGATGCCGATCTTGCCGTCGCCGGCGATACGCCCGCTTTGTTTCGATTCATAACGGCTCGCGGTGCCGTATATCATACCGTCGAGCAGCGTGAGTTTGAGACCGTAATCGATGCCGCGCCCGCGCGTGGGGCCGAAGGCGGTGTCGTCGATTTTATTCGGTCCGGCGGTGACGGGCGCGAAATTTTCCGAGTAGTTAAAAAACACACCGACGGGTTTGATTGGATACGCGACGAAACCAGCGGATGAAGTCACTGCGCTCGCGCTGTCGCTCGCCACGGGCCCGAGCTGCGTGGGACCATCGCTATAGATGGGGTTTTGCATATCGCGATCGACGTGATCGGCACGAATACCGAGCAAGATCGACACGCGTTCGTCCCAAAGCGTGGTGAGCGACGCGAGCTGCGAATATTTGAGCTCTTTCTCTTCGCGGTAAAACCAGCCGACCGGCGCGTAATCAAAAGTATAACCGGGCGCGGAGGGGAGGCCGCCGAGATGATAGCCCAGCGGCTCGTCCCAATAGAGACGGTAGCGCACGATATTTTCCGGCGCGTTGAGCGAGGGGTTTTGGTCGGGACCTCCGGTGCGACGGAGATTGTAGGTTTTGACGGAGAAACTTTCGCGGCGGAAACCGCCCGAGGCGCTGAAGCGTTGATGAAGTCCGATGTCCTCGAGGCGGAATTGATACGTGAAAAGCGCGCGCACCTCATCGATCCAGCGACGTTGTTTTTGTTGCGACGCGCCGGCTTCCGCGAAAGGCACGCCGAACTTCGGATTAGGTTCTCCGGTGGGTAGCACCGTGTTTATATCAATGTGATACGCGTTGAAAATCTCGGTGTTCTTCGCTTCGCGATCGTCCTTGAATGTATAAGCGGAAAGCTGGCCTTGGAAATTTTCGTTGAAGCGATGATCGAGCCAGGCGGTGAGACTGTGATAGCGGATGATCGCGTCGGAGTCGGGCGGACCGAGATTAAATTCGCGTTTTGGCAGCACGGGCGAATTCGGCACGCCGGCGCGCGGAGTTGTATCAAGCGCGACGCCGGTTCCATTGGTGCGATAAAAACTCGACCAGTCGCTAAAGCCGGCTTCAGGCACGCCGGGAATAAATACATAATACGGCGTGCCGCTGAAAGTATTCACGCCGGCAGCCTGCGGATCGGCGATGGGTGTGGTGCCGTCGTAGGTGGTCGAGCGATCCCAGAACGACGCCTGGTCGAAATAATTCGTGGAATATATTTTTCGCTTCACGCGGCCCATCTCGCCTTCAACGCGCAGCTGCGTGTCGTCGGTGAATTGATACAGAGCGGCGAGATCGCCCGCATCGTGACGCGACGTGGCGTTGTCGCGCCAGCCGTCCGCGCGTTCGTAGAGCGCGTTGGCGCGGATCGCTAAGCGTTCGTTGACGGCCTGGTTGACGTCGAACGTGGCGCGTTTGCCGTCAAACGTGTCGTACTGCAGCAGGAGCTGGCCGATGTTCTTCGTAAGCAGCGGGACCTTGGTGAAGGTCGTGGCGACACCGCCAAGTTGCGCATCGCCGAAGAGGATCGAGTTGGGGCCGCGCGCGAACTCGAAGCGCTCGGTGTTATAGGAATCGCCGACGCCGTAATAGAGGAAGTAGTTGCGCGTTGGATAATTTCCGGTGGAGCCGGTGCCGCGGAAGTTAAACTCGTAGTCGCCGAAGGGCGTTTCGTTTTGGCGGATGTTTCCGGGAGCGACGTTAAGCGTCCAAGGGAACGAATCGCGGATGTTGGTGATTTGGAGATCGTCGAGAAAACCACGCGTGAGCGATGAGATCGCCGAGGGCGTGAGGCGAAGCGGCGTATTGGTGCGGCCGCCAGCGAGCGAGTTGACCGCAACATAACCGCGGTCCTGGTCGGTGGTGACTTCGAACGGCGAAAGCTGGATCACGGGTTCCGACAAATCGGGCTGGGTGGTGGGATCGACGGCCGTCGGCGGCGCGGGCGGAGGAAGCGTTTCCTGCGCCCGCGCGGGAACGGCGGAGGCGACGAGAACGAGGGGCAGCCAGGGGAGAAACCGGCGCGTGAAAGCAGCGTTGTTCATGAGATTAAAGGGGAACGGAATAGCGGACATGCGCTGCCGGACGGGAACGCCGCATGCCTGGCGGGGAAAGCCCCACGCAGGCACGCGAGTGAGGAGTCGTTGGGTGCCGGCTCGTGACCGGCGGCGGAGCGGGACGCTCAGGATTTCTTTGCGAAACGAGGGCTGTCGCGCAGTTCGCGGATGTGGTCGTGCGCGGCTTTCACACCGCTGAACTGGCGGGAGACGAGATCGCGCAGCGTGGGATCGTAGAGCTGTTCGCTCGCGTTTCGGTAGGTGGAAACGGCGACGTCTTCACCGCGTTCCGCTTCGACGAGGACGGCATGTGGTTCGCGGGTGGAGAGAGCGGATTTGAGATTGATCCAGCCGCGGTGGACGGCGCCGCTGACGCTGCCGGTCTTGTCGGGATCGCCACCTTGGGCGCGTACGACGGCGGAGAGCTCGCGGGCAAAGTCGGCACGCTGCTGCGCATAGCGCCTCAAGATGGTTTGCAGCTCGGAATCCTTCGCATCCTCAGCGGAGGCGGTGTAGCCCTTTTCGCCGTCTTTGCAGGTTTCGATGAGTGAGTTGAGGAGGGAGATGGTTTCGGATGTGTCCGTTTTCATGCGTTGGGTTTTTGTTACGCAGGCGGAGTTGCTCTGCTCCCGTCTTCTACGCGGATCCCGTGCCGCGGGGCGTACGCGTGAACCATGTTTTTCTCCCGCCGTGGTTTGAAAAAACGCCGCGCGTTATGCGATGCCGGAGGTCAGTGCGAAACGCGCGACGCAAACCCGGCGCACGCTTCACAATTCAGTCATGACCAGACGTGGGGTCGCTGCTCAGGCGGGCGGATTTCCCGCGTGGAAAAAATAAAACCGCCGCCGGCAATGAAGCCGGGCGGCGGGGCAGTGAGTGACGCGTCAGGACGTCGGAGGAATGCGACTGGCGCGGCTGGAACGATGTTCCACAAAATTCAGACCATGCCCGCGTCGCGGTGATGTAACCTGTTTTTGGATGCGCGAGGAACGGTCGCGGGCGGCGCGCCGGTTTCAGGCGGCGTGACGCACGATATAATATTCATTCTGAAAATCGTGCGGGAGTCGTTCGACGCGGATGGACTGGAAGCCGGCGTCGTTGAGCATTTTTTCGGCGAGTTGCCGGCCCCACATCGTCCCGAGTCCGAGACCGCCTTGGGCGAGGGAAACGGTCATGCAATGAAACGTGGAGATCGCGTAGAGCAGCACGCCGGCGGGGTGGCTGACGTTTTCATGCGGCCGGGAAGAGGCGCGGATATCCTGCATGAGGTAGGTGCCGCCGGGCTTGAGGGCGCGGGAGATGGCACTGAGCGCCAGATCAGGACGGGCCTGATCGTGAATCGCATCGAATGTGAGGATGAGATCGAAGGCGGCGGAACGGTCGAACTGGGCCGCGTCGCCGACTTCGTAGTGCAGATTGGCGAGATTGGCCCGCGCGGATTGTTCGCGGGCCCAAGCGATGGCCTCAGCGGAGAAGTCGATGCCGGTGAATCGACTGTTGGGATACCGCGTGGCGAGGTGGCGCAGGGCGATGCCGCGGCCGCAACCGAGATCGAGGACGGAGATGCCGGCGGTGAGTTGGGCATCGAGGCCCGGGATGAGCGGCAGGATGTGATCGAAGAGCGCGGCGACGACGGTCTGGCCGCTCTCTTCAGCCATGACTTCGTGGAAGCGCGGAAACTCCGAGTAGGGAACACCGCCACCTTGCTGGAAGCAGCGGAGGATTTTGTCCTCAACGGAGCCGAGGACGGAGATGTATTGGGTGAATGCGGCGAAGTTGTTGGGCTCGGCGGCGCGGGTGAGCAGCGCGGCGTGTTCAGGAGGGAGATGCCAGGTGTTTTTCTCGGGGTCGTGGTCGAGGAGTCCGGCAGCGAGCAGGCAGGCGAGCCACTCGCGGACGTAGCGCTCGTTGAGTTTTGCGGCAGCGGCGACCTGTGTGGAGGTGGCCGGCGGAAGCGCGGACATCGTATCGAAAAGTCCACTACGGTGACCGATGGAGATCATGAGGGCGAGGGCGCCGTGGTTGATGATTTCGAGAAGGCGGGAGCCGAGGGCGTCGATCTTGGAGGGGTCGAGGGATTTGCAAGCGGTACACATGGGAGGGGAGGATTGAGCGGTGGTGGTACGAACAGGGGTCTACGTTAGCAGAAAGACGCCGCGGGTTTTTAGTGGGGAGACTACGGTATCGCGGCCGACGGGGTACGGTGGAGGGTGGTGCGGCGGGGCCTGCGCTTCAGCGGAGCGCCCCGGGAGCCTACGTTGAACAAGAAACGATGAGGAGCAAAGCGCCTCAGGTTATTACGGCTGAGACGCTTTTGTTCGCTTCTCGGGGTGAGGGGTGTGCCCTGCCTCAGGCGAGTTCGGCGGAGATACGGGCGGCGGCTTGGGCGCGGGAGCGGCAGTCGAGCCGGGCGAGCACGGCGGCGACGTGCATCTCGACGGTGCGGACGGAAAGGCTGAGGGCGCAGGCGATTTCTTTGTTGGCGGCACCCCTGGCGAGGTGCCGGGCGACCTGACGCTGGCGTGAGGAAAGTTGCTCCCAGGTCGTGTGCGCGACCGAAATGTCTCCGGCCGGCCCGGAGGTTTTTGCGCGTGAGGGACTGGTGACGACACGCAGCACTTCGGCGGTGGCGGCGAGTGGACGTGCGCCGAGCCGGCGGGCGCTGCGGGTGGTGTCGGTGAGCAAGGCGCGAGCTTCGGTGATTTCGCCGGACTTCATGAGCGCGCCGGCGAGACGGATGCGGGTCTGCATGAGCTCGACCGAGAGATCGCGTTTCTCGAAGGCGCCCAGTGCGTCGCGGAAAGCGGTGATCGCGGCGGCGGTTTCGCCATCGAGCAGATGGAGTTCTGCGGCGGCGAGACGGGCGGCGCCGGCGGCTTCGGGGTTGGCGGTGGAGGCGGCGATGAGCTCGAGTGCCTCGGCGTATCCGGCGGTTTCTTCGCGTTGACCGCGGGCGGCGTAGAACACGACAGCGCGTGACAGTCCGGGGATGGCGTCGTGGCGGTCCTCGGTGGTCTGCCAGGTTTCGAAAAGCGTGCGGTAGTGGGCGGAGGCTTGCGCATCGTCGCCGGCGGTTTCGGCGACGAGGGCGAGGCCGAGCAGGTTGAAAAAATCCATCGCGATGATGCCCATCTGGCGGCCGGCGGTGAGGCTGCGTGCGAGCCACTTCGTGGCAGGGCGGTTTTCGCCGCGGTAAGCGTGGAGCAGGCCGAGCACCCCCTCGGTGACCATGCGCGAAACCGGATGCGCGTTGTGATCGGCAAGGACGCGGCGGACGATTTCCTCGCAACGTTTCCAGTTGCCCGATCGAAAAAGCGAGTATGCGAGGCAGCCGAGGCAGAGACCGGCGGCGGTGTCCTGATCGTGACGGCGGCAAAAAGCGAGGGCGCTGGAGAAAGCAGCCTGTTCGTCGCGATAGCAGGAGGCGTATTCGGCGACACTGCCGAGGAGCCGGTAGGCGTCGGCGACGGTGCCGGTCAGCTGGTGTTTGAGCGCGAGGGCGAGCGCGCGTTCGACGAGGGCGCGGCCTTCGCCGGTATTCCCCTGCATGCCGAGGATGAAGCCGCCGAGTTTTGTAGCTTCGGCGATGGCGGGAACATCGCCGGCGCGTTCCGCGAATTGAAGGGCTTCGGTGGCGGTCTGGGACGCGAGGGTGAGCTGGAGCGAGTAGGCGAGCGTGGTGGCGGCGGCAAGGGAGGCTCGTGCGGCGTCGGCCGGGCGGCCAAGAGTTGCGAGGTCGCGTGCGGCGGAGCGCCGGGCTTGGGCGCTTTCGATATGGCGGGCGGTGTGCCCGAGGAGCGCGGCGAGCGTGAGCGCTGCTTCGGCGCGGATCGCGGGGCGGTCGCGCCAAGGCGGAGAGTCGCTCCACTCGCGCAGTCGGGCGATCGCCGCCGGGATGTCGCGCCCGAGGGTGGCGCAGTGTTCGAAATTCTTTAAAAGGGAAACGATATCGCCGTCCGGTGTATCCACAGGAAGGATACACAGGGCGGCGGCGAAACAGCGGTTGGCGGCGGTGTGATGATGCCGGCGGCAGTGGGCATCGGCGGCGCGCAGCCAGGCGCTGGCGGCGTCGTGAGATTTGCCGGCGGACTGGAAGTGTTGCGCGGCGGCTTCGAAGCGGGCGATGGGGCGCAGGCAGGCTTCGGCGAGGGCGAGGTGGGCGGCGCGGCGTTGGGAGAAGGGGGCGGATTTTGAAACGCGCTCGCGATCGAGCATGGGCCCGGGCGAGAGGCCATCGGCGGTTTCGATCAATTGAGAACTGTGGAGGAGCGCATCTATTGCCGTGTCGGGGATCGCGAAGAGTTCGAGCCAGGCGATGGGGATGGGGCGATCGTGCAAAGCTGAGGCGAGGAGCAGCGGGTGGGCGTCAGCAATCGTGCGTGGCTCCGCGTCGAGCGGCTTGGCCGGGCGGGGAGACGGGCGGGACGTGGCGGTGCGAGGCATACGCGGAGGGCGGGGCGGTGGCGTTGGCAGGCAGCCGGCGGGAAAGCCAAAACACAGCGGCGGACGGGGCGCAAGTGTGCGGCTCGGGCGATCCAAAATCGGGTTGGCGCGTTGATCGCCGCGCGTGGGGAATGATCCCGACTCCGTCGTGCGGGCTAAAACTCCAGATAGGGAGCGAGCTTTTTGCGGAGCAGCGCGATCAACGCAGGATCATCGCGTTGAAAATCGTCCGGGATGCGCAGCGTGATCACGGGTTTGCCGGCGAGATCGGCGGCAAAATTTTCGCGGAGGCGGTCCGCATGTTTGCGCTCCATGCAGAACACGAGGTCAGCCCAGCCGAGGTGGCAGGCGGTGACTTTGATGCGCGCACCTTTTTCGGTACCGGCGGAACGCGCGTCATAACGCGGGTGATGTTTGAACAGCGCTTCCGCAGTCGGGCTGCGCCACTGATTGCGCGAGCAGAGAAAGAGAAGCTTCGTTTTCACGATGCGGAGGGTCCGACGCGTTGTTCAACGCCTCGCAACAATGGGCTCGGCGGGGCCGAGAAACTTCGGTCCCCGGTGGAGGATGTAGAGATCGATGATGGTCGCGGCGCGGGCGAGGACTTCGCGCAGTTCGGTGCGGATCGAATGGCGTCGCGGGATGTCTCCCGAAGCGAAACCGATCGCATCCATGCCGTGGTGATGGGCGATGGCCAGCGCGCGTGCCTGATGATAACCCTGTGTGATGACCGTGATCTCGCGCGCTCCGAAGATGCGATCGGCGCGCACGATGGAATCGAGTGTGCGCAATCCGGCGAAATCGCACGTGATCGCCCCGGCCGGCACGCCGCGTTGGATGAGAGCCGCTTTCATGGCGGTGGGCTCGTTGTAGGTGATGAGGCGGTTGTCGCCGCTGACGAGGAGATGACGAACCTTGCGTGCGTGAAAAAGTTGCGCGGCGGCATCCATGCGCGATTCGAAGTGAAGATTGGGGCGCCCATCGGCGCCGCGCGGGCTGGTGCCCAGAACGAGCCCGATGTGGCGGTCGGGCAGCGCGTTCAGTTGTGTATAAATGCGGCCCTCGCTGCGGTGGGCGACGAAGAGATTGCAGCACAGGAGAAAGGCGGCGGCGCCGATGAGCGCGAGGAGCGAAAGACGAAGAAATGAGCGAAAACGAGGGCGGGGCATAAGGCGGACGGTGCTGTTGCAGGCTGAAACACGGCAACCGGCGGAGGCCAGCCAGCAGCGAGGGTGGCACGAAAATCTTGCCAACGAGTCCTTCGGTGAGGAAACCGCCGGCCGGAACAGCCGACCGGCGGGTGAGGCGGCGAAGACATGGTATCGCTGGCTGGCGCACAGCGCGTGTTCGCCAAGTAATCAACCCCGCAGGCGGGGACGGGTTACAAGTAGCGGCCCTCGGGCCGGCCCCGCCTATGTGAGGAGGTTGATTTGCCCAACGGATTTGGTTTCGTAGCCGCGATGTCCTCACTCGACTCCCAGTCCTCATCGCCAACGGCTGCGTTGCATCTCAACGACGTCGAGATGGCGGACTGGCTGCGACATGGCATCGATGAGCACGCGATCGTGGCGATGACGGACCCCAAGGGCGTGATCGTTTTTGCGAACGACCGGTTCTGCCAGATTTCGGGGTACAGCCGGGAGGAACTCCTGGGAAAAACGCACCGTATCCTGAAGTCCGGGGTACATCCGGCCGAGTTCTATGCGAACCTGTGGAAGACGATCGCGGCGGGCGAAGTGTGGCACGGCATGATCTGCAACCGCGCAAAAACCGGCCGGCTCTACTGGGTGGAGAGCACGCTCGTGCCGCTCCTGGGCACGGATGGTAAGCCGCGTTATTATCTGGCGCTGCGCACCGACGTCACGGGCTTGAAAGAAGCGGAGGAACGCAACGCGCGTCTCGCTTCCGAAATTGGCGCGGGCGCCGAAGAGCTGCGCCAGACGCAGGCGCAGCTGGCCTTGTTTTCCGAACACGCGCCGATCGGCTTGAGCTGGCGCGAGATCAATCGCGACGGCCGGCCGGGCATCAATCACGTCAACCGCCGCTTCTGCGAGTTGATCGGACTCACCGCCGAGGAGGCGCGCGATATCGAGAACGTCCGCGCCGCGACCCATCCGGAAGACTGGCGTATCCAGGAAAAACTTACACGCGAGATCTACCAGGGTGTGCGCGACCGCTTCGCGCTCGACAAACGTTACCTCCACAAGGACGGCACAATCGTGTGGACGACGCTCACCGTGGTCGTGCTGCGCGATGCGGCCGGACATGTGACGCACCATTTCGCGATGTTGGAGGACATCACCGGGCGTCGTGCGGCGGAGGAAGAGTTGCGCCGCAGCGAGGCCCGCTGGCGCACGTACCTCGGCACGGCGAGCGAGATTCTTTATGCGCTCACGCCGGAGCATCGCGTGAAGTATGTTTCCCAAGCCTGGACGACAAAACTCGGGCACACGACGGATCAGGTGATCGGCCGCGAGTTCATGGATTTCGTGCATCCGGAAGATCAGGCCGCATGCCGCGAGTTCATCGATGCGGTGATGACGGGCGAGCCGCACGCGAGCATCATCGAGTACCGCGCGCATCATACCGACGGCCGCTGGATCTGGCACGCTTCGACCGGCTCGGCGTACATCGACCGCGACGGACGACACGCCTACTTCGGCGTGGGGCGCGACATCAGCCTGCGTCGCCAGGCGCAGGACGAACTCAAGGCCGCGCTGGCGCGACGGGAGGAACTGGAGCGGATCATCGATCGTTCGCCCTCGGTGGTCGTGTTATGGCGCTCCGAAAACGGCGAATGGCCCGTCGAGTTTGTGTCGGCCAGCGTGCGGCAGTTCGGCTACACGCAGGAGCAATTCATCGGCCGGCGGCTGTTGTTTTCGGACATCACCCATCCCGGAGATCGCGAACGCGTGCAGGCGGAAATCGCCGCGCACGCGGAGGCTGGCCATGCGGAATATAATCAAAGTTACCGCATCGTCTGCGGCGACGGTTCCACGCGCTGGGTGGATGACCACACGGTGGTGCGCCGCGATTCGACGGGCCGGGTGACGCATCACGAAGGGCTCATCACCGATGCGACCGCGCGGGTGCAGGCCGAGGAGGCGGAGCGGGTGACGCGTGAGCGCGACATGCGGGTGGCGGCGGACATCCAGCAGCATCTGCGGCCGCGGGTGTTTCCGGATCTCAGCGAAGTGGAGATCGAGATGTTTTCCGCGAGCACGATGCTCATCGGCGGCGATTATTTCGACGTGCTGAAAGTGGATGAACGCCATTGGGCCTTCGTGATCGCCGACGTGTCGGGCAAAGGCGCCGGCGCCGCGCTGATGATGGCCGAGTGCCGGGCGACGCTGCGCCTCTGCGCACCGGGCGAGCTCAGCCCGGCGGCGGTCGCGCGCCGGCTCAACCGCGCGATTCACTCCGACATGCGCCCCGGCATGTTCATCGCGCTTTTCTACAGTATCCTGAATTTGGATACAAATGTGCTGAGCTATGTCCGCGCCGGTCATGAAGACATGCTGCTGGTGAGAAAGGACTCGCAGGTGCCGGAGCTGTTGAAAGGCGAGGGGCTCGCGGTCGGTCTCGATGATGGCACGATTTTCGACGAGATGCTCGAGGAGCGTTCCGTAAACCTGAACCCCGGCGACCTGGTGGCGTTGTACACCGACGGTATCACGGAGGCGCGCAACTCGCTCGGCGACGAGTTCGGCCGCGAGCGGCTCGCGACGGCGCTCGTGCGCAACGAAGACAAACCCTTGAGCGAAGTGGTGCGCCGCGTGGATCGTTTCGTGCGGCACTTCTCGGCCTACGTGCCGCGTCACGACGACAGCACGCTGCTGCTTTTCCGTCCGCGGTGATCGTCGCGGATGGGGGTGGCCCCGGAGGGCGTTTTGGGAACCCGTTCGAGGAAGAGGCGTTGCAGCGGAGAAAAAGCGCGACACGTTCCTCGTGCATGAAATTCGACGTGGTCATCGCGGGAGGCGGATTCGCCGGTGCGTACTGCGCACGCGCCCTCGGAAAAGCGTTGGGTGCCGAAGGCGTCCGCCGCGTGGCGCTGATCGCGGAGCGCAACGTGCTCGTGTTTCAACCAATGCTGGCGGAAGTCGCCGGCGCGGCGCTGTCGCCCCTCGATGTGGTGAACCCGCTGCGGGAGTTTGCGCGCCACGTAAACGTGCTGCAGGGCGGTATCCAAAAAGTGGATTGGGACCGCCGCGAAGTGGTGGTCGATGGCGGGCGTTTCAGTCGCAACCGCGCGATCGGCTTCGATCATCTCGTGCTCGCGCTCGGCAGCGTGACCGACATGAGCCGCGTGCCCGGCATGACGGATCACGCGTGGCCGATGAAAAACGTGACGGACGCGCTGCGTCTGCGCGCGGCGATCATCAATCGCCTGGAGGAAGCGAATCTGGTGGCCGACGAAACCGTGCGGCGGCGGCTCATGACCTTCGTCGTCGTCGGCGGCGGGTACACGGGTGTGGAAACCGCCGGGCAGATGATGGATCTGCTGCGCGAAGTGAAGCACCTCTACGCCAATCTGCGCGACAGCGAGCCGAAGGTCGTGCTCGTTCACAGCCGCTCGCATCTATTGGAGGAGATCGGCGCGCGGCTCGGCGATTACGCGCAAAAGGTTCTTGAAAAACGCGGCATGGAAATGCGGCTCAACACACGCGTGGTCGAGGTGACGGCGTCGAAGGTTATCCTGCAGGACGGCGGCGCCATCGAAGCGCACACGGTGGTGAGTACGGTCGGCAACGCGCCGAATCCCGTGGTGCTCGATCTGTGCAAACAAGTCGGCGTGACGACCGACAAAGGACGCGTACCCGTCGAGCGCACGCTGGCGGTGAAAGGCGTGGCGCATCTCTGGTCCGCGGGCGATTGCGCGGCGGTGCCCTGGCTGGATCGCGGCGAACTCAAGCTCGCGCCGCCGACCGCGCAGTTTGCGATGCGACAAGGCACGCGGCTCGGTCTGAATATTGCGAAGACGTTGCGCGGCGCGGAACCGCAGCCCTTCAAGCACCGTTATCTCGGCCAGCTCGCGACGGTGGGGGAACGCGAAGCGGTGGCGGAAGTTTTCGGGATGCACTTCTCCGGCTTCCTCGCGTGGTGGATGTGGCGCACCGTTTATCTTGCCAAACTGCCCGGCGCGATGCGTCGCCTGCGCGTGACCATCGACTGGACCTTCGATCTGTTTTTCGCGCGGGACATCAGCGTGGTGCTGCCGCCGCCGGAAGACATCTTGCGCGCGATCCATCTGGAAAAAGGCGAAAGCCTGATCGAAGCGGGACAACCCGTGCGCGCGTTTTACCTGATCAAGCGCGGCACCGTGGATGCGCAATTGCCCGGCGGAGAAACGCGACAGCTCGGCCCGGGCGATGTGATCGACGACGACTACGCGAATGAGCACGGCCTCTGGCTATGCGGCATCGCCGCCGCGGAAAGCGCCGACGCCGTGGTGATCCGCGGCCGCGCGTTTGAGATGTTGCGAACGAAGTTGAAGCTCGTGCGCCGGTGAGCCGCGGAACGCGCGGGCGGCGCGGAATGTCGGGGAACATTGATATGGATCAATGAAAGGCGGGCGTCCCGAGAGTATCCTTATATGGGCCGCGCGGTGCGGCGCCATCGAATGCTTATGAAAACACGGACTATCTTTAACTCGTTTATTCTCGCGGGAGTGCTTCTCGCGGCACCCGCCGTCTTTGCGCATTGTGACACCTTGTCCGGACCGGTCGTGTCCGACGCGCGCGAGGCGATCGAACGCAAGGAAGTGACCCCGGTTCTGAAATGGATCCGTGCGGCGGACGAACCGGAGATTCGCGAGGCGTTTGCCCGGACGATCGAGGTGAGGGATGCATCGCCGGCGGCGGCCTCCCTGGCCGATGAGTTTTTCTTCTCCACGCTCGTGCGTGTGCATCGCGCTGGCGAAGGCGCCCCCTTCACCGGTTTAAAAGAGGGCGCGCCTGCGACGATCGAACAAGCCGCGGATCGCGCGCTCGAAACGGGCGACATCAGTGATCTGGCCGCCGAGCTCGCTGAAAGCTTGAGGGTACAAATCACGGAAAAAGCCGCGGCCACGCGCGACCTGAGAAAACACGCGGATCATAATGTCGAAGCCGGCCGGGCCTACGTCGCTGCTTACGTGGACTACGTCCATTTTGTCGAAGCCGCGGCGAAGCTGATCGCGGCCGATCCGGCAGCGGGACATGCCGAACATGCGCATTGAGCGGGCGGGGCGCTTATGAAGCGCCCCCCGCCGCTGCCCGAGGCCGTCAATGTTTTGGGAAAGAAAAGAATGGCCGCGGTGGGCGGCCGTCCTGTGCGGCGAAAGAGCGGAAGATAAGCGCAGGGCCGGGCTCTTGTAGTGGTTTTTTCAATACGGCGGATTCCAGCCGCCGAGCACATTGGCCTTTGAATAGGAGGCGGCTTGGGCGGCGGTGAGGCGGACGACCCAAGGAGCGCGAGGCGTCAGGCTGATCGTCGCACCGGCGAGTGTTTTGCTGCCGTACTCGGCAGCGCGGCAGGTGGCTTCACGTCCGTCCCACGGGCTCCAGCCGGCGGCGGTGATGTGCGAATCCATCGCGCAGTTGATGTAGGCGGTCTGGCCGTATTCACGCCAGGGACGCATGAGCGTGGTGCTGTTGTTGGCCACGTTGCTGGAGCGGTTGATCGTGCAGCCGTTGAAGACGAAACCGTAGGCGATGGCGGCGGGTGTGCTGGGCGCCGCGATGGGGCCGCCGGTGTTGCGGATCTGGCGGATGTTGCAGGTTTGGAAGAACGCGGTGCCTCCGCTGTAGATGAAATCCACGCTGCCGCGGATCTCGCAGTAGGTGAAGTAGGCGAGGGCGTTGTTCCAGACGCCCAGGGTGTCCTGCCAGCCGTTGATGTAGCAGCGGTGAAAGGTGACGCGCTGGCTGTTGATGCGCACGGCGAGGGCCGGGCCGGCGGTGGCGCCCGCGGTGTTTTCGATGGTCATCGTGGAGACGGCGATGTCGGTGCCGTTGATGGTCAGCGCGGTCTGCGAAGCGGTACCGACACGCAGTTTCACGCCGGTCTGCGAGTCGCCGATGAGGCGGATGTTTGATTTGCCGGAGGCGATGGTGACCGCCTCGTTGTAGGTGCCGTTGGCGATCTGGATGATGTCGCCGGAGGAGGCGGCGTTGACGGCGGCCTGGATGGTGGCGTACTGCGACGGCACGTGGCGGGTCGCGGCGCTCAGTAGTGGAGAAAGCACTACAGCGAGGCTGAGGAGGAATTTTTTCATGATGAGGGTTGGGGGTTGTTGTTGTTATTCCCGAAGGAAAATCAGTGCTCGACGGCGGCGAGGAGCCGCTGACGGGTCTCTGGAGAAAGTGTGGTCGCGTCGGTCGCGTAACGCCGCGCGCGGTCCGGATCGGTCGTTGCCCAAAGACGGACGAGATCGAGCAAGGTGTCGGCGCGCAGCTGAGGATCGACGATGCTCTCGGCCCAACTCACGGCGATGTCGGGCCGATGCTCGACGATGGCGGGCATGGTGGCGACGGCGGCGGCGCCATGATCCAGTTCGCGACTGGGATCGAGCTGGTCCATCCAGGCGGATGCCGCGGCGGGATCGAGGTGAACCCATTGTTGGAGTCCATCGCGCAGAGCGGTGGTGCGGGTTTCGCCGGCGGGTAGTTTCGTGGAATACGCAACGAGCGCGGCTGGATCGTGGCGCGCCCAGCCGACGATGATGCCGTGAAGCGCTTCGTCGCGTGCGGAAGAATCGGCGAAGGATTGCGCGGCGCCGATGGCGGCGTGCGGGTCGTACTGCGCCCAATGGACGAACGCGGTGGAGAGCCAGTACGCGCGATAGTCCGACGGACCGGCGGCGGCGAAGGAAGTGGCGAGGTCGAAATGTCCGGCGCGTGCGAGCGCAGTGACGAGGATGTTGCCATGCTCGCTCGTGAGCGAGGGATCGGCTTCGCAGAGAAATTCGATGGCGCGGAGGGCGTTCGCGGGTTCTGCGATGGCGCCGTCAACGAGCGCTTCGGAAGCGGAGCGGCGTTCGCCGGCGCGCACATGCGCGAGCATCCATTTGGCGGCGGCGGTGGCATCGCGCGATGCCCAGCCCCGGATTACGGCGCGGGTGAAAAGATCGCGTTCACGGGGCGAGGGAGTTTCGAGAGCGAGCGCGATGGCGCGCTCGGGATCCTGCGCGGCGAGTTTGGTCAATGCAGCGACACGGGCGTTTTCCGCGATGGGGGATGCAGGTGCGATGCGGAGCGAGTTCCAGGTTTTGACGGCGTCGTGTTCGCCCGGAGTCTGAATCGTTTGGTCGAAAGAGGGACTGGCGGCGAAAACCGGAGCTGAGGGCGATGTGTATCCAGAAAGTGGTGACGGAGTGAAAATGCGCGCCGCGAAGAATCCAGCCACGCCGGATACAAACGCGATGGCGATGAAGGCGGGAAGACGGGAAGGGATCATGGCGCGGGCGAAGGAGTGAGGACGCGGCGGAACGGTCGCCGCGTCCGGGATTAACAAGCGTCCGGAGGTCCCGGACGTATTCAGTTTCTAACTACGCTCAGCGGTTGCCGGCGCCGTTCATGACGCGGGTCGGGACATTGGCGGTGGGATCGAGCGTGTAGCCGTAATTGGGCGTGAACACCGAGTCGTTGCTGGTGGCCTGCGTGCCGGTGCAGTTGTTGAAGATGTTGCCCGAGGTCTTGAGCTTGCCGCTCTGTTCCTTGGCGAGCGGGTTCTTCACGCCGTTATAGTAATTGTTCTGGCTGAGCATCGACGCGATGTTGCGCGAAGTGGTGCAGTAGTCGTTTCCGGCGCAGTCCCAGTAGTTGTTGTAGATGTGAACCTGGCCAAAGCGATCGGCGGGCATGCGCTGTTTGCAGCCGGTGGACCACCAGTTGTGGTGCCAGGTGATGCGGTAGTTGCTCGTGCCGTTGCCGGAACCGACATCGGTGTCGGACGAGCCGATGAGGTTGGAGAAGTTATGGCCGTTGTTGCGCGTGTAGTAGAATTTGCACCACGAGACGGTGATGAGGTCGGAGCCCTTCGCGATGTCGAGGTTGCCGTCGGTGCAGTCGTAGATGCTGCACTTGGTGACGAAGACATTCGTCGAATTGTTGATCGAGATGCCGTCGTTGGCGCCGGCCGCGCCGGTGTTGGCGGTGATGTTGAGATTCTGGATGATGATGTTGTTCACGCTGCTGAGATTGAGCGTGCCCTTGATGGTCGCGGAGGAGTTCGCGCCCTTGATGGTTTTGTTGGACTTCACATTCACGCGACCGCTTGCGCCGAGATCGATCGTGCCTGAAACGGTGATCGTATAGGTGGTGGATGACTCGGCGTATTGCTTGAGCTGCGCGGCGGTGGTGGCGGTGACGTTGGCGCCGCCGGTGCCACCGGTGGCGTTGCGGCCGAAGCCATCAGCGGCGAGGGCCGCGAGTGAGGAGCTGCAGAATCCGGCCGTGAGGAGGAGCAGCGATTTTAACTGGGACACTTTCATATGCGGGGTTTTTGGGGTTGTTGAAACAGCCGCGGAAACGCGGCCGAAAATCAGGGCCAGAGACCTTGCTCCTGGAGGTAGCGGCGCGTGGCCTCGTCATCGAGGACGGTGCGGAACTCGCGGTAGAGCGCGTCCTTCAAGGAAGCGACGGAGGCGTCGCGTTCGGTCGCAGACAGTGTATTCGCTTCTCTGATACGCTGGCGCGTGGCGAGAAGCGAGCGATAGAGCCCGCGAATAACGGAAGCGTCAGCCTGCGCGTAGCGGCCGTCGAATTGAAGCGTCTGACACGCGGGTTGAAGGCTGAGACGATAATCGTCGTAACGCTCGGGACGGAGGAGTGCGGCGAGCTGTTGTTCCACCGCAGCCTCGGCGGCGGCGATTCGAGCGAGCACGTCGGGCAGTTGCGACGGACGCTTGTGCGCGAAGGCAAGTTCGAGCGGATGACGCAGGCGGAAGATCGCGAGGAACTCATCGCGCGACGGCTGAAAGTTATCGAGCTCGGTGCGCATGCGTGCGGCGGTCTCGGAGTTGCGCAGATCGTAATCGAGCAACTGCTCGGGGGTGAGCAGCGCGGCGAGCTGTGCACGCGTTTTCTCCGTGATCTGCCACGCGTATTCCCACTCGGAACGCCTGAGCATGCCGCCGCGTTGATGAAGAAATTGCGAGAGGTCGCGCGAGCCGCGTTCGAGCGTGGCGGTGACCGCGGCTCGTTTGTCGGCGGGCAACGAGCCCCAGCGACGCTGATCCTCCCACGCGAAAAGCGTCGCATGATTGTCGTCGACGGGATCGAACAATCTCAGTTTCTCGCGATCGGCCTGCATGGCGTTTTCGGCGCGCTGGCGTTTTTCTTCGCGACGACGCTGGACGGCGGGACGGATCGGTTGAGCGTCGGGACCCGTGCGCCAGAACTCGAATGGGAGCAGGTCGTCAGCCGACAGCGCATCCGGTGAATGACGGCGAACGATCTCTGCTTCGAGAAAGGCGTGAACATGCGTCGCGGGCCAGCCGGCAGCTTCGAGCTTTGTTTTGAGTTGAGACAACGGAAGCGCCGACATCTCAGAGAACGGCGTATCCACATTTTCATGACAAAATGCGGAGCTCGTGACAGCGGCGCACAGGCATAACCGCAACGCGCGTACGCGCAGAAGAAACCAGACACGCATGGGAGACCCGGGATCCGGCGCGCTGGAGGCGCCGGATGTTGTCATGATTCTGTGGATACGCGCGCGATCAGATGTTGCCGGCGCCGGCGGTGACGACCGCCGGCACGCTCGACGTGGCGGTGAGCGTGTAGGAGTACGGCAGCGTAAAACCGGTGCCGGTGGCGATGTTGATCTTGCCGGTGCAGCTCGAGAAGGTGTTGCCGGTGGACTTGATCCTGCCAGTGCCCTCTTCGTAGAGCGGGTTTTTCACGCCGCTGTAGTAGTTGTTTTCGACGATCCAGTTGGAGCCATCGCGGGCGTTGGTGCAGTAGAAGTTACCGCTGCAGTTGAAGTAGTTGTTGTAGATATGCGCCATGCTGTAGCTGCCGGAGGGCATGCGCTGGTCGCAGCCGTTGGCGAACCAGTTGTGATGCAAAGTCGTCTCGTAGTTTTGGGAGACATCGACATTGCCGAGGATCATGCAGAAGCGGTGCGTCGTCTGAGTCGGATAGGAGAACTTGCACCACGAGACGGTGACCTTGCTGGCGCCTTGGGTGATGTCGAAGGAGCCGTCGCCGCAGTCGTAGAAATTGACCTTGGTGCAAAACACATTGGTCGCGTTCCAGCACGAGACCCCGTCGCCGTTGGGGTTGGTGATGTTGAGATTGCGGATGACGACATTGTTCACGCCGCCGCCGCCGAGATCGAGCGTGCCGTTCTTGATGGTCGCGGACGAGTTGGCGCCCTGGATGGTTTTGTTGGATTTCACCGAGACATTCGTCCCGGCGAGATCGATGGTGCCGGACACGGTGATGACGTAAGTCGTGGTGGACTGGGCGTAGGTCTTGAGCTGCGTGGCGTTGGTGACGGTGACGGCGGTGCCGCCGGCGCCACCGGTGGCGTTGCGACCGTAGCCGTCGTACGTGGCGGCCGAGGCCGCGAGTGGTAGTGAAAAAACGGATACAAACAGACGGAATCCGCGGACGAAGGAGCCTTGCATGGAGGTAACGGGGTTTGGGGTTTGATCTTTACCGCCGGGGCGGGCGGTTTCCGCATTGGGGGGGGCGGAACGAGGCGGAACGTCCGCAGGCGTCGCTGAGTTCGCAAATTTTGCGATGCACACATCGTTGACCGCGCAGTGTAGTGCCGATGCGGATACTGCTGGTGGGCAGGCACAAAAAACCCACGGCCTTGCGACC
Source organism: uncultured Opitutaceae bacterium (assembly GCA_964573305.1). Classification (GTDB taxonomy): domain Bacteria; phylum Verrucomicrobiota; class Verrucomicrobiia; order Opitutales; family Opitutaceae; genus Nibricoccus. Next base: position 168,821 of record CAZNJG010000002.1, read on the forward strand.
GTGGGCTTCTTTGGGGTTGTTGATGACCGCGCGACTCAGGCCCGGCGGAAGCGCCGTAGGAGCGCGAGCGAGGCGAGGGCCGCGAGGAATTGCAGCGAGTGTGAGCCGCCGCCACCGCCGCCGCCTGAAGGGGCGGGCGCGGGAGGAGGAGGCGCGGCATTGACGGCCAGCGTGAACGGCGTGGAGACGATGCTGGTGCCGGTGGAGTTGGTGAGCACGACGGTGTACGTGCCGGCGTGCGAGGTTTGCGCGCTGGCGACCGTGTAGGTGGCGCTCGTCGCGCCGGCGATGTCGGCATGATTCAACCGCCATTGGAACGACGTGTAACTCGAAGCCGTAGTGCTGGAGGTGAGCGTGAAGCTCGAGCCTGCCGTGACGGCGGAGTTGGGCGACGTGATCGACGCGGAGAGGAACGCATCGGACGCGGAAGCGGCGCCGGCGGTGTTACCCGCATCGGCGGCGACCCGCGTGGCAACCTCGCTCACCGGGAGCAGCGAATACGCGTAGCTCGGGAAGAAGACGCTGTCCGTCCCCGCATCGGCTGCGGTGCCGGTGGTGCTGGCGTAGGCGTTGGCGATGGCGCGGATGAGACCACCGCCGGTCTTGGAGAGCGGACTGACGATGCCGGTGTACTGGTTGCGTTCTGACAAGAACTGGGCACTGGCGCGAGCGATCGAACCTTGGGTGTTCGCGGTCGCACCGGTGTTGAAGTAGTTGTTGATGAGATGAACGTGGCCGAAGGTGGAATCGGGCATCTGTTGATCGAGGCGGTCGGCCCACCAGTTGTGCGCGAAGGTGACGCGGAGTGCCTTGGTTTCACCGGTCGCGGCGCCGACCAAGGCGGCCTTGCGCGTGCCGCTGTGACTCGCGGAGAAGTAAAATTCACACCAGGTCACCGCGATGTTGTCCGAGCCGGCGGCGATGCGCAGCAAGGTGTCGGAGCAGTCGAAGAACGTGACGTGGTTGATGAAGACGTTGGACGCGCCGATGAGCGTGACGCCGTCGCCGGCGGGATTGGTGATGTTGAGGCCGCGTATGATCACGTTGGATACACCGGCGGCGAGTTCGAGATTGCCGATGATCGTGGCGTCCGCGTTGAGGCCCTGGATGGTTTTGTTGGATTTGACCGAGACTTTGGCGGGCAGACTGATGGTGCCCGAAACGGTGATGACGGCGGCGCTGCCGGATTCGGCCTGGGTCTTGAAGTCGGCGGCGTTGGTGACCAGCACCTGCGCCGTGGAACCACCGCCGGTCGCGGTCGCGGCGTAACCGACGGGTTTCGCCGCAGCGAAGGCGGGCAGCACGGTGAGCGTGGCGGCGTCGCTCGTGACGTGACCGGCGCTATTGGTGACGGTCACGGTGTAGCTGCCGGCATCGCCGGTGGCGGCGGCCGTGATCGACAACGTGGCGGCAGTGGCGCCGCTGAGCGCGGTGCCGTCCTTCGACCATTGGTAGGTGAGGTTTTGACCCGATGCGGCGACGGTGAAGCTGGCGTTGCCGCCGGCGGTCACGATTGCCGAGGCCGGCTGCGTGGTGATCGTGGGAGTCGTGTCGGGCGTGTTGACAGTGAGCGTGGCGGCCGTGGAGGTGACGGCGTTGCTGCTGTTGGAAACGACGACCGTGTACGCGCCCTGATCGCTGGCAGCGACGGTGTTGATGGTGAACGAAGCGGCGTTGGCGCCGGGGATATCGGTGCCGTCTTTTTTCCATTGGTATGCCAGGGCATCGCCGGTTGCGCTGACGGAGAAGGTGATCGAGGCGCCGAGGTCGGCCGTCTGGCTGACGGGCTGCGTGGTGATCGCGGGCGGCTCGACGACGACCTGCGTGACGGTGAGCGTGAGCGGCGCGCTGACGATGAAGCCGCCATCGGGATGGCCGAGGACGACGGTGTAGGCGCCGGCTTGGGACGTCTGGACGTTGGCCAGGGAGAGCGAGGCGGAAGTCGCGCTGGCAATGGCGCTGTTTTGGAAACGCCATTGATACGAGGTCGGCGTGAAGCCGGCGTTGGCGGTGAGCGTGGCGGTGGAGCCGGTGTTCACCGATGAAGCGCCGTCGACCGAGGCGGCGGGAGCGGCGGCGGGCGCATCGACGGCAACGTTGCCGGCGCCGGCTTTGATGAGCGCGACGATGTCGGCGGCGGGAATGAGCGGGTAGGAATAAGGGGGCGTGAAAACGGTGTCGCTGCTGACGATCTGCCTGCCGGTGCAGTTGTTGAAGATATTGCCGATCGTCATGAGCGTACCGAGGTCGGTCGGGAGCGCGGTGCGTTTGGCGAGCGGGTTTGCAACGCCGTCGTAGTAGTTGTGCTCGCTGAGCATGCCGGCGCTGCGGCGGACCTCGGTGGCGTAGTCGTTACCGGCGCAGTCCCAGTAATTGTTGTACATGTGGCTGTCGCCGAAACGGCAGGCGAGCATGCGCTGTTTGGCGCCGGTGGACCACCAGTTGTGATGCCAGGTGACGCGGTAGCGGCTGTTGGGGGAGTCGTCGTCGGAGGAGCCGATGAGGTTGGAGAAATTATGGCCGTTGTTACGGGTGTAATAAAATTTGCACCACGAGATGGTCACGAGGTCGGAGCCGTTGACGACGTCGAGGTTGCCGTCGGTGCAATCGTAGATGGTGCACTTCGTGACGAGGACGCGGGTGGAGTTGGCGATGGTGATGCCGTCGCTGTCACCTGCGGCGCCGGTGTTGGCGGAGATGTGCAGATTGCTGATGATGACGTTGGAAACGCTGCTGATGTTGAGCGTGCCGAGGATGGTCGAAGTCGTGTCGACGCCGCGGATGGTTTTGTTGGCGCGGACGTTGATGCGGCCGCGGTCACCGAGATCGATGGTACCGGCGACGAGGACGATGCCGGGCGTGTTGCTTTCGGCGGCGGCTTTGAGCTGGGCGGCATTGGTGACGGTGGTGACCGTGCCACCGGTGCCTCCGGTGACATCGGCGGCGAAACCATCGGGGCTGATGGCGGCGACGGAGCCATTCACAAGGAGCGTGGCGGGATCGCTGGTGATGGTGCCGCCGGCGTTGGAGACGACGACGGTGTAGGAGCCGGAATCGGTGCCCTTCAGGTCTGAGAGCGCGAGCGTGGCGGCGTTGGCGCCGGCGATGTCCGCGCCGTCTTTTTTCCATTGGTAAGTCAATTCGGAGCCTGCAGCGGTGACGGAGATCGTCGTCGAAGAACCGGCGGTCGTAGTCAGCGAAGATCCGCCCCCAGCAAAGGCCGGTTGCGCGGTGATGCTTGGAGCGGCGACGGAGGTGGAGGAAGGGGTGTGAACGACTTTTGCGCTGGTGAAGGTGACCGCTTGAGCGAGGGCGGAGGCGGTGTAGCGGAAGGCGAAATAATCGAAGGCGTACGCGGACGTGGCGCCGCCGGTGTCGATCGCGGTCCTGGTGACTGGGGTGGCCAGCGCGCCTCCCTCGAGGGTGAGGGTGATCTCGTTCGAGACGGCATCGACGCGACGGATGCTCATGGTCAGCGTGTATAACGTGTCACTGGCGATGGCGTCGCGGGCGGTGGCGCTGGAGACGGAGTCGGGCAGATTGGGGAAATTGGCCGAGGAGCTGAAGATGTTGTTAACCCCCAGTGTGTCGCGACGGCCGAGGATGGTGAACGGGCCGGCGCTGGCGTTTGCGCCCGTGGAGAGTTCGCCGAGATAGCCGATGTCGTCGCCGAGGACGGCGTTGCTGTAGCCGTTGCCGGCGTCGGCGGAGAGGCGCGTGTTTTTGGAGTCGAACAGACCGAAGCGAATGGCGCCGCCGGCGGGAGAGGTGAGCTTGAAGGTGACGGAGGTCGTGAGGATCTCGCCGATTTGCAGCGTGAGTGGAGTATCGGCGGGGGCGAAATAGAACCAGTTCGCGTCGGCATCGGTCACCCCCGCCGGCTGGGCGAACGTCACCGAGCCCACGGCGTCCGTGCGGGTGCTGCCACTGCGCGCCTTGAAGATCGCGAGGGAGTTATTGGCGATATCCTGATTGGTGCTGCTGCCATCGGCGAAGGTGTCGTGAACGATGATGGTCGGCGCAGCCGGCAGGCTGACGAGCGGCAGCAGGAGAGCGGGCGCAAGCCTGCGCGTGAAACGAGGCAGGCGAATCCGGGCAAACGGTCGGAAGGACATCATGGTGAAGAGGACAGCGGGAAACTGCCGGAGGGTTGAGGGGAGGATGAAACCGATGACGAACGAGCGGGCGGCCTTTGCCACGCGTCGCGAGTAAGCGCCGAGTATAGTCGCGCGGCGGAGCGCGGTCTTGTCGTTAGAATTGACGACAGCCCGCCAGAGGCATTCGCGAAGTCGGGGAAGAATGACACCGCCGCGGCGCAACGCGGTTGCACTGATGGGGCGGGTGAGTTCAATCCCGCCGCCTTCACCCCGTGTTTTTCGTCTTCCGGCTTCTGAGTTTCCTCCTGCTTCTATGCGCCTGTGCCCGCGTGGCTGGCGAGATGCGTCCGGCGGCTTCCCCCGAATACATGCGTCGCGAATGGCGCGATGCGGACGGCCTGCCGAGCGACGACCCCGGCAGCCTCGTGATCGATGACGAAGGTTATTTATGGATCGCGACGTCCAACGCGCTGGTGCGGTTCGACGGCAAAACCTTCGAGAGCGAAAAGGTCCCCGGCGACCTGTCGGCCCGCGGGATGGTTTATGGGAAAATCGATCCCCACGGCGCGCGCGGGACATTTGTCGGTCTCATTAACAGCTCCTCGGGTGCAGAGGGCAGCATCACCGAGCCCACCGGCTGGTATGTGCACGGGGAAAACGGTTTTCAGTTGGTGATCGAGCCGTTGCTCGCTGGACGCGTCATCCGCGTGGCTTTTTTCGGACCGGATGGCGCGTTCTGGTTGGGCTGCGAAGACGGCTCGCTGCTGCGCTGCATGGGCGACGAACGAAAATTATTCGAGCCGCCGCCAGGTCTCACCGGGCGAAAAGTCCCGACCTTCGCGATCGATGGCGAGCAACGACTATGGGTCTCGATTAGCTCGTATGTCGCCCGATACGAGCGCGGCACATGGACCACGGTGCCGCTGGAGAAAAAAGAACAGAGCTTGCGCCTCGGCTCGAGCCAGCGCGGCGGCCCGTGGTTGTTCACGCGCACCGCGGTGTTCAAGTGGACAGGCGGGCAATTCGAAGAACGCGCACCGCTGCCCGAGTTGCTCGGGGCGCACTTCATTCATGGCACCGCTGAGGATGGCGAAGGGCATTTGTGGATCGGCACCCGCTCGCAGGGACTTTTTCGCCTGAACGGGGAAAACCTGCAGCACGTGCCGACCTCGAACGACGAAATCCTCGCGCTCACGCACGACCGCGATGGCAATCTTTGGGTCGCCACCAACGGCGGCGGCATCAACCGGCTGCGGCCGCGCGCGCATCGCCTCATCGACCAGCGCAGCGGTCTCACCGATAACTTCAGCTACACCGTCGCTGAAGACGAACGCGGCGACATCTGGCTCGCCAACCGCGACGGCGGCGTGGCGCGCATTCATAAGGGCGAAGTGGATCCGATCTCGCGCCGCGCCGGCTGGCGGTCGTTCAGCGCGATGTCGGTTTTTCCGACCTCGACCGGAGGCATGTGGATCTCCACCGGCATCGGCATCTTCACCACCGATCCCGCAAACCCCGATGTGGTGCGGCGCGAGCCCGGACTTATGAACACGCGTCTCGTGCGCGTTTCCTATGTGACGCGCGGCGGCGATTATTGGATTTCGATCGATCCGGACCGTGTGGGTTTCTGGCGCGACGGCGTGCTCACGACGTTCGGTCCTGGCGCGGGTTTCGAAGGACGCGAAGTGCGCGCCATCATGGAGGACGCCACCGGCACGATCTGGATCGCGTCGGGCGATGGCGGCCTGCATCGCGGGGGACGCGAAGGCTTCGAGCGCCTGCCCCTGCCCGAAGGGCTGCAGCCCGGATCGTTGCAGTCATTCTGGTTCGATGACGACGGTACGATGCTGGTCGGGACCACCCGCAGCGGCGTCTTGATTTATCCTCCTGGCGCGACCTCGCCATCGCGCATCCTCAAAAACAGCCACGGCCTGCCGAACAACAACATCACCAACATGCTCGCGGACGATCACGGGCGCTGCTGGTTCGCCTCGCGGGGCGGGATTTTCTGGATCGATCGCGCGCAAATCCGCGCCTTCATCGAAGGTCGCGCCGACCGCGTGCACGCCGTGCTTCTCGGGCAGGACGACGGCGTCCCCGATCTCTCCTGCCAGGGGCTTTATCAACCCTCCACGTGGAAATCGCGCGACGGCTCGCTCTGGTTCACCACGCGTAGTGGCGTTTTGAATACAGACCCCGCGCTGGTCTCGGCGGGCGCGGATCTGCCGCCGGTGACGATCGCGGGCATCGAATGCGATGGACACCGTCGGCCCGTGGCCTCGCGGATCGCGGTAGGCTCCCGCGTGCGCAAGACAGAGATCCTGTTTTCCGTGCTCAACCTGACCGCGCCGGATCGCACCATGTTGCGCTACCGCCTCGAAGGGTTCGATGACGACTGGCTGGTGGTGCGCAACGGCGGTGCCGCGGTTTATCCGCGGCTTTTGCCTGGACGATATACACTGCACGTCATGGCGAGCGACGGCTCGGGCGCGTGGAACGAACAACCGCCATTGCTCACGCTGGTGGTGACCGCGCCCTGGTGGGCGAGCGCCTGGGCGTGGGCCGGATACTTTGCGCTGACAATCGCGATCGTCGTCGTGTGCGTGCGCGCGTGGGCACACCGCCGTTTGCGGATGCGCCTCGAACGCCTCGAACGCGAGCAGGCGGTGGAGCGCGAACGCACGCGCATCGCGCGGGATATTCACGACGACCTCGGCGCGAGTCTGACCCGCATCAATTTGCTCAGCCAGTCGGCTCCGCGAGACGGCCCGGCCCAGGCGGTGTTGGATCAAATCTACGAAGCCGCCAGCGCGGTGACGCACTCGATGGACGAGATCGTGTGGGCGGTTAACCCGAAGTTCGACGATCTGGAAGGGCTGGTGTATTACCTGATCAACTACACGCAGAAATTTCTTTCCATGACCGGCATCCGCCTGCGCCTCGATGTGCCGGACGTGTTTCCTGCGCAACCGCTCACCAGCCAGGTGCGCCATCATCTTTTCCTCTGCTGCAAGGAGGCCTTGAACAATGTGGTCAAACACGCGGGTGCGGGTGCGGTGACACTCTCGATCACCATCGGTGGCGACGCGTTGAGCCTCACCATCGCCGATCATCCGGCGACTGCCGCCGGGGGCGATACGACCTCGGTGACGTCGGCGCGGATCGCATCGGGCAACGGGCTGGCGAACATGCGCCGGCGCATGGAAGAGATCGGCGGCAAGTGCGAGATCTCGCAGCCACCGGAAGGCGGCACGTGCGTACGCTTTGTCACGCCGCTTGCCTCGGTGCGCGAATGACCACCATCCTGATTTTTCATGACAACGCGTGTATCCATCCTCGAAGACGACGTCCTCACGCGCGAGATCCTGGCGGGGATCATCGTGGAAGCACCCGAGCTGGAATTGGTGGGCCAGTATGCCCGCTGTGCGGACGCGATCCGCGGCCTGCCGGGCGAGGCGCCGGATGTGGTGCTGGCGGACATCAATCTGCCCGATGGCACGGGGGTGAATCTTGTGCGCGAATTGAAACCGCAGATGCCCGGCACGCAGTTCCTGATGCTGACTGTGTACGAAGATTCTGAGCACATTTTTGCGGCGCTGGCCGCGGGTGCGACCGGTTATCTATTGAAGAGCACACGACGTGCGGAACTGCTCGCAGCGATCGCGCAGATCACGGCGGGCGGCTCGCCAATGAGCAGCGGCATCGCGCGCAAAGTCGTGCAGTCGTTTTCGCTGCCGAGTGCGCCGCCTGACGACACATTGTCAGCGCTTTCTCCGCGCGAGCAATCGGTGCTGAGCCTGCTGGCAAAGGGATTTTTATACAAGGAGATCGCGGAGTCGCTGGGGGTCAGTATCCCCACGGTGAATACATACATCCGCCGGATCTACGAAAAGCTGCAGGTGCACTCGCGCACCCAGGCGATCACCAAATACCTCGGCCAGCGCGGCTCCGGTTCGTGAACTGGTTGTGCAGTTGGTGTAGTTGAAAAACAAATACGCGCCGATGCGCGATTTGGCGGGCCGTCGGTGGTTTCAAACCGCGCCGTGCAGGCATGAAAAAACCCACGGCAATGACGCCGTGGGTTTGAGCGAAGGATTGCGAGCGATCAGCTGCGGAATGCGCGGCGCAGGCAGGCGAGGACGCCGAGAGCACCGAGGAAGTACAGCGACGGCGAGCCGCCGCCATCCGCACCCGGAGACTCGCTGCTGGGCACCTGGCTGCTGTCCGGCGTGGTTTCGACCGTGAACGGCACGCTCACGAGCGTTTCGCCCGAAGCGAGGGTTGCAGCGACCGTGAAGTTGCCGGCAGTTGCAAAGGAGGCGCCTGAGACCGTGTAGGTCGGCGAAGTCGCTCCGCTGATGTCGAAGTTATTACGCCGCCATTGTAGCGAGGCCACGTCGAGACCAGTGGTGACGGCGGTCAGCGTGAAGCTCCCACCGACCGGGACAGACGACGCGGATCCAGTGATGGATACCGAGCCGGCAGCGGCCTCGGGCGGGTTTGAGCCGGCGCCGGCGGTGTTACCAGCATGGGTCGAGACCGATGCGGCTACGGATGCTGCGGTCTGCAGCTGATAGCCGTAGTTGGGCGTGAAAACGATCTCCTCCCCTGCGTTCGCACCCGAGCTGGAGGTGTAGACGTTGCCGAGGTTGCGCAGACGGCCGTTCAAGTCGGCGTTCTTATTAAACGGAGCGGTGATGCCCGTGTATTGATTGCGCTCCGAGAACAACTGCGCGTTGCCGAGTACCAGCGTGCCGGTGGTATTGCCCAACGCGGTGGAATCAACTGAGCGGAACAGGTTGTTATACATGTGGACATGACCGTAGGTGGTGTCGGGCATGTGGCTGACGAGCCCGTTGGACCACCAGTTGTGGTGGAGCGTGACGCGTAGCGGTTTTGTTTCACCGGTTGCATTGCCGATCAGGGTTGCCTGACGGTTGGCGATATTGGTCGAGGAGAAGAAAAACTCGCTCCAGGCGACGGTGATGTTGTCGGCACCGTTGGTGATTGAGAGCAGCGGCGCGGAGCTGTCGAAGAACGAGACGTTCGTGATGAACACTGTGTTCGCGCCCGCAATGCTGATGCCGGAACCGGCCGGATTGGTGACGTTGAGGCCGCGGATCACTACGTTGGAAACACCCGCAGCGATCTCGATATTACCGACCACCGTCGCTTCGCCGTCGATGCCTTGGATGGTCTTGTTGGACTTCACGCTCACCTTGCCGCCCAAATCGATCGTGCCGAGGACGGTGATGACAGCTGCCGAAGTGGATTCGGCCGCGGTTTTGAACGCGCTTGCCGTGGTGACAACGGTCTCCGCGAGGTTGCCGCCACCCGTTGCGGCGGCTGCATAGCCGTTGGGGGTGAAACCAACCGAGGAGTAAGTGAGCGTCAGGGACGCCGCATTGCTGTTGATCGATCCCGTGGAGTTGGTGACGACGGCGCGATACATGCCGATATGGGAGGTTTGCGCGCGGGCGATCGTGTAGGTGGCGCTGGTGGCGCCTGGAACATCCGCAAAGGAGGCACCGCCATCGGTGCTCTTCTGCCACTGATAGGAAAGTCCGAAGCCGCCGCCGCCGACAGTGAAGGTCGCGGATTCACCTGCGACGATGGCGAGATCGCCAGGGTGGGCGGTGATACTCGGTGGGGCCGGGGGAGCTACGTGGAGGTTGGCATCAACGCTTGTGGTCGATCCCGCCGTGTTGGTTACGACGACGGAATAGTTGCCAGCGTCCTCGTACATCGCTGAAGGGATGCTGTAGGAGGAATCGGTCGCGCCGGGGAGATCGACCCCCTCCTTGCGCCATTGATAGGTTAGCTCGCTGCCGGTGTCGCTGCCGCCTGTGGCAACCACCGAGAAGGTGACGGGATCCCCAAGAGAAACGTTTTGAGCGGACGGTTGAGTGGTAATTACCGGAGCGACCAGCACCTTGCCGGTGGTCACGATTTTAATCGAATTGATAGCCACCGATTTCGAATCTGCAGCCACGCCTGAGCTAGTTCGCAGGCCTATGGCAACGGCGTCGTAAACCATGGTTAGGATGTTTCCGCTAGAGGTGGCGTTTTGCTGAAGTTCAGTGTTCGGAATCGGCGCCCCATCAGCGCTGTTGCCCAAATAAAGTGCGACATTCCCTCGAATGCGTGGGGCTTCCAAAGTGTTGTATTTGGTGAAACGAACAACGGCAGTGTATTGGGTCCCGGCCGAGAGGGAAGTTATGCTGGAGTTCCCGGTAGCAAACTGAGAACCGTTCGTTCCTAGCACTTCTTGATTAAACGAAGTACCCGAAGTAACGGCCGGGCGACCGTAGAAACGAAATTGTCCTCCGCTTCCGAACATGCGGATAACGTGTCCTCGCCAGTATCCCGCATAACCTGCCTCAAATGCAGTGGACTGTTGGCCATTCGGCCGCGGCTGGCTCACCACAGGATCGTGCAGAGCGGTGGCTGGTGACGGTACCTCGGAACTAGAGTTGAAAAGCCCAAAGAATATACCGCTGTTGGAATCATCGAGTAGGGAGGACTCCGCGGTAAACGTTACGGTCATTTCTACATAGTCATTGAGCGCATCCAACTTCACCGCGTGAGGGGTAAAGATGGCTTGCGCTTCAATGAAAGCATTACTGGGAGTCGCGTTATTGAGGCCGAACTGTAGTTTACCGGCGTTCGTGCCTGTCGGGGCAACGATTACGGGATCGGCTGCATATGCCTTACCGGCAATGATTTGATAGGCAGCTGCGTTTAGGCTCGGGGCTGCTGGAGAGGTAGGGTTGGAATTTACAGTACTACCTCCACTGAAGTCATCGTGGAAGACAGTGATTGGGGTTTGCGCGAGGGCGGTGGACGCGGAGGTCAGTGCCAATACGGCAGGAGCGACCCAGCGTTTTTTGAGGACGCGAATAAGGGACATACGGTTGGGAGTTTTGGCTTGGTAAAGCCCCGCATGTGCAGAATAGGGGCAACGTAACACGCCAGTTGCGAGAGGGGTGTGTGGAGCTCTCTTGCTGGAGGTTGAAAGGTCAGCTAACGAAGAACGTAACCCAACGACCGGGTGAGCCAGTGGGAGCCTAGAAAGATGGATGCCGGCCGAGGGGTGTCAAGTGCAGCAAAAGGCACAACGTTGTTTGGCGGTGCTGTTTGGAAACCGACGGCTAGAAATGTCTATTTGCCTCGTATGAAGTGCCGGTCGTGGGTGTTAATCTGTAGAGCCGTGTAAAGCGATGAGCTGTGCCACGGTTGTGGAAAGGGCGTTGTTTCCGAACCAGGCGAGATTCTCCGCAAGGTTTTCGAGGTCGGCCCGCGAGGGAGTGAGCGGATACGTTGTCCACACCGCCGCAAGCGATTCGTAGACTTCGATGCGCGGGGCGGTGAGTTTTTCTTGGGCGAGATAAAGGTAGGGACCGGGTTGATCGACACGGGCGCGAACTGCTTTGCGAAAGTAGTGTTTCGCGACCCTCGGGGTTGGCCGGTTGCACGCGCGAGCAATCCAAAGGAGGCGAAGACGCGTGCGTCGGCATGCTTGCGCATGACGGCGGAGAGCAGTTCTTCACGTGCCTCATCGTGATGGCTGGCAAGCACGAGCGCGTCGGCCGTGATTTCGATGTAAAGCTCGGAGAGCTGCCCGACTCCTTGGGCCTGATACTGACGGGAGGAGATCGATCGCCTAGAAGAAAGTGCATCGGGAGGGTGAGCGATGCGGGTTTGGGTTAACGCAGCAGCAGGCGGCGGACGCCTTCGATCGGGGGCTCGACGATGGGCGCCAGCGGGAGGATCGTCCGCGCGCGGAAGAGGGTTTGCACGAACGGGTGCGTGAGGATCGGACCGCTCAGGCCCGCGGGAAGGTGTGCGAGGGCAGTGACGGGGAAAAGTTTTGCGGCGACGCGCTCGGCGAGTGTGAGGAGCGGGAGGCAGGCGTCGCGGACGACGAGTTGTGCATATTCGTCGCCGTGCTCGGCGAGATCGAGGACGGCGGGGGCGAGTGCGACGATCTGGCGGTTGGGTTCGGCGTGTTGATAAAACCAACGCGTGATCGCTCGCGAATCGCGGGGGAGTCCGGTGTGTTTTTGGAGGAGTTGGGCGAGGCTGGTGCCGGGCGACCAGCCTTGGAGTTCGAGCAGGCCGCGGGCGATTGCGAGGCGTCCAATTTCGTAGCCACCGCCTTCGTCGCCAAAACGCCAGCCGAGTCCGCCCGCGTAGTGGATTTTTCCATACGGATCGCGGGCGGCGACGAAGGAACCGGTGCCGCCGTGAAGGGCGAGGCCAGGGTGGCCGGCGGTGGCGAGTTCGAGGACGGGCGCGGAGTCGTCGAGGGCGACCGCCGCGAGCGGCGGCAGCGGGACGTTTAAGTTGGGAAGTTGAAGTCCAGAGGCGGAACCAGAAGCGGCGTTGAGTAAGGCGGCGGTTTCCTGCCAGAACTCAGGCGCGCCGGCCATGCAGAGGAGGACGGAGTGAAGGGTGAAGGGTGAGGAGTGAGGAGTGAAAGAGGATGTCGGATGCGACGGTTCGGTGAGGAGGGCGTGGAGGGCGGCGAGGAGGATTTCGCGGGCGCGGTCTGGACCGGCGATGTTGGGGTTGCAGCCGGGGGCGAGGTGGCGGGCGACGATTTCGCCACGCTCATCGACGAGGATGAGCTCGGTTTTGGTGCCGCCGCCGTCGACGCCGATTTTCATGGCTGGAATTTTAACCACAGAGGCACAGAGAGCACGGAGTTCCGGAGGGATCGATGATCGGACTCTGTGTTTCTGTGCCTCTGTGGTTCATTTTGTTAGCCGATGAGTTTGCTGAGGCGGGTGCGGTATTTTTGGGAGAGCTCGATGTTGGCTTCCATGCCGCCGGGGAGGTTCTGGCTGCGGACGAGCGGGAGCGGATGGCTGTTGTCGCGGAGCCATTCGAGAACGCCGAGCATAAGCAGGTTCAGGAGTGTGCAGCCGATGAGTGTGGAGGTCGGCCCGGCGAACTGGCCGGGGGTGACTTCCGCGATGGCGTCGCCGGAGACGCCGAGGTTATCGAGTGTGTAGTCCGCGATGGCGTGGAGATTTTGTCCGCCGGGGTGAACGGTTTTCGCCGTCGTGCTCATGGCGAGCGAGGTGAGGCCGACGACGGTGAGGCCTTTTTGTTTTGCGTAGAGAGCTACTTCGATCGGCGAGGCGTTTTTTCCGGAGTTGGAGATGACGATGATCGTCTCGCCGGTGCGCAGGCCGTACTGGTGGTCATGGCGTTGGGCGAGGCGGGTGCCGTAGCCGACGATGTTTTCGGAAAAGCCGTAGCCGGGATCGAAAAGGCCGGTGACGGGCATGAGTCCGCCGGCGCGGCCGATGATCTCGCGGGCGATCATTTCGGAATGGCCGGAGCCGAAGGTGTGGAGTACGCCGCCGGCGGCGATGGAGCGGCCGATGATGGGCGCGAGGGCGGCGAGGGCGGCCGCGTTTTTCTCGCGGGCACGGGCGAGGAGTTCGGTGGACTTGGCGTAGTAGGCGTCGGCGAGGGAGGGGGCGGACATAAAGGCGTTTTCTATGGCCCAGAAAATGAAGATAGGTCTATCGATGTGGGCCAAATAACTTGTTGTTTATCAATATATATAGTGGCTAAAGCTGGTCTTTGGCCCACGCTGGCAAGGCTTAGGTTTTAGCGAGCACGCTTATCCAGCGGGCCCAACGTCTGGTCCCGCGGACTTGGATTTTATTTTCATCGCGCAGCTCATTTAGCAGACGCTGGACGGCACTCTCAGAAAGAGCGGGCAACACTTGGCAAAGTTCGGCGAGGGGAGCACCGGAATGACCGCTGTCGATCAGATGCTTTTGAAGAAGAGCCTTATTGGTTTCATGGTCCAACCCTTTGCGACGGGTATAAGTCCCTGAACGGCCGAGTACGGCATATAGCTCGCGGGAGAGAAAAAAACGCATGCCTCTGCCTTGGCCCTGAGATTCTACTGCCCCCGCATCTTTCAAGCCGGCCAATCGCGTTTGGAGGGGGGCTGAGAGCGGGAGGTCGCGTTGGAGGGCGTCGAGTGTCAGATAGTCGGCGGTGGAGAAAGTTGCCAGGCGCTCGTCGCCCAATCGTTGGAGGAAGCGGATGAACGCGGGGTTTTGAACCGTGCCGGCGAGGGTAAGACGCACTTCGTGCGCGGCAGAGCCGGTGAAGTTTGGCAGCGGCTTTGTCTGCCGAATGGCACTTTCGATCATCAAGTTCATGCCCTGCCCGGAGCGTTCCACAAACCCGGCTTTGCTCAAAGCCTCTGCGAGCCGGCGGTTTCGCGGGTTTTGTTGGTCGACGATATTTTCGGGTGTGACGCCGGGAGGAAAGCCGCCGGGGCTGATTATTTCCAGGCGACGCGGATATTGTCGTATGAAAACGGAGCCATTGAGGCGGTAGTCCCGGTGCGCGATGGCATTGAGGATCGCTTCGCGGATGGCGACTTCATCGAAGGTGGGAATGTCGTAGCGAAAAAAATCGTCCTGATAACTCTGCCGGTCGTTGCGCAGGTTTATTTTCTGCCAGAGCGCGTCGAAAATTTTGAAGAAGCCGGCGCGGTACTCTTCACGATCTTGCGCCGGGCCTGAGGCGTCGGAAGAGCGGTATTCAAAAACGATCTCCGCTGGCGCGAGGTAGCGGCCGAGCGTGCCGGAGGTGGCAAAAAGGATAAGCGCTGCGTTGCAGGGCCGGCCATCGACAAGCAGTTCGGCATCGGTGAGCACTTCGAGGTCGCTCTTGTGTTCGATACGAGGGTTGCGGGCCTTCCGCGCCCAGCGTCGTTTGAACTCGGCGAGTGCTTCGGCATCGAGGTCCGCGATGGAGGCTGAGCTAGGTTGCGCTGAGAAATCAGGGGCTACTTCTGCGTATATCGTCCGGAGCTCGTTGTCGGTGAGATGGGTCAGCGTATCGCCTGCACGTTTGTAGTAAGCCCCGTGGTAGTTCCAAGCGGTGCCTGGAAGGCGGGAGGGAACGTGGACGATAAGAGCTCGTTTACCCTCATGACGATATTCCTCAATGGGAACTCGATGATGCAGTTTTTCGTAGAGACCGGCTTCCGTCTGGCCCGGTTCTGGAAATGCTGCCGTACCTATCACCTCGCGAGGGCGGCGGTCCGTGACGCCGAGAATAATTTTGCCTCCATGTTCATTGGCCAGGGCGACGCAGTATTTCGCGAGCTCTTCGAAGTCGTAGCGGTTGGCTGCGGATTTGAATTCGAGTTGAGCTCCTTCCGGCGATGCGAGGATGGATGCGAACTCTGCGAATGAGGTAGGCATCGGTTTTAGAAGAGCACGCTGAGGCTGATGGAGCCGAAGACGTCGCGCTTGAACTGGCCGTAGAATTCCTTCGTGCGGTAATTTTGGATGTAGGCGAGCTGGAGACCGCGGATGCTGCCGAGCTTCGCGGGGAAGCGGAAGACGAGGCCGGCGTTAAGGTCGGCGACGAGCGGGCGTTTGTCCACGGAAGGGCCGTCGCGCCAGGTGTTGCCATCGAGGAAGATGTTGCGGGCGACCGCGCGGGTTTCGCCGCTGGCGAAGAAGTAGATGCTGGTGGCGCGGGCGGGGGCTTCGTCGCCGCCGCTCGGGCGGATGAGATCGGCGCCGAAGTCTCGCGGCAGGCGCCAGCCGATGCGGGCGCTGAGGCCGGCGGCGGCGTTGGTGCGGATGTTGCCGAGCGAAAGGCCGTAGCGGCCGATGAGGTCGGTGGAGAAGTTTTTGGAATCGTCCAGATCGAGGCGGAGGAGGCGGTGGCGGCGTTCCCACGTGAGGACGAGTCCGGGCTCGTTTTTCAGTTGGTAATCCCAGCCGTTGGCGCGGGGGACGCCGATGACGTCGTGGAAACCATTTTGAAACTCGCGGCCGAGAGCGGCGGGGCCGACGACGCCGAAATCGATGCCGACCATGCGGAGCATTTCGCCATCGGGCGATTTGGCTTGGAAGTCGAAGGAGCCGTAAAGCCAGCCGGCATACGGGCGGTCGCGCGGATCGGGGATGGCGGCCTGTGTGTCTCCCGGGGTGTAGATGTTCTGGCCGAGGGAGACGCCGACTTTGTAGCTCTCGCGGCTGGCGTCGTGGCGGAGCGTGGGAAGGAGGCGGGTGACGCGGCGGACGAAG
The DNA here is from genome assembly GCA_964573305.1 of uncultured Opitutaceae bacterium. Taxonomy (GTDB): domain Bacteria; phylum Verrucomicrobiota; class Verrucomicrobiia; order Opitutales; family Opitutaceae; genus Nibricoccus. The sequence goes on from CAZNJG010000002.1 coordinate 185,001, forward strand.
CCGGGGGATTCGTTGAGGCGGGTGGTGCCGAGAAAGGAGATTTTCAGGCCGTTGGTGTAGTGTCGGTCGGTGCCGGCGAAATATTTGTCGTTTTCGGTGACGACGGTGAATGCGCTGGACCGGAAAAGGTCGGCGTAGCGGGGCTTTTCTTCGACGACGGGCGCGGAGCCGGCGGTGGCGGGTAAAGGCATCAGCGAGCCGATGGTTAACAATGATGGGAGCAACGCGGAGAGTTTCATGCGCGAAGGTGGGATGATGGGCGTGGTCAGACGGAATTAACAGACGGGCGGGCTCCTGGCTGTGTGGTGTCTATGTGCGGACGCAATGTTGGGCGATCACGCTTCCCAGCGGCCGTAGATGCCGCAGGGGAGGGTTTTGCCGTCGCGCTGGATGGGCAGGCCGACTTCACCGGCGGTGATCGTGCCTCCGGCGTCGTGCATCAGCGCGGAGAGGAGGTTGGCGACGACTGTCGGCGAGAGGCGCGCGGTGTAGGCGTTGATCAGGAAGAAGACCGGGCGGTCGCTGAGCAGTTGTTTGCACTCGGTGAGGAGTTCCCAGAGGTGGTCCTCAAGTTTCCACATTTCTCCGGTGGAGCCGCGGCCGTAGGTGGGCGGGTCCATGATGATCGCATCGTAGGTGCGACCGCGTTTGAGTTCGCGGCGGACGAATTTCAGGCAGTCATCCACGATGTAGCGGATGGGTTTTTCGGAGAGGCCGGAGAGGGCGGCGTTTTCGCGGCACCATTTGACCATGCCCTCGGCGGCATCGACGTGGCACACACTCGCGCCAGCGGCGGCGGCGGCGCACGTGGCGGCGCCGGTGTAGCCGAAGAGGTTGAGGACATTCACCTCGCGGCCGGCACCGCGGGCGTCGCGGATTTTTTGGGAAAACCAGTCCCAGTTCACCGCTTGCTCAGGGAAGAGCCCGGTGTGCTTGAAGGAAGTCGGGTGGATTTTGAAGGTGAGGGCGCCGTAGTTGATTTTCCAATACTCGGGGAGTTCGCGGCGGTATTCCCATTTGCCGCCGCCGGTGGAGGCGCGGTGATAAAAGCCGTCCCATTTTTCCCACTTGGTGGCGCCGCCGGCGCGGGGCCAGATGATCTGTGGATCGGGGCGCACGAGGGTGTACGGGCCCCAGCGCTCGTGCTTCATGCCCAGGCCGGCATCGAGCAGCTGGTAATCTTTCCAGCGGTCGGCGACCAGGAGGGCAGGACGGGAAACGGATGCGTCGGACATGGTGGCGGAGCGAAGGCGCGGGCGGGAGCGATGTCGAGTGTGCGCCCGCGCCGCCGGTGCGGGACTGCGCAACCGGTTGACAGTTGAAAGCGGCTGCGTAGGTGGAAACGCGATGAAACTACAGTCGCTCACCAAGGCCCTCGCGGCCTGCACTGCCGCTCTCTGCGCAGTTGCTCAACTTTCAGCCGATGTCGTGGAGACCAAGAACGGCTCCCGCATTTCCGGAAAGGTCGTCAAAATCGACGGCAATTCCGTGATCGTGGAAACCGATTTCGCCGGCGCGATCAAAGTGAAGCAGGCCGACGTCGTCGCCATCACGACGGACGCCCCCTTCAACGTGCGCCTCGAAGGCGGCACCGTGATCCGCGGCACCCTGTCGTCGACCGCCGCCGATTCGTCCGTCACGCTCAGCGGCCCGGAAGGCACGATCAACACCTCCGTGGACAAGATCGTAGCCACCTGGGCTCCCGACGCGATCGATCCCGCCGTGGCCGAACTCCAGCGTCGCTGGGTGTATGAAGTCGCCGCGGACATCACCGGCAAATCGGGCAACAAAGAGCAGCTCGGCACGGCGTTCTCCGCGCGGGCGATGCTGAAAACGCCCCAGGACGCGCTGCAGTTCTACGCGGCTTACGACCGCCAGGAAACCGACGGTGAAAAATCCGCCGACCAGTTGAAGGCCGGCGTCGATTATCAGAACAATTTCGCGGGCCGTCTCTCGTGGTACGTTCGCAACGAAGGTGGCTTCGACCGCATCAAGGACATCGAACTCTACAACATCACGGCGGCCGGTCTCGGCTACGACTTCATCAAGGAACCCAAGCACACGCTCACGGGCCGCGCCGGTGTGTCGTTCCGCTACGAAGGTTATAAAAACCCCGCGACCGAGGACGTGAAGGCCGCCGGTTTGGACCTCGGTCTGACGCACCAATACGACAGCGAATTCTGGTCCGTCGTGAATCGCATCACATGGGTGCCGCTCTTCGAGGATTTCGCCAACTACCGCCTCCAGCATGAATCTTTCCTCGAGCTGCCGCTGGCCGATCCGAAGTGGAAACTGCGCCTCGGCCTCTCCAACGACTACAACAGCGAGCCGCCCGTGGGCGTTGAAAAGAAGCTCGATACGACGTATTTCGCGCGTCTCGTCCTGAGCTTCAAGTAAGCCTCTCTTCGCGCTCTGGAGCGCGATAAAAAATTAAAAGCCCCGGCTAAAAAGTCGGGGCTTTTTTGTGGCGGGACGCGACCGCGGTTGCCGTTGGTGTGGGGCTCGCGTGCGTACGCTCGAAGCGCGGAAAGAGACCGCGAGGGCATCGCTGGGGCATCGAGTGTGGCGGGCGGTTTGCGCGAGAAGTTGACGCACACATGTCGCGTCGGTCTCGGGGAAAAATGACGCTCCGTTTTTATGCTGAATCGACAGCGTCGCCCTCGTCGCCGTCTAACATCTTTCGAAGCGCGCCACGCACAGTCAGCGCTTCCCCGAAATCATGAGTAAATTGACCACGTTCTTTGCCGCCTTCGCAGCCGTCTTGGGGATTACGCCCGGCATGTTGCCAGCGACGGAATCAGTAACGCCTCCCGCGTCTTCGGCGCGCCCGTTGAACGTGCTTTTTATCATCTCCGACGATTTGCGCACGGAGCTCGGTTCCTACGGCAGCACGCTGGCGCAGACGCCCAACATCGACCGGCTTGGGGCTGAAGGTGTGCGCTTCGATCGCGCTTACACTCAGTATCCGCTTTGCAGTCCTTCCCGCACCTCGATGCTGACCGGGCGCTACCCGACCACGAGCGGGCTTTATGGAAACCGCGACTGGTTCAATGGCGTGTATCCCGACTGGGTGAGCCTGCCGAAATATTTTAAACAGCACGGATATACGACGCTTCGCGCCGGGAAGGTTTTTCACGGCGGTTACGACGATTTCACCGCGTGGGATCAGGGTGGCGAACCGCATACGCACGGTCCGCAGCAACGCGCTCCGATCGGCGGGGCACCGGCTTCAGCGTCGCCGGCCGCGGAGCCGTCACCCACGCAGCGCGCGCAGAACCTTGCGCGGAACCGGCACTCGGACCGGTGGGCGGCGATCGAAGGCGAGGCGGCCGCGAAAGAAAACGACACGCTCGTGGCGGAACGCGCGATCGAGTACTTGCAAAAATGGAAGAAGGAGGACGCGCCGTTCTTCCTCGTTTGCGGATTCTCGAAACCGCACAGCCCGCTGATCGCGCCGAAGGAGTTTTTTGAAAAATACTCGCTCGAAACCATCACGCTGCCGGTCGATTTCGCGCCGCGGCCAACAGTGCCGGAGGGATTTCCGGCGGGTTCGATCCGGCCGCGCAACACGGATCTGTTTATCGGTCGCGATGCGTCGCCGGAAGAGGCGAAGCAATTCATCCGCGCGTATCTCGCCTGCGTGTCGTACATGGATTGGAATGTCGGCCGCGTGCTCGCGGAGCTGGACGCGCGCGGACTGCGCGACTCGACGATCGTCGTTTTCTGGAGCGATCACGGGTATCAACTCGGCGAGAAAGGAAAATGGTCGAAAGCCGGTTCGCTGTGGGAGCAAGGAGCGCGGGTGCCGCTGGTCGTTCACGATCCGCGCAGGAAAGGAAATGGCCGCTCCTCGATGCGTATCGTGGAGACGCTCGATCTTTATCCGACGCTCGTGGATCTCGCGGGATTGCCGCGACCGGACGGCCTCGAAGGCGTGAGCCTGCGGCCGTTGCTGGACGATCCCGATGCCACGTGGGACCGGCCGGCCTACACGGTTTGGAACGAACGCGGCCGCGGCGTCACGGGAGCGGTCGTGCGGACCGAGAAATGGCGCTACGCGGAGTTTTACGGACGTGATCCCGGAGCGTTTCTCACGGACCCGGTCAACGACCCTCACGAGTTGAAGAACCTCGTGGGAGATCCCGCTTATCGGGAGACCGTCGCGGAACTTTCGGCGCTCCTGCGCAAACACGTGCGCGATCAAGCGGAGCCAGCTCCCTGAAGCGTTTTAAATAAAATTGCCGCCGATTTCCGAGCGGCTTCACCCCGCGAGCTCCGCGCCGGCCAGACGGCGCCTCGATCCGTTTTTAACCACTGATGCACACTGATGCGCACTGATGCACACTGATGATAAAAGCCCGTGCCCGTCGGTAGCCGCGAGCGCGTAGCAAATGGGTGGAACGCGCCGTCCCGGCGCGTTGTTCGTCATCGTCCGATTGAGCGCTGGTTTGGATTGAACCATCGCCGGTTCGAGCCGTGTCCGGCGGGGCGCGTGTGTTCCCCGGAAACGCGGCCCGGCGTGGCAGTGAACTCACGTCCAATCGCGCAGATAGGCGGCTATGGTTTTAATCTAAATCGTCAGACGAAGATGCGCCGTCGTGTGCCGGCTGGCCGCTACCGGGAGGAATCGTTCAGATTAAAAACGATGGGGAAAATCAATGCGCAGGCGACGGGCTTGCCGTCCTTGATCGCGGGTCGATATCGCCACTTGGCGACTGCTTCCGCGGCGGCTTCTCCGAAGTCAGGGTGGGTGGCTTTTTCCACGACGATGTTGGCGGTGCGACCATCGGCCGTCACAATGAAGTGCAGAACGGCGTGCCCCGAAATCTTGCCCTCGCGAAGCGCGACCGGGTAGATCGGCCGGGCGGGAATGCCGATCGTCTGTGGCGGTCGATCGAGATCGGCCAGGTTAAAAACTTTCGTGGGAAGCGGCGACGTATCGGTCGAAGCGTCGGGAGGAGGCGTGCTCGCGCAACCGGCGAGCAAGAGCAGCGCGCCTACGGCAACGCTGACGAGAGTGGGAGTTTTCATGGGGTTGAAGCGGGGTGCGGGGAGTCGGGTAAATTTGCACGGACTTCCCCGGCCGTGGGCCAGCGCCGAAGTGTGGAGACGACGCAGGCGAGCGCGGCCGCGTGGCGTTCAGGCAGATCGGCCTCGCCGGGCAGGCGCGGCGTGTAGGGAAGCGTTTCGACGGGTGGGGTGAAGTCGGAGAAGACGCCCGGCTTGTTACCACGCGGATCCACGCGATACCAGCCATGTTGTCGGAGAAAAATGGATACAAGTCCGTGCAGGAAAAACGCCGACGCGGATTCGTCGTACGCGAGGCGTTGATAGCTCAAGGCGGCGGGGATGTCGCGGGCGCGAAGGAGCGCGGCGAGCAGATGGCTTTTCGCGTAGCAAAAGCCGACACGATGTTTGAGCACATCGGACGCGGTGCAGGTGACAGTCGGAAGCTGGCAGTCGGAGCTGTGGCGGACTTGATCGCGAACCCAGAAGAAACAGCGGCGGGCGACTTCCACGTCGGTGCGCGCATCGCCCGCAATATCCGCAGCGGCCGCGATGATCGCCGGATGGTCGCTGTCGATGGTGGGAGTGGGAGCGAGGAACGTCTGCATCAGGGGTCAGGCCTGCTTCCCAAGAGCCGGGCGCGGGGTTGGTGGATGAGCGCGGAGGGTGCGCATTTTCGCGGCTCAAGGGCCGTCACCGGAGGCGTGTGTTGACCGTGAAAACGACCGGGGTGGTCATGAGGCAGGAGACCGGCTGGCCGTCTTTGAGGGCGGCGATATATTTCCACTGAGAAACCGCTTCCACGGCAGCATCGCCGAAATCACGATGGGTGGCTTCCATCACGACGACATCGCGAACATGCCCCTCGGATGTCACCACGAAGCGAACATGGGCGCTTCCTGAAATATTGGCCCGACGTAGACCAACGGGGTAGTTGGGCCGGGGAGTGCGGATCGCGCGGGGTTCATGATCGACTTCTTTGAGGGTGAGAACGTTCTCTGGCGGAGGCGGAGGTGCAGATGCTGGTTGCGGAGTGCTGGCGCAGTTGGCCAGAAAAAGTGCCAAGACGCACAAGGCGCTGCCGACGATAGAGGGAGTTTTCATGGGGTTAAGAAAGTGCGATCCGGCGGACGGTGAAGAATGTCGTGGGCATCAGGCGGGAGCGATCCGCGGACTCAGGTCCCGTACAGCCGGTCGCCGAAATCGCCGAGGCCGGGGAGGATGTATTTGTTCGCGTCGAGGGTGCGGTCGAGGACGGCGGCATACAGGGGCACGTTGGGGTGTGCCGCTTCGACGGCGCGCACACCTTCGGGCGAAGCCACGATGTTGAGCAGATGCAGGTCCGTGCCGCCGCGTTGCGCGATGATGTCGAGTGCGTTCACCGCCGAGCCGCCGGTGGCGAGCATGGGATCAACCACGAGCACGCGCGCGTTGGCGAGCGGCGGGAGTTTGCAGTAGTAACTGCGCGCAACGGCGGTGACATGGTCGCGTTCGAGGCCGATGTAGCCGATGCTCACGTCGGGAAAAAGATTCACGATCGGCTCCACCATGCCGAGGCCCGCGCGCAGGATGGGCACGACCACGAGCGGCTTGGCGAGCACGCGGCCCATCGTGGTTTCGAGCGGTGTCTCCACCGCGACTTCGCGCGTGCCGAGATCGTGCGTGGCGCGGAGCACCAGCAGTTGGGAAAGTTGATGGGTGAGCGCGCGGAACGCCGCGGGTTTGGTGGCTTTGTCGCGCAGCTGCGTGATGAGATGAGCGGCGAGCGGATGCGTGAGAGCGTGGAAAGGCATGGCAGTTGGAATCGTGAGCGGGATGGCTGCGGGCGACCGATTAAAGCAGGTCGCGATCGACTTTGTGCTCCAGGATTTTTTCGAACTGCTTGCGCAGCGCCTTTTCCTTGCCGGCGAGCGCGGGCATGAGCGGGAGCCATTGATAAATTTCTTCGCGCAGATGTTTGGGCATCACGGGTTCGAGCGCGACGACACGATCGAGCGCGCGCACGCAGGCCTGCGCGATCTGGTCGCACATGAGCTGGGCGCTGGCGGAGCTGTGCTGGCCGGCGAGCCGGACCACTTCATCGAGCGCTGCGTGGCCGTGGTAGCTGATGTGCTTTTTATAGAGACCGAGGCTGTCCACGATCACGTTCGCGGTGCGCGGATAGAAACTCGTCATGAGGTTCCACGGGTCGCCGCGCTGATCGCCGCCATTGCGGAAATCGCTTCGCAGGATGACCGACGGGATATCGGCGAATTTCGCGAACATGAACTCCACCACCGTGCCGGAATCGAGCTCGGGGCCGTCGTAGTTGAACAAGCCCAGATCGCACTCCAGCAACGTGCGAATATCCTGGTCGCGGATGGAGTGGGCGGTGTTGCCGCGTTGCTCGAGATTTTGCGGAAGCACGCAGCGATAACGGCCGTGCGATTTATCGTAGATGGCCTCTACCAAGTACGCGTTTCCGATGAGGTGCTTGAGGCTGAAAAGCTCGCTCGCGAAATAAACCGAGTAGCTCTTCTTTTGGTTTTTCTTGCGTGGCACGGCGTCGTCGTAACGCCGGAGAGCGCGCGGGCTCAACGGGAATTTTGCGCGGGCGTGCAGTCGCGGCGCAGACGATGCGAGATTAGATGCCTCTTGCTCCCGGCGCGATATTTTAGCCTAACACAGCGCCTTCCAGTTATCCCCCATGTCCAGACATCATAAAATCATCGCCATCCTCTGCGCGTTCATCGCCGCGCTCATCGTCACCCTTTTTCGCATGCAGATCGGCATCGCGAGCCGCGAAAATCCCAGCCCGGAGCAGCGCATCGAGCTCGGTCGGGCGTTTGTCGAAAACGCCGGCATGTGCGCTGACTGCCACACGCCGCGCCTGCCCACCGGTGCGCTCGACAACACGCGTCGCCTGCAAGGCGCGCCGCTCGGTTTTTCCCCGCTGCATCCGATGCCGTGGGCAGCCGCCGCGCCATCGATCGCGGGTCTTCCGGGTTATACGGAGGCGCAGGGCATCGAGTTTATGATGACCGGAAAACGTCCGTCGGGCGTGCCGTGCCTGCCGCCGATGCCCGAATACCGGCTCAGCCGCGAAGACGCCACGAACGTCGTCGCTTATTTGAAAAGTCTGTCCGTGGCGCCCTGACCGCGCGCTGCGGAATCAGGGCTTGAGTGTGAGTGTGTGCACGGCCGGGCCCGGCAGAAACGCCGTGGCTTCGCCGCGTATCCACGCCTCGTGGCCTGCGCGATAAAACGGCGATAGCGGATGTCCGCTCTGCCCGCCGGGCATGTGGAAAATGCCTTCCTCTTCGCGGCCGGGCGAAACCGCAAAACGCTCCGACGCGCCGTGGTCGGGCGCCTGCACGCGCGGCACATCGCGATCTCCGGGCAGCGGCTCGGCCGGCATGTCCAGCCAGCGGCGCAAGAGCAGCGGGAAAGCGCGTGTCATGGGATGTTGGATACGCGCGATGTTGGCGCGGCCCCAGGTCGCTTCGTCCGGATCGAGACCTTCGTTCTTCAGCGTCGCGACGACATCGGCTGCGGCGGCGGCAAACAGGTCGTCCCAGCTCGTGTAATCCGCGGCGAGAAAATGCGCGGGTTTTTCCTCGATCAGCCGCCACAGGGCGGGCTCGTGGCGCAGTTTCTTGAAGTTGAAATCTGGATACGCGCGGACCGTGGACGCGAAAACGGGCGTGAGCGCGCGATCGATCACGTGGCGGCGAAACTCGCGGACGAGCCGGTAACTCGTGGAATCCACGCGCGCACGGGCGTCCCAATCCTTGAGGCCGGCGCGAAGAGGGTCGCCGGTCTTTTTCCGATCGACCAGCGGCGATTCGAGCGTGTGTACCAGCAGGGTATGCCAGCGTTGGAGGTGCGCGGCATGATCATCGAGCATGATGCCGAGCAGTTCGCGCGGCGTGGCTTTGTCCGCATCCGCGAGCAGTTCGCGCACGCGAGCGGCGCGCATCGGGTTTTCATAGCCGCCGTCGCCGAGGAGATTGAGCGCGTCGCCGCCGAGCAATCGTTGGTTGGCGGTGGAGAGGCGGGTGAGTGGTCCGACCTCGAGTCCGGGTGTGGACAGTTCGCGGCGTGAGGAGACGACGGGTATTTGATCTTCGGATACAAAACCATCCCATCGACGATCGCCGTAGGACATCGTGACGGAGAGGCGTCCATCGAAACCAAGCCTGCGCGGAAGTTTGCCCGCGATGGTCCAGGCGATGTCGCCGGTGGCATCGGCGACGAGGAAGTTTTGTGCGGGGATGCCGCTGCGGTGGGCGATGGCGACGGCCTCGGAGACGGTGCTGGCAGTTTCGAGTTCGCCGAGCGTGAGATTGGTCGCGTCGGGATCGTGAGCGACCCACCGGAGTGCGAGGTGCTGGCCCTTGGCATTGCTGCCGATGACGGGACCCCACGGGGAAACAAGGATCTCTTGGGAGACGGGCTCGCCGCCTTTGACCGCGATGGTTTCGACTCGTTTTTCGAAGGCGCGGATCTGTCCCTGCTCAAGGTAGTAGGAACGATCGAGGTCCGACGCGCTGATGGTGACGACATCGACGGTGTCGACGTTGGCATTGGTGAAGCCCCACGCGATGCGCCCATTTGAGCCCGCGACGACGAAGGGCATGCCGGGCAGCGTCACGCCGGTGACACGGTGAGCTTGTTCGGTGCCGTGCGGAAAAACGAGCGAAGCGCGGTACCACGCGTTGGGCACGCGCAGGGTGAGGTGCATGTCGTTCGCCAGCATCGCGACTCCCGTGGCGGTGTGCACGCCGGCGAGTGCGAGGCTGTTGGAGCCTTCGCGCGGAGCAGGTTCGGAAGGCGGTGGCGTGGATGCCGCATCGCGTCCGCGGATGTTGAGAAGTCGAGGTGCGGGAATGGGGAGTTCCTCGGCGCGCGAACCATCGAGAGCGGCATCGTCGGGAGAGAGCAGCGGCGAAAAAAAGTCGGCCGCGGCGGGACCAAGCCGGTCGCGCAGCGCCGTGAGCGAGCGTTCGTAGCCCGCATCATAATCCTGCAGATCGAGCCACATCGCATGGACGACCAGCAGGCTGTCTTCCGGTTGCCAGACTTCGGGCCGGGAGCGGAGCAACGAGTATTCGAACGGCGCTGTTTTGAGTGCGGCGAGGCCGGCATTCACGCCATCGGCATAGGCTGCGAGCAAGACGCGTTGATCGGCCGGCAGCCGTGCGAGTGTGTTTCCGGCGATTGTACGGAAATTATGGATACGCGCGGAACGGTCGGACGGCAGCGCATCTTCGCCAACCAAGGCGGCGAGTTCGCCGGCGGCGCGACGCCGGGAGAGATCCATTTGGAAGAAGCGATCCTGCGCGTGCAAAAATCCGAGCGCGCTGGCGGCATCGAGGCGGGATGTCGCGCGGATGGTGGGCACTCCGAGCGCATCGCGCTCGATCGTCACCGGCGCGCTGAGGACGTTCAGCGCAATCTCCCCGTCGAGCACCGGCAGACTGCTCCGGAGACGGTGATAACTCCATGCGGAGAAAAGGATCACAAGCGCGAGCGCGATCAGCAGGCTGCGCAGGACGATACGGCGGACGGGATGGCGGGACATTGGAAGCTGTTAGAGACGAAAGTGGGAGCGGATCGTGGCGACGAGTTTCCCGGCTGGCTCGGATACATCCACGTGAAAAGCGCCGGTGGGCTCCTCCAGCGCGGCCAGCTGGCTCGCGAGCATGGCGGGTTTCATGAAGTGACCGCCGCGCCCGGCGATCCGCGCGGCGATCAGCTCAGGATCGCCGCGCAAATAAATGAAGTGCACCGGTTCCTCCGGGCGAGGATGCAGGATTTCGCGATAGGAGGCCTTCAGGGCGGAGCAGGCGAGCACGAGGTTTTCGCCCTGCCTGAGCGCGTGTTCGATGCGTTCACGCAGTGTATTCAACCAAGGGATACGATCGTCGTCGTCGAGCGGCGTGCCGGCGGCCATCTTGGCGACGTTGGCGGGCGGGTGAAAATCGTCGGCATCGAGAAAGGTCCAGCCGAGCTCTTTCGCGAGAAGCTGTCCGATCGTGGTTTTGCCGCTGCCTGCGACGCCCATCAAAATGAAGATCATGGAAGCCATGGTTTCCGGGCTCGGAGGCTGTTGGGGAAAAAGTCACTCACTCGGGAAGGGGATCGCATGACAGTCGGGTAAGGCGCGTGAAAGGAAACACGCGACTATGGATGACAACGCAGAGCTGTCAGCGTTCTTAGTGAAACCACGCCAGCTTTTCGTTGTGCGCGGTGGTTCGCGCCGTTGCTAGATGCGCCGTGAGTAATAAATCGCCGTGCACAACAACGCAAAGACGAGCGTCGGCGCGACGATCCACAACGGATGAACGGGTACGGGATAGTGTGTGCAAGCCCACCAGATGAGCGCGGATTTGAGGCCGATGAGCACCCAGCACAAACGGATCGTACGCTCCGTGCGCGGATTGCGCGGCAACTTTTCACGCACGGCGATCTCTTTGACAAACGCCTGTTCGTAATCGCTATCGGGCGTCCGACCGAGGAGCTGGAGGAGATTGGCGAGCATGTCCGTGAAAAGAGGCATTATCATAGCGCGAAAAACGCGACGCGAAAGCCCCCGGATCGTTTTTGCACCGCCGGTGGTTTGGCCCGTGATATTGCGATGAAACATTTCCCGGTTACTCTGGGTCGTACTCATCTCCCCATGAAAACCAGAATCATCTTCAGTACCGCCATTTTGGCGACAGCCGTCGGTCTGGGATCGTCGGCCAGTGCCGCGGACTCCGCGCAAACGGAGCAGCGTGTCGAAGTGGTTTATACGAACCCCGAGAAATTCACAGATGTGAAGGATTCCTCGATGCAGTCGGAGCGGGCGCGGGACGATTACTTGCGCTTGCTGAAGGAGCATTTGCAGGAGCGTGTGCCGCAGCAGATCCCGGAGGGTACGAAGTTGACGATCACGATCAGCGACGTGGACATGGCCGGTGATTTTGAGCCTTGGCGCGGCGTGCAATTCCACGACGTGCGCATCGTGAAGGAAATCTACCCGCCGCGGATCAATCTTTCCTACAAGCTCACTGACGCCAGCGGTGCCGTGATCAAGGAAGGCGAGGAACAGCTCCGAGATACGAGCTTCATGCTCACCACGACGCCCATTCCGAGCAACGACTCGCTGCGTTACGAAAAGGCGCTGCTCGACAACTGGCTGCGCCGCGAATTCACAAAGGCAAAGAAGAAGAAATAAACCTTCCTCCGGCGCTTTCTGCCCCGCGATATCGAGTCGAAGGCCGGCCACCCGCCGGCCTTTTTCTTTTTGCCGGTGAAACCGCTTATGCGATCACCCGTGCCGTTTCCGCACGAAGCGATTTGTGAGCGGATAAGCGAGTGCGTACACGAGCGCGACAAAGGGCGGCGCGAGCACGCACCAGCCGGCGATTGCATGCAGCGCGGTGAGGCCGAATTGCTCGAAGAACTGCCGCGGTTGTTCGCGAAACAAAACCGACAACGCGTGCAGGTCGAAGGTCAGTCGCGGGGCGCGAAACAGATATTCACCGAGACGGATGCACAGATACATGACGGGGATGTGCGCCGGCCAGAGGAGCTGATTCAGGAGGTGGATGATCGGTTGATTCAGTTTGAGCGCGATGCCTGCCGCGATGCAGAGCAACGTGGTCGTGCCGAAGATCGGGAACAACGCGCAGGCGCCACCGACGGCGAGCGTGAGCGCGACCTTTTTTGGTGTGATTCCCTGTACCAATTGCGCGCGAATCGGATCGCGAACCCGGCGCTGCCAGAACGAGCGCGTGGATACGGAAACTTCGGGCGGATGAGAGGGCGGTGGCGTCACGTCGCGATGCTGGCAGCCAAATGAAACTTCCGCGCCTGGCGATCTCCAGGATCGCGATGTGGCGACTTTCGCTCGCCGGGTCGGAAGCCTCGTGTGACGTTGCGACGCTTTCTATGAGAATCTCCCTGCTTCTTCTCGGGTGCGCGCTGGTCGGATTTTGCGCCGCGCCGATCCTGCATGCGCAGAGTTCGGGCCTCACGGGCATCAATGATACACCCGTAGCAGTGGGACGGATGGAAGTGACCGGCCGCTCTGTGGTGCAACCGGCGGGGCATGTGTCCCGAGTGGCGTTTCCCCGCGATGTATCGGCGGATGTGGCGGCGTTATCCGATGCACTAGCCGGGTTTCATATTGCCGCGAGTGGAGCACACTCATTCAACGATACGCACGCGCTGCGCGGACTCGTGAACACGCCTATTTTCGGCGGACCCGCGGTGGCGGTTTATCTGGATGAAATGCCGGTTCTCGGCCCGGCGGGATTTCCCGGAGATCAGCAGCTCTTCGGCGGCGCCTCGCTTTATCGAGGGCCCGCGGCGTCGGGAAATTTTGGATACGCCGGCTCTGCGGGAGTTCTGGTTTTGCATTCGCCTCTCGCGACCAAGCCCGTGTTTTCCGCCGGACTTACTGCGGGAGACCACGGATTGCGCGCCGGCATGCTCGGGTTTGACTGGGTAAGCGACACCGGGGCTTCGGTTGCGGGACGGTTTTCAGCGATGGAGCGCGAGGGATATTTGTATAACCGACACTCCGGGACGGAAATCGATCAGCGGGAAAATCTGGCAGCATTACTGCGTATTAAAACGCGTCCGTTCCCGCGGCTTTCGATGGCGATGACGTTTCATGCCACGCGGGCGCGCGACGGAGAGCAACCGCTCTCGTCACTCGACGGTCCGCTTCGGACAGTCGAGCGTACCCATGAGGGATTTACGGAGCATGAAGCGTTGAACGCGGCATGGAGCGGTACTTGGGAAACGCAGCGCGGACATTTGAGTGGAACTGTCGCGCTTAACCATTGGGACCTGGGGCCGTATCGCAGCGTCCTGTCCTTTGGTTCGATGGAGCTCATCAATGATGCGGAAATCAGGCAGCGTAACCGCAGCGTCGAGTTGCGCTATGTCTCCAGGGAATACGCGACGGCTGGGTGGACACTGACTGCCTTGGCGGCACGCGCGGAGACGACGGGAGGGTTTACTCGCGCGATGGGCGGCTTTGTTTTGGAGGAGTCTCGATATAAGACGGTGGACAAGCCCGTTACCCTGTCTGTCGGTGCTTGGTGGCGGCCAGTACCGCGGTGGACGGTCAGCGCGGGTGTGCGAGGGGAGCGCAACGAACGCTCTTTCGACCGGGTGGAGATCGTGCCGGCGGAAGCAATGCTGGCGCTCGCGGCCGATGATACCGCGTTCCTGCCGCGCGCGGAGCTGAGTCATGATATCGATTCGCGCACGCGGTGGACGTTGTCCGCTTCGGTCGGCCGGAAGCCGGGAGGCTTCTCGGCGTTCACCGGCTCTCCGGCGCTTGCGGCGTTTGGAGCGGAGAGAAACCGTGCGCTGGAGACGAGTATCGAGCGTGGTTTTCCGGCCACGCGGCTGACGGCGACGCTGAGTGCCTACACGTATTTTATTTCTGGATACCAGATTGAGCGGTCGTTTTCCACGGGCGCATCGACGGATGACTATCTCGTGGTCAATGCGCCGAAGGCGCGCTCGATCGGCGGCGAGGCCGGGGTGGTCTGGCTGGCGACGGACGCGCTCACCCTGCGAGCGGATCTGGGCGGAGGGCGGATCGTTCTGCGCAGCTTCACCGATCCGTTCTCGGGCACAAACTATAGCGGACGCCGCGCGCCATATGCACCGGCGTATGACGCCACGCTGTCCGCCATATGCCGGATGCCTCGCGGCTTCGAGGCGATGCTGGCGGTCAACTCAGCAGGTCGCGTGTATTTCACTGAAGGCGAGGAGGCGCGGTTTTCCCAAGCGTCGGTCACGCGGGTAAATGCCAGCATTGGCTGGCGTAGTGGCGGATGGTGCGCACGGCTGCTGGTACGCAATCTCACGGACCGCGATTACTACAGCGCGATCGCGCCGGGCACCGGGCATGGGACGCCCGGTGCGCCACGGACGGTGATGATGACGATCGAGTGGGCCGGGGAGCCGCGTTGACGCGAAAAAGCCCTGCGGCGGGCGGCGCGCAGGGTGGGGAGTGGCGGATCGGCAGGAGATCAGGCGCGGAGTTTTACCACGAGGTCTTTCGACTCCACCGTGTCGCCGATCGACGCGAAGACCTCGGCGACCACGCCGTCCGTCGGGGCGAAGACGGTCGTCTGCATTTTCATCGCCTCCATCATGAAGAGTTTTTCGCCCTTCGTGACCTTGGCGCCGACGGAGGCCGACATGGCCGCGATGAGGCCGGGGATGGGCGCGGCGACCTGGCGCGGATCGGCGAGATCGGCCTTCGGGCGGGCCTTGGTTTTTGGTGCGACGCCCTTGTCGGTGATGAAGGCTTCGCGCGCCATGCCGTTGAGTTCGTAGCTGAGCGCGCGACGACCGTCCTTGTCGGGCGCGCCGATGCTGATGAGACGGATGATGAGAACTTTGCCTTCCTCGATCTCGACGGTGATTTCTTCGCCGGGTTTGAGGCCGTAGAAAAACGCGGGCGTGGGCAGCACGCTGAGGTCGGAAAATTCGCGACGTTGTTTCGCGAAATCCGCGAACACCTGCGGATACATGAGGTGCGAATACAGATCGTCGTCGGTCGGCTCCTGCTTGAGTTTTTCGGCGAGTTCGGTGCGGAGCTTCTGCATGCTCGCGCCGCCTGAAACGGCGGAGGCTTTCGCGGGTTTTTTCTTGAGCGACGCCTTGTATTTTTCACGGGCTTCCTTGTGGCGTTTTTCGCCGAGGACCGCGCGGCTGACATCCTGCGGCCAGCCGCCTTCAGGCCAGCCGAGGCCGCCGGTGAGCATGTCGATGACGCTCTCGGGAAAGGGCGTGGAGCCGGGCTCGAGTTTCGCGACGTCAGCGGGCTTGATGCCTTTGGTGAAGAGGAAAAGCGCCATGTCGCCGACGACTTTCGACGACGGCGTGACCTTCACGATGTCGCCGAAGAGCGTGTTGACCTCGGCGTAGATGCGCGCGATTTCCGGCCAGCGGTGCGAGACGCCCATGGCGGCGGCCTGCTCTTTCAGATTGGTGTACTGACCGCCCGGCATCTCGTGGAGATAGACCTCGGCGCTGCCGGTTTTCGGCGCGGTGTCGAAGGGCCGGTAGAACTCGCGCGCGTGTTCCCAGTAATCGGAGAATGTGTTGAGCGCATCGAGATCGAGCTGGGTGTCGCGCGGCGTGTGCTGAAGTGCGGCGACGATGGAGTTGAGGTTGGGCTGCGACGTGCTGCCGCTCATCGACGCGAGCGCGAGATCGACGACATCCACGCCGGCGTCGCTCGCGCGGAGGACGGAGGCGGAGGCGATGCCGCTGGTGTCGTGCGTGTGGAAGTGCACCGGCAGGCCGGTCTCTTCCTTGAGTGTCTTGACGAGTTTGTGCGCGGCGTAGGGACGGCACAAACCGGCCATGTCTTTGATCGCGAGGATGTGCGCGCCCATGCGGGCGAGTTCCTTCGCGAGGCGCACATAATATTGAAGCGAGAACTTGTCGCGGCGCTCATCGAGAATGTCGCCGGTGTAGCAGATGGCGGCTTCGCACACGGCATGCGTTTCCTGCACGGCCTCCATGGCGACGCGGACATTCGGCAGATAATTCAACGAATCGAAAATGCGGAAAATATCCATGCCGCTCGCGGCGGCGTGCTTCACGAAACCGGCGACGACGTGGTCGGGATAATTCGTGTAGCCGACGGCGTTGGCGCCGCGGAAAAGCATTTGAAAACAAATGTTCGGTATGCGTGCGCGGAGCTGGCGGAGACGTTCCCACGGATCTTCGCCGAGGAAACGCATCGTCGTGTCGAAGGTCGCACCGCCCCACATTTCGAGCGAAAACAAATCGGGCGTGCGACGGGCGACCGCGCCGGCGGCCGCGAGCATGTCGTAGCTGCGCACGCGTGTGGCCATGAGCGATTGATGCGCGTCGCGGAAAGTCGTGTCGGTGACGAGCAGGCGCTTCTGGCGAAGGGTCCATTCGGCGAATTTTTTCGCGCCGAGTTTGAGCAACAACTGGCGCGTGCCATCGGGCGGCGGCGCATTGTGATCGAACGCGGGAGGCACCGCGGGCTGGAACGGTTTTTCGGGGCGGAAACCTTTGGCGTGCGGGTTGCCGTTGACGGTGACGTTGCCGATGAAGTTGAGGAGCTTGGTGGCGCGGTCGCGGCGCGGCTTAAACGTGAAGAGCTCGGGCGTGGTGTCGATCAACCGTGTGGTCGCGAGGCCGGAGAGAAAGGTGGGGTGCGAGACGACGTTTTCGAGGAACGGAATATTCGTCTTCACGCCGCGGATGCGGAACTCGGAGAGCGCGCGTTCGGTGCGTTGCAGCGCGACTTCGTACGATTGTCCGCTCGTGATGAGCTTCACCAACATCGAATCGTAGAACGGCGTGATGATCGCACCGGCGAGGCCCATGCCGCCGTCGAGACGCACGCCGAAACCGCCGGGCGAACGGTACGCGAGGATGCGTCCGTAATCGGGCATGAATTTGTTTTCCGGATCTTCGGTGGTGATGCGGCACTGGATCGCGAAACCGTTGCGCGGCACATCGGCCTGCGCGGGCATGCCAACCTCGGGCGAATGCAATGAATGACCCTGTGCGATGAGGATCTGCGCGCGCACCAGGTCGAGACCGGTGATGACCTCGGTGACTGTATGTTCCACTTGGATACGCGGGTTCATCTCGATGAAGAACCACTCGTGTCGGTCGAGATCGTAGAGGAATTCGATCGTGCCGGCGTTGTCGTACTTGATGGCGCGGGCCATCTTCGCGGCGGCCTCGCAAAGTTCGCTGATCACCGCGGGTGGCAGTCCATAACTCGGAGCGACCTCGATGACCTTCTGGTGGCGACGTTGCACGGAGCAGTCGCGCTCGTGGAGATGGATGACGTTGCCGTGTTTGTCGCCGAGGATCTGGACCTCGATGTGTTTCGCGTTGGGGATGTATTTCTCGAGGAAGACGGCGGGGTTGCCAAAGGCGCGCCCGGCCTCGGCCTGTGCTTCGTCGAGCAGCGAGGAAAGATCGGCCGCCTTGTGCACGACGCGCATACCGCGGCCGCCGCCGCCGAACGCGGCTTTGATGATGAGCGGAAAGCCGATGGACTTGGCGATCTTGAGCGCCTTGGTGCGGTCGCTCACGGGCTCGTCGGTGCCGGGGAGTACGGGCACGCCGATGTCGACAGCGACGGAACGTGCGGCGGTTTTGTCGCCCATCATTTCGAGCAACTCCGGACGCGGACCCACGAAGGTGATGCCGGCCGCTTCGCAGGCGCGGGCGAAGTCGGGATTTTCCGAGAGAAAACCGTAGCCCGGGTGGATCGCATCGACGCCTTTCTCGCGAGCGGTGGAGATTACGCTGTCGATGTCCAGATACGCGGCGACGGGACCTTTGCCTTGGCCGACTTCATACGCTTCATCGGCTTTGTAGCGGTGAATGCAGAAACGATCTTCTTGCGCGAAGACGGCGACGGTGCGCAGGCCGAGCTCGGTGCCGGCGCGGAAAATGCGAACGGCGATTTCGCTGCGATTCGCAGCCATGAGCTTCTTGAACGGACGAATAGCGGGAGTGGATGCAGATGCGGGCATGGGGAAAAAGGGTGGGCGGTGAGCGCGTGCGACGACGCGGCGTGTTTTGGGGGAGCGGGAGGCAAACGGGAAGCGCGAGGCGGGGCGAGCCTGCGTTTCAGGGGAAATAATGCCCACGAAAGCTTGACAGTAAATTGCGTGTTATCGGCTTTCCGTGCGCGCGGGAATCGCTAACGTCTCGCAACATGGCGACCCTATCCCGCATTGGTATCGTTGAGGACCAGGCCTTGGTGTTGAACCTTCTCACCGACCTGTGCCGTCATCGTTTCGGTTACGATGTTGTTTTGTCTGCGCGGGATGCGAAATCGGCTCTGGAGGGGCTCGATGCGGCGCATCCTGAAGCGTTGTTGGTGGATATCAATTTGCCCGATAACGACGGCATCTCGCTCGCGTTGGAGATTCGAAAAAAAATCCCGCGCATGAAGATCATCATCCTCTCGGCGGAATGCACGGAGTACACGATCTTCCGGGTGCGTCAGAGCGGATTGCACGGTTACGTGGATAAGAATGCGGATCCCGATTTTATCCAGGCGGCGCTCGACAGCGTGCTGAATCGCGACCTGCCGTATTTCACGCCGTTGGTGCGGGAGATCGCGCGTCACACGGCTCAGGACAGCCAGGCGTTCAGCAAGGTGCTGAGTGATCGCGAGCACGAGTTGCTGCCCTTGCTCGGCATGGGGCGTTCCGATGCGGAACTCGCCGCCCTCAAGGGCCTCGCGCCCGATACGGTGCGCAAGCATCGCGAGAGCATCATGCGCAAACTGCAGCTCAAGACCTTGCCCGATCTGGTGCATTACTGCATTGAAAAAGGCTTCCTGCAGACGCGACCCGATGGCGAAATCCGCCCGGCCTCATGGACGCCTTCGACGAGCTGATCGTTAATTATCTGCTGAACATTTGCGGCGGTCTCTTCATCGCGATCGCCGCGGTTATTTTTCGCGCGAACAAACTGCGCGCCTCGAATCGCGCCTTCAGTCTGCTGGTGCTGCTGGGCGGCATCTGGACCATCAATTACGGGTTCATCACGCGCGGGGGTGAAAATGCGATCATGCACCTCCGCATCGGCGCAGCGGTCGCGGCCATGCTTGCGCCGACGCTGGTCGTCGTTCGCGAATTCATCATCGATCCGCGCGCGCGTTTCAAAACCATCGCGCGGCGAAATCTGTTGTGGATCGTGCTCGCGCTCGTGCTCGGGGCGACGACGGCGACGGATTGGTTCCTCCGCTATGGTTCGCCGCCGTCGGTGCCGGATTACGGACCGGGCTGGTTCTGGCAGCATCTGGCCATCGCGATCAAGATGGCGTTGATCGCAGTCTCGGGCTGGCGCGCGCGCAAGGGCCTGCGGCCTGGCAGTCGCGCGGAGATGGATATCGCGGTGACGTTTGCCTCCGGCGCCGTGGCGATCATCAGCGCGTTTCTGGCGTTGCACCACACGGGCGATCCGTTGCCGCCGCCGGCCTTCGGTCTCGTCGCGATCGTGTATGCGTCGCGGCTTACGTGGGTGTTGCTGGCGCGTGGCGTGTACGACGCACGGGTGCTCATTTCGCTGATCCTGCGCACGGTGTGTATCATCCTGGGCGCGTCGGTCGTGTTTTTCTGCGTCGCCTGGAGCCTGAAGGCATACGGGGTCAACGAAACCGCCGCGACGATCATCGCGAGCATCGTGGCCGCCGCGCTGGTGAATTACATCACGCAGTTTTTCCTCGGGAAACATAACGCGCTGCTCTACCGCTCGATCGCGGGCTTCCAGCGGGAAGCCAACGAAGTGGCGCGCTCCCCGCTCACGCAGGAGGATGCGATCCTCAAGCTCGAGCGTCTCATCGCCGAGTACACGAACACCGACGATGCGCTGATCCTGACCGAAGTCGGCCGCGGTTTGTATTCGCGCGATGGATACAGATTGTCCAACCGCAGCCTGGCCTGGCACCGCATCAATCGCGCAGGCTGGCTCGCGCGCGACACGATGGATCTCTCCGCGCTTTCGCCACATGACCGCGAAGCGCTGAAGTGGATCGACGAGCGCCCCGTGTCCTTGCTGATGCTTGGCCCGCGCTCCGAACAGCATCTCAACATCGTGGTGGCCCTCGGGCGCCGCCGGACGGCGCCGGCGTACACGTTTTATGAGATCGAGTGCCTCAGTCTCATGGTCGAATCCGCGGCGATCGCGTTGACGACCATCGAGGCGAGCACGCAGGCGCAACATGCCGGCCAGATGATGGCGCTCGGATTGATCAGCGCGAGTGTGGTGCACGAGATCAAACAACCGCTCGCGGCGCTGCGGCTGTTCTTCAAAATGCTGCCCGCGCGTTACGAGGACCCGGCGTTTCGTTCGCAATATTTCGAGGTGATTCCCAACGAACTCGCGCGTGTCGAGGCGACGCTCTCGGAGTTTTTGCGGCTCGGTCGCACGGAAAGTTACCACGTGCGCGACTTCACGCCGGCACCGATCATTCGCGAAGTGCTCACGCTGGTGCAGCCGAAAGCGGGTGCGTGTCAGGTGCAGATTGTGCCGGATCTGGACGCGCACGATCCGGTGCTGCGCGGCGATCCTCAGGTGCTCAAGCAGGCGCTGCTGAACCTCACGCTCAACGCGATCCAGGCGATGTCGTCCCTGCGCAAGGGGCCGCGTATCCTGTTTGTGGCTACATCAGTCGCCGGCGATAAATGTGAGATCTCGATCCGCGACACCGGCCCGGGCATCTCTCCGGTGATTTTGCAGAAACTTTTCCGTCCCTTTGTTTCGACCAAGGAGGATGGTTTCGGCCTCGGCCTCTACATCACCCGCGATCAAGTGGTGAAAACCGGCGGTGAACTCGTCGCGCGTAATGATCCCACCGGCGGCGCGTGTTTTCAGTTGGTGTATCCGCTGAGCGCGAATCTGCCGTCGTCCGCGACCACGCCCCAGCTCGCGCCTTCGTCGTAAACATCGGCGAGGCGGAAGGCAGTGTGAACAACGCTGCGCGCGTCTGGGTTTGCCGGCGATTTCGCGCAAACTGGTTTCGGTGAAAATACATCGCTGGATAATCTTCGGCTAATGTTCACGCGGCTAAGTTAGTTGCTCCGTTCCGCGCCTATTCGCGCGGTCCCCGCAGCCACTTTACCGCCATGAAGATACCCGACTCCCGACTCCGCACGTCCGCCACCCTCGCCGTTTTGCTCGCCCTCGCTGGCGGTGTTTCAGCCCAACCCGAGCGCGGACAAATCCCTCCGCATCCTCCGCGCATGCCCCCGACGGGTGTCCCGGCGTTTCCCGGAGCCTGGGGCGGCGGCATGTTCACCACCGGCGGCCGCGGCGGTCAGGTGATCGCAGTCACGAATTTGAACGACTCCGGCCCGGGCTCGTTTCGCGCCGCCATCGATACCGCGGGTCCGCGCATCGTTGTTTTCCGCGTGGCCGGCACGATCCAGCTCGAGAGCAATCTCAACATCAATCATCCCGACATCACCATCGCCGGCCAGTCCGCACCGGGTGACGGCATCTGCATCGCCGGCGAGTCGCTGAACATCAACACCCGCAACGTCATCGTCCGCCACCTCCGCGCGCGCCGTGGCGATCCGAAAGGCGGGCAGGGCTCCGACAACATCGGCGGCAATCCCGAGGGACAGATCATCATCGACCATTGCTCCACGAGCTGGGGCATGGACGAGAACCTCTCGCTCTATCGCCACATGAAGAAGATGCCGGAAGGGCCCGACATCAAAATGCCCACGCACAACCTGACGATTCAGTGGAGCATTTCCAGCGAAGCGCTCGACGCCAAGAGCCATGCGTTTGGTGGCACGTGGGGCGGACGCGATTCGACCTTCCACCACAATCTCTTCGCCTCGAACACCGCGCGAAATCCTTCGATCGGCATGTCCGGCGCCTTCGATTTCCGCAACAACGTGCTCTTCAACTGGCGGCACCGCTCGATCGATGGCGGCGACGAGACCTCGATGATCAACATCATCAACAATTATTTCCGCCCGGGTCCCGCGACCAATGACAACATGGTCAGCACCATCGCCCGCATCGAACAGCGCAGCATGTACTCGCCCGGCAGCGCGTGGAAGGAAGGCGATTGGTATCCGAAGGAACCGAACCGTCCCGGCAAATGGTATGTCGCCGGAAACATCGTGCACGGTCACCCCGAAGTGACCGAGAACAACTGGAAGGGCATGCGCGGTCCCGAACGTATTGCCCGCGTGAATACACCCTTCGAAGCCTGGCCCATTCCGCAGGAGACCGCCGAGAAAGCTTTGGAATCCGTGCTCGCCAAAGCCGGCGCCACGCTTCCGAAGCGCGACGCCGTGGATGTGCGCGTGGTCGAGATGGTCCGCACCGGCAAGGTCACGGTCGGCAACGGCATCATCAAGGATCCGGCCGACGTCGGCGGGTATCCAGAACTCAAATACAATCCCGCGGAGGTTCCGGTCGATTCCGACGGCGACGGCATGCCCGACGCGTGGGAGCGCAAGCACGGCCTGAATCCCGCCGATGCCTCGGACGGCGCCCTCGACAGCGATGGCGATGGGTACACCAACGTCGAAGAGTTCCTCAACGGCACCAATCCGCGCGAGTACATCAACTACCGCAATCTCGCCAACAACGTGGATACCATCAGCGGATAAATCCGCGGGTTGATCCCGCTTCTTTCCCGAAGCCCGTGACGCGAGGGGGTTCGCGCACGGGTGGGGCTGTCAGCAACGGCGCTTCCGCGCTTCTCGGAAGCGCCGTTATTATCTGGCCTCGGCCACCAGCGAACGCCGGCGCAGGTCGAGCGTGAGCACGATCGCCAGACCGATGAGAAAAAAGGCAGCCGTCGCCAGCGAGGCGGCGCGATAGCCCCAGAGCGCGGCGATCTCGCCGAAGGTCAGCGGTCCGATCAGTGCGGCGAGTTTCCCGAAAAATCCCCAGCACCCGAAGAATTCTCCGCTGCGGCCCGCGGGCGTGAGCATGGAGACGACGGCGCGTCCGGCCGACTGCAATGCGCCGAGCGCGAGACCCGCGATCACACTGATGACCGCGAATTCTGCTTTCGATCGGCACCACGCGACCCACACGCATACGATCACCCACAAGACCAACGAGCTCGCCAGCGCCGCCTTCGAGCCGACGCGGTCTTGCACGACGCCAAAGCCAAACGCGCCTGCGACTCCCGCGATTTGCAGCAGCACGAAGAGCATCAGCGTTTCATCCATGCTCATGTTGAGCACGCGGTCGGCGACGACCGAGGAAAACGAGACCACTGCGACGAGGCCTGCGATGAAGAAGGTCATCGCGATAAAAAATATGAAGAGCGTGCGGTGCTGCGGCAGTTCACGCAGCAGCTCGAGATTGGAGCGCCAGCCGGCGCGCCAGTAGTTTTCTCCGGTCGCGAGCGGCCGGGGCACCGCGCGTTCGCGCAGCAGCAGCAACGTCGGCAGACTCGCCAGCAGGAAAAATCCGCCCGTCATCGCGAAGGTCCAGGTGACGGCCCCGCCGCTTTTCAGGATCGCGATCGCGAGCAACAAGCTGAGCAATCCGCCGCAATAACCGAAGCCCCAGCCATACGAGGAAATGCGGCCGGCATTTTCCGGCGTGCTGATTTCCGGCAGAAACGAGGAGCAGAGATTTTCGCTGAGCGAGAATGCGATGTTGGCCACCGCCACCAGCGCGAGCGCGAGCCACACATTGCCCGGTCCGGCGAACGTCAGTCCGATGGTCGCGAACGAACACAGCACCGCGGTCATCATGAGGAATCGTTTTTTCCCCGCCTTCGCATCCGCGACGGCGCCGATCAACGGCGAGCTGAGGATCACGGCGATTTGCGAGGCTGCCAGAGCGCGGCCCCACCACGCGGGCGCTTCGGGGGCATTTTGCGCAACCTCGCCGATAAAATAGCGCGAATAAATGACCGTGATGATGATCGTGGTGAACGCGGAGTTCGCGAAATCGAAACAACACCAGCCGAAGATCTCGCGGCGCTTCACGGGTGGAAACGCGGGCGGGGGAACCGGATGCGGGGCGCTCATGCGCGCGTGAAGGAATCCGTGTCGTTTCTCCAAGGCAAGCGGGGAGCCCGTTCGGGACGGCGGGCGCCGGACAGTCCATGTTTATCCGCTTGCGGAACTGCGGGTCGCTCTGTGGAGTCTGCCGGCCTGATCACAGGCTTCGCGCGTCCTAGACGCTTGCGATCGCGGTGCGAAATGCCCGCCTGGCCGCTCGTTCGGTGTTCGTGATCACGTTCTCTCTCACCGATCTCTTACGATTCTCGTTTATTATTCCACCGGAAGCCGGCTTGCGCTCGCTGGGCGACCCACCTTCCTTCCGACGACTTATTTTTTCCGTATAACGCCTGTGTCCGATCATTCCTCCTCCCAACGTCCGTCCCTGCTGCGCCGCGGTTTCACCGCCATCGTTCAGTGGATCGATTCTGATTACTGCCCTGAAGGGGCTGAAAAAATGCGCAACGAGCCCGACACGGTCGACTGGGTGCGCGTGATGCCGTTTGTCGTGCTTCACCTCGGATGCTTCGGCGTGCTGTGGGTGGGCGTGAGCGCGTTCGCCGCCTGGGCGGCGGTGTTTCTCTACTTCATCCGCATGTTTGCGGTGACGGGAATCTACCACCGCTATTTCTCCCACAAGACCTACAGCACCAGCCGCGCGGGCCAGTTTTTCCTCGCGCTCTGGGGCGGCACCACCGTGCAACGCGGTGGACTCTGGTGGGCGTATCATCATCGCCACCACCACCAGCATTCCGATGAAGAGGAAGATGCGCACTCGCCGCACGTGCATGGTTTTCTCTGGTCGCACATCGGCTGGATCACCAGCCGCCGCAATTTCCCGACCGATTACTCGAAGGTCAAAGACCTCGCGAAGTTCCCCGAGCTCGTCTGGCTGAATCGCTTCGATCTCGTCGTGCCCGTGCTCTACGCCGCGTCGATGTTCGGCATCGGTGCGTTGCTCGAGCGTTTCGCGCCCGGTCTCGGCACCAACGGCTGGCAGATGCTCGTCTGGGGTTTCTTTATCAGCACCACCGCGCTCTTCCACGGCACCGCGTGCATCAACTCGATGGCTCACTTGATGGGCAAACGCCGCTTCAAGACGGAGGACGACTCGCGCAATAGTTTCATCCTCGCGATCATCTGTCTCGGCGAAGGCTGGCATAACAATCACCACCGTTATCAGAGCAGCACGCGCAATGGCTTCTACTGGTGGGAAATCGATCCCACCTATTACGGCCTGAAGTTCCTTTCGTGGACCGGCCTCATCTGGGGCCTCAAGGCCGTGCCGCAATCCATCCTCGATGAAGGCATGCGCGCCGAACACGCCGCTTCGATCGCCGCCGCGCAGAAGGCCGCGCATGTGCATCCGGAGTTTTCACCGCTCAAAAAAGTACTGCCCGCCGCCGCCGCCATCGCCGTGGCCACCGTCAACGCGGCCAACGTCCAGGTGCCGCAGAAGGCCGAGGCCGGACATCATAAGGATGTCACCGAGCTTGCGGAGGAGCTGAAGCAGAAATCGCCGGCGCCGCAGCATCCGCCGGTCATCTGATCGTTCCGATCGAGCCGCGGCCACCTGTCGCCTCGTTCCATAAAAACCCTCCGGGATGGCCGGAGGGTTTTTTGTATCCAGATATCAACTACAGAGCCGGCTTCCGCGATCTGGCGCGAATGTTCATTCCGCGTTTTTAACCGGGGAACCGCTGCTCGGACGAACGTCGCCCGCGGCCGCGAGGATCGCCGGACCGCGGGTCTGCAGCCAGGCGAGGAGTTGCGGGCGGTGATGCTTGCGCCACGCGCGATTGCGTCCCGCGACGATGAGTGCGCGCACGATCGCGGTGTAGAGGAAGATGAGCACGATCGCCGTCAGCTCCGCGCCGGTGAAGGCGATGCCGAGTCCGCCGTTTTTTAACGCCCAGTAACCGGTCGCCATCCCGAGACCGTACCAAATGGTTGCGAGCAAGAATGCGCTCCACAGGCCACGGCTGGCTTCGGCCACCCAGGGTTTCTCGAAGAGTCCACCGGTCACATGATTGTACGCGACGGCGAGCGACGGACCCCGGCGCAGCACGGCGCTGACCCACGATACCGGCTGCCCGGCCCGCGCGGGAAATACGTCGCCCGTGACCGTCCACGCTTCCTCGGTCCCGGCAGTGGTGCGCATCCAGAGACGTTCTTTTTTGGTCGTCTGCAAATGCGTGGAAACCGATTCCGGCCGATGTTCCGTGGCTGGTTGCACCGAGCGCACGACCGTTTGTTCCACCCAGCCTTCCTTTTCCAGCACCACGCCGCTCGCGACCGACAATGCCGGGCGCATGCCACCGGGCAGCGCGACGATGCGCAGCTCTTCGGGAAGTTGATGCGGATCGGT
The DNA here is from genome assembly GCA_964573305.1 of uncultured Opitutaceae bacterium. Lineage (GTDB taxonomy): Bacteria > Verrucomicrobiota > Verrucomicrobiia > Opitutales > Opitutaceae > Nibricoccus. Next base: position 211,881 of record CAZNJG010000002.1, read on the forward strand.
GACCGCCGAGGAAAACGACGCGCCGCAGCGATTGTGCCTGCGGCCTGCGCGGCGCAGCCACCAGACGGGAATGATCAACACGCCGAGCAAGCCCGCCAGCAGCGCGGCGGCACCGGCCACGTGGATGACAAGGATGGCAGTCCCTTTATCATCGAAGGTCATCACGGGTTTATACAGCCACGAGTCGGGATACTGCTCCGCGCCCGGGACCGGTGCAGGCTCGTCGCGAACAAACGACGCAAGCAACGGCACGTAACGTTGCAGCACTTCGCGTTTGAAAGCTGCGTCCTTAATCAACCGGGAAAACTCCGCCTGATCTTTTGCGTCCGTGCCCAGAGCGGCGGTGGCCGCCTTGTCGTAAGCGTCGTCGCGCGCACTCAATTCCGGCGTGCGCGGCGGCCGCAACGTGCTGCCAAGCGCGAAGGTGTAGTGAAGAACTGAATACGCGGCGGCGCGGCGGGGTCCGGGCGGAAAATCCGCGGCCACGCGTTCAATGGAGGGGAACCGCTCCAGCAGGAGCCGGTTCCACGCGGGCCCGGCGATGGCGGTGAGGCGTTCGCGTGCTCGGTTGCGTAGATCGATCGCCTGGCCGGCGGAAGCGCTGCCCGGCCGGGAATATTTTTGTTCGATTGCGCGGATTTCCTCCGCATCGGCGCTGAGTTTTTGACGGTCTTCCGCGGTCAGTTGCGAGTCGATGCGTGAAGCCCAGATCTCGTAGCGGCGGGCTTGCAGGCGTGCGATGGTTTCGGCGTCGGTCTCGATAGAAACAGCGGAAACGGCGGGGCGGGGTTGAGCATAAACGACGGAACTAAGCGTCGGCAGAATCGCGAGTACCGCGAGAAGCGAGGCGCGGGAAAGCATGACCGGCATCCTGCGGTGCGCGCACGCTGGAGCAAGTGTGCCCTTGCGCAGATCGGTGAAGGGATTTCGCCGCCGGCGGGGTTTTGAGAGGAAACCCAGTTATCCCATGAAAATCATTCCTGTGACGATTTTGTTGGCGGCCTGCATGCTCGCGACCTCGATGCGCGGCGCGAATGAGCAGTCATTTGGCGCGCCGATGGTGCCGGGGAAAATCCACCGCACAGACAATGTCATTTATCCGGTGACGCTTTTGCGCGACGGCGTGAGCCAGGGCGAAGTGCGCATTTTGGTGAATATCGATTCGACCGGAGCCCTCGTCGATGTGCTGCCGATCGCCTACACGCACGAGGCGTTTTTGCAGTCAGCCACGCGGGCGATCCGCAAGTGGAGTTATGAACCCGCGCGCTTGAACGACGAGCCGATCGGCGCGGTGTACGATCTGTCGTTTCGCTTCGAAGTGTCGGGCATTCTTGTCGTGGAGCGAACCGGTCCCGTGCCTCCGCCGCGCGATTTGTATGGCGAGGTCTTTGTCTATAAGTCGCACGGTGTGCGTTCGCTCGACCGCATTCCGACGCCGCTGCAAGTGGCGCAGCCGGTTTATCCGCAGGAGTGGATCGATCAAGGCGTGCGCGGCAATGTGACGGTGGATTTCTACATCGATGAAACGGGGACGGTGCGGATGCCGTCGCTGGTGGCGTCCGCCCATCCATTGCTTGGAGCCTCGGCGGTGGCGGCGGTATCGGAGTGGCGGTTTGCTCCCCCGTTGCGCCGTGGTCGTCCGGTGCTGGTGCACTGCCAGCAGGTGATCTCCTTTGCGCCGGAAACGAAGCCGGAATAACACAGCAAACAGCCTCCCGTCCGGAGCTGTAGTTGATAATCAACTACAGCTTTTTGCGCCCGCATTTCAGTGACAGGTTATCGACGACCGCCGGCCGGCGCGTCGTCGAAGAACACGCCGAGCTCTTCGCGCAAACGCTGACGTGCGCGATAAAGTCGTGTTTCCACGCCGCGCTCGGAGCATCCTGCGGCCGCGGCGATATCGCGGTAGCTGAGACGCTCGTAGTGATGAAGCAGCAGCGCCGTCTTCAAATCGTGCGGCAGGCGGTCGAGCGCCGTGGCGAGGGCTTGAAGCCGCTCGCTGTGCTCGAGTGTGCGGTCGGGCGCGGGCGCATCGGAAGCGGGCTCCAAACCGGAGGACTCGTCGAGCGAGAGCACGGGATGGCGTTCCCGCCAGCGATGACGGTTGCGGCAAAGATTCGCCAGTGTGGTGAACAACCAGGCGCGGATGTGCGAATCGACCGCCAGGCGATCGCGATGTTGGTACAACCGCACAAAAACCTCAGCCGCCAGATCCTCGGCGTCGGCCGGGTTGCGCAGATAGCGCCACGCGAAATTGAACAACGGCCGTTCCCAGCGCGCGATGAGACGGTCGAGCGCGGAGTCGTCGCCTCCGCGCAGGGCATGCCAGTCCTTCAGATCGCTGCCGGAATCGGGGTTCACGGAATTGACGCAAGCTGTCAGCTCGAGGGATCGATGCGACGCGTCTTCAGCGCAGGTTCGAGGTAACTGAGGTAGCGCGCGCGCTGCTCGGGTGTGAGGACCTCGGCGGTGGCGGCGACGAGGCGTTCGGTGGAGAGCGCGCATTCGCGTCCGAGCCGCCGGCGCTGTTCGACGAAACGCGCGAACTCGAGGAAATCGATGCGATCCTCGGTGCGACGGGTTTGTTCGAACGCCGCGAGCTCGGCCTGCATTTCGCCGACGCGGGCGGCGAGCGCCTGAAGCTGCGGCGTGGAGTTTGTATGCAAAGCCTGGATACGTGCGAACTGGGCATCGGTGAGACCAAGTCCGTCTTTCAGCCACGCGAGATGGGCGTCGGCCCCGGCGGGCGCACGCGCCGGCGCGATGACGGCGAGCCAGCCCAGGTGGGCGCCGACGCCGCCGACGAGCCCGAGCAGAAGAATCCACAACGTATGTTTCATGAGTGTGCAGCGTTTTCGGGTGAAGGCGGGGCGATGTCGGCCGCTTCGAGCAGCGGATCGATGAGGCGCAGATAACTCTGCATGAGCTCCTGGTTGTATTCGGAGTGGATCAGCGAGCGGCGGACCTCGGCGAGGAAAAGGCCGAGCAGCACGCAGGCGCTCACGAAGGCGACGGCGAAGGATGGTCGCGCAAAAACGGCGTGCAGACGTTCCGACCACGAGGGCGTTGGCGCGGCTGTATCTTGGGCGAGCCGCCGCCAGACCTCGGGTGCGAGCGGGCGGTGGGGCGGGGTCTGTTGTTCCCATTGCGCGAGCACGGGATCGAGCGGATCGGGCGGGGGATTCATGGGGATTGCGGAGTGGCAACACGCGCGACCGAGTACGCGGAAGGCGCTTGAGAAGATAAACCCCGTGAAGCGGAAAATCCCTTCAAAATCTTATGTTCGCGGAAACATCGCGCTTAGCGGCATTCTAACAGGCTGACCGCGATGCGGGCTGACGGCGATGTCGAGCTCCCGGCTGGCTGCGTCGCCGACCTTATTGAAAACGCGCGAGGCGGGAGGCGATGTCGGCTCGCAGGCGGTCGATGGTGGCGAGGGTAAACTCGACGGGCGACAGGGCAGGCTCCTCGATCAGCGGGGTGAGATCCATCGCCCAGGTGATGCCGGCGTAGCGGTCGGTGGCGTGGGAGGTGTGAAAAGTAGCGTGCGCGAGCCGGCGGCCGAGGGCGGCGAGATCGTAGCGTTTGCCGCCGGAGATTTGGGAATCGAACGCGCGCAAAAGATCGGCCGCGAGCTGCGGATGGCGGCCGGAATCGAGCGCGATTTTTTCGTCGTCGGGCAGCCAGTCGAGATCGCGCCAGACTTCGCAACCGAGGACACGACGCGGACGTTTTTCGGACGGAAGTGCGCGGAGCGCTTCGAGACAGCGGAGGAAAACGGCGACGTGGGTGTCGTGTTTGTCGGCGGGGTTGTGGAGATAGACGACTTCGGGCGAACAGCTGGCGAGAATGGTGGCGAGGTCATCGCGCACGGGACTCGATGCGGCGGGGTTTTTCACGAGAGCGCTGGGATGCGCGAGTTGGATCTGGATCCCGTAGCGGCCGAGCGAGGCGGCGCGGCGTTGTTCGTCGCGGCGGATCTCCTTCATCTTCTCGTCATTGAAATCTGAATACACGCCGTTGCGCGGGCTGCCGCCGCCATCGGTGACGACAACGCCGCAGAACCATTTGCCGGCACTATCGAGGCAATCGCTGATGCCGCTGTGCGCCATGATCTCGATGTCGTCCTGATGAGCCGCGATGCATAGATGCGTGACACGCGCCAACGCCGCTTCCGGAGCGAGTGCGTCGGGGACGAAGATGTCGGCGGCGGGCTGGGAAAAGCGCATGGAGAGAAATCCGAAGGACGAAGGCCGAATGACGAATGTGGAAGGTGAATGACCAGTGACCAATGGACCAATGACCAGTGACCAGTGACCAATGGGGCGGAGGAGGGGATTAAAAGAGCTTTTCGGGGTAGGCGCGGGCGGCGATGAGGGCTTGGAGCGCGGTGGTGACACGCGGGCGGTCGTCGCGATAAGTGACACCGAACCAGTCGCTCTCGGTGGTGAGTACGCGGACGCGGAGTTTGTCCTCGGCGATGAGCTGCGAGACAGCTCCGGGCAGATAAAACTCGGCCTTGGCGGCGAGTGCGTCGGCAGGTGTCGAGGCGAGAAAATCGTGGAAGCGTGCGTCGAGCAGCGGGAAAAAATCGGGCGTGAAGCCCCAGCAGTTCATCGAGACGATGGCGTCGGCCGGGAACTTTTTGCCGGGGCCCACTTCGCTCGCTTCGATGCCGCTCTGCTCAGTGACGCTGCGGAGGATGTTGCCCGGGCCGACGTCGCACAGGCCGCGCGAGACGCTGCCGTTTTCGGAGAGCGTGCGGGCGAGTTGGAAGCCGGCCATGGCGGCTTCGTCGCGGCGGGCTTGCTGGAGAAATTCGGCGAGTTTGCGGAAGGAATCGGCGCCGTAGAAATCGTCGGCGTTGATGACGGCGAACGGCTCCTTGATCGCATCGCGCGCGCACCAGGTCGCGTGGCCGGTGCCCCAAGGTTTTTCGCGACCGGCGGGAACGCCGTGGCCGGGCGGGAGTGCGTCGAGCGATTGGAAAACGTAATCGACGGCGACGCGATCGGCGTAGCGAGCCCCGATTTTTTCGCGGAAAAGCGCTTCGAAATCGCGGCGGATGACGAAGACAACGCGGCCGAAACCGGCGCGAAGGGCGTCGTAAACGGAGTAGTCGAGGAGGGTTTCGCCGTGAGGACCGACGGGATCGATTTGTTTGAGTCCGCCGTAGCGGGAGCCCATGCCGGCGGCGAGGACGAGGAGCGCGGGTTGCATTCGCCGCGGAGCAGAAAGGATGCGGCGCTGTGGAGCAAGTGCGGTGCGTGACGCGCGGGAGGCGTCCATAAAAAGGCCGCAGCGATGAGGCTGCGGCCAGTGTTTTTCAGACGGGACCTGAATGCCGTTTAGACATCCTTGAAAAAGCGATCGTCGGGCGAGGACGGCGTGTTGTGGCCGTTGCGATTCGGAATGGAGTTCTTGGCGCCGTGGCTGTTATCGGACGCGTTCTTGCGGGGCGCGGCAGTTTTGGCGGCAGCGCGAGCCGGCGCGGCTGGGGCGACGGGAGCGGACGCGCGGACGGTTTTGGCCGGCTCGGCGTGGTGGCTGGCGTCGTCATGCGCGGCGGTTTTGGCGTCGGGCTCGGACGGTTTTTTCTCCTCGGCTTTACCGGCATCGGCGTCGCTGTTGCTGACCATGCGGGTGAGCTCGTTGATGATGCCTTTGAGCTGGGCGGCCTGGGAGCTGAGCTCGTTGGCGGCGGCGCTGGTTTCCTCGGCGGTCGCGGCATTGGCCTGGGTGACCTGGTCCATGTCGGAGACGGCGCGGGAAACTTGATCGATGCCCTGGCTTTGCTCCTGGGAAGCGACGGCGATCTCGGCGATGAGTTCGTCGACCTGGCGGGCCTTGGCGGTGATATCGTCGAGGCTCTTGGCGACTTTTTCGGAGATCTTGGCGCCCTGTTCGGACTTGGCGGTGGAGTCGGAGATTTTTTGCGCGGTTTCGCGGGCGGCCTGCACGCTGCGTTGGGCGAGCGAGCGGACTTCGTCGGCGACGACGGCGAATCCGAGACCGGCTTCACCGGCGCGGGCGGCTTCAACGGCGGCGTTGAGCGCGAGGAGATTGGTTTGGAAGGCGATCTCGTCGATCGTCTTGATGATCTTGGAGATTTCGGTGCTGGAGGACTGGATGGCGGCCATGGCGGCTTTCATCTCCTTCATGTCCTCGGTGCCGATGTCGGCAGCCTGGCGGGTTTGATTGGCGAGGGCCTTGGCGGCCTGGGCGTTTTCGGCGTTCTTGCGGGTCATGCCGGCCATCTCTTCGAGGGAAGCGGAGCTTTCTTCGAGGGCGGCGGCCTGGCGCGAGGAACCTTCGGCCATGGTCTGGCTGGCGGAGGTGACCTGGCTGGAGGCGGCGGCGGTTTGTTCGGCGCCCATGGCGAGGCGGGCGTTGATGGCCGTGATCGGGCGGGTGACGCTGCGAACGATGACGAAGGCGAAAATGATACCTCCCACGATGCCGGCGACGCTGAGCACCATCACGAGAAACTCGTTCTTTTGCTGGGCGGCGCGGATGTCCTGATCGAGCTTGTCTTGATCGTTGCGGAGGGAGCCGCGGACGTTGGCGATTTTTTGCGTGAAGAGGGGGGCGAGGCGATCGAGGTCGTCGTTGACGACGGCGGCGTACGCTTGGGAATAGGCGACGACTTTCTCGAAACCTTCGAGGTAAAGCGCGGCGTTTTTCTTGATGTCGGTGAAAAGTTTTTCCTTCTCCGGGTCGGCGAGGCTGGCATCGAGCGCTTCGGCTTCCTTGAGCTCTTTTTCCATGCCCACGACCTGGCGGATCATGGCTTGGAAGGAGTTGCGGGTCTCGTCGGCGAGTTCGTCGCGGCGGGTGAGCAGGAAGTTGTTCACCGAAGCGAGCGCTTCGTAGAAGGATTGGAGTGCGGACGAGGTTTTAAAGGAGGCATTTTGATCGCCGCTCTGGCGGGCGGAGACGAGGACGGCCTTGAGGGCATCGCCGATGGCGACGGCCTGGGGCGTGAGGACATTGGTCACCTCGGCCTGGCGATCGTTGTAGAGATCGATGGTCTTCTTGAAGGAGGCATCGTACTGAACGAGCAGCTTGCGGGCATCGGCGAGATGGGCGGCGCGCTCCGGATCGACGATGGAGGCCTCGGCTTGGGCAAGGGCCTCCATGAGGACCTTGTGATGCTGTTGGTACTCGGCGATGTCGGCCTCGGAGTTGGTCACGAGGAAGCCGTTCACGCTCATGCGCGTGTTGAGCACGGCGGTCTCGAGGTTGGCGGCGAGGTTGGTGTCGGCGGTGCTATCGGAGAAGCCGGCGAGGCCGCGACCGGACTGGCCCAGCGCGTAGAACGCGATGCCGGCAACGGCCAGGAAAAGCACGATGACGAGAGTAAATCCGGACGAGATTTTGCGGCCGATGGTGAGCGAAGGCAGTTTCACGGGAGCGATGATGATGGTTAAAGAGGGCGAAGAGCGGCGGGTGCTCCGGATCAGTCTTCGATGCTGAAGCGCAGTGGCAGCGTCACACGGACCTTCACGGCGGCGCCGTCTTTCTTGGCCGGCTTGAATTTCCACTTCGAAACCGCCTCCATGGCGGGGCGTTCGAAGTCGGGATGGGAGGACTTCGAGACGGCGGTGTTGATGACGGAACCGCTTTCGTCGATCACGATGGTGACGGCGACCACACCGGAGACGCCTTCGCGCTTGAGGCTGTCGGGATAGCGCGGCGGAGGCGTGCGGACGGGAACGGGGTTCTCGTCGACTTTGGTGTGGATGGTGTCGTCGGCGAGGGCCGTGAAGGGAAGACAGGCGAAGCTGACGAGGGCCAGAAGGCGGAGGAAGAATACGTGGGGCTTAGTCATTGTTTTGAGCGATGAAGTACCGTTCCTCATCGGCCACCCCTGCGTGAACTTAAGTGCGAGTGTATTCTTTTTGGATTGCCGAATGTCTGTATGCCTTCGGGTTGCGATAGATGTGTACAAAAAAACCGCGCCGGAAGGGCGCGGTTTGAAAAGAGAGCCGGCAGCCGGCGTATGCGGGAATCAGGAAGCGGCGGGCGTGGTGGCAATGGCCTGACGACGATTGCGGCGCCAGAGCACAAAAGCACCGGCGGCGGCGCCCAGCAACGCGACGGTGGTGGCGGGCTCAGGGACGGCGGTAAGCGTCGCGAAGCCGGCCGAGTCGGGCAGCGAGCCGCCGAGGGATTCGGTCGCGAAGGTGTAGGTCACGGTGCCGCCGTCGGCGGGCATTGCCCACGTGAGGTCGGTGAACATGCCGTACGAGGTGCCTTGGAGGATGGTGTCGCCGGCGGAGAGCGTCGGGAACCAATACAGCGCCAGGCTATCGTTTGCGGAGAGCTGGCTGGTGAAGGATTCGTAGCTGAGCGAGTCGCTGAATGAGAAGAAACCGTCGTCGAAGGACGAGAAGGTGGCGACCACGAGATCGTCCCCGCCGAGGAAGCTGTTGGTTGTCAACGAGGAGCCGGCGATGTGCTGGGTGAAAAACGAATCGCCCGGGGTGGTGCTGGCGACGAGGGCGAGCACGCCCGAGGAGGACGAGAGCGGGGTACCGAAAGAATCGCTGACGGTGCCGCCGAGCAGATTGATCGTGAAGGCGGCGTGCGCGCGCGTCGCGACAAGCGCGAGCAGCAGAAAGGCGAGGAAGCGATGTTTCATGGGAGAATCAGTAGGTCGCGGCGTGAGACCAAGTGGCGGAGTTGCCCGTGCCGGAGGCGGCTTTGCGGATGATCACGCCGTAGTTGGCGCTGAAGACCGGGTCGTTGCTGAAATCGACGGTCGGTGCGTGGCCGATTTTGCGCCAGCCGTTGTTGAAGTAGTAATAAGTGCCGGTCGCGGACTTGTTGATCACGCGGACGGTGTTGTCGAAAACCAGCAGGAGATCTTTCGGCATGACCCAGTTGGTGGTCACGGCGAAGGCGCCGCTGCTGATGAGATTGGATTCCGCCAGCGTCACGGGTACGGGGCGGGCGAGTGCCACGGGATTGTCCTGCGCGCGGTCGGGGCGGGTGGTGAGGACGAGGGCGGCTTTGCCGGTGGGCACGCGGCCGTAGGTGGTGAGGGTGCCGGCCTTGGCGCTATTGGTATTGCGGACGATGAAATAGCTGTCGGGCAGGAGGATGTCGTCGCCCTTGTCGATGGCGAAGCTCAGGCCGATTTTGCGCCAGGCGTTGTTGAAATGGAAATAGGTGGCGCTGGAGGCGAGGTTGATGCCCACCCCGTGGATATTCGGGATGATGATCGAGGTGTTGATCGACGCCAGTGTGGAGGGCGTGAACGACGTCCCGGAATCGGTGGCGGGGAAGAGCGTGGCAACCGTCCAGTACGGGATCACGCTGACGGTGGCCTCGGCGAGACCGGAGAGGGTGTCGCCGGCGGGATCGATCGTCAGCGTGTTCGTGCTGTTGGCGGTGACGGTGTAGTAGTTGCCCTCTTTCGCGCTATTGCGCACGAGGACGTAATACGTGTTGGGCTGGGCACCGGCGGTGTAAACGAACTGGCCGGAGGTCCAGCCGGGCGTGCCGCTCACGGTGAGTACGTTGCCGGAAACGCTCGCGACCTGTCCGTGGTAAGCGGCGGGGCGGTGAAACGGGACTGAGACGTAGGTGTCGGAGTTATCCAGCAGCGAGAGGGTTTGGTAGCCGACCGGCGCAGTGGACTCGGAGGCGGCGCGGACCGCGGATGTTCCCGCGACGGCGCAAAGAGCGCTGACGAGGAACGTGCGGAGGGAAATGGAATGCAGGATACTCACGAGATATAAACGGGCTTGATTACCAAAGGGAGCCGTGGGCGGGCAGGGCGCAAATTCCAAGTAGTCGCAAAAATGTTAAAATACCGAGAGAGCACCGCCTTCCGAGGCGTGACGGCACTCGCGCGTTGGATACCTGTATTCGGCTCAGGTTCGCCGCCATTTTAGGAGACGGCCCGGGATTGATGGAATTTACCCATGTGATTTGTCATCAATCTGCAAAAGGCTCGTCGCGCAAAGACGCCGCGGATGCGCTTTGTCCGCGTTTCGCGCGAAGCGGTGCATCCAGCGGCGACAGGGCTCACCTGGGTTCTTTGCGCTTGGTTTATCGGGAGGACAGGTCTTGGTTAAACAGCTGTCCGTTTTTCTTATGAAAACCCTCCGTATCCCCTTCCTCTTCGCCTTGTTTTCCGCCGTGTGCGGATTAGGGGCCGCCGAAAAACTCACCATCACCGTCACCCACGATCTCGATGGGGCGCGGCCATCGGAAACCATCACGATTCCGTGGACCGAGGTGAACAAGGCCCTGCCGAACGCGTATCTGCAAAAAATCGCCGTCAAGGACGCCGCCGGCAACATCCTGCCGTACCAAGTAACCAACCTCGCCCCGCAGGCGAAGGATCCGCAGAACATCGGCATCGCTTACGGGGAATTGATTTTTCAGCACAGCTTCGCCCCGGGGGAAAAATCCGCGACTTTCACCGTCGAGAAGATCGACACCGTCGCACCGGTTTTCCCGAGCAAGGTTTTTGCGCGCTACGTCCAGGAGCGCCTCGATGATTTCGCCTGGGAAAACGACAAGGTCGCCCATCGCACCTACGGCCCTGCGCTCGGCGCGCCTGCGCCTGCCGGCGTCGTGAAGGAAGTGCTCGTCACCAGCGGCCTCGATATCTGGTCGAAGCGCGTGGACTACCCGATCGTCGACCGCTGGTACAACAAAGGTCACGACCACTACCACAAGGATCAAGGCGAAGGCATGGACATGTACAATGTCGGCCGTTCGCGCGGTTGCGGCGGCACGGGCATCTGGGATGGCCAGAGCTTGTATGTGGGCCGCAACTACGCGTCGTGGAAGATCATCGCCAACGGCCCCATCCGCGCGATCTTTGAGCTCACCTACGATGCGTGGGACGCCAATGGCGCGAAAGTCTCCGAAGTGAAGCGCTTCACCGTCGATGCCGGGCACAATCTCGATCGCATCGACAGCACCTTCACGTTCGAGGGCGCGCCCTCGCTCACCGCCGCGGTCGGCCTCAACAAGAACAACGCCGACAAAGGCCAGGAGCCGACCGTCCACCTCATCAAGCGCGACGCCGACGGCATCCTCGCGCAATGGACCGTTCAGAAAACCAATGGCTCGCTCGGCACCGCGGTCATCATCCCCGGCGGCAAGTTCAAGGGCTACGCGGAAGACACGCTCAACGAGCTCGCGCTTGCGCCGGTCGTTTCGGGCCAGCCTCTCACGTATTATGCCGGTGCCGGTTGGAGCCGCGCGGGCGATTTCCCGGATCAAGCCAGCTGGGAAAAGTACCTCGCCGATTTCGCCGCGCGCCTGCGTTCGCCGGTGAAGATCCAGCTCAGCCACTGAGTTTTTGCGCCGGTCTGCTTCGCGGGCCGCGCTTTGATTTTTCCACGGGCGAAAAGGCCCCGCCTTTCCGCCCTTTTCAGCAATAAACATCACAACCGATCATGAAGCTTCATTATTTCCCACTGCCTGATCAGGCCAATGTCATGAGCACCGAGGAATTGCGCGCGCATTTCCACATCGGCGGTCTTTTCCAAGCCGGTCAGGTGATCGCGCATTACACCGATCTCGATCGCATGATTGTCGGCGCCGCTATGCCCACCAGCGCGCCCCTCGGCCTCCCGCACGACAAGGCGCTCGGCACGAGTTTCTTCCTCGAACGCCGCGAAATCGGCATCCTCAACATCGGCGCTCCGGGCACCGTGGTCGTCGGCGGCCAGAAACACGAACTCGGCACGCTCGACTGCGTGTACGTCGGCCTCGGCGAGAAAGACGTCACGTTTCACAACGGTGCGCAGGGTCAGTCCGCGTTTTATTTCATCAGCACGCCGGCGCACGCGAAACACCCGACCGCGGTCGTTCGCAAGGCCGATGTCTCCAGCGATCCGATCGGCGAAGTCACCAAGGCCAACCGCCGCCGCATCCTCAAATACATCCACCCGGATGGCGTGAAAAGTTGCCAGCTCGTCATGGGCTGCACCGAGTTCGAACCTGGCAGCATCTGGAACACGATGCCCGCGCACGTGCACAGCCGCCGCACCGAGATCTATCTGTATTTCGACGTCGGCGATCAGATGGTCGTGCACCTCATGGGCGAACCGCAAAAAACCCGCCACCTCATCGTGCGCGATCGCGAAGTCGTCCTCTCGCCCGCATGGTCGATTCACTCGGGTGTCGGCACCGGCTCGTACCGCTTCGTGTGGGCCATGGGCGGCGACAACCAGGTCTTCACCGACATGGATCCCTGCCCGATCGCCGAACTGAAATAAACGAACTCCACGCGCGAAAGCCGGCGGTGCGAAACACCGCCGCTTTCGTCCGCGCACCTGTTTCCTCATCCCTCTCTTCTATTATGAGCCAGTATCTCGCCCGGAAATTCGGCCTCGACGGCAAAGTCGCACTCGTCACCGGCTCCTCCCAAGGACTCGGCCGCTCCATGGCCCTCGCGCTCGCGCAAGCCGGCGCCGATGTGATCATCAATGGACGCGATGCCGCCAAGCTCGCGCCGGTCGTCGCCGAGGTGGAAAAACTCGGCCGCAAAGCCACCGCCATCCAGGCCGATCTCGGCCAGCGCGCCGATGTGCAGCGCCTCATCGAGCAGGCCATCGCGTGGCAGGGCCATCTCGACATACTCGTGAACAACGCCGGCATCATCAAACGCGCTCCGGCCGCCGATCACAGCGATGCCGATTGGGATCTCGTCTTGAATGTGAATCTCGACGGCGTGTTCACCGCCTGTCGCGCCGCCGGCAAACACATGCTCGCGCGCGGTTCCGGCAAGATCGTGAACATCGCTTCGCTGCTCACGTTCTTCGGCGGCATCACCGTTCCCGGTTACGCCGCGAGCAAAGGTGCGGTCGGCCAGCTCACCAAGGCGCTCTCCAATGAATGGTCGGGCAAGGGCGTGCAAGTGAACGCCATCGCGCCCGGCTACATGCGAACCGACAACACCGCCGCGCTGCAAGCCGACGAAGTGCGTTCGAAGGAAATCCTCAGCCGCATCCCTGCGAATCGCTGGGGCGAGCCGGGCGATCTGGACGGCGCCGTGGTTTTCCTCGCGTCCTCCGCGAGCGATTATCTTTCCGGCATCGTCATGCCCGTGGACGGCGGCTGGTGCGGCCGCTAAACGTCGCGCGAAACCTCCCGAAAAAACTTCCAGCCGCGTCTTCAATGGCGCGGCTTTTTTGTGTTTATCAAAAATAGCGCGGATTCGTTTCAAGGTCGCGCCCATGACGATGGCGGAGGCGAATGATTGGGTAATAAACTGCCGGGTGATCCGTATAAACAGGGATATGAAAAGAACGCGGGCGGTTGTTCTATCTATTTTACTCGGCGCGTGGTCGGTGGTTTTGGCCGACTCAGCGCGTCAAGCGCCGACGCTGCCGCAGTTGGAAATGGCGCCGGTCGTGACAATGCCCGAAGGGCTGGTGGGGCGATGGGATGTCGCGGTCAGGACGCTTCAATCGCAAGTTAAGCCGATGCCGCCTTCGCAGTATTTGCTCCGTTGCGGATGCCATTGGGCTGCAGTAGAGCTTCCCGAGCTCCTAGATCAATCTGGATATATTAAAATGCTGGCGGAGGCTCTGAAAGGATCCTCGTCGGTCGATATATTTTACGGAGAGCGCCGCGGGAAAGTATATAGTAGCGACGACAATACGGCGATCTGTGATGTGTTTGGGTTTCTGGCGCGCGTAGTTGCGCCCAAGGGTGAGGCGTATGTCGAACTGGCCGACGAGCCGTTTGATTCGAACAGTTATATAAAACAGACGAACCTTATTCCGACGTGCATCTTTGTGTTTGATGGAGAGAAACCGACGTCCGTGCAGATCGATCTCGAAAAGAGGAGTCTGATCATATCTGCAGAAAAAACGTGGGGCGTCTTTCGCCTTGAGGAGGCTACGTGCGGGTGGATTGAGGCTTTTGTACGCGCACGCGTGCTCGGCGCCGTAAAGGCAGCTCAGGTGGCGCGCCGATAAGCGCCGCTCGCAGCAATTGGTGCCGCCTGTTTATTGGCTCAGTTGCTCGACCCAGCTGGGCGGCAGGAGGCTGTGGCCCAGTGCGGTGAGTTCATTCGAAATCGGGATGCCGAGGCGACGACCTTGCTGGAAAAGATAAACGATCGCCGAGGGCGGCAGTCGCAATAGATGGCGGCGGTCGCGCGTGATCGTTTCCCAGCAATAGGCGAATTCGCGACGGGCTTGATCGTCGAGTCCCGCCACGGCTAGCAACAGTGCAAACTGGACGTGTTCCTCGAAGTCCAGCGAAGCACCGGCATTGAGGAGATCGAACAACGTATTCATCGCCGGGATGAACGCGGCGGTTTCTTCGCGGGCGAGGTGCAGGCGCGAGCGAGCGAGCCATGCGGGCGCCGATCCGGGATGAGATTGCAGTGCGGGCAGGAAACGCGCGGCCTGATTTTCCTGACGGGTTTCGAGGAGGAAATGCACCAGCTGCACCAGCGACTGCTCGCGGGTTTGCGGTGGCACGACCTCGAAGAGGGAGACCGTGGCATTGGCCAGCGTGGAGTTCTCCGGCAGCAAAAACGGCACGGGGCGCAACCATGGCGGTGCGATCTTGGTGTCGACGAGTCGCGGGATGAAGGCGTCGCGAGGCAGCGGATCCGCAGGATCGAGCTCGCGGATGAGCTTGGTGTAGGGCTCGGAAAAATCATTCCACGACACCATCACGACATGCGTGATACCGGTCGCCTGGACGATGCGGAACGCTTCCTCGTCATTGCGTGCACCGAACAAACGCGCCGAGGTGGCGAGCCCGTCGAGGTTTTCCCAATACATCGTACCAAGCGTGCGCGCGCCGCCGTGGAAAGCCAGGGCGGTGGAAATGCCCGGACTCGCCGCGACGACCGGACGTTCCGCACCCATGCGGCGATTGAGCCAGTGCGCGATTTCGCGGGTGGCGACCTGGACGATATTGTCCGTCGCGACGCCGGTGGGCGCCCGGTGAAGTGTGAGCAAGCGGCCGATCGGAAATGCGAGCAGGGCGACGAAGGCACCCACAAAAATCCGGCGATACAGCGGAGCGGCCTCGCGTAGAACGACGCGGTGATACGTCGCCAGAACCACGATGAGCAGTGCGTGCGAAAAACCGATCCAGCGCACCTGCATCACGGCCATCGCGAGAAACAACAGCGCAGGCACCAGTGCGAGCAGGAGCGCCGATTGCGCTGCACCAAGGGAATGATTTTTTCGACAGGCTAGCAGCGCGGGTATGATCGCCAGCCAGGGCAGAATGGCGGCGCACACATAAACATCGAGGCCGCGCACGGAGGCGAAACGCTTCAGGCTTTGGAACTCCTGGATGTAATCGTGATGGAGTTTCCAGAGAAACGAATCGTTGAGAACAAACACCGAGGTTCCGCCGAGCAGCAAGGTGAGCGGAAGCAGCGCGAGGGCGGCAACCGCGGTCAGCGCGCCGGGCTCGCGGAGCGCGCGGAAAAAGGCGGGAGCGCCCGGCTGTTTCCATCGCAGCCGCAGCAGCTCTCCGCCACCCCACCACGCCACTGCGTACAATGGGTGATTTACTTCGAGGTGCCAGCTGAGGTGTGACGGGAAATATTCGATCAGCCACATCACGACCGAGGCGGTTGCGCCGACGCGTCCCCAGATGCGCCAGAGGTCGGGCTGGGGGCTGGCGTCAGCATTCTTGACAGAAGGTGCGCCGAGAAACGCGGCGAGTCCGAGCGCACATAATACCGGCACCTGGCTGGCGGCACTGATCCACAAACCGAAAGCGCCTGCGATTGCCGACAGCACGAACCAACGTCGTGCGGAGCGGGTATCCGACGGTTGGATACATGACGGGCCTCCGCTGCGATTGGTCCAGCCGGCGCCGCCGTCGATCAATCCGAGCACGCAAAGAAAGGCGCACAGTGCGGCGACGCCATGATGGTCGGGATTGCCGGCCACGAAATAATCATAAAGAGGCATCGATGCGACCGGGCCCATGATGAGCCAGCAGGTGAATCCGCCGCCCAGCCGGCGTCGTACAAATGCGGCGATCAGCATCAACGCACTGCCGAGGGCGACTGGGCTCGCGTAGAGTGCGGCGCGCTCCACGCAGCGTCCGATCGGCGCGCCGGTGAAGTGATGATCGATCCATGCGAGCAGCCCGAGCCACCAGCGCCACGGGGAAGACCAGTGCACGGCGCGGCCCTCCGGCGCGTTGTCGTAATCGACGTGACGCACGCGGAGTTCGCCGGCGGCGAACATCTGCTGCGTCTGCATGAGCCAGTGGTAACCGTCGATGGCGAAGCGCGGCAGGATGATCTGGCGCATGCCGTTTTCGTATCCGGTCGGTGAATACGGATCGCCGGCCGGACCGCGGACGAGGGTGTTGGCGACGCCGGTCGTGGCGGAGAGCAGCCGGATGCGTTCGCGGGTGTCGCCGGCAATAAACAGGAGGACGGCGGTCAGAACGAGAAACAGCGGGAAGGATGCGAGGCGTCGGTTGGACTGCATGGGGCGCGGGAAGCCAGAGGCGGGGCGCGCGGAGTTTCAAGAACTAGAGAGGGCGATGGGTGAAGGTGTATGGCTGCTGCGGGATAGTGGCCGACGGGGGCGTCGGCGCTCCCGGGGGGGGCTTCGGTTTTGATCATAAAAAACCCCCGGCGCTTGCGGGCGGCGGGGGTTGTCGGCGGAAGGGTGTTTTCCGTTATCTCAATGTTCGCGGTAGCTGGTTTCGCGGCCGTCGAGCGGGACG
This sequence comes from uncultured Opitutaceae bacterium, assembly GCA_964573305.1. Taxonomy (GTDB): domain Bacteria; phylum Verrucomicrobiota; class Verrucomicrobiia; order Opitutales; family Opitutaceae; genus Nibricoccus. The sequence goes on from CAZNJG010000002.1 coordinate 228,579, forward strand.
TAGTGATACGTGCGCAGTTTGATATCGATGCGGTAGTTCGGGTTGTTGAGCAGCTTGATCATCTCGGCGCCGGCGAGGAGGACGGGGCCGTAGCCGTGGAGCGCGTGGATGTTGGCCGGGCGGTGATAATAATAAACCTGGTCATTGGCGAAGGTCGTGCCGACGCAGGTGCCGTCCACGGCGCCTTCCTTGGTGACGCGGGTGGTGACGCCGATCCAGCCGGCCTGGGCGATGGAGCCGTAGGTGGTGCCGCTGATCCAGCCTTGGTTGATGGCGTGGGCGAGGCCGTACACGAACATCGCGGAGGCGGAGGTTTCGAGGTAGGAATCGTTGCGATCGATCATCTGGTGCCAGAGGCCGGTGAGGCCGTTCTGATAGCCGGCGATGCCGGTGAGCAGCGCGACGAGACGTTGTTTCACGGGTTCGTAGCCGGGGTGATCTTTGGGAAGGACGTCGAGGAGATCGCAGACGGCGACGACAACCCAGCCGTTGGCGCGGGCCCAGTAGAAGTGGGGCGCGTCGGGGTTGTGGAGATTGAGGCCGTGAGTGAGGAGGCGTTTTTCGGGGCTCCAGAGATGATCGATCATCTGGACCGTGTTTTTCACGGCGTCGTCGAACCACTTCTGGTCGCCGGTGAGGCGGCCCATTTCAGCGAGTAGCGGGATGCTCATGTAGGCATCGTCGGCCCAGAGGGATTGAGCCTGCGGGCGCTGACGGGCGAGGGTGCCGTCGGGGAAGCGGAATTGCTTGTTGAGAACGTAATCGCCCCAGAGATCGATGGTGGGTTTCAGGTCGGGTCCGACGCCGGCGAGACGGGCGCGGACGAAAGAAGCACCGACGGCGCCGCAATCATCGAGGGCGCGCGGGTCGAGCGGGCCGCGGAAGGAGTTGCGGCGCTCGAGATGGAACTTCTCTTCCTGCGCGCGGAAGTACGGGAGGCGGTCGTGGATAAATTGGAGGCGGCGCTGGGTGAATTCGGTGAAGCGTTTGTCGCCGGTGACCTCCGCGGCGTAGAGCATGCCGGAATAAACGACGCCCATTTCGTAGGCGAGGAGGTTGAAACCGGAGGTGCCGGTGTCGCTGCGCGCGGATTCGATGGGCGTGGTGAAGTCCGTGATCTCCTTGCCGGTCTTGGAGTCGATGACGCGGGTGTGCGTCACTTTATCCATGTAGCCATGGACGCGGGTGAGGACTTCGGTGACCTCGGCGGTGGTGGGGAGATGGTACGGGATGCCGTAAGTGCCTTCGGCGGGGTCGCGCGGGTTGGGGTTGTCGCGGTTGCGGTACGGACCGGTGGCTTCGAGCGCGGCGGAGAGGGTGCCGGCGGTCGCGAGGGTCGCGGTCAGGAGGAGGGAGGTTAGGCGGGTTTTCATGGCAGAAAGGAGTTCAGACGATGGCGTCGAGCGTATCGCGGACCTTGCGGGCAAGGATGTCGCGGGTGAAGGGTTTTTCGAGGAAGGGGACGGACGATTGTTGGACGGCTTCCAAGATGATGGGGTCGTCCACATAACCCGACATAAAAAGGACACGGAGGCCGGGGCGCATGGCGGTGAGGCGTTCGGCGAGTTCGCGGCCGCCGATGTTGGGCATGACGATGTCGCTGAGGAGCAGGTCGAATTCGGGGATGCCGGGCGCGGAGCAAAACTCAAGAGCCTCGGCGCCGCCAGGGAAGGGGAAGACTTGATAGCCGAGCGAGCGGAGGATGGCGCCGGTGACGTTGCGGATGGCTTCGTCGTCCTCGACGAGCAGGATGGATTCGGTGCCGGTGCCCGGTTCGCTGTCGAAATCGAAGTCGAGGTTGAGCGCGGGCGATTCGGTTTCGGGGATGAGCACGTGGAAGGTCGTGCCCTCGCCCACGGCGGTGTCGAAGCGGATGGCGCCCGCGTAGTGTTTGATGACGACGGCGCAGGTCGCGAGCCCGAGACCGGTGCCGCGGCCCTTGGGTTTGGTGGTGAAGAACGGCTGGAAAATTTTTCGCTGCACTTCCTCGCTCATGCCCGAGCCGGTATCGCCGACGGAGATGACGCAATAACGTCCGGGAGCGAGATCGGGGACTTCGCCGGCGCGGAGATCGCGCCAGCCGGTGCGCAAGGTGAGCGCGCCGCCGTTGGTCATGGCATCGCGGGCGTTGATCGCGAGGTTGATGACGACCTGCTCGATCTGGCTGCGATCGACTTCGACGGCAACGGGTTTTTCCGCGAGGTCCACGCAAAGCTCGATGTTCTCGGCGAGCAGCGAGCGGATGAGGTCCTTCAGGTCGTTGAGGACGGAATTGAGATCGAGGAATTCGGGTTGAAGAACCTGTTTGCGGGAGAAGGCGAGGAGCTGGCGGACAAGGGCGCTGGCGCGCGATGTGGCCTTGAGGATTTCGCCGGCCTTGGAGCGAAGCTCCGGCGCGACCTCGGCGAGATCGTCGTGGAGGATGTCGCCGTAGCAGCGGATGGCGGTGAGCAGATTATTGAAGTCGTGTGCGACACCGCCGGCGAGCAGGCCGACGGCCTCCATTTTTTGCGACTGGAGGAGTTTTTGTTCGCTCTCGACGAGGGCCTGCTCGGCGAGTTTTCGCTGGTGCACGGTGCTGAGGATGTTCGCCAGCCCGTGCATGAAATCGATGGCTTCGCGGCTGAAGAGGCGCTCGTCGGGCGTGAGTGCGGTGAGGAAACCGTAGGCGTGTTTGCCCGCGCCGATGGGCAGGGCGACGCCGGAGCGCACATCGAGCGAAGCGAACGCGCTGGCGCCAGGGAAACTTTCCGGTGTATCCGAAAAGTGGATCGCATGGTTGTCCTCGAAGGATTCGGGGACGGCGTTGCCATACGGAAACGACGGTTCGTCGAGCACCGGGCCGGTGGAGGCGGTGAGGGAGAGCGCGAGGGTGCCGGGCTCGATGGCGAGCACTTGGCTGCGTTCGACGCGGAGCGTGTCGGAGACGAGGCGTGTGGCTTCCTGGGTCAGTTCGGCGAAGCTGTGATCGGCGAGGGCGAAACGGCCGAAGGAGGCGAGGGCGGATTGCTTGATCGCGCGGTAGGCGAGGTGTGCTTCGACCTCGTGCTGATCGGTGACGTCGAAACACGAGCCGATGTAGCCGGCGAACGTGCCCTGATCGTCGTGGCGCGGCGTGCCGTGGGTGATGACCCAGCGGTAGTGGCGGTCGTGACGTTGCAGGCGGAACTCGGAGCGGAAGGGCGAGCGTTCGGCGAAACTTTGTTCGTAGCGCTGGAGCGTGTGTTCGCGGTCCTCGGGATGGACGGCATCGAGCCAGCCGAAACCGGCGTCCTCGGCGAGGCGGTGTCCGGTGAAGTCGAGCCAGGGCTGATTGAAATAAAAAAATGCCTTCGACGTGTCCGACATCCAGATGAGCACGGGCGCGGAATCGGCCATGCGACGGAAGCGGGCTTCGCTCTCGCGCAGCGCGATCTCGGCCTGTTTGTGCTCGGTGATGTCGTGGCCGTAGGCGTAGATTTTATTCTCTGCGGGGAAGGGCTTGGCACTCCATCGGATGTAGCGGAATGAATGTTCCTTGTGGACGAGCCGGCATTCGAAGTCGGTGGGAGCGACCGAGTGTGCGGTGACGAAGGGCGCGGCGGTCTGGCCCGAGGAGACGACATTGGTCCACCAGGAGGAGAGCGCGTGGCGGTCGTCGGGATGGACGAGGGTGAAGAGCGGGCGTCCGAGGAGTTCTTGTTGTGTGTATCCGAGACGGAGAAACCACGCCGGATTCACGACCTGCAAGGTGGCATCGATCGACGTGAGGCAGAAGAGATCGGGCGTGAGGCGGAAGAGTTGCTCGTGCTCGCGCTGGATGCGGATGTTTTCGAGGAACAGGCGGCGTCGCTCGAGCGTGGTTTGCAGGATGGCGACGAGGCGCGGGAGTTTGTTTTTGAGAACGTAATCGGTCGCGCCGCGCTTCATGCACTCGACGGCGGTTTCCTCGTTGAGCGCATTGGTGAGGATGATGAACGGGATGTCGGGCTGGACGCGTTTGAGGATTTCGAGGGCGTCGAGGCCGTTGAATCCGATCAGATAATAATCGGAGATGATGAGATCCGGCTGAAACTCGGTGAGGGCCTGGATGAACGCGTCGCGCGTGGCCACCTGGCGGAGTTCGCACTGAAACTGCGCGCGCTTGAACTCGCCCTGCAGGAGCTTGAAGTCGATTTCCGAGTCTTCGTTGACGAGAATGCGGGCGGACATTTCGGGGGATTTTCGATTTTGGATTCTCGATTTTCGAGGAAGCGCGGGGGCGAAATCGGAGTGGTTGGGCTGCGTTTCAGCGGACGCCGGCGGAAGGGGGCTTGGAGGAAAGCGAGAGCGTGGTGAACCGACCCCGTTTTGTCCCCCTCGAAAATCGAGAATCAAAAATCGAAATCCTCCTCATCACTGATGCCGCTCGTAGAGGCGCTGGAGATGCGAGGGGGAGGCCGGTGCGGGCGCGGGGGAAGCGGGCCGGGCCGGGCGGACGCCGAGGCTGTAGCGGAGCAGGAGTTGCTCGTTTTCGCGATCCAGGTGGAGGATCTGCAGGAGCTTCGCGCGGGATTTTTCGATGATCTCGGCGCGGGCGGGATCGGCGCGCGAAGGAGAAGCGGCCGCGTCGGCGGCATTGCCGGCCTTGATGGCGGCGAGGCTGGCGTCGAGACGCGCGAGAAGATCGCGCTTTTTCTCGAGCAAGGGGGTATCGGGGACGCGTTGGTTTTGTTTCAGGAAGCGGTTCTCCTCCAGGGCGAGCTGGTGGAGTTCGTCACAAAGGGCTTGGTGGTGGCGAAGAGCTTCCGTTGGCGTCATGAAGAGGTGCGGTGGCGGGCGCCTGCGCGGTGGTGGCGGGGGCGAGGCCTTGAGGGAAAAAGCGGGAGAGTTGTTGGTCGGTATCGCGGAGCCAGGCGAGTTGATCGAGGCGCCAGCGGGCCATCTCGGCGAGGTCGGTGAGCTCCCGGCGGGTGGCGGCTCCATCACTCGGAGCGGGTTTCACGTTGTCAACGATCGTCTGATAGCTTTCGAGCGCGCGATCGAAGCGTTGGAGGCGTTCGAGGCAGAGACCGATTTGATAAGTGACGGGGAGGCGCCAGGACGGCTCCTCGGAGAGCTGGCTGAGCGTTTGATAAATGAGGAGCGCGGAGCCGAAGTCGCCGCGTTCGTAGAATTCGTTGGCGAGCTGGTTGCCGGTCTTGCGCTGCCAGTAGGACCAGCGCTGGGGATCTTTTTCGGTGAAATGCGATTCGGCGCGGAGCAGATCAAGCGCGATCAGGAGCGAGTCGGTGATCAGCCCTTCGCGGCGGAGCAGGTCGGAGAGCAGATAACGCGCTTCGGGGATGTTCTCATCGTGCGGATGTTCTTCGAGGAAGCGTCGGAGCGTGGCGATGGCGGGACGGTTTTCGCCCGCGAGGATGAGCGCGTAACCGGATTTAAAATGAGCGAGCGCGCGATCCTCGGGAGCGAGGTCGAGCAAGGTGAGGCGCGAAAAGAAACGGTTGGCCTGCGTGTAGTCACCGGTTTGGAAATGCGTTTCAGCGATCTCGAATTGCGCGGTGCGGGCGAGCTGGCGGTAGTGATCGGGCCCGCTCTCGGGGAGTTTGAGCGTGGTGTTGAGCACGCTGTAGAAGCGGGAAATGGCCTGCTTGTACGCGCCGAGCGAACGCAGCGAGCGTCCGAGCTCGAGGTAAACGGTGGGCAGGATGGGATCGTCCGGGAACTCCTTGAGATACTTTTCGTAGACGGCGGCGGCCTTCGTGTGATCGCCTTTTTTCCGATACGTGCGGCCGAGGCCGAGCAGCGCCTCGGCGTCTTGCGCGGGCGTGGCTTTTTCCGTGAGGACCTGACGAAACGCGATCTCCGAGGACGTGAAATCGCCTTGTTCGAGCTTGTTATGACCGATGCGCAGCAGGCTGAGGATTTCCTCGGCGGCAGCCGGCTGGGCGCTGCTCGGGGCGTGCGGAAGGGGCTCGGGCGTTTGTGCGGAGGCGCTCGCGAAGGCGGCGAAAAGCAGGGCAGTCAGGCGCAGGTTCATGAGCGTTGCTGGTAAGTGGCCGAGCTCGGGGCGACCGGGGCCGGGAGAAGGATGTGGACCGGCGGAGCGTCGCTATGTGGATAGTGAAAATACGGGAGGACGTCCTCGGGACGGATTTCGCGGCGTGTGTCGTCGGGGAGAATGGGCAACGGCGTGCGCACCGGCACAGGTGGGGTCACGGGCTGCACGGCCGGGAGCAACTCGGGAGGATTTTCGAGCGCGGGCGTCTCGGGTGTCTCGGGAGTGGGCGTTTCCGGCTCGATCTCAGCCGCGGGTGCGGGCGGGGGAAAAACCGGTTCGGCGCCACGAGGCGCGGCGGGTGCGGCGAAGCGGATGCCGGTGGGGCGCACGAGGGCGAGATAGGATCCGTTGCGAGCGGCGGTCGCGGAGACGCCGGCGGTTGTGGCGGGAGAAAACTCCGGCAGTTTCCGGTGGGAAATGCTCGCGGCGTGGGCGTTGCCGGCCAGCGCGGGCAGAAGCGCCAGCGATAAGCCGCGGGTGAGTTTCGCGATGACGCGAAGCGGGAAGTGAGAAAAAAGTGACATGTCGCGATCCGTGCGGTCCGCGGGCCCAATGCACGCGGATAGTCCTGGTTTCTTACTATCGGCCCGGCGGGGAGCTTCTGGAGGAATTTTCCGTCGCGGGTCCGGTTAAAAAAGAAACCGCGCTCCGGTGAAGAAGCGCGGTTTTTCGCAGGGGGAAACCGCGCGGGGCGGCTTCCGAAAGGATCAAGCGGCGCCGGCGGTCTGCGCCGAGCGGCTGAAGCTCGCCTTGGCGTCCGCGATGGAATCGTGGAACTGCCAGTTGCGGGTGTCTTCGAAGCCTTTGCACTCAGAGACGATCTGCGGATTGCCGACGAGCGCGTACTGGAGGGCGAGTTCCTTGCAGGTCTGCATCGCCTGGATGAGGAGCTTGATGACGGCCATGTTGAGGCCCTTGAGCTCGTGCAGATCGATGACGGCTTTGACGATGCCGCTATCGACCGCGCCGGCGATCTTGGGCTTGAGGTAATTGGTGACCTCGCCGACGACCGTCTGGGAGCTGTTTTCGGGCAGGCGCATGACAAACACGTCGCCATCCATCGCGAAGTAGCGCTGGGAGGTGTCGAGGTTCATGGCTTTGGCGATCTTGGATTCCAGTTCCGGGATTTCGATCGGCTTGGTGACGATGTAGGAGAAGCCCACCTGTTGCGCCTGTTGTTGCACGGTGGTTTCGGTTTTCACGACGAGCGCGAAGATCGGCGTGTATTTCGTCTTCACGTTCTGGCGCACGAGGCGGAAGAGGGTGAAGGCGGCTTCTTCCGGGAGGGAAAGGCTGATGATGATGAGGTCCGGCGTGTTCTTCGAGCAGAAGTCGATCGCTTCGCCGGTGGTCTGCACGCCGTGAATCTTCCAGGGCGTGTGTTTGAGACCTTCCTGGATCTGCTGGATGATCGCGGGCTTGTCTTCGACGACGAGGAGTGTGGCGGGATCGAAAATCGATTTCGCTTTCTGCGGGCCTTCGGAAAGGGGCTTGAGGTCGATGATGCGGCCGGCCTTTTCGACCAGGATCTCTTCCTTGAAGGGCTTCACGATGTAGTCGCGGACGCCGATCTTGGCGATCTTGAGCACATTGTCGCGACCGCCTTCGGCCGTGAGCATGATGACCGGGATGCCTTTGAGGGCGGGGTCGGATTTGAGCTTGGTGAGCATCTCGACGCCGTCCATGACAGGCATGGTGATGTCGAGGAGGATGAGATCGGGATTTTCTTTGGCGGCGGCCGCGAGGCCTTCGACGCCGTTGGCCGCTTCGAGGATTTCGCAATCGAAGCCCTTGAATGCCTTTTTGACGATGATACGGACGGTTTTGGAATCGTCGACCGTGAGAACTTTGTAGCGCATGGGAGCGGAAAGAGGGACTGGCGTTGTGAAGAAAAAAATCAGTCGCCGGATTTCATCAACAAGTCGGCCACGATAGCGTGTTCGCCGACATGGAAGCGGTAGATGCGGCGGGTGGCGGAGCTGACGGGCTCGATGGAGAAATTGCTGCCGCGGAGGATCGAGGGGATGGTGAGCTTGCAGGGGAAGCCCTTGTCCGCGAGTTGGTTCTTGAAGGTGCCGACGGTCATGTTGGTGAGTTCACCGACCGCGTCGTTCACGACCTCGTGGCCGGCTTCGTCGATTTCTTCGAGCGTCATGCCGAGCATGTGGCTGGCGATGTCGTTGGCGAAGGAGTCTTCCAGGTAAAGGTAGATGAGGCCGCTGATGTCGCCGATGAAGCCGACGGTGCCGACGACGTGCTGGCCGCTGATGTGGACGGGATGTTCCCACGGAGATCCGTCGGCATTGGTCGCGGAGGACGTGTCAGCGAGCGTGGCTGTTTTGCCAAGCATCGTTTTAAAGACATCCTGCACCGCACGGTTAATGGTCTCCCGGAAAACCGTTTCGCTAATCTGATCGATGGTTGGCATGAGACGATAGGGCTGCTTATAAGGAGGAGTTTCTCCCGCCTTATTATCGGCCGAATCGCCGGACCTTTAGGCAATTTTCCTCGAATCTGAGGAGTCGCGACGAAATTTAGCGACGCGCCAGGGCCGCCGGCGCACCTTCCACCGAAGAGTCGCCCGTGTAGAAAATGGCGCAGACACGTCCGAGGAAATTTCCATCCGTCACCGCCTCGCGGTCGATCGAGGGGTTGTTGTCGCCGAGGACCAGCCAGGCGTTTCCACGCTGCTGATACAGACGGTGGATCACGGGGGAGCCCGAAGCGCTGCGGTAGATGACGATGTCGCCGCGGCGTAGTGACGAAAAGGATACAGTCTCCACGGCCACCACGCTGCTTTCATCGAGCGTGGGTTTCATGCTGCCGGTCGCCGCGACGGTGAACACCTGGCCGCCCACGGCGTTGGCGGTGAGCTGGGCGAGCGCGAGCGCGTGTTCGCGGGAAACACTCGAGCCGGGCGCGATGCCGCCGGCGCGCGCAGTGCCGGATGAGGCGCAACCGGCCTGAAACGCGAGCAGCGTGAGCACGCCGACAAAGACCGAAAGACGCACCCGAAACCCGCTGGAACTACCGCCCGTGTTTTTCATCTTATTTTAGCAATCGGATTGCAGTGGATTTGCTTTAGCGTCGGCCAGAATAAAAAGCGGGGGTCTTTACCCTAGTTTTACAAGAATCGGGTCAAAACTGCGGGTTTTGCTCGGAAACCAGTGCGCCCCGGCCGTGGAAAGCGTCGCGCAGACAGCCTCGAATGACGCTTGCGCAAATCGGGAGCGTGCAGCGTGCACGGCGGTAAAAACCGCGAGAGCGGTGGATTTTGCCGGAAGCGGGGAAAACCGGTCGAAGCGCAGGAAGGTCATGAAGTCGGCAGGCGGACTTCACGAAGTTTTAACAACGCTGACAAGGCGTCGTCTTCCGTAAACGCCCCGGCAGTCAAGTAGGGGAAAAGCGGACTTCCCCGCCGCTCCAGTTCGAATTTGGCGACTGTTGGGCTTGCGCGTTCTCCCCGCTTATTCCTTGCAGTCAAGCACTTGGACTCCAGTGTCACGTATTACGTGACACTTTTCCGGAGGCGTCGGCGGCCTGAGGATGGATGTCCGGGGGCTACACCAAGGTGCGCAGTGCGCGTTTTTCCTGCCAGAGCAGGAGACGTCCGTGGATGTCTTCTCCGCGGACGGGTTTGGTGAGGAAATCGTCCATGCCGGCGGCGAAGCAGGCGTCGCGGTCGCGCGCGGTCGTGCTGGCCGTGAGCGCGATGATCACGGGTTGCTGGTTTACGGCGACGAGCCGGCGGATCTGGCTGGTCGCATCGAGCCCGTTCATTTCGGGCATGTGCAGATCCATGAAAACAAAATCGTAGGGTTTGCGCAGCGCGGCTTCCACGGCTTCGCGTCCGTTGGCGGCGACGTCGGGATGGACGCCCATGCGCTCGAGAAGTGCGCGGGCGACGCGTTGGTTCACGGGATTGTCTTCGACGACGAGGACGCGTGCGGCGGCGAGGGTTCGCGGGGTTGGCGTGGCAATGGGCGGCGCAGGCCGGACTTCGACCGAAGGATCGAGGGCGCGGACGACGGCGTATAACAATTGTCCGGATTTGACCGGCTTGGTGAGCACGGCGACGAAAAGGCCATCGGCGGCGGCGGCGGATTTGCGGCCGAGCGCGGACAACAACACCGCGGGTAATTCCATGCCGGCATCGATCTCGCGGAGCTGGCGGGTGAACTCCAGCCCGTCCATGTTGGGCATGAGGTGATCGACGACGACGGCGTCGAAGTGTTCGCCGCGGCGCAGCAACGCCAAGGCGGCGAGCGGAGAGGCGACGGCTTCGACATGAGCGCCCCAGCTTTCGAGGTGGAGGCGCAGGATTTCGCGGCTCGTCGGATGATCGTCCACCACGAGCAGGCGTTTGTCCTGCACGCGTGAGAGACCTGCTGGCACGGGTTCCTCGGTGCGATCCACGGGCGGGAGCGGGATTTCGAAATGGAAACGCGATCCACGGCCCGCTTCGCTATCCACCCAGATCGTTCCTTGCATGAGCTCGACGATGCGCCGGCAGATGGCGAGTCCCAGCCCGGTGCCGCCATGGACACGCGTTGTTGAGGAATCGACCTGGCTAAACGACTTGAAAAGCCGGTCCAGACGATCCGCCGGGATGCCGATGCCAGTGTCGCGCACGGTCACGCGGAGGCGGGGAAGTTCGCCCGGCTTGGCCAGGGTGGTGGCGGAAATGAAGACCTCGCCAATGGACGTGAATTTAACGGCGTTGGTCAGGAGATTAACGATCACTTGCCGGATGCGCGTGACATCGCCGACGAGCACGGCGGGCACGGAACGATCGAGCCAGCAGGCGAGTTCGAGATTCTTTTCGACTGCGCGCGGAGCGACCAGATCGAGCGCGGACTCGATGCACTCGTGGAGGCTGAACGGTTGTTGTTCGAGATCGAGTTTGCCGGATTCGATTTTGGAGAAATCGAGAATGTCGGTGATGAGGCTGAGCAGGTTGTCGCTCGCGGTGCGGACGGTGTCCACATACTCGCGTTGCTCGGGGTCGAGCGGTGTGCCGAGCAGCAGGCCGGTCATGCCGATGACGGCATTGAGCGGCGTGCGGATCTCGTGGCTCATGTTGGCGAGGAATTCGGCTTTGGCGCGGGCGGCACCGAGTGCTTCGTCCTTGGCGCGCGTGAGCGCGGCCTCATTGGCCTTGCGTTCGGAAATGTCCTGAATCGTACCGAGGATGCGCACGGTCTGGCCATTGCGGACCTCGGGCTGGCCGATGGAGCGGATCCAGAGCGGACGCCCGGCGGCGGTGTCGATCTGAACTTCGACATCCCACGAAATGCCGTGCTGAAGCGCTTGCGTCAGCGCGGCGTCGATGCGGCGGCGATGAGCGCCGGGATAGAAGGAGAGTGCCTGCTCGATCGTCACCGGTGTGCGTGGCGGGAGCTCGTGAAGGCGGTAGGTTTCGGCGGACCAGGAGAACTCGCCGGTGATTGTATTCAGTTCCCAACTACCGATGCGCGCGAGCGATTGCGCGGCGCGCAGACGGGCTTCGCTTTCGAGGAGTTTTTTCTCGGCGAGCCGCTGTTCGGTGAGCGCTTCGGAAAAGATCGCGATACCGCCGATCGTGCCATCGGCCTCGCGCCACGGACGGCATTCCCAGCGGACGGTTTGCTCGGAGCCGTCGGCCAGCCGCACGATGTCTTCTTCGCTGTGCTCGGTGGCGCCGGCGAGACAGCGGCGATAAATCTCGCGCCAGTGGCGTGGCGTCGCGGGCAGGATTTCAAGATGCGGGCGGCCGATGAGTCGCGTGTCGTGCAGGCCGTAATCGGAAATCCATCGCTGGCTGACTGCGAGGTACCGCAGATCGCGATCGAGGAGGGCGATGGCGGCCGGTGCGTGACGGAAAAATTCTTCGAGCTGGTTTTTGCGTTCCTGCGCGGCGTTGAAGGCGGCGCGTTGCGCGGAGATGTCGCGGGCGGCGAGGAGAAACCCATCGAGTTTCCCGGAGGGCAGGCGCAGCGCGGACAACATGATGTGCGCGGGCAGGCGCGAGCCGTCGCGCCGCACAAGTGTCCATTCGCGTTCGCAGGGGAGGCCGCCGGGCGCGGCGCGAAGCAAGGTGACTTCGGGCGGGCCGATGAAAGGTTCGTTGGATTCGCGGCGGAGGGATTCGAGCTCCGTCTGGATTTCCTCCGGCACGTACAAGGTGGACGTCGAGACGCGATCGATCACATCGGCGGCGTGGTGCCCGAGCAGCGCTTCGGCCGCAGGATTGAACAACCGGATGATGCCTGCGGGGTCGGCTGCGATCAGGGCGAGGCCGGGATTGGCGAGCATGGCCTGGCTCAGCTCCGCGTGGAGGCGGGCTTGTGATAGTTCACGCTCGGCAGCGGCGCGCGCAGCCGCCTGCCGCCGCCATAACGCGATGAGGACGACGAGGCAGGCAGCAAGGCCGATGCTGAGGGCCAGAAGCTGGTCGAAAGACATCTGCGAGAGGCATCGGTCCGAAACGGGGAATTCCAAAGATCAAAGGAGTGTTAAAAAGCTGTCATGACTTGTGTGCACCGGCAGGCGAAGCTTTGACCGCGCGGGCGGCCTGTGCTTGGGTGCGCGCCAAGCTCATGGGGAATTTTTGCCATTCATTTTTTCGCGTCGGGAAACGTACTGCGGCGGCCGCGCTGCTCGCGACGGGGGGCGCTGCTTCCGTGGATGCGGCGGTTTTTCGCAATGGCTTGATGGATCATCTGCTGTGCTGCGCCGAGGGCGGGCCGGTGGGTTTTGATGGCGCGCCTGTGCGAGGCGGCGTGCAGCGGATCGCGATGCACAGGGCTCCGGCGATGCAGGTATCCGTCGCGCGGGGCGGCTCGGAGCTGGCGGCGATGGCGCAACCGGTGTCGGCGGTGGAGAAAACACCGGAGCCCGTGCGCGAAGTGGATGGGCACCGCGTGATCGATTTTGCCTACTTATCGGATTTCACGCTCGAAGTGCCAGGATACGACCCGAACGTCGCACCCGAGGAATCGCTGCGGCGGGTCGATGCGCAGGTTCCGCCCGCGATCAAACGTCACGACGGCGCGCGCGTGCAGGTGACGGGTTTCATGTTGCCCGTGAAAATGGAAGGTCTGCTCGTGAGCCAGTTTCTCCTGATGCGCGACCAGATGATGTGTTGTTACGGCGTGGTGCCGCGCCTCAACGACTGGATCGTGGTCACCGTGTCCAAGCCAGTGCGCTACACGCCGGATGTGCCGGTCGCGTTCCGCGGAAAGTTCACCGTCAAAGCCCAGCAGGAACAGGGATTCATCACCGCCATCTACACGATGGACGAGGCGACGCCGGGCAAACGCTGAGCGTGTGTGTCGCGCCACCTAGCGCGAGATGTCGCTCTGCGTGAGGACCTTGAAACCGCGCGTGCACAACGATTGTGCGGCGACATCAGCGTCCTCGATATTGAGCGCGAGGGCGGTGCGGCCTTCCGGGCGTTTGATGAAGCTGTAGATGTAGTGGATGTTGATCTCGGCTTCGAAGAGAGCGGCGAGGACATTCTGGAGATCGCTCTCGTCGTTCATCTCGACGACCAGGATGTCGCACTCGGTGTACGGGAAGTCATTGTTCACCATCAGTTCGCGGGCGCGGTCGTGATCGTCCACGATCAGCCGGAGGATGGTGCTGTCGGTCGTGTCGAGCGCGGTAAGCGCCATGATGTGGACGTTGTGCTCTTTGAAGAGACCGCAAAGGTCGTAGAGGCGCCCGACGCGATTTTCGGCGAAGACGGAAAATTGTTTCACCGGATCGGTGGCTGGGTTGGTGAGCTTGGCTGCCATGGGAAACGAAACCCGCTCACGCTGCACCTGGGCTGGAACACGGTCAACTGCGTGCGCTGACGGTCAGGTATTTCGCGGCACGCTCGCGCGGCGAGTCCGCGGGTTTTTTTGTTGTCGAGATTCGCGTTCCCCAAGTGGCGGAAAAAAATTCCTCAGACGAGAGTCGGAGCTTTAGTTGAAGGGATCTCCGCCGATAGGAAACGCGGATAGTTTTTTACTCATGGCCGATACGCTTGTTGATTCCACCATACGCGAAAATGTCCTGCGCCTCGCACGACAACTCCCGGCCGCGCCGCACATCTTCGGCCAGCTCGGCATGTTGCTGGGCGATATGGATGCGGATGTGGAAAACATCGTGCGACTGGTGGCGGTGGATTCGGGCCTCACTGGCCGCGTCATCCGCATGAGTAACAGCGTGTTTTACCGCGGCGACGAGCCTGTGCGCTCGCTCGAGGAAGCGGTCAACCGCGTCGGTTTTCGTGAGACGCATCGCCTCGTCGGCGTCGCCATGAGCGAACAAGTTTTCCAGAGCGATCTCCCGGTCTACCGGCTCAGCGCCGAAGAGATGTGGGAAAGCTCAGTCGTCACCGCTCTCGCGATGGAGCGCATCGCGCGCGCCGTCGGCGCCGATCAAGGCGAGGCTTATACGCTCGGGCTGCTCCGCCCGATCGGGAAGCTCGTGCTCGATATGCTGCTGCAAGTCGCGCATCCGGGCATCATTTGCCCTGAGACCGAATCGCTCGATCTGCCCAAGTGGGAACGTGTGTGGGCCAACATCACCAGCAACGAAGTCGGCGCGCTCATCCTCGCCGAATGGAAGATGCCCGAGACGATGCACGACGGCGTGCGTCAGCACTACTCACCCGACAACGACAATGCGCTCGCCGCGCGCCTGCATGTCGCCTGCTGGATCACCGAGCAGCTCGGCAAAGGCTTCAAGGTCGAGGCGAGACAGTGGGACTTGAGCGAACAAATCCTTTCCCGCGCCGGCGTGGATAGTGAGTCCGTGCAGCGCTGCCTCGAAGAAACGCAGGAAGCGTTGGACTCTCTCAAAGACCGTCTGCAAGCCGCCTGAGGTGGTCACGCGTCGCGCTCGCCTAATGCGCTGATCGGTCCGCAGATTTTGTGCGAACCGATGGTTTGTGGTTAAACCTTCGGCCCTGCTGCGCCGATGGTGGGTCGTATTCAATGACCCCCGCCTCGGACAGCCTGCTCAAGGATCACATTCTCCGGCTTGCTCAACGCCTGCCGGCCTCACCGCAGATTTTCACCCGGCTCAGCCTGCTGTTGGACGACGTCAACGCCGACATCGACAAGATCGTCAACCTGATCGGCATCGACACGGGACTGACCTCGCGCGTGTTGCGCTTGAGCAACAGCGTTTTTTTCCGCGGCTCCAATGCGGTGCAATCGCTCGACGAAGCGATCAACCGCGTCGGTTTTCGCGAAGTGCACAAGATGGTCGGCATGGCCATGACCGAACAGCTTTTCAAAGATGGCCTGCCCGCCTACCGCATGGACGCGCGCCAAGTGTGGGAAAACTCCCTCGCGACCGCGCTCGCGATGGAAACCCTCGCGCGCGAAACCGGCGGCGATGAACAAGCCGCCTACACGCTCGGCATCCTTCGCCAGGTGGGAAAACTCGTGCTCGGTCGTATCATCGAAAAAGAGCAGCCCGGTGCGGTGTGCCCGGATGATATCGATCTGCTTTCGTGGGAACGCGCACGCCTGTGCATCACCAGCCACGAAGCCACCGCCTTTATTCTCGAAGCGTGGAAACTGCCGCGCGAAGCCTGCCAGGCCATGCGTTATCAGCACGCGCCCGAAGAATGTTACGAAGGCGGCGCGAAAGGGGCGCAGCTCCATCTCGCCGGCTGGGTCACGGGAGTCTTGTCCGTGGCGCCGAAATTCGAAGCCGGGCTCTGGGAACTCACGCCCGACCGGCTCGAACTCGCCGGTGTCTCCGAAGAGTTCATGCAAGGCTGTGCCGACAGCACACGCACCGAACTCGACGCGCTGAAAAACCAGCTCGCCTGAGTTGCGCGTGGCGCCTAACGCCGCGGGTATCCGCCGTGCAGTGTATTCGTCCGCCGAATACGCTGCGGCATGGAAACAAGATTCATAAGTCCTGTGGGTCTTATCAGATCTATTTCTGATCACCCCGCTGCCCCTCAAGCCGCTCCCGGCCCCGGAAAAAGTGTCACGTATTACGTGACACTTTTCGGAAAGTGATTCCCGCCAGGCGGCGCTTTTTTTTGCCTGAAAGCCTGTGCCCGACGTGTACCGTCGCGGCGTTGAACGCTTCCGATCCTCAGTCTCCCACGCCGGCCGGCGCTTCCGTTGATTCGCTCGCACAGTCCGGCGTGCGGTTGGTCGGGCGTGGCATTGTGCTGAATGCGACACTGGCGGTGGCCAAATTTGCCGGTGGCATCTTCGGAAATTCTTACGCGCTCATCGCAGATGGCGTGGAATCATTATTGGATATTCTGTCGTCCACGCTCGTGTGGGCGGGGCTGCGCGTGGCGTCGCGTCCGCCGGATGACAATCACCCTTACGGACACGGAAAGGCCGAGCCGCTCGCGGGACTCGCGGTGGCGATGTTTGTGTTTTTCGCCGCGTGCTGGATCGGCTGGCATGCGGTGGCGGAGATTCGCACGCCACATGAAGCGCCGCATTGGGCCACGCTTCCGCTGCTCGCGGTGATCGTGACGGTGAAATTTGTTTTTTCGCGCAAGTTGGTCCACGCGGGTCGCGACGCCGGCAGTACGGCGCTCGGCATCGAAGCGTGGCATCATTATGCGGATG
Source organism: uncultured Opitutaceae bacterium (assembly GCA_964573305.1). GTDB lineage: Bacteria > Verrucomicrobiota > Verrucomicrobiia > Opitutales > Opitutaceae > Nibricoccus. The sequence goes on from CAZNJG010000002.1 coordinate 245,181, forward strand.
CGCTCACGTCGGGCGCGGCGTTTATCGGCATCGCGATCGCAGTCGCCGGCGGCGAAGGTTATGAAAGCGCGGATGACTGGGCGGCGCTGGTCGCCTGCGCAGTGATCTTGTTTAACGGGCTGTCGCTCGCGCGCCGCGCGCTCGACGATGTGATGGAAGTCGCGGTGCCGTGGGAATACGAACGCCAGATTCGTGAAGTCGCCGAGGGCGTGCCCGGCGTGGTGCGTCTGGAGAAATGCCGCATTCGCAAAAGTGGGCTGCAGCACCTCGTCGATTTGCATGTGGAAGTGGATGGCTCGTTGAGTGTGGATGAAGGGCATCGCATCGCCGGAGCCGTGAAACACACCTTGCTCGCATCGCCCCATCGTGTGTCCGACGTGCTCGTGCATATCGAGCCGGCGAACAGTTGAGAGACATGCACGCGCGGCTGGCATTGCCCGCGCGGTTGGTGTACCGACGAGTATGCAGCCCCGATTGGCGTCCAAGCCGCTCAGCCGGAATCGGCATTTGCTGAAGTGGGTCGACAAGATCGCCCAACTCACCCGCCCCGCCGCGATCCATTGGGTCGATGGCTCGAAAAAGGAATACGATGCGCTCTGCCGCCAGATGGTGCGCGACGGTACGTTCATCAAGTTGAACCAAAAACTCTGGCCCGGCTGTTTCTACGCACGCTCCGATCCGGACGATGTCGCGCGCGTCGAAGACCGCACGTTCATCTGCTCGCTCTCGAAAGATGGCGCCGGCCCGACCAACAACTGGGTCGAGCCATTCGAGATGCGCAAAAAGTTGAAGCGACTTTTCGCCGGTTGCATGGCGGGCCGCACGATGTACGTGCTGCCGTTCAGCATGGGGCCGGTCGGTTCACCGATGTCGCAGATCGGCGTCGAGCTCACCGATTCGCCCTACGTCGTGGTGAACATGCGCATCATGGCGCGCATCGGTCTGCCGGTGTTTCGCGAGATAGATCGCAACGCGCGTCGCGTGGTGCCGTGCGTGCATTCGGTCGGCGCGCCGTTGCGCGGCAAAGCGAAGGACGTGTCGTGGCCCTGCAATCCGGAGAAATACATCGTGCATTTCCCCGAGACGCGCGAGATC
>CAZNJG010000003.1:0-237585 GCA_964573305.1 uncultured Opitutaceae bacterium
TCCTCGAGCTGCGCAAGAACACCGGCGACGACCGCCGCCGCACGCACGACATGAACACGGCGAACTGGATTCCCGACTTGTTCATGAAGCGCATGGAAAACCGCCAGCAGTGGACCCTCTTCCGCTCCAACGAAGTGAAGGACCTCCACGAGCTCTACGGCAAGAAGTTCGAGGAGGCCTACCTCCGCTACGAAAAGCTCGCCGAGGAAGGCAAAATCCAGGGCCAGAAAGTCGAAGCCCTCGAGCTCTGGAAAAAAATGCTCTCGATGCTCTTCGAGACCGGCCACCCGTGGATCACCTTCAAGGACGCCTGCAACCTCCGCTCCCCGCAGGATCACGTCGGCGTCATCCACTCGTCCAATCTCTGCACCGAGATCACGCTCAACACCTCGAACGACGAAACCGCCGTCTGCAATCTCGGCTCCGTCATCCTCGAAAACCATCTCCTCCCCGACGGCTCGCTCGACCACAAAAAACTCCGCGAGACCATCCAGCTCGCCGTCCGCGCGCTCGATAACGTCATCGACATTAACTTCTACCCGACCGAGGCCGCCAAACGCTCCAACCTCCGCCACCGCCCCATCGGCCTCGGCGTCATGGGCCTCGCCAACGCCTGCTACATCAAAGGCATCGCCTTCGCCTCCGACGCCGCCGTCGAGTTCAACGACGAGGCCATGGAAGCCATCGCCTTCTACGCCTACGAAGCCAGCTCCGACCTCGCCGCCGAACGCGGCACCTACTCGACCTACAAGGGCTCGAAATGGGATCGCGGCCTCCTCCCGCAAGACACGATCGACCTCCTCGAGGCCGAGCGCGGCGTCATCGTCGAAGTCCCCCGCGGCGGTAAACTCGATTGGACGCCCCTCCGCGCCAAGATCGCCAGGCACGGCATGCGCAACAGCAACGTCCTCGCCATCGCGCCCACCGCCACGATCTCGAACATCACCAACACGTCCCCCTGCATCGAGCCCACGTACAAAAACCTGTTCGTGAAATCGAACCTCTCGGGCGAATTTATCGTCCTCAACCCATTCCTCGTGAAAGACCTCAAATCGCGCGGCCTATGGGACCAGGAAATGATCGACAACCTCAAGTATTTCGACGGCGAACTGAAGGACATCGACCGCGTCCCCGCCGACCTCAAGGCAAAGTATCTCACCGCCTTCGACATCGATTATAAATGGATCATCGACGCCGCCGCGCGCCGCCAGAAGTGGATCGACCAAAGCCAGTCGGTGAACCTCTGGATCAAGACGCCCGACATGAAGACGCTGAGCCACATGTACCGCCACGCCTGGCACGTCGGCCTCAAGACCACGTACTACCTCCGCAGCCTCGGCGCCTCCAACATCGAGAAAGCGACCGTGCAGGTAAAAAAAGAAGTCCGCGGCGCCGCCGCCGAAGGCGCAAAACGCCAGTACACCGAAGCCGAAAAAAACGCCTGCAGCATCGAAGCCATGCGCAACGGCGAAATCTGCGAGGCGTGTCAGTAAATTCATCGAAGCCCCGATTTCCAGATCGGGGCTTTTTTATGGAAACGAAAGAAGTCCCCGCCTCTCTGCTTAGGTATGATGAAGTTCTTTTAGAATCTGTCTCTAGGAAAGACAGGCCGGCGAAAGACGGCATTTCTGGGGAGCGGATTCTAAGCAATGCCCCATACTACTGCGATCGATTACGGCGAATATATGTCGACGGGGAAATGCACAATTTCTCTCCCTATTTGGAATGCCTCCAAAGCAAAGGGAGAGGCAAGGCGCCTAGGATTATATCGAAGCCTTCAGTCTTCGATAAGGTTGTATTAACCATCCTAAAAAACCAGTTGCACGAAGCGCTCAAGCTGGAGACACCTTTTGCGCTACCAAATGAGTTAATACGCTCAATAATTGGATTCTATTACGAATGCTGGAGCAGGCGTAAAGATCTGATAGTGGCCAAATATGACGTACATGATTTTTATGGAAGTATTCCACATCTCCCACTGCTAAGGAAAATATCGAGCACTTCGCTAGATCCGCACTTGGTAGATTTACTTAAGGCTGCACTACGAACCCCAACCCTGGGGTGGAAGGAACCTAAATCAGGCCTCGCTGAAACAAAAATGAAAGGGGTGCCGCAAGGGCTTCCTATATCAAACATATTGGCGTCGTTTTATCTTAACGATATTGATTCTTTCTCAAGAGCTAACTGCTTGGGCTACTATAGGTATGTCGACGATATCTTAATATTTATCGATGGCCATAACGCGCTCAACGCCATTGAGACTGAGGTCGGTAAGTTAGGCCTACAATTTAACGAAAAGTCGGAGAAAATAACAATAACCGACAAATTTGAGTTTCTCGGCTATTGTTTTGATAATGGCATGCTTTATCCGAGACTGAGATCTCAAGAGCGCTTTTTGGGACAGATATTTAAAGCTATAAAATCAACGAGGGAGGATATTTCACGTATTCCGGCGGGGGCCCTAGTCCGCGAGAATGAGGCGATTAAGTCTCTCGTGTTTCGGATAAATTTCAAGATTACGGGAGCAATATACGAAAACAGGCGATATGGTTGGGTCGCTTACTTCTCTCAGATAACTGACAAGTCATGCCTTTTTAAGATTCAAAAAATAATTGAAAGGAAAATGCGGAAACATTTTGGCGAGAACGTGCTGGTAAGGTTTCCTCTTAAAAGCCTAGTCGCATCATATTTCGATATGAAGTATCACGGTGGAAGTAGGTATGCACTCAATTATGACGACCTAAACGAGCTTGATAAGAAAATGAGCTTCTTGGTTGGGCTGGGAATTATCCCAGAAAGTCGAGCAGCGACTTATTCTGCAATCGAAGTAAATGAAATGTTTGCGGCTGCCTTCCAAAAGGAATTGCACTCTCTAGAAGTTGATGCTGGGTATGTTGCGTAGGGCGCCCACCACCGAAAGGTGACCGGATTCCGGGTTTGCTGTGATCAAGCAGAAGTAATTTTGCCTCCTGACTCATATTCTTGAGTTTTTATTATCATGTGGGCGCCCTATATCTAAAAATGACCCCAGAACAGATCAGCTACTTGGATTACACGCTTTGGCGCACCAGCACCACTAGGTTTATCGCATCGGCTAGAACGGCGGTCATTCACCGCTGTATTCAGATATCACTAATATCATGTAATGCATATCTTATCGGGTTTTCCTCACTAGCCTTTGCTGGAAGAATAGATTCGCGATACGTGAATTTATCCAATTTCTTCGCCATAGTCGTATCTGTTTTCATCTTAGCTTTCGGCGCATACATCCAGATAGCAGATCTATCTGCTAAATCCAAGGTGTTCTATGAATCCGGTCGTGTAGCTAGAAAGCTTTTGCAGCGTCTAAAAGGGAATTGTTCTCAACTGTCTTATGAAAGTATTATTTCTGAGTATCAAGCCGCCGTTGATCCTATACCAAACCATACAGATATAGATAATTCAGTTTTTATTATCAGAAACTTTGGCTCCCTGAGGCGCCAAAAGAAGGCATCCTTTGTTGATTTTGGAGTGGCAGCGCTCAAATACGCTGCCTTTTACATGCTCCCGCTCATTTTGGCGTATCTGCTAACGGTGGTCTCGCCACTAGCGCTGTTTTTCCGGATCGGTAACTGGAGTTGATGAGTGGTCCGAGCCGAAGGGTCCGAGCCGAAGCGAAGGGGTCAAACTTTGCACTTTGCACTCGACTGACGGGAGGTGACGCGGATTGAGTGCGGGGCATGGCGAGAAAACCGAGAGTCGAATATGAAGGCGCGGTGTACCATGTGATCAGCCGCGGGAACTATCGCGCCGACGTGTTCGCGAAGGAGAAGACGCGGGCGGCGTTTCTGAAGTGCCTGGATGAGGCGTGTATGAAATCGGGCTGGCGGGTGCATGCGTGGTGTGTGATGTCGAACCACTACCATCTTTGCGTCGAGACGCCGTCGGCCAACCTGGTTGCGGGCATGAAGTGGTTGCAGGCGACGTTTTCGCTGAGGTTCAACCGGCTGCGCAACGAGCGCGGACATGTGTTTCAGGGGCGTTACAAGGCGTTGCCGGTCGATCCAGATGCGGTGGGCGCGGTATGCCACTACATCCATCTCAATCCGGTGCGTGCGAAGGTGCGCACGATGGCGAATCTGACCGAGTGGCCGTGGGCGAGCATGGCCTGGCTCATGGAGCCACGGCAGAGAAAGGCCTGGTTTTCTCCCGACGTGTGCCTGACGCATGCAGGCGGGCTGAAAGACACGGCGGCCGACCGGCGGCGTTATGTGGAGTATCTTGGCTGGCTGCAGGCAGACGACGATGGGCAGAAGGCGCTGCGCTTCGAGAAGATGTCGAAAGGCTGGGCGGTGGGCGAAAGCGATTTCAAGAAAGAGCTGGTTCGCCTCAGCGGCGGTGGAGAAGCGGGATTACTTAAAAATGGCGATCGCCCGCTGGCCGAGGAGCTGTGGGAGACGCGCGTGACAATGTGCCTGAAGGTGGCGAAAAAAACCGAAAAGGCCGTGGCTGAAGACCAAAAAGGCGCGCCGTGGAAAGTGGCGGTTGCTGCTGTCATGAAAACGATCACGACGGCCAGCAACCCGTGGATCGCCCGACGACTGAACATGGGCAGCCCATTCAGGCTAAGCCGGCTGGTGAGCGACTGCCGGGCGAATCCGACGCGTTACGAGCAGTACGTCGAGCTGTGTGCAAAGTGCAAACTTTGCCCCCCTTTTCACAAAGTTTGACCCTATTTCGTTTCCTATCTCCGCTGCACCGGCTTTGAAGTAACTCCCATGAGTGAGCCATTGTCGTTACCGGCAGACTTGATGCGGCGCTATCGGCGCTGCATCCGTTTCGATTACTGGCTGTGCGTAGTGTACATTCTCACAGCATCCATCCCAGCCTGGATGTTTTTCAAAGGTGCTGCGCGGCTCTTTCATGCCACGGGTGCGATGATTATCATCTGCGTCGGTGTCGCCGGACTCATCGTTAACCAGCGAGTTTTAGATCACCGAATCTCCCAGGAGAAACCCGCTTACTGGGTGACGACTATCTTCGTTCTTTCCCGACTCATCTTGGCTGCGTGGGGAACGATCATCAGCACCGAAAGCCTCATGAGGCAGATTTTCCCGGAGTCGGACGTTGTCACGTCATGGACTGAATGGGCCACACTTCTCTTGAAAGCACTCGTTTCGCCTCCGCTGTTTTACCTCTTCTTCTTCGCCGCCGCCTATCGCACGGTGTATCACATTTCAGTGCACTTTTATCTGCGAGGCATTCGATCATGACGAAACTCCGGATTTCGCTCATTCTTCTCTGCGCGCTTACTTTGTCTGGTTGCGCAGGTCTTCTGCAACGGGCCATCACCCAGAAAGAGCCCTATCGGCAATTCATCGGGCAGAGCTACGAATTAAAGAAGGGGCTCTATATTATCGAATTTGTAGTCGGAGGCTTGGGCCGCCAACTGGCCTCGGCTGGCGACCCATTTTGGCAAATGCCCGCAACGCTGTCGGACGAGTTTATCGGCAAGAAAGTGTATGGTGGTGAATACCGAATCATTGACGTGGCACCTGCCGGATCGGTTTTGAAGCTTCAGAAAGCGGAACAGTCCTCGCACACCGAGAACGTCTTCTACCTCGCCCGGATCGAGCTGCCGGGCGGAAAATTTTATGAGAATGTAGACGCCGCAGGTTTCATCGATGGAAACATCACTCCTCCATCTATCACAAAAGCCGACTTCCTCGTTAAACGTTGAAGAGGGCTGGGCGCATTAAGCTCGAGTTTACGGAAAGACCCGGAACGCGAAACGAAGCGGACTTGATGTCTACGCTATATCAATAAGCCGCTGTTGGCGGAATCGCTGCCGCAGGCCCGCCTTCGATCACTTGAGGTGTCGGCACCGCTGAAATCGGAATCACATTTTGCGGAGTTTCCTCTTTTTTATTCCGCGCAACCTTCGCAGCAGCCCGAGCGATTGCCTTGGTCGCTTCCGTGTATTTTTCGCTCTCCAGCACCTCGCGTTTGATGACCTCGTGTTCGAGCACCGTGCCGATCTGTTCGGCCTCGATCCGCACGTCGGGAGAAATGCGTTTCAATTCTCTTCGGATGGCACCGAGCACCGCCTCGCTCATCAACGCCGCGCCCACGTAGAAGCGACTCAACGCCTGCTTCTGCTGGTGAAACTCTCCCACCGCCGATTTCGCCCAACCTTCCTTCGTGAGCAGGAATAGAAACTGAAGGTGCGTTTCGTCCTTCGGTGCGAGCCCGAGAAAATCGAAGTCGCACACCAGTTCCTGCCCGATGGGTTTTGCAAAGATCACTTTATACACGCGCCAATGCGCACCGTTCGTCAGCACCACCCAGTCGACACCCTGATTGGCGGCATAATCGATCGCCTGCTTCACATGCTGATCTTTCAGCTCCGTGCCGACCGATTTGGCTTCGATCAAAACCACCACCTTGCCATCGAGCTTGATGGCGAGATCGCAGTACGTGCCGCGGATCGAGAACTCACTCGTGACCTCGAAGTACTTCGCGTACCCAAACACCTCGGCGAGCAGATCGTTGAGAATCGCGACCGTATCGGACTCATTGACATCGCGACTCTTCGCGAGCGCGAGAATCGGTTGGAATTTCTTGATACCGGCAACCAGCCGGTCCTCAACACGCTTGGGGATCGAAGCCATGGGGAATTAGGGGTTGAAGCTGAAAGCGCACCTACCGCCGGCGCGCCTGGGGACGCTGCTACTCAGCAAAGCGTGACCGCGTTTTGCAATTTCAAACCTCCACGGCGTCAGAAGCTGTTTTATGAATGGATTTCTCGCAGGAGGATGGTCCTCCGTGTTCGCCGCCACGCGAATGATCGGAGCGCGAGCTGAAACGATCCCGAAGAATATTCATAGAAGGTAACGAAGAGCCGATCGTACTTCGAAGACTGGCTAGCCTTCGTTAGCTTCGTTTCCTTCTGTAAACCTGCTGCGGATCTACCGCCTCACTGCCGCGCGATGAGCGCTTGATAGAAGCGCACAACGTCTTCCGCCTGCGAGAGGGCATCGGGCGCCACGGGCACGCGCAGTTTTTCTGAAATGCGCGTCCTGCGGGTGGTGGCGCTCGAGGTGCGCACGGCGGTTATCAACACTGTCCCGAACTCGATCACGGGAGGATCGGAAGCGATGGCTTTCACGCTCTCGACGCGTCGCCCGCCGGTTGTCGACAACGGGAAATAGCCATCCCCGATCAACACCCCGTCCTGCGCGAAGATCACTTCCATGCCTCCAGGAGGAATGACTCGGGGCGGCTGGTAGAAATTAGTCAGGATGCTCCCTGCCGGGACGCGCTGTTCCTCCTCGCAAAACCGGCGGAAAACGTCGGGGGTCAAGGTCCAGCGCGCAATCGCACTGCGTCCGCTGCGAAGGTTACGAAACACAGGTATCTTGCTTAGATAGTGAATAAGGAAGATCGGGCCGAGCAGCGCCGGGAACAACCCCAGCATCAGCAACGGCGACCCGGATCGACCCGTGGCGCGCATGTCCATCGCGCCAAGAACCACGAGGACGAAACTGATGCCGGTAATGACGCCGGAAATCAGTGCGTTCCGTCCCGGATTACGTACGCCACCGCTTCTCGTTCGTTTGGCTTTCATGGCTTGGTTAAATACCGCCGAGGCGATCGGTGCCCAGATATTTCACGGCGCTTCGAAAGGGAAACGCAGAGGGCGAAGGCCCGCGAATTATTGGATTTGCGACTCCTCGTTGCTGAGCTGCCCAAACGAAGAAAGCGCGCCTGCCGCCGGGCTCGCTTGGGGACGCTGCGGTGAGCCCCTTTCCGCCGCTCCTTACAATTCCAAATCTCCGCCCACGGTAGAGAGTCGCCGCTAGACCTTCTTCAATCGGCAACGTTCGGTGAGTTTATAGACAAGCTGGTTCACGCGCTTTTGCGGAAGGGCCGATTCCGCCGGCCGCGTAATGAATACTCGGATACGTTTCGGATTCAGCACCCACACCGGATGCTGCGTGCTGTCATCCACCCACCATCCGGGAATCGTCACGATGCCGCGAACCGCGATGCGTTCGCCTGTTTCTCCAGAAAGCCATTGGGAGAGCGCCTGCGCATTCGCTTTGGCTTGCGCAACCGCCCTCGTGTCGCGGCCGAGCTTTTCGAAAGTCAAAAAGTTTCCGTCGAACTCCACCCTATGGCCTGCCTTCTTCCCGTCCTCCTTCGGCTTTCGCCGCGTCTTCGTCTCGACCGCATAAACCCCGGAAGGGCCCACAATCACATGATCAATATTAAAGTTCTCGAACGGGAGATCATGAAACACGCGATATCCCTCGGCCAATAGCTGCGTCAGCTCTTCACCCACAGCCCGCTCCCCATCGAAACCCAGGCGGTACTGCCATAGCGTGCGAGTAAGGGGAATCAGTTTTCGCGCGGAAAGGAATGCCCCCAAGCTGGCAATCAATAAGGCGATGGGGAAGCTATATGCTTTATATGCGCCATGCAGGAGAGCCTGCAGGACCGTGAAACCTAGAATCGGTGCCAGCATCATGCCGAAAAGCAGGCCGGACTGCTCATCCCCGATCTCCTCGATTTTTAATCGCAGCGATTCCCCGGCAGGCCTCAGCGGGAGTTCGTTAAAAGGTTCTGCCCGTTCCGCGCGTATTCTCCGCTTCATCCGCCATACCTTGATAAAGACAAACACCGTTGGTATGAATAGCAGCACCGCGGTGAACACCCCCAAGACAATCTGCCCAAGTTGATTCGCAAAAAACTCCCTCATTCCATCACGCTGGAGAACCACTCCCCTGCGCCAAGAGCGTTTCTGGCAAAAAAGCTGTGAACCTCCGGCGCATCACGCATCCGAAAACTATACGCCCTCCGGCGCAGCTGCGCTGCTTTCCGTATCATCGCCTGCAAGACCGTCTGAAACAGCCGCGATCTCTTTGGGATTTCCACAGGGATGCCCCACCCCAAATCCAGCGAGGAGCAGCTGGGCCTCTTCCAGCTCTCTATTCTAGCTCTCTCGGTCGTCGTGCTCGCGCTTGTTGCAGCCGATACCTTTTTCACGTTACCCACCGAAGTCTCACGATTCATACAAGGCGTCGATTTTGTCATCTGCCTGGTTTTCTTCGCGGACTTTGTTGTCCGGTTTAAGCGGCCGAGCGTAAACTCAATTTCATGCGCCTCGGATGGATCGACCTTCTGGCGAGTATACCCGCGGTGGATCTTTTCCGGCTCGGACGGCTGATGCGTGTACTAACCATTCTGCGGCTGTTGCGGGGCGTTCGCTCTCTTCATCGCCTCCTGCGCATTACCTTCCGCAATAAAATCAAAGGCGGCATCACTTCGGCAATCCTCACGATGTTTCTCCTGATTGTCTTTTCTTCGGTGGCGGTGCTCGTCTGTGAGGAGGACCAAGAGTCAAACATCACGACAGCGGGCGACGCACTTTGGTGGAGCATCACGACCATCACCACGGTGGGATATGGCGATCGTTATCCCGTTACATTCGAAGGGCGGATCCTGGCGATGATACTGATGCTGGCGGGCCTGGGCTTGTTCGGAGTTCTGAGCGGAATCATCGCTTCAGTATTTCTCGGCCAGCCTGAAGACGGCGCCGAATTGAACGAAGAAATCCAAGGCCTCCGCGCGGAGATCGCCGAATTGAAAAGGCTCAAACTCGCACGTGCGACCGACGGGGTCCCTTCCATGGCGGACGCCGGCCCCGTCCGCGATGGTTTCTCCCCGGGCGATTCGGTCTCCGACGAACTTTCTACAAAAATGTGAAAAATGGATGAGCGCTGCCGTTCGCCGATATTGTACTCACTAAAGGCCGGAGCCTTTCCGATTTATTGTGGGCGATGGGATTACTGAAAAATATTTTCATTATTTTGGGCGTAATTGTAGCCCTGCTGGTTCTCCGGATGTATCACGTGGCGGGAAAAAATGAGGAGCCAGGAGGCGCGTCCGGAGCATTCGTCGAGATGCCGCGCCCCAGCAACGCACCTCCCGTTAAAGTTTTATTGATAGGTCCGGAAATGTGCCCGAAGGAGGCAGGGGTGCGGATCGATCGCTTGGAAAGGGCAATTCACACCGCCGGCATTCCCTGCGCGCGTATGAGTACGGTGGACTTTCCCACGACGAGTCCGTCCGAGGGCAAACGTGTTGAAAAACTCATGAGCGGCGAGCTACCTATTGTCTTCGTCGGCAATCTCGCGAAAAACAACCCGAGCCTCGAAGAGATAAAAGCCCAGTTCCAACGCAGTCGTTCGCAATAGAGAGGAAGCCCGTCGTGCGCTGGCCGCACCTCCCGAAACAAACACGCTTTGATATCCGCGATGTCTTGAAATCGCGCTCGGTCGGTCTGTCCGGATCGAAGGTGTTGCGCACCGCGTTGGAGATCGACCAGCGTTTTACATGAAATACTTCTTCGTGTTCTGCGTTGTAACGCTGGCCGTGACCTTTGCCGCGCCTGTGAAGCTCACCGAAGTGCAGTGGCACGGCGTGGGATGTTACAAAATCGAAATGCCGATGGGCATCGTGTATTTCGAGAAAGACAACGGCGTGTCGGGCTTCAAAAGTTTTATCGATAACGAGGGCAATGACTGGATCGCGTCGTATTTACCGCCTGGCCCCAATGGCGATTTCCGCGGTTTTCCGAACAGCACCGGCAATTTCGGTCACGCCGGACGCGACAGCGGCTCAACGACGATTGTTGTCGATGGCAAAACGGAGGGAGACCTCGTCATCCTCGAGTCCTCCAATAAAGACTTTACGTTTCAATATTGGTTCTTCCCGGACCGGGTGGCGCTCAAGGTGCTGAAGTCGAAAGGCGGCTATGCGTTCCTGCTTGAGTGTGTAGCCGGCGGCACGACCGACCCGGATGACTTTTTTGTCACGGCCGATGGCGAGCAGCATATTCCCTCGGGGAAGTTTCAAGACTTCACTCCCGAGTGGATTTATCTCGGTGATAAAACGGCAAAAAACCGTCTCTTCTTCGGCAAGAGCCCCGATGACGACGCCCCGAATGAGAACCACCGCCAGGTCCGCAAAGGAAATGTCCTCAATATGGATCTCTATAGTTTCGGACGCGCCGGCGTTGAGCAGAAATATGAAACCCGCGGCATGAGCGGGAACGAACATGTCTGCATCATCGGCTTCGTCGGTGCGGAGAAATCACACGCCGAAATTGCGACGATGATCGAGGCATTTTTGAAAGACCCGTTTGCCCGCTGAGACTATAAAAAGCCGGAGCGGAGAATCGCTCCGGCTCATCCGCAAGCGGCGGAAAACGGGAAGCCGGCATCTGCGCGACCCAGACACCAGCGCTGCCGTGCTGTCAGCCGCTGATCGTATCGATGTTATTATCGAGATTGCGGTAATCGATAAATACACGCGGATCAGTGCCGTTAAGAAACTCCTCGATGTTGGTATAGCCATCGTTGTCGGCATCCTGGGCGCCGTCGCTGGCTTCGTTTGGATTGAAACCATACCTGGCTTCCCAAGCGTCAGGCATGCCATCGCCATCGGTATCCACGGGAACATCGGCCGCAGAGAAAGTGAGCGCGGGAAAACCCCCGACTTGCGCGGGATCGGTGATGATGCCGTTGCCGTGAGACGGCGTGCCTGAGCGCACCATCGCGACCACGCGGCGATCCACCGCATCGCGGCGCGGCAAGGTGGCGCCACCCTTGGCGAGAACCGCTTCATAAGCTTCGCGGGCCGTCTGCTGATTCACCGGCCAGCCCTCGAACGGAGTCTGAACACGGCCAAGCTCGGCCGGGCCCATCATGCCCTTCCAGTTATCGGCGGTGACGGCAGGATCGTTCTCGACGATGTTGCCCGCGACATACCATTTGCCGGGGCGCACCGGGCTGGAGCGATACCACGCGCCCTCGAGTCTTTTGCCCGGCGAGAACTGATTGCGCGTTTCCATGCGAGCGATTGTGCTGCGCATGTTTTCACGAGTGGCAGGGCCTGCTTTATAATAATTATTGATTACATTGACGAGAGAAGTCTCGTCGCCGCCATCCATCGTGCGATGGCCCCAGTTGAAGATGACGTTATTTCTATAATCAAACTCTCCCGACATGCCGATCGACGGATTGCGGCCGGTGTTGGAGGCAAAAAGATTATGATGAAAGGTGGAGTCCACGCCGCCCCACGTGCCGCCAAATTCATGGCCGGGCCCCAGCGCCTCGCTCGATATGACCCATTGAATAGTGATGTTTTTGGCGGGATGTTTTTCGCGTGCACCGCCCCCGATCGGGATCATGTGCCGGTAAAGGGAAATATTTTCATCGCGGCCCCAGCTCACCGAGCAATGATCGACGATGACCTGACCGGCCGGGTTTCCGCCGATGTTGTCGGAGCCCTGGCCTCCTTTCGGATCGCCTCGACGGACGCGCAGATGGCGGATGATAACCTCGCGGGTATTGATATTAACGGAATGATTGGCGATACAGACGCCGTCGCCTGGCGCACTTTGGCCGGCGATAGTAATAAAGGGATTATTGATATCGATATTGCGTTCGAGACGGATGGTGCCTGCGACGCGAAATACGATAATGCGCGGGCCTTCAGCCTCCACTGCGGCGCGGAAACTGCCGGGCCCGCGATCATCGAGATTGGTGACGGCGATGACTTGGCCGCCGCGTCCGCCGACCGTGAACATACCGCCGCCCCACGCACCCGGGAATGCCGGCGTGGCAGACGGGAGCAACGGCGGCAGCGGCGGAAATTGCGCAGGCTCCGGATCCACGAGGGTGGATGGCGCCGCACGGACGTGGCCGGCAAGCGAGAGCACTGCCGAAACCGCGAGCAGTTGTGCACAACGGATAGAAAGAGGTCGGGAAGCAATCATGGTGAGGAACGGGGATGGATTACCGGACCCGCGACATGCGCGCCGGACACGTCGGAGGACGCCAGCGCCCCATAAACGATGCATAAAATCCGCCCGATCCCGTAAACACGGGACAAGCCCTCACGATCTGGCGCACACACCTCCGCATTCCGAATATCGCTTCGCCCAGCTTGTTAATACTCGCCCATTCTCCCGGAGACGATTGCTTGGTCGGCGTCACGCACTTTCCCATGCAAAAACCCCTCGTCATCATAGTTCTGCTCGCCGCGACTCTTTCCGGCTGTATGCAAAGCGACCCGCTGCGCGGCGTCCTTGGTTCCTATCGCAACTACACCGACTTCAATGGAAAGATCGCCGACGGCATTCTCCATGATCCGCGCGGTCGATTTATCATAAAAATTCCGCACTTGGTAACGCCCGGCGCGGTCATTCGCGGGCGGCTCGAACAGGAAGGCGGCACGGTCGAGTTTTCCGACGACATGGGCAAACTCATCCGGATCGATATCTCGACCGCAATCGACGCCGAATCACGGAAAGCGCTCCACAAAGGCGACTGGAAAACCATCTTCTCCGGCAACCGTATCTTTATGGGAGAATTATACCGGAGCGTTTCGCCAGGCACGGAGATTATTCATCAAGAATATATCCCCAACGAACGCCCGATCGATTTTTATATATTTAAACTTCCGCAGGGCGCCACGCTCTCCAACCAGAACGGACGCCTCGATGCGTGGCGGGCTTCCATCACAATCATCGAAGGCGATTCGCTATTCACGCTGACCACGCAACACATTCCGGGCCTGTGGAGAAAGGATGCCACCCAAGAGGAGGTGTTTGCCAGTATGCAAAAGACGCTCCTGGAGACCTTGAAAAACGTCACCTTTGCCCCGGCTCAGACACAAGTCCCCTAATACGCTTCTTACTCAGATCGGGGAGCTACTGGGACTACCCCCACTACTTGATTTCAACAACGCCGAAGTCGACCCTTGCAACTCGGGCACGTCCCGATTCAGCAGCCGGCGCGGTCGACCTGTCCAAAACTGCAACGATGTGCCGAAAGGGGCCGGGACGCCGCGCCAGAACGTCAGCGATCAAAAAAGGGTGTATAAACTCCGACAGGCTGCGGGCAGATGCTTAAGCGAGTTCTTCACCGTGGCATTTCATCCTTGTACATACGCAACCCTAGGCACCGTGAAAGACCAACCCATAACGCTCGAAAAAGGTCGCGACTAAATTTGTTCCCTCAGACACCGATGACTTGTCAGCTCTGAAAATTGGCGCCCACAAGCAGAGCCCCATAACGAGCACTATCTTTCCCAACCAAGAAACAGCGTTGCTACATTAATTAACATGAGACGAAAGTAGTCCCACGACCACTTCTTATCTCATGATTCCCCCGCTACGCTGGATTCTCAGTTGTATAATTGTGTCGAGTATTGCATCGCTGGAAGTCGATGCGGCGGATAATCCGCCCGACAAAAATCTTCGCAGATTCCGGGCGATCATGACGGCTGCGGTAAGCGAAAAGGGCGATTTCTGGAAGGAGTTGGCTTCCCCGGCATTCGAGCCTGTGCGCCCAGATACCATCACGCCACTCATGCTGCCTTCGCGGGCATGGGCGGAGTTTCAAGTCGTCGTCCGAAAAGATGGGCGCGTGGGCAAAATCGCCATCACCCGGCAAAGCGACTCCTTTAAACCGGCCGCTGCCAAAGCAGCGATCGCCGCCATCCGCGGCTGGACATTTTTCCCCGCCACGAAAAACGGAAAACCGATCGACTGGACGGTGGAAATAAACATCCGCGTCATGGAGTCCAAAACACCCGAGTTGCCGGCATATCCCTTTCTTCAGGTCAAGCCGAGGTACGTTCCCGAACTTTTTTCGATCAAGGCGCCAACCGTCCCAGGGATTATAGATGAGGCGAAAATCGGGAAGAGGGACGACGCTCCCACGTTTGCGAAAGGCACTTCCAATATGAAACCGCGCCCTAGTCGGGAAGGCCGCATAGCTCTGCCCGATGGCACCGTGATGACTTCCAGGTCGACGCCTTCGAGCCGGATTAAACCCGACAAAACCGTCCAGATCATACCCGACACAGTCACCTTTAAGATCGATATTGATGAACAGGGAAAAATCACCCGATACACAGTCACAGACGCTCCATTTCCCGCCTTCCTGCCCGCAGCCGTCGACGCACTTCTCGCATCGAAATGGAGTCCGCAAACCAGTGAAAGCGGAAAGCCAACCCCTTCGACATTGACAATCCCGATTGGAAATTGGGGCGAACGGCGCATATCGCAGCCAGGTTTCTTATATTTATTCGATGTCGCCACCCACGACGGTGAGCGCGTTCCCGTGGCCGACCGGTTCAATCTATCGCTCGCCGCGTACGACTCACCTGTGTTCCCCACGGCGCTTTTAGGGAAAAAAATGGCAGCGAAGCGACCGTGGATATGTTTCTAAACAGCGAAGGCAAAGTGATCGAGGCGTCCATCGTTGAATCGACTGACCGGGACTTTGGATACGCGCTTCAAGCGGCATTGCTGAATGCGCAATTTCAACCCGCCTCAATATCGGGTTTCCGCATTCGGCGGACAGAATCGTTTCGCCTGAACGCCGATGCGAAGGCGTTTCCCTCCAGTACCTCGGTCTCTCGTGCCGCGGATCGTCGAACCACCCTCATATCATCCGACGAATTGGACACCCCGCTCACTTCTCATTATAAAAAATTACCCCGGGTCGCGGGCGGCCAGGAGGGCTATGCCGAAATCGAGTTTATTGTGAATCAATCGGGATTAGTATGTGAACCACGGATTCTGCACGCGTCGTCCCCCGAATGCGGATATGCCGGCGTGCACGCGGTTCATTATTGGATTTATAGCAAGCCCACAAAGGCGGGGTCCCCGGTCAATAGTACTCAGCGTGTTCGATTCGATTTCAACGCAGGCAATGTTTCGCACCGCGCGTTGGACATGCGATAACTCAGTTACCGGATGATCGAGCCCGGCCGTTGTATGCAAGCCGGTGAAGGGGCGGGGACGGGCCCGTCGCTGGTAAACGACGTGATGAACTCGTGACGGGAAATGATGTCTGAGGCCTGCTGCGCTGGGGGAGAGCAAATGGTGAGGGTTATCCGCCGGGATCCCTGCCCTCTCCTCGGACACGTTGCCCCGAACTGCCATGTTTACCGGATACGAACTTCCCCAAATACCGCGAACGCGCGAAACACGCTTCCGCCTGAGCATGCCCTCCGTGCGCGCCGTGGCGTGGACGCTCGGCATCTGCATCGCAGGTCTGCACGCCGCCAACGCTGCACGCATCCTGATCCATGAACTCACAGGCCGGACGCGACTGGGCGGGCTGATGCCATTTGTGGATGTCGATACCGAGGGCAATCTGCCGACGTTTTTCTCCGTGATGGCCTTGCTGGCAGCCGCGGGACTCGCGGCGCTGGCGGCAGCACGCGAGCACCGGGAGAAAGGACCTTTTTGGAAATACTGGGCCGGCATCTCGGCCATCTTCGGCTGGCTCGCGCTAGATGAGGGCTGCCGCATTCACGAGATGCTCATGCCTCTGGGCCGACTGATCGCGAACAGTGGCGTTTTCTTCTTCGCGTGGGTCATCCCGGCTGGGATCATCGTCGCGGCCCTCACATTGGTTTATTTCCGAATGGTTTTTTCCTGGCCCAGCTGGTTTCGAAATCTCGCCATCCTCTCCGCGGCTTTATTCCTATCCGGCGCCGTCGGCATGGAAATGGTCGGCGGTTTCATTGCGGAAAAATCGGGCCTCAATCTCCACTTCCAAATCGCGAGCGCGGTGGAGGAATTCCTGGAAATGGCCGGCGTCGCCGTGTGGATCTGCGCGTTGCTGCGTTATATCACGACCGGGCCATGGCCCGTCGTGGTGTCTCTTGATTTCCGCCGCCGCTCGTAAACCCTCCGGAGGCGCCATGGCCAAACCGGCCGCACGGGCGTATTCGATAGTTCAATACGTGAGCCCGTGGCCAAAGGGAAAGAGCGTATCTTTCTCCGGATAATGGCGGCCACCAGATCGGCGTCTTCGGAACGTTTCGTGCGCGCGATCACCGCGAGAAGAGAGTCGCTCGTGGAAGCCTTCATACCCGAAACGAAAAGAGCGACCGGGCGGATCGCACGCAGACAGCGAGGAAAGATAATAAACGTGCCCTGCGCTAACCAAAGCGCGCATCCACCGCCGGCCAGCCCCTGCGCTTTGTCGAAGGCATTGCAGGCTTCTCTGGCACGAATCAAAAGGACAGCCCGCTGCCGGTTACTGAGGAGGCTCCGCTCGCGTTCTTCGCGGCGACTGCGGCGCGGCGGCGCACCTCGCTTTGACGTATGAATTCGCTGAGATCGGCGGCCGGACGAATTTCCCAAGGGCCAAATTTCGCGCCTGGATGTTTCGAAATGAGTTCGACGGCATGGTCCAGATCGCGCGCGTCGAGGATCATGATGCCCCCGATCTGTTCTTTCGTTTCGACGAAAGGCCCATCGGTGACAACCAGCCGGTCGCCGTCATAACGAAGCGTTTTGGCCGTGGCCGCCGGTTGGAGCGCTTCGCCACCTGTGAAGTGCCCGTTGGCGCGCAGCTGTTCGTCGTAGGCGAAACAACTGTCCATCATGGCGAGGCGTTGCGCTTCGGGCAGGGAAGCAAAGGCATTCGTGTCTATCAGGCCGAAACAGATGAATTTCATGGGGAGAGAAGAGGCTGTTGAGCGCCCTCAAGGGCGAGTTGTTCAGCTAGGCGTCGAACGAGATCCGCCTTTTTCGACATGATTGCAGAAAAAAGCCCTCCCGAGCAGTGGGAGGGCCTCAAAATTGGGTGCAGGGGTTGGATTTGAACCAACGACCTTCAGGTTATGAGGGCGTGATGTAACTCGCTTACCTCAAGTCGCTTAATCTGGGTCACCACTTCGGTGGGTCCTCAGCTGGGATACCGGTTTTTCGGGAGATGCTGCCCGTTGCTCGAAGTGCCCTCAGGTCCAACATAACCTGAAAAAACGGATACACGTCATGGCACTCGAAATCAATCCAACGAAGAGCAAGTGGTGGTACGGCCGCATCCAAGTGAACGGCCGAAAAATCAAAAGAAACCTCGGTGTCGAAATCCAAGGGCAGATTCCTCCCCGACTTTCGCAGGTCGGCGACATCGTGTTCGAGAAATCCCGAGCGCGCGCGCAGGCGGCGCTGGAGCGTTTCCAGCTCGATGCGAAGAAACGCTGCAAAGCGGAAGAACTGATCCAGACGATCCACGAGATTCGCACCGGCGAGCGCATCCGCTCGGTGCTCTTCACCGACATCGTCGCACGGTGGAAGGAATTGCCGCGCCGTCGGCCACTGAGCGAACGCTACGTGACGCAGGCGGAGAGCCGCGTGAAACGTTTTCTGAAATTCGTGTGCAAGGGTAACACGGTGCTCAGGGAGATGGCGCAGATTCAGTCGTCTCACGCTCGCGCTTACATGCGGATGATTGAAGAGCGCGGCGTATCCGCGAAAACATACAACAATATCGTCATCTTCCTGCGTTCCGTTTTCCACACGCTGCGCAAAGAAGCCGGCCTCGCCGAGAATCCGTTCGACGGCATCCCGACGCGCGACGGCGAGGCGATCTTCCGCACGCCGTACAAGGTCGAGGAACTCGACGTGATCCTGAAGCACGCGAAGGAAGATTCGTTCATCTACCCTCTCATCGTGACCGGCATGTGCACGGCGATGCGTCGTGGCGACTGCTGCACGCTGCTGCGCGAGTCGGTCGATCTCGAAGCAGGCTTCATCACGGTGAAGACCTCGAAGACGGGCGAAACCGTGCAGATTCCGATCTTCCCGCTTCTCCGGAAGGTTCTCGAAGAAGCGCTCGCGAAACCGTCTCCCCGTGCGCCGCACTACGTCTTCCCTCACCTTGAAGCGCACTACGTCGTGAATCCCGATCATCTCACCGACCGCGTGAAGCGAGTGCTGCGTGCTTCGGGCTTCATCGATGAACTGCCCGAGAACGGCCAGCCGCCGGAATCACGCGGTGTGCTCCAGAAGCAGCGCAAGGAAGGCGTGCGGAAAGCGTCAGTCCGCGATTTCCATTCCTTCCGCGTCACGTGGGTCACGCTGGCGCTCACCGCTGGCGTGCCTCTCGAAATTGTCCAACGCGTCACGGGGCATCGCACCGCGAGCATTGTGATGAAGCACTACTTCCAACCCGGCCGGGATGAATTCCGCCGCACCCTTGCGGGAAAAATGCCCGCGCTACTCGTCGGCGGTGAAGAGAAGCCGAAGGCAGCACCGGAAGCGGTGGATCTAACGAATCTTCGTTTACGTCTGGCTGGAATGAGCGAAGAAAACTGGCCCAAGATTCGGGACGAACTCCTCGCGCGACTCACGGCTGAAAAGTCGACGGTGGTCGTCGATGCGGAACTCGCCTCCGCGTAACTGTAATGGAGGGCCGGTGGCTCTTGTTTTTCTCTAAACGCCTATTTTCCTCACGAGGGAAATAGGCGTTTTCGCGAAAATAGGCCGCTCGGGTTCGTGCAGATGATCAGAGCCGGAGTTTTTGCCGAAGCAGCTCTTCGGCGGTGCGCCGTTTTGTCGGGTCCATTTTTCGGAGGTTGTAGAGCTTCCACTGCGGTCCCGGCAGTTTTTCGATTCCGGGCAATCCGAGAAGATCCCATTTCGGCTCAAGCCGCTTCATGGAAAGCAGGAATTCCCTCTCGGCTGTGGTTAGGTCAGCATTGATCTGTTCGATCAATCGCTCGCGTGCGCTTTCGAGCGCCGCGAGGGGCACCGGATCGAGCGTCATGCCTTCGAATTGGTCGGCGAAAACTTGCTTCAGGTCTTTCCGATTCGGGGTGAGCAGCTCGTTCATCGGTCGGTCGTGGCTTGCCAGAAAAATCACGAAGGCGCGCCGGATGTCGGCGGTGATGCCTTCGGCCTGAAGGAGACCATGCACGTCGAAAAGATCGCGAGGGTGCTGGCGGTCGAGCGCGGCGCATAGCTTGCCTCCGAATAAATCCGGCAGCGACACGACGCGCATCGTGGCCGAACGGCCGAACATCTCGACGGCTTTGGGCGACAAGTTGCGTTCCGTGATCGGATGCAGTGCGCCCCTCAGAACCGTGTTGGGTTCGATCTTCACCTCGGCCCCGCTCTGAGCGCGCACGGTCAGCTTGATGAGAAGCTTGTCGCTGCCGACTTGATGCTCCCGGACCTGCACGGTCGGCATGGCGCGGCGAATTTTAGCGGCGATGCGTTGGAGTGCTGCGTCGATCCCTCGCAATGTGGTGGGACGATCTTCGAGTGGCAGGTAAACCAGATCGATGTCCACGGAGAGACGCGGAAAATCGCGCACGAAGAAATTGATCGCCGTGCCGCCCTTGAGCGCGAAGCAGGCCTCGGCATTCACAAAGGGCATGACCTGCACGAGCAAGTCAGCCTGCCTGAAAAACGGTGTTTCTCTCATGGTGCGTCGGAAGGTGTTTCGACCGCCGCTGGGACGGTGATCAGGTATTTGGGATCAAGGCGTCCACCGGGGACGAGCACACGTTTTCCGCTGCCGAGCGAAACCTTCGACAGGTCCAATCGCCTGAACCACGCGTGCGCGTGCTTCTCGGCCAAGTGGAGGAAAAGTCGCTTTACCTTGATTGACGCACACGCCTCCAGGAGCGACTGCACTGAATCCGGTCGCAACGTGCCGAGCCCTTCGAAAACGAGACTGGCGTGTTCGTAGCCCGGATCGTCAAGGGTCAGGTGTTGGAGAAATTCGAGCACGGCACGCTCCGGCGCGGAGACAGTCACGCTGAATGCTCCCTCGCGGTGTTCGCGCAGCCCGAGGTCTTGGGGCAGAAAGTTCGTGCTGACGTGTTGCACACGGCTGACCCAAGGCAATCGCTTGAACCAAGTGGGAAGCCGGTCGCCGGTGCGGCTGAAAAGATAAACGGGATGGGCATCTCCCAGCGGGAGAAAATGAGCGAGGCCGGAGAGTTCCAGCGCCGTGCGCCCGCCTGGGTGAAATGACTTCGATTTCTGTTGTAACCCGAAAACTGCGCCCAACCAAGCGGGAGGTTCGGGCTGAACGGTAAAGGCTCCGTCACCGACCCGATGCAGCCACCCAGAACTGGCGTAGTAATCGGCCAACCGGCTGGATATGCCCTGGCGCTTGAGCCACGCAGAAGTGAGCACCGCACCAGCAGGGGCGGTGTTCAATCGCTGGTTTAATTTTTTCCCTTCTGAACCAGTATTTCTGGTCATATCTGCAACGAATTAAACCGACCGGTTCATTTCGCTGCGGATAAAACAAGTAATACATGTTTTAATTGCAAGAAATTAAACCATGTCGTGGATTTCACCGCGTTACGTTTCCACACCGCTTTTGATCAAGTGAGATGAAAACGTAACTCCCGGCGGCGAACCGCCGGGACCGAAAAACCGGGCCTCACAAGAGGCCCGCCTCGCGGAAGGAGTAGAAACCGCGACGGTGCGGATCGGCTTTCGCTTCACCGCAAACCACGTGGTCGAGCATCTGGATGTCGAGGATGCGTGAGGCTTCGCGAAGTTGGCGAGTTACCTTGATGTCCGCCGTGCTGGGGGCCGGATCGCCGCTTGGATGGTTGTGGGCGACGACGATGGCGACCGCTCCCGCGACGATGGCTCCGCGAAACACCTCCTTCGGCGAAACCAGCGTGCTCGTAGCCGTGCCGAGCGTGATGAGATGGCGACCGAGGGGATGGTTCTTGCGGTCGAGATAGACGCAGTAGAACGCCTCCTGCATCGGATTCTCGTCGAAGGCTGAACGCAGGTAGTCGGCCACCTTCATCGGTGTATCCAAAGAAACCTCTTCGCCGAGTGAAACGAGTGAGTAAACCATCTTGGCTTCGAAAACGCGCATGGTGAGCGCTCGCGCGAGCCGCGTTCCCTTACTCAACAACGTGTCGAGTGATCGCGGGTGCTGCCCGTTTGAGCGCCCGCTCGGGATGGGCGAAAAGTCAAAGCGCTGGGTGGAGCGCCGAGGCAGCGTGCCGCGCAGCGGCACCAACGAGGGGGAAGCGGAACGTTTGCGCGTGGTGGAGATCGCGCAGCGATACGACCTTGACCGCCCATAAAATGGGGCGCGACGGACGGGGCAGAGCTGGAAGAAATCGAGCGAAGCGAGGATCTGGCCGGGGCTCGCCGGTCATTCCTTCGAGAACAGCGCCTCACATGCAGTGCGAAGCAATTGGCGAGCGCGATAGAGCCTCGTCTCGACCGCCTTGGTCGAGCACCCGATGATCTGAGCGGCTTCGTTGTAGCTGAGTTCTTCCAACTCAACACATACGACTGCCTCGCGCAAATTGGCGGGCAGTGCTTCGACAGCGGACCGCACGGTCCGCGCGAGGCTGGCTTTTTCCGCGAGTGCAGACGCCGGCTGGGCGGAGGAATCCGCATACTGGAAACCGCCTGGCTGGGCGTCATCCATTGCCTGGATACTGTCTTCCCGGCGTCGGAACCGCCAGCGCAGCCGGTTGCGCCCGAGATTGCCCGCTAGAGTCAGCAGCCACGGTTTGAAGGCGGCACCCGTGCGAAAGCTCGCCCGCTTTTCGTAGAGTCGGACGAATGCCTCCTGCGCCACGTCATCGACATCCGATTTAGGCACTCCGAGGTGCAACAAAAACGACTTCACCCCAAGTTCCCACCGTTCCATCAGCGGCGCGAGCGCAGCGTCATCCCCGGCTTGAAGAGCCGCCATCAACTCCTCGTCTGAGGTTTCGCCAAGTTCAGTGTTTGGCGTGTCCGGCATGAGGTTTGGCACTTTCGAAGTCGAGGCCGGGGGCTCCCGCATGGTCGAACTTCGCAACGCGAGGCAGCACTATGGACAAGTAACGGCGGCCGTCTTCGCCACCCATCACACCGGCGATCTCACGCATGTGCGTTTCCAGGCTCGTCGTGCAGATGAGATCTACCTCTTTGGATTTCTCCTCGGCGGCGGCGATCTCGGCGGCAGGCGCTTTTGCTTCGCGCAACGTGCGGAGTCCGACACGCGCGTCGCGAATGATCCGGCAGTGCTCCTCGCAAACGACCTGATAGGCGTCGTGCATCTTCTCGATGCGCGCCATTTTTTCGGCGGGAAGTTTGAACTCGTGGCGCAACCAGAGGAGAGCGTCGCCGTCATTTGCGGCGACCTCGGGCATCGGCTCACGCATGCAGACGTAGGCGATGCACCCCGCACCTAGGGCGAGAGCAACGATGAGAAGGGCGGCGATCCAGCGAAATTTCATCGAGGTTCGATGCTGGATTTTTGATGGGGATCGATGCTCGCGAGATACCGCTGCACGAGCTGTTCGCGGTCACGGTTGGTCTGAGCCGTAGCGATCCAGCCTCCCCCAACTCCGGCGATGGCGATACTGGCCACGGCAAGGGAAGCGAAACGGAAGGTATTCAATCGCAGCCATGCGCCCCACGTAGCAGGGGACCGGCGCGTTGATTCGATACGAGCCCACACGCTTGAGCGAAACTCGGGATTTCGCACGGGCGTGACTTGGTGGCTGCTACGAAGCAGCGGCCCCAGCTTTTCGTCATGTGGATTGGAATTCATGATGGTTTATCTGCTCACCCTACACCTGAGCGCTCTCGATTCCCTCAAACTTTTTTGGGCAGTGCCCGTGAGGGTTTAGCGCGGCCCGAAGTGTATGGAAAGTAACCGAGGCATTTACGCTTCGGGGAAATAGAAAACTCAATACCATGAAAGCTTACTCCTGTCTCCGTCCAACGCGCCTTCAAGGCGCTTCGTTACTCGCGGTTCTGGCCACCGGTTTTTTGCTCAGTGCCGCTACACCCGCCATCGCCGGCCCAGGGGCCGAATATTGGAGTCGCCGGGGCCAGCCGAAATCCTCCGCTAATCCAGCCGCAGTCGCTCCTGCAGCGCCTGCAACCTCGATGGACTGCAATAGTTGCAAGATCGTCGACGTGAAGCGGGTGGTCCCGAGTTCAAACGGGCGCTTCCAACAAACAGTCGTGGAAAAGAAGGTCGTCTGCACGGGGGCCAAAGACGCGATGGCTTCCTCATGCTGCGTCCCTGCCGCCGACAGTGCTCCCGCGAAAACCGACACGCACGGGACCTGATTGCGGTATTTTGAAAGAATCCTGCTCGTGCATCAAATTGGCCGAGGGTTTTAGCCGACCTGCGGTTTAAGGAGTGCGGATCTATGCATTCTCCAACTATGAAAACACGTCTCTCAATCCGCAGCGGCCGGTCGGTCGCTTTGCTCGCTCTTGTCATGGGCCTCGTTTCTGGTGCGCCCGCCTTTGCAGCCGGTGGTCACCATGCCCACGGTAAGGATTCAGCCGGAGCCCAGGCTTCGGCTGAGGCCAAAGCAGCCTATCCGCTTTCCACCTGCGTCGTTTCCGATGAAAAACTCGAAGGCGGCGACATGGGCGGTCCTATCGACTACATGCACAAGGAGGAGGGCAAACCCGACCGCCTCGTGCGCTTCTGCTGCAAATCCTGCATCAAGGATTTCAAGAAAGATCCCGCGAAGTATATCAAGATGATCGACGAAGCTGCCGCAGCCAAAGCCAAGGCTGGTCACTCCGGGCACTGACCGGAAGTGGCCCACACAATAGCGGGCGGAGCGGATACACAGGCGAAAATCCCCACCCGTTAAGAGAAAGCCCACTCTCAAGAGTGGGCTTTTCAGACTCAAATGACTCCGCAATTAGGCGCGATCGTTGCGATCCAAGTCATTGATGCCATACCACTGAATCAACCACAGTCGCATCATGGCGATCTCGTCGCCCTGAACTCCGAGCATCTTTGCGCACATGTTGAGCATTTCAGCATGGTAGGCCTGAAGAAGACAGTCGCGGCTTCGTCCAATGGCTTCGGCATGATGAGGGATCATCATTGCCATGAACGCCTTCTCGAATGCCGCGCCACTCAACTTTGCAAGTGCATCGATCTGTCGCTGCATCTTTCGATCCAGCGTGGGCGTATGACTCACGCCATACCAAGATTCGAGCCAGCCTTGCATCATGCTGATTTCCGCCGCTTGAGCAGCTTTCATTTCATCGCACATCTGGTGCAATTCCGGATGGACAGTGCGCCCATCACAAAGCTCCGACATCTTGATAGCCCCATAATGGTGATCGATCATCATGGTGAGAAAGCGGACCTCGAAGCGTCGCTGATCGCGTTCAGGCGCGGGGCTGTTGGCGAATCCGGGAGCTGCCTGCCAAGCGAGAGCAGCGACGATGATTAAAAAGCTACGACGTAGTATGTGAGTTTTAGTCATTGTGGGTGGGGATGGCGCGGCACCTACTCGAGGAAGGCGTCACACCTTTAGGTTGAATTGACGATGAGCATCGACGTTCCGCAGCGCACAAACCGAAACGCCAAAGTTTGGAACAAGACACGGAATATAACTAACAGGATGATTCTATCCATCGGACGGTTTCCGGCTGTCCCTACGGGAACTCGGCCCGATATCACTCTTCCCAGATTTAATAAAAGCATAGCGAGTGGTGAGGGATTTTATGCCCCTGCGGTGTAAGGATCGATACAGCGCGGTTAAAGCGATTCCCGCTTAAGCTAAGCGCCCCTAAATCCCATGAAAACCCTACGTCTCTCTTCGCTCCTCGTGATTTCCGTCCTCGCAGTGACGTCCGCCATCGCTGCCGGGCCGCGTTCCAAAAACATCCCTCGCCCGGTGAATACGGAACCCGCGTATTCAGCGCCTGCCCCCACTGCCGAAAAGACCATGGTCGTCAAAACAGGCAAACGCACCACGACCGTCGTATGCGACGGCGCGTCGCCAAAATGCAAAGCCCATTGCGGCAAATAACTCAGTAGAAGCCCCGGCACCCCTTGTGGTCGCCGGGGCGCAGTTTTTTCAAAGCCCCTTCTACCGAAAACGCGAGGGTTAGTCCCTCTGGCCGGAGTAAGGGTGAACAAGTCAGCCGGTCCACCATGTCAAAACCTCCTTTCTTTTGCGCAGCTCTCGTCTTCGCACTCGCGTCACCACTCGCGCTTTGGGCTGAAGAGACGCCGCCATCGTCTCGAACCACCTCCGCATCCGCGGGGCTAGCCGTCGCCGTCGCAAACGCTCCCGCACTTACCGCTGCGCGGGCCCGCGCTGACGCTGCGCGAGCGCGACTCGGCTCTGCCGCGCGATTTCCCGATCCCGAAGTTGAGGGCATGATCTCACAAAAAAATACGCCCGACGAAAACATGCCGATGTGGGAAGTGAGTGTGCGTCAGCCTCTGCCAAAATCAGGGGAACGCGCTGCGGATCGCGACCGCGCCAACGCGGTTGTCGCGATGGCCGATGCCGAATTTTCTTTGATGGCGGGCGAGATGGCCGCCGACACCGCCATGGCGCTCGCCGAAGCGGAAACAGCGCAATTGCGCGCACAAGCGCTCGCCGCGCAGATCGTCCGCACGGAGCAAGTTCTCTCGACCGTCGATGCGCGCATCGCGACGGGGCAAGGCCGCCTTGGCGACCGCCTCGCCCTGCAAACGCGCATCGCCGGGATGCAACTCATGGTCGAACGAGACCGACGCATGGCGGAAGATGCTTTAAGCGAGGCTCGCGGTCGGCTCGGACTTCGTCCCGACGCGCCGCTTCCCGCCTTCGCGGTTCCGTCATCGAGCGAGATCAATCCTGACCAAGCGCCCGCGCTCACGTTCGCGAGCGCCAAGAACGCCGAAGCGCAGGCGATGAGTCGCATGGCGAGAGCCAGCGCAAAACCCATGACCGCCGTCGGCCTTCGCTTCGAGCGCGAGCAGGAACGCATGGGGAACAATGACACGATTGGCGTCGCTTTCATGACCGAGCTTCCTTGGCGGGGTCGTCGGTATGCACGCGCGGAAGAACGCGCGGCGCAGGCCGAGGCAACGGCGGCTCTCGCCGAGGCCAACGCTGCGCGATACCGTATCACCGCCGCTCTCAGCCGCGTCGAACGCGCCGAGCGTCTGGCGGAACTCGCGCGACGCCTCGCCCATGAAACGCAGAAACGCCTGAGCGCCGACTACGAGACGCTGGTTCGCGCGGCGGGCACCGGCGGCATGGGCAATGAATCCAGCGTGCTCATGATCCTCGAAGTCCTGGAGAAAACCACCGACGCGCAGTTGCAGATGATCGACGCCGAAGGCTCCGCCCGCACGGCCCGCGCCGAACTCTGGCGCTATGCTCCGGCCCACTCCTTTCCGAATCCCTGATCTTAAGTATCCATCATGAAAACACACCTCTTCTTCTTCGTAGCTGCATTCGCTGTCGGCTGCGTCGCCGCACTCGCGGCGCGCTCAGCATGGTTTAAGCCGTATGTGGACCACTCAGGTCATCCGGCCGCTCCGGAGTATTCGCAAATGGTCACAAACCCCTCCGCTCCCGCAGCGGACCCGCACGCGGGGCATGGCGCACCCGCCAGCCCGCCGGCTCCAACGGAAACGCCAAAGCCCGCGCCAGCTCCCGCTGATCCGCACGCCGGTCACGGCGCGGCGATGCCAGGCGCGACCGTCAACACGGTCTGCGCAATCTGCGGCATGGACGTGGACCCGGCGATCAAGCCCGCCACCTACCAAGGCAAACTCGTCGGATTCGGGTGCCGTATGTGCCCTCCCAAATTCGCTCGCGAGCCGGATCGTTACGGTCCGGCCGCGCTCGAAAACAAAGTCGTCTCCAACTAACGCCATGACCTGGAAACCCTGGATGTCCGGCCTCATTGGCCTTGGCGTCGGTGCCGCCGCGATCGCGCTGCTGCCCGACTCGACTCTCTTTCAACACACGGAGGCGCACAAACCTGTCGTCGCTGCCAGCAGCGGCGAGCGTTGGGCATGCCCAATGATGGATTTCATCGGCAACGCTCCCGGTGCCTGCCCCGTGTGCGGCATGAAGCTCGCGAAGGTCACCGCGGGTGAACTCAGTGCCGAGCAGGCGCGGCGTCTCGGCCTGGAAACATCGAAAGTGAAGAACGGTCCCGCCGTCGCGACGGTGCGGGCGTATGGTGCTGTTAAATACGATGACCGGACAGCACGGCCCGTCATTCCACGCATCGCTGGCCGTGTCGTGAAACGCCATGTCGGAACGATGCACCCAGGCACGCTTGTGAAAGTCGGCGAGCCCCTGCTCGATCTCTACAGTCCTGAAGTCTATGCCGCGCAGGGTGAGCTTGCCGCTGCCGTGAAGCTCGATGACGCATCGACGATCCGTGCACTGACCGCGCGCTTTGAACGTTGGAATCTTCTTGGGGTCGCGGAGGCTGTGGTGAAAGGCGGCGAGGCCGTCGATACTGTTACCATCCGTTCGCCCTTCGCAGGCCGTGTTATCATGGCGGAGGAGGGCGGCGCGATGACGGGAAAACTTCCCGAAGTTGGCGAAGAACTCATGCCCGACCGCCCGCTGATCCGATTGATCGACCCACACGCGTTCATGGTTGTGATTCACGTTCCGGAGACGCGCGCGCGCTGGGTTCGCGAGGGGCAGCCGGTGCGACTCTCCTCCGATGACTTTGGTGAACTCACCGATCTCGCGGCCACAGTTGCGTGGGTCGCCCCCGAGCTGAATTTGGAGATTCGCGCACGCGAAGTTCACGTTCACCTGCGCGACGACAAAGACCGCCTGCTTCCCGGAAGTCTCGTCAATGCCCGCTTTCAGGTGGCGCTCACTCCCGA
The DNA here is from genome assembly GCA_964573305.1 of uncultured Opitutaceae bacterium. Lineage (GTDB taxonomy): Bacteria > Verrucomicrobiota > Verrucomicrobiia > Opitutales > Opitutaceae > Nibricoccus. The sequence continues at coordinate 28,467 of CAZNJG010000003.1, forward strand.
GCTGACACCGGCCGACTGGAATGATCGCTCCACGTGGGGGGAATTCGCGCTGATCCCGAAAACCGCCGTCATTTCGACCGGCGTGCGCAACGTCGCATGGAAAGTCGCCGAGCGTCAGCGCGACGGCCGGTTGCGGTTCGCGCTCGCGCCACTCGCACTCGGCCCTCGCCTCGAAGATGAGGCGGGCAACGACCTCTACGTTGTTCGCGCCGGTCTCTCAGCTGGAGATGAAGTCGCCACGCAAGGCGTCTTCCTGATCGACAGTCAGGCGCAGCTCGCAGGCACACCCAGTTTGCTTTTCCCGGTCGGTGCCAGCGCTCCTGCGGCGGCCCATCAACACTAGAGCCCGTTCGCCCGTCGTCATTTTTTCCGTAACCGCTGCGTCTTCGCATCATGATCTCCTTCTGTATCCGCAATGCCTTTCTCACGTTCGGTGCCGCGCTCGTGCTCGCGCTCGCCGGCCTCTGGGCGTGGCGCACGCTGCCCGTAGATGCGATCCCCGACCTGAGCGATAATCAGGTGATCGTCTGGGCGGACTGGCCCGGCAAGAGCGCGCAAGACATGGATGAACAGGTCACGGCCCGGCTCGCCCGCGAACTGCAAGGCCTGCCTGGCGTGCAAACGGTGCGCGGCATGTCTCTCTTCGGCGCCAGCTATGTGTATGTGATCTTTGAGGAGCGCCGCGATCTCTACGAAAGCCGCACGCGCGTGCTGGAACGTCTTTCGCAGATTCAAGGAATCTTGCCGACGGGGGTGAATCCGCGCCTCGGTCCGGACGCGACCGCGATGGGGCAGGTTTACGCGTTCACGTTGCAAGGCCCGCGCGACATCGAAGCCAAGCGATTCTTCCTCGACCAAATTGTGGTGCCCGCGTTGCGCGCGGTTCCGGGAGTGGCCGAGGTTGCCCCCGCGGGGGGCGTCGTGCGCGAGTATCAGATCGATGTTGATCCCACCCGGCTCGAAGAGCAGGGACTGACATTGGATGCCTTGATGGTGGCTGTGCGTGACGCAGGCAGGGACGTCGGCGCGATGAGCGTCGAACAATCAGGCGTGGAAACGATGATCCGCGGCGTTGGCTTCATCCGCTCCGTCGAAGATGTGGAGAACATCATCCTCCGTGGCGACCGCATGAAGGGCGCGGGCTTGCGCCTCGGTCAAATCGCAGAGGTGAGACTCGGTGGGCAATTCCGCCAAGGGCTGCTCGCCGATGGCTATCAGGAGCACGTGGGCGCAATCATCGGGCTGAGAGTGGGCGAAGATCCCAAGACCGTTATCGACGGTGTGAAAAAGCGGCTCGCTGATCTTCGTCCGGCGATGGTGGGCGAAAAACTGGAAGTCGTGCCGTTCTACGACCGCTCACAGTTGATCGGCGAGACAACCGAAACTTTGGCCGGAACACTCATGGAAGCGGTGATCACCACGGTCATCGTCATCGTGGTTTTCTTGCTGCACGTGCGTGGAAGTCTCGCGGTCGCGATCAGTCTTCCGCTCGGCATGCTGTTCACGTTTCTCGTGATGCAACTGGTCGGTGTGAGCGCCAACATCATGTCGCTTGCCGGCATCGCCATCGCCATCGGCGTGATGGTCGATTTCGGCATCATCATGACGGAAAATATCACGCAGCATCTCGTCGATTTACAGGAGAAGTGCCGCCGCGAAGGACGTGTGATGCCGACCTCGCCATTCAATACGGAGATTGTGGATACGGTTGTTGCAGCAGCGAAGGAAGTGGCCCGTCCGCTCGCGACATCGGCTGCCACGACCGTGATTGGTTTCCTGCCGATCTTTGCGTTGCAGGATCAAGCCGGTCGCCTCTTCGCACCGCTTGCATTGACGAAGTCGCTCGCGATCAGCGGCGCGGTGATTTTCGGCACGCTGCTCGTGCCCGCGCTCTGCCGTTTTTTGCTTCCGCCCTGGCATGTGCGGAAGCCGGTGCTCGTAACCCTCGCAGGACTCGCCGCGGGCGTCGCGTTCGGCTGGTTCATTCGAGACGGCTGGAGCCTGCCGATGGAGCACGGACGCTGGTTGCTCACTGTGCCCGGATACATCTTCGCGCCGCTGTTTGCTTTGCTTGTCGGGTCGGCTGTCTGGCGCATCGGCCAGGAACGCCTAGTCAATTACGAGGAGAACCCAACGAGCCGTCTCATTCACGTCACCTACGACTGGGCCTATAACCACATCCTGCGTCACAAGATTCTCTTCTCGTTCGCGATCGTCACGCTGGCTTTGGGCGGCTACCTGCTCGGCCTTGGGTGGAAGACGATGAGCACGCCGCTCCGGAAGAGTTTCGAGTGGGTCGGTGCCGACCTCGGGCAGACAAAAATCGACGCAAACCTCACGCGTTGGTTTCCGGGTGTGGACTCCAGTTTCCTACCCCCTCTCGACGAAGGCAGCCTGCTCTTCATGCCTTCGATTCCCGCGACCGGCGGTCTCGGGGAAACGCAACGGATCATGCAGACGCAAAATCGCCTGATCGAGAGTGTGCCGGAGGTGGCGAGTTTGATGGGCAAGATGGGCCGCTCTGAAACCGCCTTCGATCCCGCCCCCATAGGAATGATCGAAACCGTCGTGATTCTGAAGCCTTACAATGAATGGCCCGTCCACGAGATCACCAACCGTGATGGTAAAGTTGAGCATCGTCCGCGCACGCTCCTTGAGGTGCGTGATGTGCTCGCCGCAGTATCCGATATTCCCGGCGTCGCGCCAAGCTGGCTCCAGCCCATCGAGACGCGGGTCGTCATGCTCTCGACCGGCATCCGCAGTTTGATCGCGCTCCAGATTCTCGGCGACGACTCCGAAGCCCTCGAACGCTTCGCCGAAGCGGCCGAAAAAGTCGTCCGCCCCACGCCCGGCGCGGCCGACGTGCAGATGCAACGCGAAGGTGGAAAACCGTATGCCGAGGTCCGTCTCGATCCCGAGAAGCTCGCGCGTTTCGGTTTCTCCAACGAGATGGTCATGCAGACCGTCGAGACGGCGCTCGGAGGCATGCCCGCAACTTTCTCCGTGGAAGGTGCGCTCCGTTATCCGGTTCGCATTCGTTACCTGCGCGAGCGCCGCGATGATCCGGACGAATTACTCCAGCTCCAGGTCGCCATGGCCGCGGGACACGGCGCGATCCCGCTCACCAACCTGCTCGCCGCACCGACGACCTACACGTTGGAATTTGCCGAGGGCGCTCCTGACGCGACGGCGTTTCTCCCGACGCTTCCGCTGAATCATCAACGCAACTACGTCATTCTCAATCCACGCCGCGCCGAATTAACGGTGCCCGCCGGCGATCCGCTACCTGACGGTGTCGTCCCTCGCGAGAACGTTGCCGTTGCGCCAGTGCGTGTCGTGGCTGAGCGCGCAAGCGAAGCCGGGCTCACCTACACTATCGGACCGATGGCGATCCGTTCGGAGGGCGGTAAACGCACCCAATACGTACTGCTCAACGCGCGTGATCGCGGAGAGGTAGAGGTCGTCCAGGATGCGGATGCCCGCCTGCGTGCGGCGATTGAGCGCGGAGAGTTGAAATTGCCGGCTGGCGCCACGTTTCGTTGGGTCGGCCGTTACGAGCAAAAACTCAAAGCCGACGCCACACTGCGCTGGGTGATCTCCGCGTCGATGGCGGTGATGGTCTTGCTCATCTATCTCGGCACCCGCTCCTGGCTGATCACCGCAATCATCGTGCTGTGCAACGCCACCGTCACCACCGCAGGCGGTTTCTTCTTTGTGTGGTTGTGGGGCGCGGAGATGACGACCGCAGTGATTGTCGGTTTCCTCGTGCTTCTCGGCGTGATGTTCAATGACGGCATCCTCCTCGGCACCTACATTCAGGAGCAGTTCAAAGTGCCGCCCAAGGACGTAGACGAGGTTCACCGCCGCGTATTTGTCGCCGGCCTACGACGGCGGCGTCCGGCGATCATGACCAATGCCACAACGATGCTCTCCCTCATCCCGGTGCTCTGGGCGACAGGGCGTGGCTCTGAGCTGATGGTCCCCATGGTGTTACCCGTAGTCGGTGGCATGGTCTTCGACGTGGTTTCACTTTTCTCCGTCCCGATTTTCTTCTCATGGTTTTGGGAACGAAAGCTGGCCCGGCAGGCTGAAAAACAAACCCTCGCGGTCTCCACCGCAGTCAAAGCATGACGCGCAAAGTCTCCACCGATTCCGCAGCGGATGTCGTGCTCGAAAAGCGGGCGCTGTTTCGCGCATTCCTCCGTAAACGACTGGGCACGGACGCGGAGGTGGATGACCTGTTGCAGCACGCGCTGGTGAAAGCCATGCGGCGACGCGATACGGTGCGTGAGAACGAAAAGATCGTCGCGTGGTTCTACCGAATATTGCGCCGCACGCTCATCGACTATCATCGCAGTGAACTGGCCCGCCTGCGCCGCGAAGACGCTTGGGGTCGAGAGCGTATTCCGGACGAAGCGGTCTCTGCAACTTTGTGCGCCTGCCTCAGCGGTCTGCTGCCCAAACTGGAGCCGCGCGCGGCCGAGCTGGTGCGCCGGGTGGATCTGGGAGGCGAATCCATCGCCAAAGTGGCGTCCTCATTAAAAATGACGACCAACGCCGCCACCGTGGCGGTTCACCGTGCCCGCGCCCGTCTTCGTCGTGAGCTGGTCGCGTTTTGTGGAGATTGCACGCAGGGTAGATGCCTCGACTGCAATTGCGCAGAAAAAGCCATGTAAGGTTCCTTCATCCGCTCCGTCTGCGTTGGGGAAAGGACAAATTCCGCTATGAAACACGACGCCTCCCCCAAGAAGAACTGCCACCACCACGCCGCCCCAGCCGAACACCACGCAAAGGGGCACGATCACGAAGGGCACGCGGCTCACACCTGTGAGCACCACGGACATGATCACCACGACCACGCGGTGAAGCCCTCCGGGGCTGCCAAGTATTTCTGTCCGATGTGCCCGGGCGTTGAGTCGGACAAGCCCGGCGATTGCCCGAAATGCGGCATGGCTCTGGAGCGCAATCCGGCCTTTGCCGAAGCCTCGCGCACGCTCTGGACCTGTCCGATGCACCCCGAAATCGAGCGCAGCGAGCCCGGGGATTGTCCGATTTGCGGCATGGCGCTGGAGCCGAAGACCGTCAGTGCGGAACCCGAGGACGATACCGAACTTCGCGACATGATGCGCCGCTTATTGATCACGGGGGCGTTGACGCTGCCTGTCTTCATTCTGGCGATGGCGCATCTCGTGCCGTCATTCGCCCATATCGCGAATGGCTCACTCAGCCGGTGGGTGCAATTCGTGCTCGCCACTCCGGTGGTCCTGTGGGGCGGCTGGCCGTTTTTCATGAGAGGAGCACGTTCGCTGCGCTCGGGACACTGGAACATGTTTACCCTCATCGCCCTGGGCGTAGGTGCCGCGTGGATATTCAGCGTGGTGGCGTTCTTCTTCCCGACGCTCTTTCCGGAAGCGATGCGCGGACACGGCGTGGTCGATGTCTATTTTGAAGCGGCGGCAGTGATCGTGGTGCTTGTGCTCCTCGGTCAGGTGCTGGAACTGCGTGCCCGCGCTCGCACGTCGAGCGCGATCAAAGCGCTGCTCAATCTCGCTCCGCCCGTGGCACTGAAAGTGACTGAATCCGGCGATGTCGAGGTGCCGCTGGCCGAAGTGAAGGCGGGAGACCGATTGCGCGTGAGACCCGGCGCGAAAGTGCCCGTGGATGGTGTGTTGGAAGACGGCGCATCATCGATCGATGAGTCGATGCTCACCGGCGAATCACTTCCCGTTGAGAAGAAGTCAGGTGATCGCGCCACGGGCGGCACTGTCAACGGCACCGGCAGTTTCATCCTGCGCGCCGACAAGGTCGGAGGGGATACAATGCTCGCTCGCATTGTCGCGATGGTGGCCGAAGCGCAGCGCAGCCGTGCGCCGATTCAGGGGCTGGCGGACAAGGTATCGGCGATCTTCGTGCCCGCAGTCGTCGCAATTGCGGCGCTCACGTTCGTGCTGTGGTTCTTCTTCGGACCTGAGCCAAGTCTGGCCTACGCGATTGTTAACGCCGTTGCCGTTTTGATCATCGCCTGCCCGTGTGCGCTTGGCCTCGCAACGCCCATGTCGATCATGGTTGGCGTGGGACGTGGCGCGCAGGAAGGCGTGCTCGTGAAAAACGCCGAGGCGCTCGAACACCTCGGCAAGGTGGACTGGCTCGTTGTGGACAAAACGGGAACGCTCACCGAAGGCCGCCCGCGCCTCACCGATATTTTTGCAGAGAGCGGATTCGACGATGCGATCGTGCTGCGCCTGGCTGCCTCGCTAGAACGCGCGTCCGAACATCCGCTCGCCGCGGCGGTGGTGCGCGGAGCCGAAGAGAAGAAACTTCAGTTGCAGGACGTCTCTGATTTCCGGTCAGTCACGGCCGGAGGAGTTGCGGGCAACGTGGAGGGACGTGCGGTCCTCGTCGGCAAAGCGAAGTTTCTCGAAGCCGAGCGCATCGTCCTGTCCACGGCGTCGCAGGAAAAGGCTGCTGCCTGGCAGACGGATGGTAAGACGGTGCTGTTTATCGCCATCGACGGTCGCGCCGCCGGGCTGCTCGCCGTCGCCGATCCAATCAAGGAAACCACGGTCGAAGCCATCGCTCAACTTCACGAACTCGGCGTGAAACTCATCATGGCCACGGGTGACAATCGCCGCACGGCCGAGGCCGTCGCAAAGAAGCTCGGTCTCGACCGCGTCGATGCCGAAGTCGAACCGGCCGACAAGATCCGGCGTGTCCAGGAATTGAAGAAAGAGGGCGGACGCGTCGCGATGGCAGGCGACGGCATTAACGACGCTCCAGCGCTCGCTGCTGCCGATGTCGGTATCGCCATGGGCACCGGCACGGATGTCGCGATGGAGAGCGCCGGAATCACGCTGGTAAAAGGCGATTTGCGGGGCATCGCGAAGGCGATTCGCCTCTCACGTGCGACCATGGGCAATATCCGCCAGAATCTGTTTTTCGCCTTTTTCTACAACGTGCTCGGCGTCCCGATTGCAGCAGGCGTTCTGTATCCGTTTTTCGGGCTCCTGCTTAGCCCAATGCTGGCGGGTGCCGCGATGGCGTTCTCATCGGTCTCCGTCATTACGAACGCGCTGCGTCTGCGGCGTATGCGTCTGTGATCGTGCCGGCTCTCTCCCGCGAACGCATCGTGCATCGCATCGATGAAAAGAAAAAAGCCCGCTCGTGAGAGCGGGCTTAAACTCCCGGGAGCATAGCTCTACCGGAAAGTTTTGGCGGGAGGGAATTCTTTGAAGACAGATGCAGATACGGCTGGCAAGCCCTCGCCTGCGAAAAAAGGGGCGGCAGCTGCCGCCCCGTGACTCGACTCAGTTGTTCGCGAATTCGCCCGCGAGACTCCAGAGCGCCTTGTTGATGCGTTGCCCTTCGGTGAGGCTAGCAACCGGTCGCGTGCGATTGCGCCGAATGCCCATCCCATCGGTGTAGGCGAGGTAACGATCACCCCCGCGAACCAAGTGCTCCTGGATCACGTTGAACGTCGTCCAGAGGTCGGTTGCGGCATCGCCGTAGCGGACCGGCGTCAGCAACTTTTCGGCGCTGAGCAACTTCATCACTGGCTGATCGGCGTCCCAACGGAGCTTCGCCGCCCGGCGCGCGAACTCGACTCTGGTCGCCTGCGAGAGCTGCACGCTCTGCCACTTCGCCACCGCCTCCAGCGTGCGCGGCGTGTTCTGCGCCACGGCCTGCGCCGCCTGAGCGAATGACTCGGCGGAAACATCAAAGTGACGGATCGAAACGTGGGCGAAGTCGGCATCCGAAACCGTGAGCCCGTTGCGGCAAACCAACCGATAAAGACCGGCATCGATGCGGTAGGCCCGGCTCCCGTCGTGGGCGTTCTGCAAAACCATCTCCGCGCGAGTGCTCCCGACCTGAAGCGCGCCCGCCTCCAAATCGACGCGGCGAGCGAATCGGATCTCGTGCATCTGGAAACCGATGCGGTCCTCGAGTCGCACGCGTTGCTCGGAGGCTTTGACGGGCTCCCAACCCTCGGCCCTGAGCAGGGCAACGACCTGCTCTGTGGAAACGAAGGTGTAGCGAGAAGAAACGCCGGGCCGGGCGTGCTCCGCAAAAATTGACGGCGCGCAGCGGCGGAGGTCTTCCGACGAAAGCGCTTTGAAGGTGCGGGCGGGTGAAACGATGACGGACGTGTTCATGACTGTGATGTGCTGACGAGCGCCCCAACGAGGGCGCATGTAGCGGGCCGCGCTACGCGGACCCCAACCCGAGCCGAACCGTTAAATCGGCCGCCCCGGAGGGATGCCGAAGATCAGCACCGTCGCGCAAGGTGGAGCGCAGCGAAGCGAGCAATACCTTGAGGCGCGGACGGGCGAAGGCGCTCGCGCCGCCTGCCCGCCAGCCGCCGCAGGTGCTATCATGAGGCAGCCATCAGGGTGTGGCTTCGCTAGAAGAAAATCCGTGAGCGGCGCAACGAGAGCGAACACCACAAGCCCAGCGGCGTCTGAGCGTATCCAAAACGCGGAGGGCGCAGCCTCGCTAACCAACTCCCATCGTTTCGAGCGGGCGGGTTCATCGCGCAGGTGCGGGAGCGGAGTGCAGGCGACAGGCCAGAAGCGGAGGAAGGAGTCGGCGCAGGTGGAAGCGCGGCAAGGCCGCCGGTGTCGCGACCGGAGCCCGCGACAGGGAGCGATCCTGGCGAATGGTCGTGCTCGGACGACGAATCGCCAGAGGCGGCCGTTAGCGCTGGAACCAAGGCGTCTCCGTCCGCAGCGAATGGCCGGAGCCGGAATCGGAGTGGGAGCACTGGAGCGGCGAACTCGCCCGCTCGCGCTAGAAAATCCCGGCGTCAGCCGGAATCGGGGCGTTGCGGGCGTGTCCCCGCTGGAATGGGGAGGACGAGACGCAGACTCGCACGCGGGGAAAGTCTTTTTCCCGTAAGATAAGGAAGGTCTGCCCGGTAATATTTGCTTACCCTCAAGCACTTCCTCGTCCCGTCATAAATTGACAAATGCCATGCGAATCTCAGGGATAGGACTGTGTCGATCCTCCGTCGCATGTCCATATTCACGCTGCTGGCCGTCTGGCTGGTGGCGACGCAGTATTGCGGATTGGAAGCGGCCGGAGTTTGGGATTTGGCCAGTGACTCCAGCGGTTGCTGTTCGGAATCGGCACCGTGCTCGAAAGATGGATGCGAAGTCGTCGAACGCGGAGCGTCCGCGTCGAACTCAGCGGTGAAGGTGCCTGCGCCTGGTCTTCAGTCCTGCACGTGTATGCTCTGCATCCGCCTGCTCGTGCCGACTCTGATTACAGAGCCTTCCGCCAAGTTCGTGGACGGCATGGAGCGACCGGCAGCATGGGTGCCCGAGTGGCATTTTGAGCGTCGGACGGCTCTGTCGCCGCGCGCTCCTTCGTTGATTCAGGCCTGAGTAGTCCCTGCGCGGACTGGTCGGCCATTCTCGATTCCGCGCCAACGCGTATGCGTGGCGCGTATCCAGGCAACTGCGCGCCTGAACGTCTGCATCACCGTCTGATCCCTTCCCAACTTTTCGATGAAGTCATTCCTCCCTTTTCAACGTCTTTGCCCGCTGGTCGGGTTTCTCGTGCTCGTCGTTCCGGCTAGCGCGCAACCGTCTCCCGAGAGCCCGGCTGCGGTTCCGCTCGCGACCATTGTTGGCGAGATTTCCGCCAACAATCCCGAACTCAAATTCTATGAAGCCGAAATCGCCGCAGCCAAAGCGGGGGTTCGTTCGGCGGCGTCACTCAATGACCCGGAGCTTTCGCTCGACCTCGGCCGCAAGCGAGTGAAGGACGCGAGTGGCGCATCGCTCGGCGATGGCGCGGCGTGGTCGGTGTCCGTCACGCAAACGTTCGAATGGCCGGGCCGCCTTTCCCTGCGCAAGGCCATCGCAAACCGCGACGTGGCGATTGCCGAACTCGGCCTCGCGCGCTTCCAGCAAGCATTGGCCTCCCGTGCATGCACCCTGGCTTATGGCCTTTATGCGGCCAACGCGAAAACCGCCGCCGTGCGCGAGGTGGCGGACCGGTTCGCAGCATTGAAAGAGACGTTTCTCGCGCGAGATCCTGCTGGAGTCACCCCGCTGCTCGAAACCCGTGTCATCGAAGCGAGCGAACTCGCGCTGCAACGCCGCGCATCGGAAGCGGAACTCGCCCTCCAGGCATCGCTCATCGAACTCAACCAACTGCGCGGCGTCGCCGCAGGCACGCCGTTGAAAGTCGCTTCAACGGCCGTCACGCTCAACGAGGCCCCTTCGACGAACGCGCTTCTCGCTGCCGCGATGGAAAAGAATTTCGACTTCAAGATGCGGCAGGTCGAGCTGGAGCAGCAAGGCTACGCCGTGCGTCTGGCGCGCAACGAACGCTACCCATCGATCAGCGTAAGCCCGTTCTATTCGCAGGAAAAAGCCGGAGACAAAGAGACCGTCGTCGGCATCGGTTTGTCGATGCCGTTGCCTGTTTCTGGGCGCACGCGCAGCGCAACCGAGGTGTCGCAGGCACGTCAGCGCCAGGCCGAAGCCTCGCTGCTGGTCGCCCAACGCGAACTCGAGCGCGAGGTGCTGATCGCCGCGCACGCCTTCACGACCAAGCTTGCCGAAACTCGTCGCTGGTCACCGGACTCGATTCAGAAATTCCGCGAGGCCGCCGAACTGGCGGACCGCCACTACCGCCTCGGTGCGGTGCCCATCGCCACCTACGTCGAGATGCAGAACGCTTATCTCGAAGCCGTCGAAGCGCTCCTCGACACCCAACGCGAGGCCATCGAGTCCGGCCTGCGCGTGCAACTTCTCACCGGTCTCGATTTCAACGCCGTCCAAATTTCTCAACCATGAAAACCCTTCTCGTTCTCTCCCTCCTTTCCTCGCTCGCGTTTGTCCTCAGCGGCTGCGGCGAGTCTCACGCCACCACCGCCGTTCCCGCCGAGCCTGCGCCCGCCGCGACCTACAAGGCCGGGCATGGCGTGCAGCTCACACCCACGGCCCGCCAATTCGTCAGCCTGCAAACCGGAGAGGTCGGGTCTCATGCGTTTGCAGGTGCGGCGGAATCGGCGGCGATTCCGGCGGAAGCCCTGCTTCGCACCATCAAGGGTGACTTCGTTTATGTCGCGAACGGCGAGTGGTTCCTGCGCACGCCCGTGACCATCGGCGTCACGGACGCGACGCACGTCGAAATCAAAGACGGCCTCTATGAGGGCGACACCATCGTCGTGAAAGGCGTGCGGGGCCTTTCGTTGGCGGAGATTCAAGCCCTGAACGGAGGCGTCGGCTGCGCCGACGGGCACTGATGCTGGAATGGCTGATTGATTTTTCGCTGCGCAAGCGCGGGCTCGTCGCCTGTTGCGCAGTGATCCTAGTGGGCATCGGACTGTGGTCCGCCACACGGCTCGGCGTCGATGCCGTGCCCGACATCACCAGTCCGCAGATACAGATCAACACGGAGGCAGGCGCGCTCGCTCCCGAGGAGGTTGAGACGCTCGTGACGGTGCCTGTTGAAATGGAGATGGCGGGTCTGCCGGATATGGTGGAGCTGCGCTCGCTCTCCAAGTTCGGGCTCTCGCAGGTCACGATGACGTTCAAGGACAGCGTGGACATCTACCGTCTGCGCCAGCTCGTCACGGAACGACTGAACCGCGCGCGCGACCGCCTGCCGGACGACGTGACCCCCGCATTGGCGCCCATCAGCACGGGGCTGGGCGAAATCGTTTACTACACGCTGCGCTATAAGTCCGGTGCGCCGGGCATTCCCGCGGATCGCCCTGAACAACTCCGCCAGCTCCGGCTTCTTCACGATTACACGATCAAGCCTCTGCTGCGATCAACGCCCGGTCTGGCCGAAGTGAACGCTATCGGCGGCTACGAAAAGCAAATCGTCATCGCGCCAAATCCCGCGAAACTTGCCGAGGCCGGAGTGAGCTTCGCGCAACTCGCCGCTGTCGTGCGCAACAGCACTGACAACGCCGGCGGCGGTGTGCTTGAAATAGGCGGCGAGGCGGTCGTTGTCCGCGCGGATACACGCGCAAAGACAGCCGAAGACCTGAGTTCGCTTCCCGTGAAATTCGCAGGCGCGGCGCGTCCGCTCCTGATCCGCGATCTCGCGGAAGTCTCCATCGGCTCGGCCGTGCGGACCGGCGCTTCGACTGAAGACGGCGAGGAAACCGTGACCGGTGCTGCCATCATGCTCGCGGGCGAGAACTCGCGTTTGGTGGCGCAGGCGGTCGTCGAACGCCTGAAGCACATTCAGGAAAAACTTCCGGCGGGCACGGAGATCCGGGTCGTCTACGATCGCTCGGATCTGGTCAACGCGACCATCCACACGGTTGAGAAGAATCTGTTCGAAGGCGCGGTGCTCGTGGCCGTGATCCTGTTCGCGTTCCTCGGCAACTGGCGCGCGGCGCTCATCGTCGCTTTGGCGATTCCGCTTTCATTTCTCTTCATGCTGATCGGCATGGTGGAAACGAAGATCACCGCGAATCTGATGAGCCTCGGTGCGATCGACTTCGGTCTGATCGTGGACGGTGCGATCGTGATGGTGGAAAACATCCTCCGGCATATCGCCGAGAAACAACACAAACTCGGGCGCAAGCTGACCGCAGCGGAGCGCTTCGACGAAGTGCGCCGCTCCGCGCGCGAAGTCGCGCGCCCCATGTTTTTCGGCGTGCTCATCATCACGCTCGTTTACGTGCCGATCCTCGCCCTCACCGGCATCGAGGGGAAAATGTTTCGCCCGATGGCTGTGGCGGTGATGTTCGCACTCGTCGGCGCGCTCGTGCTGGCGATCACGCTCATGCCCGCGCTGTGTTCGTGGTTTCTGCGCGGCAATATCAGTGAGAAGGACGGCTGGGTGGTCCGCGCCGCGAAGGCGCTCTACACGCCGCTACTGGCGGGCGCACTCCGTCTGCGCTGGCTCGTCGTGGTGGTCGCGCTCGTCCTCTTTGCCGGTGCCGGCTGGGTTTTCACCAAGCTCGGCGCGGAGTTCATCCCGCAACTCGATGAAGGCTCACTGTCGATTCAGATGATCCGCGGCAACAGCGTGGCCTTGAGCGATTCCGTCGAACTCCAACGCGCTTCCGAAAAGCTGCTTCTGGCGAAATTTCCGGAAGTGCGGCATATCTTCTCTCGCATCGGCACGGCGGAGATCGCGACCGATCCGATGGGACCAAACGTTTCCGACACCTACGTGTTTTTCGAACCCGTGGAGAAATGGCGCGAGGTGGACGGCCGCAAGATAACCAAGTCGGAACTGATCGAACTCATGCGGCGCGAACTCGTCGCCGTGGCTCCGGGGCAGACGTATCTTTTCACGCAGCCAATCCAGATGAGGTTCAACGAAATCATGGCCGGCGCGCGCGCCGACCTCGCGTTGAAAATCTACGGAGACGACTATGTGGAATTGGAACGCCTTGCGATGGCCGCGCGCGACGTGCTTCGTGGCGTGAAAGGAGGCGGCGATGTTGAGTTCGATGCCTTGGGCCGCGTGCCCATGCTCGAAATCACGCCGAAGCGCGATGCGCTGCAACGACTCAACCTGCACGCCGATGAGATCAATGCCGTGGTTGGGACAGCGCTCGGCGGCGAAGACGCCGGCTCGATGATCGATGGCAGCAAACGCTATGAAGTCGTCGTGCGGTTGCCGGAGGCGGAACGGCTGAATCTGGCCGGGCTGCGGAAACTTCCCGTCGTTGCCGAAGGCGGCGTGCAAGTGCCGCTTGAGCGCGTCGCCGAAATCGCCGTCGCCGACCGGATCGGCACCATCAACCGCGAGGACACGCAACGTCGCGTCGCCATTCTCATCAATGTGCGCGGTCGTGACACAGAAGGTTTTGTCCTGGAGGCGCAGGCTAAGCTTCGCGAGCAGGTGCAGTTTCCTTCCGGTTACTATTTTGAATTCGGCGGGCAATTTGAAAATCTCCAGGCGGCGCGCGCCCGGCTCCTCATCGTTGTGCCCGCCGCGCTCGCGCTGATCTTCGGGCTCATCTACGTGAGCTTCGGCAGCGCGCGTCAGGCCTTGCTGATTTTTCTCTGTGTTCCCTTGGCCGCGACCGGTGGTGTCATGGCCCTGTGGTTACGGGGAATGCCGTTCACGATTTCTGCGGCCGTGGGCTTTATCGCGCTGTCCGGCATCGCCGTGCTCAACGGCATCATGCTGATCAGCTTCATCAATCAGCTCCGTGCGGAAGGCAGCGACGTGCGCAAAGCCGTAGTCGAAGGAACGCTGACGCGACTCCGGCCAAAGTTGATGACGGCGCTCGTCGCCTCTCTCGGGTTTGTGCCGATGGCGCTGTCCACCGGTGCCGGTGCGGAGGTGCAGCGCCCGCTGGCCACAGTGGTCATTGGCGGTGTCATCACCTCGACCTTCCTCACGCTCATTCTCCTTCCCGTGCTTTATGACTGGATGGAGGGCCGGCGTTCCCGCGCCTCTCGAAACAGCACGCCTCCACTCAATGCCGTGCGACAAGACCCGGCGTCGGTCTGATTGCGCGAGCGCCCCTCTTTCGTTCGTTAAACCCACAAAAACAAATCCTATGAAACTGAAATACATCACATTCGCGGTCGCGGCACTCTGCGCCACCGCTTCGCTCCAAGCTGAAAAGTATGTTGCCGGTCCCAAAGGCGGCCGACTTCTCGAATCCGAACCGAACAAGGCAGAGTTCTTCGTCACGTCGGACCGCAAGGTGGAAATCACCTTCTACGACGCCGCCCTCAAGCCGGTCGATCCCGGCGCGCAGGTCGTCACAGTCACCGCCGAGCCAGCCAGCGGAAAGGCAAAGCTCGAACTCGAAAAGACGGCCACTGGTTTTGTCTCCAAGACGGCGCTGCCCAGCGGCGATCCTTATCGCGTCGTGGTGCAGACGCGGGCCAGCGCCGATGCGAAGCCGAAAAACTTCCGCGTCGATCTGAACCTGGCGAACTGTGGCGGATGCAGTAAGGCGGAATACGCCTGCACCTGCGAGGGCCACTGATCTCAAAACACCGCCGAGCTGATTCTCGTCTCCGTTTATAAGCACGGTTCACCCTGCGTTCGAGTGCTGCCGATCTTCGGCGGCACTCTCGTTTCCGTGTATTCTTATCGTGATCCGACAATTCGCTGTTCTTTGGGAACGTTGACATTTGCTGCGGGTCGAGCCTGCCTATAGCCGTGAGTTTCTGCCGAAAATCTTTTGTTATGTTGGTGGCAACCTTCTGGTTGCTGGCGACGCAGCATTGCGGATTGGAAGCAGCGGGACTCACCCTTGATTCGGAGCACGCGTCGCCTTGTTGTGCGGCGGGTGGAGATATGGACAGCTGCAAGGTCGTTGAAGATGGAGGGTTCAAACCCATGGGGAATGCCCTATCCGTTCCTTCACCGGATTTGTTCGTCTGCTTGATGTTGATCTGCGCGCCTTCCATCCCCGCTGATGGTCCGGACGGTGCCAGTGTGATCCCTGCCGATTTTATAGAGCACCCACTAGGCTGGGTCTCTACTTGGCAGTTCGTGCAACGCGCGGCGCTATCGCCGCGCGCTCCCACGCTTAGCGTGGCCTGATTAGTCCCTGCGCGGACTGACGGGCTGTTTTGAATTCTGTGCGAACGCCTGCGCGCGTTCACGCACATGCCTTCCCCCTTCGCATTTCCCATTCTCATCATGCCTTTTTTCATTCTGTCATATCGAACCCATCTCTCCTGCGGATTGGCGGTCGCGCTCTTCGCACTGAGTGGCCGCGCTCAGGAAGTTTCGCCCTCAACACTCACGTTATCCTCCGCGCTCGCTCTCGCGGTGGAACGAAATCCCGGACTCGTCGCGCAAGGTTACGGCGAACGTGCCGCCGAAGCCTTGATCGAACAAGCCGGCTATCGGCCCAATCCCACGCTGGACGTTTCCGTCGAAAATTTCCTCGGCACGGGAAGCGTGCAAGGAGTGGAGAGTCTCGAAACCACCGTGCAGGCGAGCCAGACATTCGAACGCGGTGGCAAGCGCGACCGGCGTGTCGCCCTCGCAACCAAAGAGCGCGAAATCGCCGCCAAAGAATATGCCGTGCGCCGGTCCGAAGTGATCGCAACGGCCGCCGTTGCCTACGTCGAGACCCTCGCTGCGCAGCAACGTGTCGCCCTTGCGGAAGAACCGCTTCAGCTCGCGCGTGCAACCTTGGAGGCCGTGGATTTTCGCGTGAAAGCCGGTGCGGCCTCACCCGCTGAAACGGCCCGCGCCCGCGCCGCGCTGGCCTCCGGGCAAGGGGAATTAGCCCGCGCGCAAGCCGCTCTCGCCGCCGCGCGTGCCTCGTTGTCCGCGACGTGGGGCGGCTCTCCGGCCGATGTCACCACGCTGCCCGGCAGCCTCCGCATGCCGGAGGCTCTCCCCCCGGAGGAAACTTTTCTCGCCAAGATCGGCCGGCATCCACGGATCGATCTTCAACAGGCCATTGTCGTCGGTCGGCGGGCGTCCCTTGATCTCGAAAAAGCGCAGTCCGCCCAGGATATTACGGTCGGCGGCGGCGTTCGTTTCCTGCGGGAGGGCACGGACGCAGCATTTGTGGCGGGCGTCTCCATGCCGATCCCCGTTCGCAACAAAAACCAGGGCAACATCCGTGCTGCGCGGGAGAATCTCGCCGGCGCGGAACAAGCAATCCGCGCGGTGGAAGTAGAACTGCGTTCGGCCTTCACCGCCGCCTGGCAGGAGCTGAAAGCGGCCAATGCCGCCGCGCAGAATCTCCGCCGCGATGTCCTGCCTGCCACCGAAGAGGCTTATGCCATCGTTCGTCGCGCCTACGACGAGGGTCAGCTCCCGTTGATCGACGTGCTCGATGCGCAACGCGCGCTCGTCTCTTTGCGCCGCGAAATCCTCGACGCCGAGTCCGCCTACGCTGTGGCGCTTGTCCGCGCCGAAAGTCTCACCGACCCCGCCTTCCCCCTCACCACTTCTCTCTTCTCGTCCAAATGAAACCATTCTCTTTTTCACTCCCGCTCATCCTTTCACTCGCGCTTGCCGCGAGTCTTCCTGCGGCGGATGCCGCTCGCGCCGCCGACACGGTGGTGCTCGACGCCATCGGCGTGCAAAACCTGCGCATCCAAACCGTGGCTGTCGAAGAAACCGATTTCGAGGAGAGCGTTTTCTCCCTCGGTCGCATCGAGGCCAAGCCCGGCAATATCGCCGCCGTGAGCAGTCGCATCGAGGGACGAGTGGTAGCGCTCACTGCGCTCCCCGGAGACCGAGTCGCGGCCGGTGCCGAGGTCGCGAAAGTGGAGAGTCGCCAGCCGGGCAATCCACCGCCGGTTGTTTCTCTCAGCGCGCCGCTCAGCGGCATCGTGACCCATCTCGACGTCCGCCTGGGCGATCCTGTGGAACCCGCCAAGGCGCTCTTGGAGATCACCGACCTGAGCGAAGTCTATGCGGTTGCGCGCGTGCCCGAGCACATTGCCGGACGTCTCAAGCCCGGAGCCAAGACCTACATCACAATCTCCGCTTTGCCGGAGAAAAAGTTTGAAGGCCGGTTGCTGCGATTCGGAACCTCTGCCGATCCCGTCGGCGGCACCATCGATGCGATTTTCAGCCTGCCTAATCCTGAGAATGTGCTCCGCCCCGGTATGCGAGCCGAGTTCTCCATCGTCATCGCCAGCCGCGCGAATGTGGTGAGCGTGCCGCTCAGTGCATTGCAGGGAGAAGCGTCCCGGCGCTTCGTGTATGTGAAGGATTTCGGGCTGGCCAATGCCTTCGTGAAGACGGCCGTTGTCGTCGGCCAAAGCAATGATCGCTTTGTCGAGATCGTCAGCGGCCTTCTGCCCGCCGATGAGGTCGTGACCCAAGGAGCCTACTCGCTGGCGTTCGCGGGGGGTGGCAGTATTTCGCTCAAGGAAGCGCTGGATGCGGCCCATGGTCACGCGCACGCCGCCGATGGCTCTGAGCTCGGCAGCGATGCAAAGAAGAACACCGCAGCCGCTGGCGGTGATGGCCATGCCCACGGTGATGAGTCCCACGAGTCCCAAAGTCCGTTCTGGATGATCGTCAGCGGAGTGCTGTTCGTGCTCCTCCTCGTCGTGCTCGGCTCTCGCAAGAAGCCAGGCGCGATCCCGGCAGCAATTGAAGCCCGTCCGTCCTCCCAACCCAAGAGCCACTGAGGAACGACCATGCTTAACAAAATGATTCAGTGGTCGCTCGCCAACCGGGCGATCGTCCTCGGCGTTTCTCTCATCGTCCTCGTTCTCGGCCTGCAGATTGGCGTGAAGCTTCCGGTCGAAGTGCTACCCGATCTGACCAAACCCACCGTCATCATCCTGACCGAAGCCGCGGGCCTCGCGCCGGAAGAGGTGGAGACCCGTGTCACCCAGCCGCTCGAAAGCGCGCTCATGGGTGTCGCCGGGCTTACGCGTTTGCGGTCCAACTCGGACGTAGCCCTCTCGCTCGTTTACGCCGAGTTCGGCTGGGACACCGACATCTATAAGGCGCGCGTCCTCGTCCAAGAACGCCTGCAATCGGCACGCGAGCAACTGCCCGAAAACGTGCAACCCTTCATGACGCCGGTCGCATCGCTCATGGGCGAAATCCTGCTCGTGGGTGTGCGCTCCACGATTAAAGAGGGCGAACCTGGATACATTCCTCCGCGCGACGTCCGGGCGCTAGCAGACTGGACGATCAAACGCCGTCTCCAGAGCATCCCCGGTATCGCCGAGATTCTCAATATGGGCGGCGGTGTGAAGCAGATCGAAGTCCAGCCCGATCCCTTCCGGATGCAGGCCCACGATGTGAGCTTCGCCGAACTTGAAGAAGCGGTCGCTGAAGCGGCCAACACCACGACGGGCGGTTTCCTCAGCAGCGGCCCGACCGAAATCATGGTGCGCAATCTCGCCATGACGACCGACCTCGATGACATCGCGCGGACGGTGATTAAAAAGGTCGGTGACCGCCCCATCACGCTGCGCGACGTGGCCAAGGTCGAATGGGGGATCGAGCCGATGCGGGGCGACGCCACCGTCAGCCAGACCCCGGAAAAGACGCCGACCTACGGCGTCATCATGTCCATCACCAAGTCCCCTGGCTTCGATACCCGCGCGCTGACCGATCAGATCAAAGCAGCGCTGGAAGAGCTGAATACGAGTTTCCCCAAGGGCGTGGAGACGACGCTGTTATTTCAGCAGAAGGATTTTATCGATCACGCCATCGGCAACCTCAAGGAAGCCATCCGCGACGGCGCGATCATGGTGACCATTGTGCTGTTCCTCTTCCTCCTGAATTTCCGCACGACGTTCATCACGCTCATGGCGATGCCGATGAGCTTCGCGATCACGCTGCTTGTGTTTCACCGCTTCGGCATCTCGGTGAATTCGATGACGCTCGGCGGACTCGCCGTCGCCATCGGCATGGTCGTCGATGACGCCATCGTGGATGTGGAAAACGTCTTTCGCCGTCTGCGCGAAAACGCCGCGTCACCGCACCCTCGTCCGAAGCTTCAGGTGATCGGTCGCGCCTCAGGCGAGGTGCGAAACTCAATTCTCTATGCGACGGTGCTCATCATCCTCGTTTTTCTGCCGCTGCTCGGTCTGAGCGGCGTGGAAGGAAAGCTCTTCGCGCCCATCGCCATCGCGACCATCATCAGCATGGTCGCGTCATTCATCGTCTCGCTCACGCTGATCCCGGTGCTCTGTTCGCTGCTGCTCAACCCGAAGGCGGGCGGCGAACACAAGGACGGCCGCTTCGTCCGCTTTCTGAAAAACCTGCTGCGCGCGACGCTACTGCGCGTCGGCCTGAACTTCCCGTTGCCTGTGCTCGGCCTCGTCGCCGTCGGCATGGTCGCGGCGTTCATGCTGTATCCCAAGATGGGCAAGGACTTCCTCCCGGCCTTTAAGGAAGAGACCGCGCTGATCGCTGTCACGTCCGCACCCGGCACATCGCTTGATGAGATGAATAAAATCTCCGACGTGATCGAGCAACAGATCCTCTCCGTCCCGGAAGTGCGCAAAGTCGGGCGTCGCCTTGGACGCGCCGAACGCGGCGATCACGTCGTGCCGGTTTCCACCGCCGAGTTCGATGTGGATTTTCGCGAACTGGTGGGCCACGAAAGCACGGCCAAACGAGGTCGCAAAGAAATCCTCGCTGACATCAATCGTCGCCTCAAAACCGTGCCCGGCGTCTTCGCTGTCGTGAGCGGACCCCTGGCGGATCGTATCGGCCACATGCTCAGCGGCGTCTCCGCCCCCGTGGCGATCAAGGTCTTTGGCCCGGACCTCGACACCCTTCGCCGCCTGGGCACGGAGGTGCAGACGGTGGCGAAAACCATTCCCGGTTTCGAGGACGCCAAACTCGACCAGCAGTCATCCATCCCGCAGCTCCGCATCGAGGCGAATCGCGACCGTGCCATTGCCTACGGTGTCACGCCGGGCGCGCTCAACGATCAGCTCAGTGCGCTGCTCGGCGGTAAAGAGATTGCCGAACTCCGCGAAGGCCAGCGCGCCGTCAACCTCGTCATCCGGCTGCCGTTGGAGTGGCGTGACTCGCCCGAGAAAATCGCGCGGCTTCCCATCGAAACCGGAAGCGGCCAGCGCATCCCGCTCTCACTGGTTGCCGACGTGCGCGAGGCGAAAGGCCCCAACGTCATCTTCCGCGAAAACAGCCAGCGCCGCTTCACCATCGCGATCAAGCCCACCGTCCGCGACGTGGGCGCTCTGGTGGCGCGACTGCAAAGCGAAGTGAGCGAAAAAGTGAAACTCCCCGAGGGCTACTTCATCACCTACGAGGGCGAGTTTCAGGCACAGAAGGACGCGACCGAACGCATCGTGCTCTTCAGCGCGGTGGTTTTTCTGATCATCGTGTTCCTGCTCTATGGCTATTTCCAGAGCATGGCGCTGGCGTTGCAGGTGATGTTGAGCATCCCGCTCTCGCTGATCGGCGGCCTGGTTTATACCTGGCTGAAGGTGGACAATATCAGCATCGCCACGCTCGTCGGTTTCATCGCGGTTGGTGGCGTGGCGGCGCGCAACGGCATCATGATGCTCTCGCACTATCTGCATCTCATGAAGCACGAGGGCGAAGGATTCACCCGCGAGATGGTCGAGCGAGGCACGCTGGAGCGAATGGTCCCCGTGCTCATGACCGCGCTCGCTGCTGGCATTGCACTGATCCCGCTCGTCCTCGCAGGCGATCAACCCGGCAAAGAGATTCTGCATCCGGTCGCAGTCGTCATCGTGGGCGGACTCATCTCGTCCACGCTCCTCGAGTTCCTCGTGCGTCCGCTGATCTTTTTCCATCTCGGTCGTAAAGCAGCCGCGCAAGCGATCGAACGCGACGCAGCCGCCACACAATAAAACTTTCCGGACCCGCGCAGGTTGGCGCGCGACGGTCCGGACGAACTCAAATCCGCCAACCATCTACAGTCCTCAGTCAGTCGTTAAAAAACACCATGAACATCAAATCCCTCCTCCTTCCCATCATTGCCGCCCTCGCGCTCAGTCTGCCGGTTTCCGCCGCAGATAAGCACGACCACGACCATGATCATTCGAAAGAAAAAAAGATCACCGCGCCCAACGGCGGTCGCATCATCACGGCCGTCGAACCGCATGCCGAGTTCCTCGTTACCGCCGACCGCAAAGTGCAGATCACGTTTATCGACGATGACGGCAAAGCGGTCGCACCCGCCGCGCAGGTGGTGACGGTCACCGCCGGTGATCGCTCTTCGCCCACGAAGCTCACCTTCGCCAAATCCGGGAACGTGCTGGTTTCCGACGTCGCTCTTCCCGCCGGAAACGACTTCCCGACCGTCGTGCAAATCAAAGCCACGCCCGACGCGAAGACTGTTACTGAAAAGTTCAACCTGAACCTCTCCAAGTGCCCGACGTGCAGCTTCGCTGAATACGCCTGCACCTGCGAACACTAAGAGTTTCCCGACCCATCGCCGGACTCCGCATCACGCGCGTCCGGCGATCCGGTTTGTTTGTCGCATTTACCGGCGAAGGCGAGGATTCGACTGAATCCCATGCATTCAAATATCCATGACGCATCGAGGTAATATTTCGAAACGCGAACGACGCGTCCGGGCTGTGAAGCCCGAGTTTGCGATGACGGGCGTCTGCATAGGCCTGTTCGTCGGCTTGTTGACCGGCTTCGTCGTCGAGGTGATCATGAAGCAGAAAATGATCGTGATGATGCTCGGCGGACTTGCCGGCGTGCTGCTCGGCGCTGGTTTCGAAGCCATTCGGTTCTGGTGGCGGATGCACCGCTTTCGCACAGCCAAAAATTCTAAACCTTGAATGACCTCATGAAATCATCCGATCAATCCTCGCCCAACGAAACTCCCCAGCATCCGTCTGTCAGAACCGATGCCCACGCGGGCCATGAGCACGGTGACGACGATCACGGCGGAGATCACTCCGGGCACGATCACGCGGGTAGTCGGGCGGAATCGATCAGTCTCATCATCTCGGGCGTGCTGGTGAGTGCCGGTTTGGTGGCGGAGTGGACGAGCGCGTTGCCCAAGGCTGGCACGGCGTCGCTGTCGATTGCAGCGATGCTGGCCGGCGGATGGTTCCTGTTGCCGAAGGCCGGGCGCGCGATTCTGAAGCTGCGCCCGGATATTAACCTGCTGGTCGTTATAGCGGCCATAGGTGCTTCCGTCATCGGAGAATTCATCGAAGCGGCGGCAGTCGTGTTCCTCTTTGGCGTGGCGGAGTGGCTCGAAGGCTGGGCGGATCGCCGCGCTCGCCGCGCGGTCGAAGCGTTGCTCGAAATCGCGCCCAAGGTGGCGTCCGTCAATCGCGACGGCCGCTTTGTCGAAGTGCCCGTCGCCGAAGTGAAGGCCGGTGAAATTGTCGCCGTGAAATCGGCCATGAGTATCCCGCTGGACGGAGAAGTCGTTTCCGGCGAATCGGCCGTCAACCAGGCTCCGATCACGGGCGAGTCCGTTCCCGTGGACAAGAAGACTGGAGACACCGTTTTCGCCGGCACGATCAATGGCGAAGGCTCGCTCGAAATCCGCGTCACGAAGGTGGCTGGCGACACCACGCTCGCGAAAATCATCCGCCTCGTGAAAGAGGCCCAGGAGCAGAAAGCGCCCGCACAGCGCTTCGTTGATGTATTCGCGCGTTACTACACGCCCGCCGTGACGCTGGTCGCGCTGCTCGTGTTTGTGATTCCACCGCTCCTCATGAATGGAGATTGGTCTGAGTGGCTTTATCGGGCGTGCGTGCTCCTGATTATCGCGTGCCCCTGCGCCTTGGTGATTTCCACTCCCGTCAGCATTGTCGCGGGCCTGACGGCGCTGGCGAAGCGGGGCGTGCTGGTGAAAGGCGGAGCGCACCTTGAATCGATTGCGAAGCTCAAGGCGCTCGCAATCGACAAGACCGGGACGATTACGGAGGGGAAACCGACAGTGCAAGGTGTCGAACCCCTTGGCCAAAATACCGAGCAACACGTGCTGCGGATCGCGGCGGCCATTGATGCGCACTCAACTCACCCACTCGCCAAAGCGGTTGTCGCCCACGCCGATCAAAACCGCGTGGAGTATCCCCGCGCCGAAAACTATCAAAACCGCACCGGGCGCGGTGCGGAGGGTGTCGTGGACGGACACCCGCATTTCGTCGGCAACCACCGTTTCACGCACGAACTCGGCGTTTGTTCGGAAGACGTGGAGCGCAGGCTCGCCGCTATCGAAAGCCGTGGCCATTCGGTCGTCGTTGTCGGTCACCGGCCGCATGACGACTGCAAAGGCGAAGTCCTCGGTATCATCGCCATCGGCGACACGTTGCGCGCAAACGCCAAGGACGCGATCCGTGCGTTGCACGACGCCGGGGTGCAATCGGTCATGATGCTGAGCGGCGACAATCAGCGGACGGTGGATTTCATCGCGAAGCAGGTCGGGATCGACGATCCGCGCGGCGACCTTTTGCCTGACGACAAAGTCGGCGCCGTGAAGTCGCTCCGCGAAAAATACGGAGTCGTCGGTATGGTCGGCGACGGCGTGAACGATGCCCCCGCGATGGCGACGGCCAACATTGGCATCGCGATGGGCATGGCCGGCACCGACGCTGCCATCGAAACCGCCGACATCACATTGATGCAGGACGATCTCGCGAAAATCGCGGAGACGATTCGTTTGGGTCGCCGCACACTGGCGATCATTCGGTTCAACGTCGTCTTCTCGCTGGCGCTGAAGTTCATCTTTCTAATTCTGACGCTATCGGGCTTCGCCAGTCTGTGGCTCGCGATTCTCGCCGATACCGGTGCCACTCTCCTCGTCGTTGCCAACGCACTCCGCTTGCTCCGTCAGAAATGAGCAAGGGGGCTGCGTGAGGCGCAGCCATCAGGGTGTGGCTTCCCTAGAAGAAAATCCGTGAGCGGCGCAACGAGAGCGAACACCGCAAGCCCAGCGGCGTCTGAGCGTATCCAAACCACGGATGGCGCAGCCTCGCTAACCAACTCCCATCGTTTCGAGCGGTCGGGGTCATCGCGCAGTTGCGGGAGCGGAGTGCAGGCGACAGGCCGTGAGCGGAGGGAGGAGTCGGCGCAGGTGGAAGCGCGGCAAGGCCGCCGATGTCGCGACCGGAGCCTGCGACGGGAAGCGATCCTGGCGAATGGTCGTGCTCCGACGACGAATCACCAGAGGCGGCCGATAGCGCTGGACGGAGTGCGACAGCACGGAGATGGCGATAGACCGTAGGCCGGAAACCGGCCGAAGGGTGAGTCACGCGGGTGCCCGTTTGCGGGCGGCGGGACGAACAACCAAGGAGTCTCCGACCGCAGCGAATGGACGGAGCCGGAATCGGAGCGGAAGCGCCGGAGCGATGACCCCGCACGCTCGCGGAAGAAAATCTCGGCCTCAGCCGACATCGGGGCGTTGCGGGGTGTCCCCGCTAGAATGGGGAGGGCGAGACGCGGACTCCACTCGGGGAAAGGCTTTTCCCCGGATGAAATCTTATGTGGAGATTAACCCTGAGTGATCGCTGCATCATTCCGGCGAATGATATCTTTAACGAACTCACGGTTGATCGCGTGGGAGTCGGTCGAAATCGTCGTAACGGCTTGAGGTTGCAGTGCGGACTGTCGTGCCTTTCAACTCATTGAGCGGGACTGCTTCCGGTTCCCCATAACCGTCGAGGAGAATTATATCATGTGGTCGGATAACGAAACAACGGATGATCTTTTCGGATTCAGGGTTCATGCCGACCTGATTCGTGAATTGATCGTCGATCCAACTGTTCTTCCGGCGACTATTGGCGTTTATGGTGACTGGGGCGGTGGGAAATCGAGCATCATGCAAATGCTCCGAGACGACTTTGAAAAGGGCACCGAGGACGCAGGAGTGGCCGTGCTCTACTTCAATGGATGGTTGTTCGAAGGTTATGACGATGCGAAGTCGGCCCTCCTCAGTTCGATCTTAACCTCGCTGCGCGATCACAAACGCTTCGGTCCAAAGCTCAAGGATACCGCGATTTCGTTGCTCAAACGCGTAGATTACATGCGGGGAATGAGAATTCTATTCAGTGGAGCGCTGGTTGGCGGCATCGGGGCGGCCACGGGCGGGGTCGGACTGGCTGCAATGCTCCCGCTCCTTGCAACCGGAGCACTCACCGGGGCGAAGGAGGTAGGCTCCGATGCAGCGAAAGAGGCCCTCGGCAATGGAAGTGAAAAGGTCGACGAAGCCTTGTCTGACATTCGACAATTCCGCGACGACTTCGCCAAGATGATTGCCCAAAGTGACATCAAAACTTTGGTCATATTGATCGACGATTTGGACCGCTGTTCACCTGAACGCATCATCGACAATTTGGAGGCAATCAAACTTTTCTTAAATGTGCCGAACACTGCATTTGTCATCGGCGCTGATCGAAGGATTATCCGCCAAGCAGTCGCTTGGCGCTACCGCGATGCCATTAAACCAGAGGGCTCGGAAGAGCAAAGCGACCGACTGGTAGATGACTACTTGGAGAAGCTCATCCAGATTCCCTATAGGCTTCCCCGTCTATCACCGTCCGAAATCGAGTCCTATCTCACACTTCTTTTTTGCAAGCGCTACTTGGAAAAGGACCCTTTCTCGAAGATCTGCGCGGCGGCACTCGAACAACGAAACAAGGACCGCTATTCTACCTTCGGCCAAACCCAAGCCTTGGAAGTCCTAAAAACTTCGACCTGTCCTCCCAAGCTTCAAGAGGCCCTGCAAATTGGGGCGAGTATATCCTCCCAAATCACCGACGTGCTTCAGGGCAATCCACGACAGGTAAAACGATTTCTGAACGCATTTTTCTTGAGGAGAAAGCTCGCTGATGTCGCCAAACTATCGGAAGTGAAAGACGCTGTTTTGGTGAAGTTGATGCTGCTGGAATATGCGGCACCAAAGTTGTTCGAAAAACTTTTTACGGAGATGAACGGTGAAAGCGGATTGGCACCGTTTCTCGTGGGATTGGAGCCCAAGTCCCAGGGAGCATCGCCTAAAGGAATTCCCGCTCAAGACGAGCTTCCCTCGGATTGGAAGCCGAAGGAGCGCTGGCTAGCAATGGAGCCGCTATTGGCCGAGGTTGATCTCCGGGACTACATGTGGGTCACGCGTGACCGGCTCGGTTCGACCATGAGCAATGCGACCATGGTGCCTCCGGCCGTTCGGGCGGTTCTTAAGCTCGTCCTCAGCGAAATGGGTCAAAAAACCGGATTTGCGGAAATGAAGAAATTGAGCCCGGAGGAGCGCGCGATCCTTTCTCGACAGTTAGTCCTGCAGGCCCAGCGCGCACCCGGTGAAATCAAACCGTTCCGTGCGCTAGCCGAACTGACCAGCGCTGACGCAGGCGTTGCGGAGGAATTCTATGCGCTCGTCGCTCGGTTGAGCAAGGAGACGCTCGCTCCGGCTCTCGGCGTTTCTGTTCTGACCGCCAGTAAGGATTCGACCCCATTCGGTCTGATCTGTCAGCGGATCGTTTCTGAGTTTGGCGATGATAAAACTCGGTTCGGCAAGGCACTGAAACAAAAACCGAGATAACATGGGCACCTCCACAAACTATGCCGGTTCCCCTAACTGGGGTCCTGCCAAATCCGAGACAACTCGTGTTGCCGGGGAGGGCCATGTCACGCCTCAGAAAACTGCATCCATCGTAAGCAACTTTGTAGGAGAGATGGCGCGGTCGCCCCAATTGGGATTTGGGTCGGGTGGCGGTGGCTCAAGCGGCAGCGGTGGACGGGGTGGAAACGGTGGTGGTGGTGGCGGAGGGGGAAGCAGCGGGCGCGGAGGAGGAGGTGGTGGTGGTCGGCGGTCCGGTGGTTCGGCTAGATCAGTCGGACAGAGCATAGGTCAATTCTTGGCGGATGTTCAGACCAAGGGATTCAAAGAATGCTTGGCTGAAAAAGGTCTCACCGATTTAGACGGAAAGTCTCCGGATGAAATCGCGCTGGCGCTCGCCGATTTGTTGGGCATGCCCACCAGCCTGATCGAACAGACCGCTCTCCGGGATGCGTTGAATGCACTTGTCCTAGAATGGTCGGAAGGGGTGAGCGGAATTGACGGCCTTACCGAATCTGTGACCGCCGCCGCGCAAAATATTGAGGCCACTCTTCACTCTTTTTTCGGGCACTACATCTTAGAGGTTTTCAAGACGGTCGGATGCCAAGGCGTGATGGAGCGCTATGGCCTGGAGAAAGCGGATAGCATGGTGGGTCAGATCCGAGATTTCATCGGCGAAAAGCTCTCGGAACTGGAGCACTCACGTTCGTTGTCGTCCGTTGATTGGAATGGTTCTGCTGGGGCGGCAATCGTGCAGGGGATCGTTGCCGATACCGTCGCCATCTTTACGGAGTCCACGCAATGAGATATGACATCAAAGTCGTGGTCGCGCCCGAGTCTGACGAAAAGAAAGAGACCTCTAAACTTTCCCTTCATTTTGAGGGACAAACCACGCCGGTCGTTCTGGACGTGAAAGGGTCTTCTCTTCTCAAGGTCTCTCGGGCCATTCCTGATTTAGCCCAAGATTTTCTTTGTATCGCGGCCTGTGTCTACGCGGCCGACAAGGCGCTGGCCAGAAAGCTCCAAGAGGATAAATGGACTCGGCACATCGCCATCGAAATACCCGTGGAGCACGCCGACTCTTGGTCCCGAGTAGCTTCAGAGCTATCCGACTGCATCGGGTTCCTGACTGGAGATTATTGGGAAATTTCTTTCAGACGCGGGGAGAAGCGGCTGATTCAAAAGCGATCGAGAAAAAGGCGGCCGAGGTATGTTCGCCCCACCGGCGAGGCGGTTTGTTTGTTTTCAGGCGGACTCGACTCATTCATCGGAGCCGTAGATTGGCTGTGCGATAACCCAGAGGGTCGCCTCCTCCTCGTTGGTCATTACGACCGCCACGTCGCTGGTCCCGCCAAAGACCAACGCGACCTTAAGGCCGTTTGCTCTCATCACTTTCCTGACCGCTTCACTTTCGCTCAAGCTCAAGTTGGGCTCTCGTCTGGCGGGGCTGACACAAATTTTCGCAGTCGTTCGCTCCTCTTCATCGCCTTGGGATGTTACTTCGCAGAAATCCTCGGAGAAGGGGTGCCTGTCCTGATTCCGGAGAATGGGCCTATCGCGCTTAATTTTCCGCTCACATCAGCAAGACGTGGTTCCTGCAGCACTCGAACGGTTCACCCCCAGTTCATCAACGGGCTGAACAAAGTTCTAAAGAAAGTCGGAATCCAAAATCCGGTAGCCAATCCCTACGAGCTTAAGACCAAGGGGGAAATGGTGGTCGAGTGTCGTGATCAGGAGATTCTTAAGTCTGCGTATTCGCTTACGCGTTCCTGCGCCAAGGCGAACCGTCGGAACTACTGGACTAACCGGACAGCCCGAGGTTGCGGCGTTTGTGTGCCCTGTCTTTTCCGGAGGGCAGCATTATTCGCGGGCAGCCTAGATGACGAGGTCTATGGCAAACACGTCGAGGAGTTGAGCTCTCTTGCAGAAACTCCATCTGATCTTTTGGCCCTCGTCTCGTTCCTGCGTTGGAACCCGTCCGACAGAGAGATTGCCGCAGGACTTCTCGGCAACGGCTCTCTCCCGCTCGACCAGCTCAAGAATTACATTGGACTGACCAAGCGGATGCGAACTGAGGTGCTCGTTTGGTTGAAGGCGAATGGCTCCGACTATTTTAAGAGTGAGGTGCGGGGGTGTTGATCGACACGCATTGCCATGTGGATCAATTTCACTCTCCAGAGACTGTTGTCCGGGAGTGCGAATCGAACCGCATGCGGGTTATTGCCGTAACGAACCTACCGTCGCATTACGCAATAGCCGCCGACCGGCTGCGCAAGCATCCCCTTGTGTCCGCTGCACTAGGCCTTCATCCCCTCTCTGCTTCCCGTGGCCTCAGAGAGCTTTCCTCCTTCAAACGGTTGGCTCACGTTGCCGACTTCATCGGTGAAATTGGCTTAGATTTCTCCCGCCAGGGCAAGGATACACGCGGCATTCAAGAACGGGTATTCGAAGAGATTCTTCAGGTAATCAAAGATCGGCCTCGGTTCATCACACTCCACAGTCGGGGAGCAGAAAAAGCGGTCTTAGAGGGTCTGACGCGAAACGGAATACGTGGAGCCATTTTCCATTGGTTCACGGGTTCTGCGCGGGATCTCTTCGCAGTTTTGGAAGCCGGCCATTACGTGTCCATCAATCCTGCTATGCTGGGATCGGAAAGTGGAGGCCTCGTCATCGACTCGGCGCCGAAAAACATGGTTCTTGTCGAAAGCGATGCACCTCTTGCCAAGGTAAATGGTAGAGCTTCATCTCCAAAGGACGTCGCCCTCGTTTACGAGGAGCTGGCGAAAAAATGGAAATTAAGTCTCGGGGAAACCGGGGAGACGATTAGAGGCAACTTTACGCACATAACCGACCAATTTAAGATACCCCGTGATTCCATAGCCAAATGAAGCGGATGCCCTCACATCCGCTCGCTGTGCCGCTGGGTCAACTTTCTGGTGATACTCTGGTTTTGATTCAATTCCCGGCGGACCTGGGCGTTCTTGAACAACGCTTCGGCTGCAGAAATGTCGCCCGACTCCACGAACGCTTTCACCTCGTGCTTGGTGCGGATGTGGTCGGCTGGCCCCATTTCCTTCACGCGGAGTTTTTCGGTGATGACCCGGAGTGCGTCGTTTTCCTGCCTGAGCGCGAGCAGTGTCTGCACGCTGATTTCGGAGCTTTCTTTCGGATTCATCGGATTCGGGGGTTAGATGTGCGGGGCATCAGTTGGGTCTCAAGGTAACCTTCTTGTAGCCATTCGTGCAATGGCGCACGACGGCGGTATGGTCGGGCAGGTTCCGGAATTCGTGCGGCTTGATCAGAAACTCTTCCACGCGCTGGTAGCTGTGGGCGGTGTGGTCCTGGTGGACGGTTCGGGAACCGCGCTCGATCCAGTGTTTGCCGAGCGCGTTGGCGCAGCGGAGCGCGTCGGTCTCGGACGCGGCGCGATACATGAAGAGGTTCTTCAAATTGAGCGCGAGCACCTCGGCCTGCTCTTTGGTCTGCGGCGGAATGAGCGACTCGAAGGCCTGCGCTGAAACGATCAGCATCAACATGCAGTCGCGCAAGCGGTCGATGACGTTGAAATCGCTCGTGCCGTCGTGGCTCGCCGTGATGGCGTTTTGAAACTCGTCGCCGACAAAGATGAGCTGGTTGAGGGCGTATTTCTGATGCGGCGGGAGCGCGTAGCGGCGGAGGGCGTGCCGATAGAGAAGCAGTTTCGCGACGGTGAAGACATACTGCCGCTCTGTGGTGTAGTCCTGGGGCACGTCGATGCAGAAGATTTTGCCGCGATCCACATCGGCGATGGAGCACGTGTCGGGCTCGTTGGAGCTGAAGATCTCCGCGATCTCGGCTGTGCCGAGATATTCGAGGTAGTTCTGCGATGTGCCGATTTCACCGGCGCGCTGCTCCTTCGCCTCATGCTTCAGATAGGTCTGCTCCAAGGTATCCGCGAGCCGGATTCTGCGCTCGGTCGGGTCGAGTTCTGTCAACTTCTCCAGTGCGGCCTTCAACTCCTTCTCGGAAGTGAGTAGATCGTAGGCGTTGGTTGCGGTGACAGGGCGACCGATGTCGGCCAGCAGTTCAAAGGCGCGCCCGATGTGCGCCGCTCCCTTCACTTTGAAAAAGCTTTTCTCGTCCTTCGGATTCAGCGCGGCGGCGGTATCCACAAGGATGCGGGCGCGCGTCGTGAAGGGCAGACGGGCGTCGCCTGTGACGTTGAGGCGGTGGAGCGGCTTGTCGGTTTCGCCGACCAAACGCGGGCGCAACCGGATGATGTCCTGCGTGCGGCCGTATTTCTTGGCGAGCCATTCGAGGTGAAACCACTCGTCACCTTTGTTCGCCATGACTACGCCGCCGAGCGTCGGGTTGCGGCTGATGAGGGCGGCGAGAAGCCCGTTCATGCCGGAGGTTTTGCCGGAGCCGGTATCGCCGGTGAAGAAGAAGTGGCGGTTAGCTTTGTCGCGCGTCCAACGAAAACCGGCAAACGTGAGGACGATCTGCCAGCGGTCCGCGACGATCTTTCCCGCCGGATCGCGGACCCAGCGGCGATGATCGGCGTAGTGAAACAGAAGCCCGGCGAGCGTGCAGATCACGCTGCCCGCAACCAGTCCCCATAGATGCGGCAAGCGCCCCGCGCCGAAAACCCCGGCGGCGGAGATGACCAACGCAAACGGCAAGGTCAGCGGCGCGCGCAAACCGGGCTCGTTGTGGCGGAGATTTCGGTGGATCAACCAGCCCGCGAATCCTAGCAAAACACCCGCCAAAGCGAACGCCGCGACCGTGATGGCGTGCGGACTTTGCAGCCATTGGCGGAGCAAAACGTCGGGTGCAGGGAGTCGTTTCATCGCGTTGTGATGAGCCGAATCAACACCTCTGGCCGTGTGGTCGCGATACGGCCCGCCTACCGAAAAAACGGTAGATGCAGAGTGCCCGGTTGCGGTGCGTTTCTGCCCGGCGTCTGAACCCAACGAACTCGTTAGGGTATTGCGTCTGTTCAGAGAAAGCTCGGAGGACTCACGAAAACCAACGCGGCTTTTCGAAGCGATGGACCTCCGAAAAACACGCCGAAAACGTGCGAGCCGCTACCCCGATTTCGGTAGGTCGCCTACACCGAACACGGGAGGGGCGGGCCGTTGAGGAGGACGACGCGTTCGATCGTGATGTTGGCCATGATCACGGTCGGACGAATTCGCAACGGAGCCAACTACCTATCGCATCACCTGCGCAAAAACGATTATTGGGCGGAGGGTGAGAAGGCTGTAGTTGGCGAGTGGATCGGTGATGGCGCGCGGGCTTTGGGCTTGTCGGGAGAGATTGCCGACAAACCGTTCGATGCGCTCCGGCAGAACCGGCATCCGATCACGGGCGAATCGCTCACGGCTCGCGACCAGGCCAATCGCGTCGCGTTCTTCGATGTGCAACTATCCGCACCGAAAGACGTGAGCGTGCTCGCGATGGTTGGTGGCGATGAACGCGTCCGCACGGCCTTCGTCGAGTCCGTCAAAGTGGCGCTCGCCGAGATGGAACGCTTCGCGGCCGTGCGCGAACGCCGGGGCGAAGCTGCGGGCACGGAAGCGTTTCGCCTCACGGGGAATTTCACGGGCGCGATGTTTCTGCACGACGCGAGCCGCGATCTCGACCCGCAACTCCACGCGCACGCCGTGCTCGCCAACGCGACCTGGGACGCGACCCGTAAGGAGTGGCTCGCGCTGCAACCCGCCGAAATGCTCCGCGCCTCGCCGTATCTCCGACAAGTGCTCTATCGCGAGTTGGCGGGCCGCTTGCGTTCGCTCGGCTACGAACCCTACGACATGAACACGAACGGGTTTTCTGTCCGTGGTGTCGAACACCTGCGCGAGCGCTTCTCGAAACGAACCAATCACATTCAAAAACTCGCCGACGCCTTCGTAGCGGAGAAAGGTCGCAAGGCGACGAAGCGTGAAATCGAAATCCTCGTTCGCGAATCGCGCGAGGATAAGCTCACCGAAGTCAGCACGCCGGAAGTCCGCGCGCGGCAACGTGCAGAGCTGAATCCAGCCGAAGCGCAAAAACTTGACGCGCTCGTTCACGCTGCGCGCTCGCAGTTGCCGCGTGAGCAGTGGTCGCACGGCAACGCGCAAACGGTTTTGGCGGCGGCGCTACGGCACGTGTATGAGCGAAGCAGCGTCGCGCGCGAAGGCGTCGTGCTCGGGGCCGCGCTCGAACTGCATCCCGATTTCTACCGCTGGCGCGAGTTGCTCGAGGCGTTAGAAAATCATCCCGATGCGATTCGCAAGGAAGGCGAGATGACGCTGCGCATGATCCGCTGCGAGGAAACCGCCACGGTGCAACGCGTCATTACCGGCCGCAATCAACGCTTTGTCCTCGGCGATGCCGCGCAACTGCCGTCAACGCTCACGCCCGGCCAGCAAAACGCGGCGCGGGAAATCCTGGGCAGTCGGGATTTCCTGAGCGTGTTGATCGGCGACGCGGGCACCGGCAAGACTACCGTGCTCACCGCCATCGAAGGCGCACACCTAGCGGCAGGCGGAAATCGTTTCATGCCGCTGGCACCGACGACGCGAGCCCGCGACGCGATGGTCGAAAGCGGATTCGCAGGAGCGGACACGGTGCAACGCTTCCTCGTCAGTCCGGCAATGCAGGCAGAAGCGACGGGACGCGTCGTGCTCGTCGATGAGGCGGGTCTGTTGTCCACGCAGCAACTCGATCAGCTCACGAAGATCGCGCAGGACGTGCGCGCTCGCGTGCTCCTCGTCGGCGACACGAAGCAGCACTACAGCGTCGAGCGCGGCGATGCGCTCCGCAACGTGATCGAGCACTCGGGAACGCCGGTCGTGCGGCTCGCCGAGGTGCTGCGCCAGCGCAACGAAGCCGACCGGCGCTTCAGCCGCCTGCTCGCGTCCGGCGACGTGGCCGAAGCGTTCGCGTTTGCCGACCGGCGCGGACTCATCCGCGAATCGGAAAACGATGACGCACTGTTTTCCCGCGTCGCGGAACACTACGTCGGCAATCGCCAAAAGGGTGTCGAGACACTCGTCGTGATTCCGTTCTGGGATGAGATCGATCGCTTCAACACGCACGTCCGGCCTGCGCTCCGGCAGGCTGGATTCCTTGGCGCGAACGAAGTCACCCGCGAGGCGGTCAAACCTCTCACGTGGACGGCGGAGCAGAAAGTTCACTGGGACCAATACCAGGTCGGCGACCGGCTGCTCTTCGCGCGCGACACGCGGTTTTTCAAACGCGGCGTCTCGGCGGAAGTCTTCGCGATCACGACCGACGGCGTTTGGGTGCGCGGGCCGAAAGGTCGCGAAGCGAAGATCACGCGCAAGCAACGCGCGTCCTTCGACGTGGGGCGGGGGCAGTCGCTCGCGATTGCCGCTGGCGACCGGTTGCTCATTCGCGGGCGCGATGACGACGCCGGTTTCGCCAACGGCGATTTCAAGGACGTGGCGCACGTCGATCCGGCGGCGAACAAGATCGTGTTCACGGACGGGCGCGAATTGCCGCCGGACTTTTCCGCGTGGACCTATGGTCACGCGATGACCTCCTATCGTTCGCAGGGAAGCACGTCGGAGGAGTCGCTGCTCGTCCTCGGCGAAGTCGCGACGCGCGCTCTCGCGCGGCGGCAGTTTTACGTCGGCAACACGCGGTTTCGCGGTGCGCACGCGATCTACGTTTCCCAAAAGGAGGAAATCCTTCGTCGCCTCGCGCAGCCCGACGACGGACGCGAACTCGCGACGGAGTTTATGGAACGTCACCGTCTCTCCGAAAGTGAAACACTCGTGCCGCGTCCGGTGCGCGGGCTGCGCTCGCAGTTGCGAAACGCCTGGCTCGCCGTCGCCGAAAAACTACGGCGCGGTGAATCACGCGGCGAACGCCACACGCTATGACGCCCGCCACGCCACTTCGAAAACCCAAGCTGCACTTCGACACCGGGGCCAACCCGAGCCACGTCACGTTTGACGACGGCAAGGAGCTGCGGCGGAACATCCCCTGGCTGCACTACGTCGAGGCGCGCTGGGCCTACGGCGAGCCGGATGTCCTCAAAATGGAAATCGGCGAATGGCTCGTCATCTTGCGCGGCCATAACCTCGCGCCGCTGTTTCTGGCGATTGAGGATCACACGCTCTTGCGCGTGCGGGCGCAGCCGGATCTGGCGCAGGAACGGGAGCGCGAGGCTGACACCTTCGTCACGCAGGTGGAGTTTTCCAAGCCGCCGCCGGGAGCGGCGGGAGGAAAACGGCGCGGGCAGATTGAGTTCAGCCTCGGGGCGTGACGGGGAGATTGGGCGCGGCCAGCGGTTCGCGCGCGGTTCCAAAACTTCACCTACCGAAATTTCGGTAGGGGCGGCTTATTGTAATGTTAATCGTCACTTAGCACTGAATTACCTACGCGATTTCACCACTGGAAACCGGTGCGAAAGTCGCGCGGGAAACGGCCCCCACAAGCGCCGGTTCAACTAGCGGAGATGACGATGACAATCTTGATCACAGTGACGCCCTACGTGGCGTTGACCCTCGGGGCGGCGATGATGGTGAAGGCGCTGCACCTGTATTCGGAAAGCCGTCCGCAGATGGCTGAAAACAACCGGCGCAAGCTGGCCCTTCTATTTTTCACCGCGCTCGCGGTGCCGACACTGGCGCACGCACAGGCCGTCGATCTGCGCACCGCGACAGAGTCGGGCAACGCGATCATCATGTATCTGAGCGGTGTCTTCGCGGCGGTCGGCATCGTGGCCGCAGGCGTCGCGATGATGATGGGGCGTCAGTCCATCGCGAAGTGGGCGTTTGCCGGTGCGATGGTCAGCGGCCTCGCCTTCGCGATCGTGCGCACGATGTGGAGCAACATGGGCCTCGAAGCCTCGGGCGTAAGCACTTTCGCCCCCTGAGCTGAACGCCGCTCCTCCAAAGACATGAATTCGACGCACCTCAACGAGCACGACGCCAACCAAGGCGCGCAATCCTCCGGCGAGTTCCTGGGCATGACCGGGAACTCCGGTTGGTATCTGCTCGGGTCGGGTGGCGCGACCATCATGATGGTCATCCTTCTGTGGGGTGTCCTCGGCGTGTCGCTGCTGCTGTGTCTGTTCGTCGGACTCATTCTGTGTCTTGGCTCCGTCGCCTACGTCTTCGCGCTGAAAAACAACAAACCGGAACACTACGACACGGACTTCTTTGAGTCTGCCCTCGTCGAGGCCGGGGTGTTGCAATTCAGCTTTGGTCCGCGTGCCCGCCGTCCGGTGAATCCATTCACGGGCGGCGACGGCGCGGAGCCCGCGCTGGCTTCGTTTCGGAAGGCTGCTCCCGGTGGCCGTGCTGCAGCGAGCAACGCGAGTCGTCGCGGCTCGGCTTCCCGGTTGAAGACGTCCGCGTCGGAGTCGGGTGATGACGGCGACAAAGCGAAAGTCGCTCGCGCGAAACCTGAGCCGGTCGTGACGCGAAGCGACTACGACCGCTTGCAGGAAAAGCTCACGACGACGGAAGAGATGCTGGAAGACGTGATGGCGGAGGCCGTGGAGGACTGACCATGCGCGTCGAACCAACAGACGGATACTTCGGCGAGGACATGATTGTCTTCGAAGGGCTGCATCGCGGCGGCTTCGTCTCGCGCGGTTTTGAAATCACCGCGCCCGACCTGGAGCAGGCCGATCCGGTGCATCACAATACGCTCGAATCCGATCTCGTCGCGCTGCTGTCCGTTCTGAAACCGGAGTGGAGGATGCAAATTCAGTGGACGAACGATTCCGACTTCCGGAAACCGCTTCAGCGTTACCGGGAGGAAACGGTTCGGCACTCGACCAACGAGTGGAGCACGCGTCAGCGCAACGAACGTTTCGTGCGCTACTCGCGTCTCGTCGATGAGGGTGCGCTCCGGCGTGAACGGCTCCGGTTGTATTTCACGATGCCAGTGGACGCCGACGCCGTCGGACAAAAGGCGGGGCGTCTCACGAAGGAGGCGCTGCTCGGTGCCTACGCGGAGCAGTTCAAGCAAACCGGGCAGTTTCTTCAGGCACTCTTCGGCGGCAGCGGCGGACAGGTCCGCCCGATGACCGATGCCGATCACTTTCTCCACTACCTCGAATTTCTGAATCCGTCGCTGCCGGGGCAACGGGTAGCCGATCCGTTGGAATTTTTCGATCCCGAGAAATCCATTCAGGAAAACTGCTGGCATGGCGAAGGCCGTCCGCTGGAAAAGCCGGACGCCGGATTCTACCTCGATGGCTACTACCATGGGATGCTCGTCCTGAAGGCGCTGCCAAAACGCACGCGCCCGAGCATCGCCTACATTCTGACGAAGCTCGGTTTCCGCGAGTATGCGATCACGGTCAACGTCGAGGCGGTGGACGTGGAGGAGTTGATCGAGAAGGAGCAAAAGGAGCTGAACCGCGTCGAGGGCGACTACGAGAGCCTCAAAAAGGTGAAGCTCCTCGCGGCGATGAAAACGAAAGCGGCGAAGATCGCGCGCTACTCAAACGGCGACAGTTCGCCGTATCGTATCCAATACATCATTCGCGCATGGGATCGAAACCGCGAAGACCTGCGCGCGAAACTGACCGCGCTAAAAGCCGCGGTCGGCAGCATGGAGCGCGCGCAAGCCTACGAGCCCGCACTCGAACCGTCGGCGCGGAATTTCTTTTACGGCACGTGGCCGGGTTGGTCGTTCAGCCGCTACGAAGCGCTCTGGCACGACTACGACGATGCGCTCGTTGCGAACATCCTGCCGTTTTCCTCGACGCCGGTCGGGCATCTCGAAAAGGCGGAGTTCATCTACGAAGGTCCGAATGGAAATCTTGTCGGTGGCAGGACGTTCGTCGGCGAGGGCAACAGTCAGACGCCGCAAAACGCGGTCGTCGTCGGCACGACTGGCTCGGGTAAGAGCGTCAACGTAATCGACATCCTCACGCAGACCGAACCGTTCTACCACTACACGATGATCGTGGAGGAAGGTGAGTCCTACACGACCTACGCCAAGACGGTCGATTCAACGACGGAACCGATCATCGTGCAGGCGAACGGCAAGCTCACCATGAACTACCTGGACACGCGCGGCCTGCCGCTGTCCGGCTTGCACCTGAGCGCGGCGGCGGCGCTGCCGATGCTCATGGTCGGTCAGTCGAAGGACGAAGACCGCACGAAGCTCCGGCAAGCGCTACTCTCGAATGCGATTGGCCGACTCTACGACGACTTTTCGCGGTGGTATTTGAACAAGCACCCGGACGAACGCGGCCTACTCGCTCGCCGAGCGTTCGCGCTCGATGCTTATCGGCGCGAACGCATGGGGCCGCAGGCGACGGAGCTCGACGCGTTCCTTGAGTTTTCGGAATTCGAGCAGGGACGCGCCGATGAGGCCGCGTCGTTCATCGCCATCGCAGACGAAGGCGACGTCATCCGTTTCGCCAAAGACAGCGCCGGGGCGCAGCAAATCCGCGATCTGATCTTCTCGCGTTTCGCACCGGCGGAGCAACCGCAGCACGGGCATTTGCAGGAACTGCTTTCGGCGGAGGCGTCAGGTCCGCACGCGGAAGAAATGCGCTACCTCGCGACGCTCTTGGAGCCGTGGTCGGCGGGTGGAAGCTACGGAGAGCTTTTCGACGGCGTATCCAACGTTCACCTCACAGGGAAGATCGCACACTTTGAATTAGGCTACATCCCGGAGTCGGCGGAGGAGCTGAAGGCCGCCGCCGCGTTCCTCATCGCGAATTACACGCGCTCGCACATGATGCGTCTGCCTCGCGCGCTGCGGAAACGGAACATCTTTGAGGAGGTCGCGCGCTTCTCGCTCGTGCCGTCCGGGAAGAAGGTGCTGCGCGAGTCCTACCAACAGCTCCGCAAATACAACGTCTGGAACGTCGCGACCGTTCAGAACTACGAGCAGTTCAAGGCGTCGGACATTCGTGGCGCGGTGCTCGGCAACAGCCGGATGCTTTTCCTCATGCGCCAGAGCGACCGGTCAGACATCGAAGATCTCAGCCAGGACTTTCCGATTCCTGAAGCGGTGAAGGACTCGGTGATGAGTCACCCGGAGCCGGAAAAACTGATCGGGAAGAAATTCTCACAGTTCACCTACTACCATACCGACGAGCGCCGTCCGCTCATCGTGACGATGCGCAACGTCGCATCGCGGGAAATGCTCTACTGCGCGTCGAGTTCCGGCGCGCATTTCGATCAGCGCCAGAAGGCGCTGCGAGGTCACGCCAACATCGTCGAGGCGATCATCGCCAACGCCTAAACCATGAAAACGAACCAAGAGATCCAAGCCGAAGCCCGGCAACTGATGGTGCTCGGCAGTCAGTTTCAGAACGACCAACGCCTAGCGAAAGTGAGCGCAACCGCGGTCGTCGCGCCGCGCGTGCTCACGAACCTTCCGATGAGCCCG
Organism: uncultured Opitutaceae bacterium; assembly: GCA_964573305.1. Lineage (GTDB taxonomy): Bacteria > Verrucomicrobiota > Verrucomicrobiia > Opitutales > Opitutaceae > Nibricoccus. The sequence continues at coordinate 67,741 of CAZNJG010000003.1, forward strand.
GCGACGCCGGGGCGCGAGCGGCAAATCGAAGCCGCGCTCGTTGGAGGTGCTTTGGTTTTTCGGCTCATGGAGCGGGAGACAGATGCTGCAGGCTCAGACCGCGATGCCGAAGGCACGCTGCTCGCGTCCAGCCCGTCCGCCTACGATGTATTGAAAACCGGATACGAGATGGCCGAAGAAGAGCGCCTGGCTGTTGCGCTCGAACGTTACGCTGACTGGAACGAAGGCCGGGCGGATTCAGCCGTTGGCGAGGTGGAGGTCATTTTTGAAACGAAGCTGCTCTCGCCCGCCGACCGGATGCGCACGAAGGCCGAGATCGTGGATTTTCTCGGAGGCCGCCTCGAACCGGGTGCGCTGATCGCGCGCAACATCGAGCGCCAGTCTTCGCGCGAGGCACACCGGGAACACCTGGTCGAGCGGCACGAACACAAACTTACGATCGGCGAACCCTGATTTCCACAAACACACCATGAACCGTCTTCTCGATATACTCAGTTTCTCGCAGCCGTATCTCTACGGTTTGTTGAGCTTCGTGTTGATCGCCCTGCTGTCGTCCGGTTGCACCACAAGCAATGGCGACTCCGCCACGCGCACCCCGAACTTTGCGACGACGGCCGCCACCACCGCAGCCGGTGCTTACATCGGTGCGAAGGAAGGCGATGGCAAAGGCAAGAACGCTGCTATCGGAGCGGCCGCTGGCTTCGTCGCAGGCGAGACCATCAATTACTTCAACAACAAGGCGCAGCGGGAGGCGTTCCTCGCCGGGTACGAGAAGGGCCAGTCGAACGCGGTGAAGCAGCAATACTGGATCGCCCGCGACAACCAGCGCCCGCGCACTGACGACGGCTACGAGGAAGCTTATTACGAAATCACCGTGCCGGCGAGCGACCGCGACGGCGTTCGCCGCGAACCAACCAAACGCGTCATCCGTGTGGTGATGCCCAAAGAGGAGAGCGGATCATGAAGCAGATATTCACACTGTTCCTGCTTGCTTCGGCCGGTGCTATCCCTGCGTCCGCGCAGTGGGCGGTCTTCGACGTGCCCAATCTAACACAGAGCATCGCGAACTATGCTGCGTTAACGGAACAGATCGCTCATCAGGCAACGCAGATTAGCAATCAGGTGCAGCAGATTCGGCAGTTCGAAGCCCGGCTTCGGCGCGCCGGAGACATGGCAAGTTTCCGTCGGCTCGTTGGTTTCACGGAATTTCGCGCCGATCTCAATTTGCCGACGCAAATCACGACGTGGGCTGACCGACTCGCGCGGATTGATGGTCGCGGAATTTTCGGAGACACGCGCGGCGGAATCTTTCCGCAGATCAATGTTCATTTTCCGGACTTCGATGGCGTGCGAATGAATCGTGATCCCGAGATCTTCAAGCAGTCGCACGATATCGTCGTCACGGTCGATGAATTCAAAACGGTGCAGAACGATGTATACATCCGGCGTGAAGATTTGAAACGCGCCATCACTCGCACGAGCGAAGCGATGCAGGCGGCCACGACTGAAGCGGAGCAACAAAAACTCCAAGCGGTGATTGAGGCGCAGTATGGTCAACTCGCCGCCGTGGATGCTGAGGTCACGCTGAGCGCGGCGGAAGTCCAAGTGAAGACCGCTGAGGCGGCCGCTATGAACAACGCGAAGCAAGCGGCCGAGGCCGAGACTCGCCGCCGACTCGCGCAGCAAGAGGTGCGGAAACTCTCCGCCACCTTCACACCAAGTTATCAGTGCCTGTTACAATACGTGTCAGAGCGAAAATTGGCCCCGTAAAATTGAAACCACCCCTCACTTTACATGTCGATGCGCGCGCTATGAAGAAACCTATTGCGGTTGGGATTTCATTGGTGGCTTTGCTGTTTGCGGCCGCCTGCGAAAATAAAAAAGCGGAAGAGGAACGAGCCATGAAAGAGATAGAGGCCCGCCGGGCGCGACAAGAAGCGGAGGCCAGAGCGCGAGCTGAGGCCACCCGCAAGGAAATGGATGCGCTACCGAAGGCATTCAAAACGGAGCCCTTCTTCAAACTCAACAAGCCGGAGCAGCCGGCCCCGGCAGTCGATCAATCAGAACGACCCAACCAGACAATTGAGGGCAAAAAATGACGCCGACTCTCGCAACGATTCTCCCTTCCTCCTACTTCGATGGGTTATCCACGTTGTGGGGAGGATGTGCATACATCGCTAGTACCATCGTTGCAGCGGGCCTCACCTTTCAAACGGTTCGAACCCGTCCAGATGCCGGGGCATTCATCTGGCTCTTGGCAAAGGTGCTTATGATCGGGCTAGCAACCGCATTCCTGCGTGAATGGCTCATGCGCCTCAGCGACATCGTCTATGCATTCGGCGCCATGATGGGAGTCGATCCGACCCTCGTGGACAACCGCTTCATCCAGTTTGTCGCAGGAAAAACTCCCTCCGAACCAAACTCCAGTGTGTGGGATATCATCTGGGGAACCGAGTCCATCGGCACCGCGATTTCCTATGCGTTCTTGTGGTTGTACGGCTGGTTGTCGTGGGGAGTCCAATACGTCGTCAAGCTGATCGGCGGGGTTCTACTCACGGCGGGTTGGGCGCTCAGCCCGATTTTCCTATCGTTCTTCATGCTGCGTCCAATGAGCGGCGTCGCTCAGAAGTTTCTGCTCGGATTAATCGCGTTGGTCTGCTGGCCGTTCGGCTGGGTGATGGCTGCGGTGGTGACCAACGCGATGCTGGATGCCGCAGCGTCGGCGAATCTGATGCCCGTCATTGCAACGGGGGCACCGCTCGCCGCGCCTGCCCTAACCGTCCTGCTCGTCGGTTCGTGGATGTTGATCAGTTCGGTGCTCGCACCCTGGATCACAACGAGGGTGCTGCTGATGGGAGCGAATCCGGCCGCCGCATTCGCTCAAGGTGTCGGCGGTGTCATGCAGGCGGCGTTTGCTGGCGGCGCTGGCGCGGCAGTCGCGGTCGCAACCGGTGGTGCCGGTGCTGCTGCCGTCATTGCCTCCGCTGCCGGTGGAGCGTTGGCCGCTGGCGGTGAGTCTGCGGCGCGGGGCGGTGGTCCGGCACAAACGACCGGTGCTGCGATTAACGGTCTCTCAGGATTCTATGCCGGAAGTCTCTCTCGCCGACATGCTGCGGCTTCAGAACAATCAGCGGAAGCGCACACCAAGAACGCAGAAGCCTCCGGTGCTTTTGCATCCGCATTCACCGAACATGCCCGACGGCAGCAGAAGAGCCGGAGCGGTTTTGATAAACAACCACACGAGGCGGACCCCAACCGGGCCGCCATAGACATCGAAAGCCATGTTAAACCAAAGTCGTAGATCCCTAAAGGCGATGGAAGATTCGACCAATGCCACGCGCCGAAGCACCGCGGCGTTGAACAATATGACCGAGACTCTTCGTGCGATCATGCGTGAAGAGGACGACGACATTGCTGCCACGCCTCCGCCACTGCCGAAGCAAGGGCCGACACCCGCCAAGAACCAACCGCCAAAGAAGTAACCCGCATGGTCGCCAACGCTGAAACTGCTGCTCCGGTCGCACCTGCCGTGTCCCGCTTCGGGAAATCGAAGCCCTCGCTGCTCGCGATTTTCGAGCGGCAGCGTCGTCAGTCGCTCATCTGGTTCCTGATCGCGGCGGCAGCCTGGGTGTGGGCGGCGTGGGATCGTCAGCAACTCGTCGCGAAGCTGACGCACAAGCGCGAGGTTGTGCTAATTGACAGCCTCGGCACCTACTACGTCTCGCCGGTCGTGGACATCCAACAGGCCAAAGACCTGCACGCGATGCAGACCAAACTCGCGTGCAAGGCGCTCTTCGAACGCAACCCCGAAGGCTTGGACAACCCCGAGTTGTTCAAGCAACTTTTCCTGCGCGACGCGGCGCAAGTCGCCCAAGGCGCGCTCAATAAAACGAAGGCGGAATTCGAAGCGAAGTCGCTTCATCAAAAAGTCGAAGTCGGCCCGCCAGAGGTTCTGAGCACGCGAGACAACGCGTTCTATACATCGGCTGACGTGCAGTTGATCCGCGTTGGATCGTATCAAGGCGCGCCGATCACGGAGGTGCTGCGCTACCGCGTGAAATTCAAATTTTTGGTCAACCCTGACCTCACCCGCAATGGACGCTTCCCGACAGCTGTCGCGGCGTTCCAAGTCGAACATCTTAAAACGTGAACCCGTATGTTGAGATTTTTCGTTCTGCTTCTCGCCGCCGCGACTGCGCTGGCGGTCCAACCCATTCGCGACCTCGCCCTCGATCCGACGCAGGCGGTTGACCTGCCGGTCTCGCGGGAAATCACCACGGTGATGTTTCCCGGGGGAATTACGGCGGTGGCGGGGGCGGACATGTTGATCGAGGGGGGACGGGGGGCGGTGGAGGTCGAGGAAGGAATGCCGGTGCGGTTTCACGTCACTCACGCGCCGGGCTCGAACTTCATTTTAATCCGCAGCTTGCAACCGGACGCCGCTGGTCGGTTGACCGCAATCTACGAAGGCTCGGCCTACGTACTGCAATTGCGCGCGGTAACGAGCGACTCGGTCGCGAGCCTGATCTTCAAACGTTCCGAGGAGCAGCGTATGGTTCCAGTGGATACGCCACCGGAGCCTGTGCGATTTACGCCACGCATCGGGCTCAGTCTTCTGGACCGTGCCCGGGCGTATCCGATTCTGGTAAAGTCGCTGCCAAAAGCCGTCGAAGGCGTCACGCTCCGCGCGCAGAACCGAAAGGTCGAACTGCCCGACCTCGAAATCACCGTGCAGGAAGTTTACCGGTTCTCGAAAGAGGACGCAGTGGTGTTTCTCCTCTCGCTGCGCAACACCTCCGACAGCGTCGTCGATCTGGTGCCGAGCACGTTTGCCGCGCGCGTTGCGCAGGAACGTTTCGAGCAATCCATCGCGAACGGCCCGCGCACGCTTGCGCCGGGCGAAAGCGCGGAGGCGGAGTTTGCGATTGTCGGTTTGCCGGACGGCACACGCAACGATCTGAGCGCCGACAACGCGTTCACCATTCTCATCAATAGCGCTCGTCGCGAAACGAAAGTCGCTGCGCTCACGAATCCCGTTTCGACGCCCGCGACGGAGGCGGCTCACCCATGAACCCGCGGAACCTTGGCAATTTCTTCAAGAGCAAGTTCGGCTTGTTCGTGGTGTTCGTCGTCGCGCTGTTCGGTGGGCTCTGGATGTATGGCCGCCATCAAGCGGGCGAACGGGAGGCGGCGAAGCTCGCCGCGCAAAAAGGAAAGAAGATCGAACTCGGCCAAGTGAAGGTGCCGCTCAATCAAGGCCTCGAAAGTGGTGTGCCCCAGCAAGTGAAAGCGGCCCCGAAGTCGGCCACCGAAAACGAGCCGGTGTCCGGCGGCATCGTGCCATTCCGTCCGGCTGCGCCCGCACCGGTGACGGCGGGCGCCGGCGCGACGATCAACGACACCAAGACCGGTTCCGCGCCGCGAACGGAACCGAAGCCGCGCAAAATTCGCTACGCGTCGCTCCTCGCGAGTTACGATGCGCCTCCCGCGCGAGCGGAGCGCGTGGAGACCCCGCCGCCGGAGCGCTTCGTGCCGTTTGGTACGCTGCTGAAATGCAAACTCGTGAACACGATCGACAGCGCAAATCTCGAAACCCCCGTCATCGCGGTGCTCCTCGAAGACGTGTGGCAGAACGGCAAGCGAGTCATTCCCGCCAACACGCTCGTGCATGGAACCGCGCGTTCCGGACGGATGCGCGACCGCGTGACCGCGACCGGGGCCTGGCGCTTCGTGTGGCAGGATGGGCGTGAATTGGTGTTCAACGGCGTGGCATTGGATCGTGAATACGAGCACGAGATCGACGGCTACGGAATCACCGATGGCTCGGGTGGCATCAAAGGACGCGTTCTGGCGACCGACGATTTGCAGGAACTCAAGATGCTCGCCTCGGCCGCGCTCAGTGGCTTCGCGCACGGCACGCAAAACCGCACACAGAACGCGCTCGGCACGACGATCACCGGCTCGGTTTCCAACGGTGTTCGCGAAGGCGTCGGCGATGTCTTCGATCTCTACGCCAAGCGCACTCTGAAAGACATCGAGGAAAATGGATACTTCGTCCGCGTCGCGGCCGGTAAGGAATTTTATGTCTACGTGCTTGAGGCGGTCGATCCGCAGAAGGCCAGCATCGCTGGCGTGAGATCTCAGTCCCCAGCAACCGCGTCGGAATCGGCTTCGGCGCAGCCTCCCATTTCAAACCCAACCAAAGGATGAACGTGCGCCTCGCTTTTCTATTTCTCACTCCTCTGCTGACTGCTGGTTGCGCCATGCAGCCAACCGGCGCGCAGAGTCCTTCACCGATGGCCGCGCCGGTCGTCGTCGCTGCCGTTCTTCCGACGAAACTCGTCGAGACGCGTTACGACGTGCGGAGCTACCGCGATGCGGCGAACCCATCGCTTCGTCACGAAGCGCACGCGATCTATCGTCGCACGCGGGTGCCGCTGTCGGCAGGCGACGAACTCGCAACAGTGCCGCGCTCCTCGTTTCCACCTGCAAGCGTGGCGCCGCTGCCTGCGAGTGAGGAATTGAGCGCCGAGCTGACGACGCAGCGTAAGATCACCGCCGAATTGCGTGCGATGCAGGCGGCACTCGCCGACGCCGAGAAGCAGATGACGGCACAGTATGCTCTCTTGGTCCGGCAGAGCGCCGAGACGATGCTGTTGCGCGGACAACTGGAGGCCGAGCGCGCTCGCGTGCGCAGCGCGTTGCCGGTCGAAACCGCGCCAGCCGCACCAGCGGGCTCTACGTCGGCCACTCAAGAGGTGAAGTGGTAGCCGAATCATGATTCCAACTGACGAACATCGCGAAAAACTCCGCACGCTTCCGACACGGTTGAAGGCGCTGCTCACCGGGCAGGACATGGCGATCGATCTCGTCGCGGAGCGCCTGCAACACGGAGAACTCGGCCTCACGACGCCGGGACGACCGAAGGCGAGTTTCATGTTTTTGGGGCCAACGGGCGTCGGCAAAACGGAACTCACGTTGAGGTTCACCGAAGACCTCATCGGCCCCGGTCGCGTCGTGCGCCTCGACATGTCGGAATATCAAACAGCGGACCGGCTCGCGCTGCTCCTCGGCACGAACGAGGAGCCGGGGCGCATCGCAGAAGGCTTCGACGCGTGCGAAGGACGCGGGACTTTGCTCTTCGACGAAATCGAGAAAGCGCATCCGCGCGTGCTCGATGTTCTCCTGCAACTTCTCGATGCCGCGCGCCTCACGACGGGTCGCAACCGCGTGATCGATTTCTCGGATTGGTATGTAGTCCTCACGAGCAACATAGGCGCGCAACGCATCATGACGATGCGCAAGTCGAAGTATGAGACGATGGAGCGTCTTGTTCGGCAGGACGCGCAACGCGAACTCCGACCGGAAATCTTCGCACGTATCACCGTCACGGTTGTATTCAACAAACTCGGCTACGAGGCGCAGCGCGCGATTGCCGAAGGCATGATCGCGAAGGAATGCGCGGCGCTTTCCGCACGCGGCTTCGCGATCACGCCAGAGGAACAGGTTTCAGAAGTTGTGATTCAACGCGGCTATCACGAACGCCTCGGCGCAAGGCCGATGCGCGACGCCACAGAACTTTTGATCCGCAATGCCCTCGCGCAAGAGCTGCTGAGTGGCGGCGACGGAGCCGGTCGGCTCGTGCCCCATGCAGACGGGCAACAACTCCAGCTCACTCCTGCCGCCTCCTGAACATGGTGCCCAAGACCGCCACACCTCGAATCGTAGTCCTGAAAGGTGCCATGCTTTACGGCGACATACTCTGTCGGCAGATCAAAGAATATTGGCGCGGCGCGCAGGTGCAGGTTTTTCAGAAGGGCTTCGATGCGCTGGAAGCGATTCAGGCGAGCACGCCGGACATGTTTATCACAGGTGTGAAGATTGAGGACATGGACGGCCTCGAACACCTGGAGCCGTTCATCGAACGCGACCTACCGATCCTGATCGTCACGACGCGCAAGGATGCGCGCACGCTGAGCCTCCTGCGCGAGATTCGTTACAACGGGCTCTTCGATGTCCGTGCGGAAACCTACGCGAATTTCCACACTGCTATGCAACGCGTCCTTCAGCGCGAAATCTATGTGAGCCCGACGTTCGCTCCGCATGTGAAACGACCGAAGAACATCACGCTCGATGCGCTCACGGAGAAGGAGGAAATGGTTCTCTCGGTGATTGGCGACGGCTGCGATGATCAAGACGCGGCGGCGCGGCTGGGTCTTTCCCCGTTCACGGTCAACACGCACCGCAAGGCGATCATGGGCAAACTCAAGCTCCACCAGAAAGGCCAGCTCATGTGCTATGCGGTGCAAAACGGATACGTGGAGCTCGCGCCCGACGGCGTTTACCGGCCGGGATTTCAGAGGAAACTTAGCAATCTGACCGCCGCAAAGAATGGTTCGGCAAAGGCGTGTGCTTGAAAGGCAGAAGGCCGACGCAAACGTCGGCCTTCTGGATGAGCGATTCGCTCTTGTCGGCGGGAGCGGTGTCAGCGGTAGCGCTACTTGGTAAGCGCACGGAGTCGTGCATTGAGAACCTTCACGTCGGCCTCGGCACCGGACACGGCGGCGCGGGCCTTGGCGTGGCGGACTTCGGCTTGAAGAAGTTCCTTCTTCAGTTGCGCGAGTTCGTCGGTGGAGGACGCGGAGCGTGGCAGTCGTGACGAGCCGTTCGAGGAAGTTTCAGGTGAGATGTTCATGCGTTTCTATTTGGGAACGGCGTCCGGTATTGGACGGCTGTTCGGCAGAGAGGGAGGCGGAACGCCTGCGAGCTGACAGCCGTGCGCATCTACCGGAAACGCGGGAGATGGTTGTCGGTGCGTGCCGGACGAAAAAGGGGGGCCGAAGCCCCCGAGTTCAGTCCTCGTAGGGCAGCATTAGGGTGAGGACCGGTGCGGGCGTGTCGCCGGGACCGATGTGCAGTTTCAGTTCGTGCGTCTTCCCGGTGATGATGACGCGGAAGCGAGTCTGGTCGGTGTCGCCGCCGGTTCGGATGGCGAGTTTAGCCATGGTGGAGATGTCGTGGCAGATGCCGGAAATGTCCTGGCAGGGCGTCTCCAGTGCGGACTCGATGATGTCCCAAACCTCCGAGGTGCAGGCGAAGGGATGCTTCCAATGCTGCTTGATCGAATCGACTTCGCTCAGATCCACGAGGACACCGTCCTCGATGGCCTGGGCACGGGAGTAGGAGTAGATGGCTTCACCGAACGTGTTTTCACAGGACATGGTTTGATGCCGTTCGGCCCGTGGGGCGTGCGTCACGGTTCGTGACCTTATCGCCTACTGCCGATTGGCGATTTCGCCCCACACCCGAAAGTCAAAGCGGCGGGTGGAGCGCCGAGGCAGTGTGCCGCGCAGCGGGACCAACGAGGGGGGAAGCGGAACGTTTGCGCGTGGTGGAGATCGCGCAGCGATACGACCTTGACCGGGTGTAGAATGGGGAAATCAGCGGCTGGCAGTCGCACGAAGAAAACGAGCGAAGCGAGCATCGGGTCGATGGCTGGTGGTTCGTGGATTGGCGACGGAGGACATGAAAAATGCGGCCGGGGTAACCGGCCGCCGATTGAGGCGATACCTTATTCGCTCTGCTCGGTTGGCTCATGCTTCAGGCTGGCCGAGATCCGCTCGAAGATGAACGTGTGCGCCTGATCGGCGAGTTTGGCCACGAGCGGGAGATCGTCCCGACCGAAGCTGTCCGTGTCGTGATACTGCTTGGCATCGTCCAGGTAGGTCCGGGCGAAGGTCACGTTGTAGAACTTGGTCTGATCGGTTTCGTTTTCCCACACGGCTGCTTTGATCCGCCCGAGGCGGAAGGTTTTCACTGGCCGCTTGGTGCTGGCGGCGTTCTTGGATTGCGAGGCGGGTTGAGCGGTCTTGGCGGGCATGATGTTCCTTTTTCGATTTTGAGGAGCGGGATTGCTCTCTCGTCGAAGGGCGGGGGTGCCTGCCGGAACGAGGGGACGGTTGGGGGGATTCCTTTCAAGGAGGACCCAAACACGCCCCGTCCGCGTAGCGGCGAGCCGGTTGGAGGGGCCGCCAGAGAGAGCAAGAACGCTCCAGGGAAAAAGGACGTGCCGCGTGGCGGACATGCCCGCGATTGCGAAACCGCTCGCGACCGGGAACGCGTTTTCCGCCCACCTTGCCGGTGATGCTTTCCGCGTCGGCCTTCTCGCTGCGTGGGTGAACGAAACGACGTCCGGCTTCCCGTGACCTTCGCTCGGAGGTGGACGGAGCCAGTCACGAAACCGCCGGTCGATGACGAAGCGCGTCGCTGGGCGAGCAGGCGCGCTTCATCGAGGATCGCGGAATTGAACGCTGCGGGTTGAGCGAAATCGCCTCTCGGTGCCGACCCCGGCCGCCGCATGTCCGCAGCTGCGGTTTGGTTCGTTGGCGGACTCCGCGCCTACCGGAATCGGTGTAGTTGTCCTACACCATTCTCGGAGGGTCCGCTCCGTTGAGCGGAGTGATGACTAAACGCGGAATGGACCGCGTGAAAACCAATCCCAAAGACGATCATCAAACGCTCGAAACGAGCCCGATCCTCGCGGGCGGCACTTTTGGTGCCGGCCGCTTTCAAGTCCTCGTCGAGTATGCAGCCGGTGTCTTCGTCTCCACGGCATCGGCCGACAAAGTCGAAGACGCCGTCGAATTCTTCCTGAAACAGGCTCCCGGATGTGAATCAGGGGAGATCGCGCTCTTTGACCGCAACGAGCGGCGCGTCATCGGCTCCGTGAAGTGGAAGGTGGCGCCGACAGAGAACGGCCTGCGCGTTCCGCACCGGCACAATCTCTACTGTGACTGGAACACCGCGCTCGTGGCGCTTGAAATCCAGCGCCGTGCCGAAGCCGCGCGCGGTTCGCTCGTCGAACTCACCGCCTAACTTCTTCCGCCATGAACGACACTAGCCGAGCAATCTTCCAAACGGTGCTATCGTCGGACCAGTCGCTCTCGCGCGAGGAACGCGGCGCGCTTCAGCGATTGATTGAGGGTCGGCCGGATTCTGTGCGCGAACCTGCCGTCAACGTGGACGATCACCTGCTCATCACGCAGAAGCGTGCCGCCGAAATTCTCAGTGTGAGCCGTGCTACGGTCTGGCGCATGACCAAGGACGCCGTTCTTCACCCGGTGGAGATCGTTCCCGGGACTTGGCGCTATCGCCTCAAAGAGATCCTGAACCTCGCCCAAAACGGTGTCGCAGGGGTGCTAAACGAGTCGTTTCCGCGACGAACACCCGAGTTTGCCCCCGCTGCGTGAAAATCCAGCCAGCTCCCCACCAAGGCCACCTTGAAAAAGGTGGCCTTTTTCGTTGGTAATCAACGGCCGAGGCCGAGGTGTTACAGCCTGCCGAAGTGTAGAAAAAACGCCCGAAAAAGGGCTCGAAACAGGTGGGTCCGCAAGTAGGGTTGATGTTGCAACAAGTCGCCTGAGGTCACTTGAGACCGCACACGGGCAGATCGTTCTTTCGGAAAATCGCGTAACTCGCTCAACAAAAAGGCCCTCCCGAGCAGTGGGAGGGCCTATAAATTGGGTGCAGGGGTTGGATTTGAACCAACGACCTTCAGGTTATGAGCCTGACGAGCTACCAGGCTGCTCCACCCTGCAACAAATGGAAGGGAGACCGTGCTGGCTTGGGCTGGCTCTGTCAACGGACTTTTTTACGGAAATTGCCCGGCATCTCAGCGGCTGCAAAAACCACCGGCACTCCATTCCCGCGTGAGCGGAGTTTGCCGCCATCGCGCCGTGTACCCAGCGGTGAGTCGCGCGATTTTCGCGAGTACATCACGCCCCAGGTTCATCCAACAGCACTCATCCGACTTCCTGCTTATCCCGCGCCGACTCGGACCCGGGGACCGGCTCCACGCGGTTCCGGTTGCGAAGTCGGAGGCCGCGGTAAACCAAGGCGAGCGCCACCCACACCAACACCACCCCCGTGGGATAAGCCAGCACGCGCGGGAAAAACACGAACAACACCGCCAGCACCAGCAGAGTCGCGCCCGTCCACAAGAGCAGCCGGCGCTCAACTGGTTCGATGACGCGGCGGTTGGTGAGCGCAGCGCCGAGAACGTTACCGATGCGCACGGCTCCGGCGGCGGCGCGCCCCGCACTACCCCGCCGCTTGTGTAGTGATTTTTTCAATACACCACCGGATGCATGCAGTTTTCGCTTCTTTTCCAGAACGATCTCCGTGGCGTGGTTCAGATCGTCGAGGTACACGGCCTCCATCTGCGCGGCGAAACCCTCGTGTTCCATCACCGCGTCCAGTTCGCAGTTGCCCATCCAGCTCGCGAAATTCAGGTTGGTCGATCCCACGCGCGCCCAGCGTCCATCCACGACGGCGGTCTTCGCGTGCAGCAACGTGCCGTTCCACTCGAAGATCCGCACGCCAGCTTCCAAAAGAGGCCGATAGCCCGCACGTGACATGATCTTGAGCAACGGCAGGTCGGTCGCCTGCGGCAGCAGCATGCGCACATCCACACCGTCGCGAGCGGCGGTGATCAACGCCTGCACGTAGGTCGGCGCCCCGAGATAATACGCGTCCGTGAGCCACACGCGTTTGCGCGCAAACGTCACCACCAGTTGATCGAGCCGGTAGGTTCCCGAGGTGGAGGGTTCGCTGGCGACGATACGTACCGGTACATCGCCCGCCGGCGCACTCTCTTCGACGGACGTTTCAGACTCGGGGATGGGTTCGCCGAGGAGCGCCCAGATGCGGGCAAAGGATCGCTCCACGTCCGCCACGACCGGCCCGCGAATCTCGACGCCGGTATCGCGCCACGGATCGATTCCGTTCTGCGGATCGCCCTCCCACAGCTTCGCCACACATAATCCCGACACGAAACCAACTTCGCCATCCACCACGATGAGCTTGCGGTGATCGCGCGAAATCCAGCCCAAGGGCGACTCCAAGCGCGGCGGGTTGTAACAACGCACCTCCACGCCGCCTGCGCGCAAGCGCGCCCAATACGCACGCGACGCTTTTCGAAACACGCCGAGCCAGTCGTAGATCAAACGTACTTTCACACCCGCTTGGGCGCGTTCGATCAAGGCATCGGCGAAACGATTGCCGGTCGCATCATCGGCCAGGATGTAGTTCTCAAAATGCACGCGGTGCCGGGCCGAACGAATCGCCTCCAGCCACGCCGGGTAGTTCTCAGTCGAATCGCGGAGCAAGCGCACGCGGTTTCCCTCGATGAGCGGAGCGCCCGCACTGCGCAAAAACGCGCGCTCTGCCAGCCAGCGGCGGCCCGATCCTCCACTTGGGGTATCTCGCGAGGTGTGCGTTTCCACAGACCGGAGAGAATGCACCGGGCGCCGCCTCTCGCAATCGCTTTGGGCAACTGCGCGCAAAATCGGACCACCGATAAACGCCGGCTCGCGCCCGCGACTTGTATCCAAATTTTCGCTACAAAAGTTCCGCGCGGTTCGTCGGGTTGTTTCGCCGGTCTTCCCTCCGGAGGGAGCGTTCCCCCGGGGAAACGCATCACCCGGACCGGAAACCGGCGTCCGCGCCGCAGAGACCGGACGGTATTTCAGCGATTTCGCGCGTCCGGTTTGCCGCGGAGAGGGTTTTCCGACGCAAACCGTTGAAATCCTCCTTCCCCTCCCCGCGGAATTTCCCTAACTCAGCACGTTATGCAATCGATCGGTGAACGCCTGGAAGAAGCGCGCAAACGTAAGGGCATCTCCATCCGCGAAGCGGCCGAGGCCACGAAGATCCGTGGCGACTACCTGCATAAGTTCGAGGGCAACCAATACGACATCCGCCTGCCCGAGATCTACGTCCGCGGTTTCCTGCGCTCCTACGCCAACTACCTCAAACTCCCCGCCGAGAAGATCATCAGCGACTACAACGCCCTCGGCCTGAACGAATCCAAACGCGCCCTCAGCCGCGAGGTTTACGGTCGCATGGACATTTCTCATTCCGCCAAAGGCGAGAAAGCCAAGGAAACCACCCCCGAATCCCCCTCCGAAAGCGCACCCGCCGCCGAGGGCACGCGCAATCCCGCGACCTTTGTGCCGCCCTCGAGCCGCACGCTGAATATCGACAAAAAACTCATCATCAAATTCGGCTCGATCGGCCTCGGCGCGATCGCCGTGTTGAGCGTTTTGATCTGGGCCATTTTCTTCCGCGACAGCACGCCCGCCGAAAAGTGGGTCCGCCCTGCCCCCGGCGAACGCATCCTTTCCATCGTCGCCAACGGCGCCGCTCACGTCGTCGTCACCCAGTTGCCCGACGGCACGGTCCTCCACGACGGCACCATCCCCGCCGGCCGCGTTCGCGATCTACCCCGCCGCGGCAAACTCAAGATCAACACGGACACACCGGAACGCATCCGCATCCGCGTCGATACCGGTGAATTCGATCTCAAAGATCCGGCGTCAGGCCGCTTCCTGACCAACGCCGAGATCAATCCCTGATTTAAAAAACCCGCGCTCGCCGCGGTTTTTTTATGCCCGGCGCGCTCCCCGCGGCGAAGCATCGCGCCCCACCCCAAGGGATCCCCCGCATCCAAGCCCAGGGCATCTTCCTCATTCTCAGCACGCTCATACTGTCTGAACGTTGCGACGTTCGACGGCGTGCCAGACCGCGGCTTCGTTGCGGCACCCCACTACCCCGCGTCGTCGCATACCCCCTTTGTGCGCCTCGCCCCTTCCCCCACTCTTTGCACCGCTCTGCGGCGCATTGGTTAGTCAACACCCACCCCAACCCATATGCACACTCCCCCTCGCATACTTGCGCAGGCCACGGCTCTTGCCTGCCTGCTGGCGCTCCCCGGCGCCCTCTCCGCCGCCACCGGTGAAGTCACCCGCTCCGGCAGCACCTACACCGGTAAAGTCGATGGCGTCACCAAATACACCGGCACCAAGTTCTTCGATGCCGTCAACGCCTGCATCAACAACATGAGCTCGGGCACGGTTAACATCAAAAATTCCGGCGACTCCGGCCCTGGCACGGGCTCGGTTTATTCGATCACGATGAAGAGCAACATCACGCTCAACTTCAACGGCACCACCGTGAATGCCAACGGCGACGCCTACATCGTGCCCGTGCTCTGCGATAATCGCAGCACCGTCGCCATCCAGAACATGAAGGTCACCGGCAACCCGCGCTACGCCGTCTGGTTTCGCACCAACAATGGCGTGAACCTCAGCGGCATGAACATCGCCACGTCGTCCGGCCTCGGCATCCGCATCGATGACAGCAAAGGCGGCTGGACCTACAACGTGAACGTCAACAGTCCCACCGTCACCGGCGCCACGTCGCAAGCGGTCGAGACCTACGGCGTCGATGGTTTCAGCGCCGGCACCGTCACCGCCAGCGGCTCCGCGGGCTGCGGTCTTTTGTTGAACAAAACGAAGAACGCCACCGTCGGCACCGTTAACGCGACCAACTGCAACTACGGCGGCGGCTACGCAGGCTTCCGCATCGCCAACAGCGCCGGTCCCAACATCTCGGTCGGCACCGTCAACTCCACGAGCTGCGGCCGCGGATTCTTCAGCGTCACGAGCAGCAACGGATGCACCATCACCACGCTCAACGCCAAGAACAACAGCAGTCACGGCGCGCTCCTCGAAAACGCCCAGAAGATCCGCATCAACGGAGGCACCGTCACCAACAACGGCTCCCATGGCGTGCGCTTCTCGACGACGCTGTCCTACATCTGCCGCGACAACCTCATCAACGGCATCAACACCAACGACGGCATCCAGGAAACCGCGCCGTCCAACTATAACACGGTGCAGAACTGCAAGCTCAACGGCAGCGGTCTCTCCCTCGCCGGCCCCAACAGCAAGTCCATCAACAACACGTTGTAATCCAGTCACCGCGGCTCCGTTAATCGCTTCATCGCGGAGCCGCGGTTCCTCAACGGCTTGTATTTGAATTTCAGATACAAGCCGTCCTTTTCCCCCGGACAGATCGCTCCCGCGCATGAAAAGCCGTCTCCTGTTCGCAGCCGCCTTGGCCATCACCTTCATCGCAGGACTCTGGCTCGGACGCCAGTATTCCTCCCGCGACAACGCTGGCGATCTCCCGACCGTATCCGCCGCGACCAGACATGCGGGCGCCGCCGTCCGCATCGAGGGTGTGCCCGCGCTGCCGGTGGAGGATCTCGTCGCACGTCTCGAAACCGAATGTCGTCGCGGCATCTGGCGGCGCACGCGCGAGTGGGATCTCATCCTCGCGGGAACTTCATCCAGCGACGTCGGCGTAGTGATAAGCCGGATACAATCGCTCGTCCTTTCACCGCTGCAGGAAGAACTTCGTCGCACACTCTTCGCCCGCTGGGCCGAGGGCGAACCGGCCGCTGCCATCGCGTTCGCAGAGCGTCTTCCCGGCTCTCATCTCCGCGAGACGCTTATCACGACCATTCTCCAAGGCTGGCTGCACAGTCATCCGGAAGACGCCACGGCATGGATCCAAAAACTTCCCGCCGGTCCCGTGAAAACCGAGGCGCTCAACGCCGCCATCGCCCGCCTCGCCGCCTATGATCCGCCCGCGGCGCTGAAACTCGTCGAAGGTCTTCCCGCGACGCACCGCACGACCGCGCTCACCACCCTTTTTGAGTCCTGGGCGGCGGGCGATCCCGCAGCGGCCATCACCCGCGCCAACGATCTGGAGCTCGCACCCGGTATGCGCATCTCGGTGTTCGAAGCCATCGCGTCCGCATGGGCCACGCTCGATCCGGCCGCAGCGATTGCCTGGACCGAAAAACTTCCCGCAGGCGGCGAAAAGAAAACGCTTTTCGCCGCGATCATGAGCCGCTGGGCGGCCGCCAATCCGCAAGCCGCCGCCGATTTCACCCTCGCACTTCCCGCCGGCTCCGACCGCGCCGATGCACTCGCTTCCGTCGCTGCGAGCTGGCCCGCCGAAGACGCCGAGGGCGCGCTGCGTTTCTCGGAAAAACTTCCCGCAGGCGCGAATCGCCAGCTTCTCGTTCGCAACATTGTGGGTAACTGGGCCGTCCATGATGCCCCCGCGGCATTTGCATATGCGCAAAAACTCCCCGCCGGCCCGGCCAGGAACGAAATGCTCGGCCACGTCGCCATGCTCTGGGGCCTCGATCATCCGCAAGAAGCCCTGGCCCAGGCCGGCGCGATGCCGCCCGGCGATGCGCGGAACCAAGCCATGCAGACTTTGCTGGGCCAGCTTGCACGCCACGACCCCGAAGCCGCTCTCGCCCACGCCCGCTCGCTTCCCTCGGGAACCGAGCGCGATCATTTGCTGCACAACGTCGCCACCACACTTGCCTTTGACGATCCCGAGCTCGCCGCCGCGTTCGTCAACGCGCTGCCCGCCGGCGTTGTCCAGCTCGGTGCCATTTCCTCCGTCGTGCGCGGCTTCGGCCGGCAGGACTCCGCCGCCGCGCTCACGTGGGCTCAGTCGCTTCCCGAGGGTCGCGCCCGCCGCGAGGCTTACGCGCAACTCGGCATCGAACTCGCCCGCGCCAATCCGCAAAACGCCGCCGCCTGGGCTTCCGCGCTCACCACCGACGATGGACGCCACCGCGCCGTCGCCCAGGTAGTGGGCCAGTGGATACAAGACGACGCGGTTTCCGCCGTGGCCTGGGTCAATGAACTTCCCGCAGGCGCTCTTAAGCAAAGCGCATTGCTCGCCGCCGCCGGTCATCTCGCGTACACCGACCCATCCGGCAGCCTCGACCTCGCGACGCAGGCCCCCGCCGGTGGCGACATTCAAACGCAGATCCTCGGCAGCATCGCTCAAGTGTGGGCGCGCGAAGATCCGTCCGCCGCGCTTGATCGCGCAAAAGAGCTGCCCGCAGGCGCGTTTCGCACCGAATTCACCACCCAGGTCTTGATCGCACTTTCCCAGTTTTCCCCCACCGAAGCCGCCCGTCACGCCGCCAGCCTTCCGCGCGCCGATGTGCGTAGTGACGCCGTGGATACAATCGTCGTCAACTGGGCGATGACCGATCCCGCCTCGGCCGCCGGCTGGGTGCAGCATTTCCCGTCGGGCGCGTTGCGCGAATCCGCATTACGCAATGTCGCCGAGCATTGGGCCATGGTGGACCCGCGCCGCGCCGGCGCGTGGCTTTCGAGCCAGCCCGTCGATGCCGCGCGCGACCACGCGTTTCTCGCTTACACGCAGCAGCTCACCGCCGAGACGCCCGATGCCGCTGCGTCCTGGGTCGACTCGATCCGCGACGAAAACATCCGCGCAGAAGCCGTCGCCAGCGTGGCGCGGCGCTGGCTCGCGTTGGACCGCGCCGCCGCCTCCGTGTGGCTTACGCAAGTGGATCTGCCCGCGCCCGTGCGCCAGCAATTGCTCGCAGAATCCGGCGTCCTGCCGTGAGCGACGGGCGCGGAGTAATCATCGAGTAAAACCTTTCCGTGTTAATGCGGCCCACGCTGACATCGCGGGAACGAACTCGTTTCTGTCATTAGAGCGGTTTAAATCAAACTATAGCCGCGCATCTGCGCCCTTGGACGTGAGCCCACGACCGGCCACCGTTCACTTCAAACCGCGCTCAATCGGACGATGACGAACAACGCGCCGGGACGGCGCGTTCCACCCGGCACGGGCTTTTATCATCAGTGTCCGTCAGTGTGCATCAGTGGTTAAAAACGGATCGAAGTGACTGGCCGGCGAAGGCATCGCGGCGTTAAGCCGCCCCCATAATTGGCCACAGTTTTATGTGAAATGCTCTAGCCCTCAGGAACGCGCGCCCCTTGCGTCGCGCTCCGCGAACTGTCACTGAGCTGTGCATGAAAATCACTTCGGCCGTTTTCGACCGCAGCGCTCCCGACCTCGCGTCCTGCCCGGACACGCTCCGACCTGATTTTGCCTTCATCGGCCGTTCGAATGTCGGCAAGTCGTCCCTCATCAACGCGCTCACGCGAAAGAAGGATCTCGCGAAAGTTTCCGATCTCCCCGGAAAAACCCGGCACCTCAACTTTTTCGTCATCAATAACGCCTGGCACCTCGTCGATCTGCCCGGCTATGGCTACGCCAAGGTCGGGCGGAAGGATCGCGCCGATTTCAACGAGGCGGTCGCCGCTTACATCGAGAAACGCGAAAACCTGCTCTGCCTGTTTCTGCTGATCGATTCGAATCTGCCGCCGCAGCGCATCGACCTCGATTTCCTCCGCTGGCTCGCCGAAGCCCAGACCCCGTTTGTCCTCGTCTTCACCAAGACCGACAAACAATCCGCCACCCGCGTGCAGGCGAATGTCGCGCTCTTTAAAAAAGAAATCGCCGATTGGTGGGGCGGCGAGCTTCCGGGCATGATCTTCACCTCGTCGAAGAAAGGTGCCGGGCGCGCCGATATCCTCGCCACCATCGAGGAAACACTCCTGGCAAACAACTACCGCACGGGTTGACGGACATTTGCGCGCGGAAACAGCCGCGCGAAACCGGCTGCCTCAAAACAAGCGGATCCGCCGGGCGCCGCGCAACCAGCGGACGCCCCAGACGATATAAACCAGCCACGCCAGGGCGAGGAGCACCACGGGGATGGCTTGTTTCATCAGGACGATTAACTGCGGCGTCATGCCGGCAACCTAGCAAGCCGCCGGCGCGCCGACCATTCGACGTTGGGCTAAGAAACCGACGCGCAGAAAAACGTATCCCGAGGGATCACTCTTTCATCTGCTCGACCGAGACGACTTTGCCGTCGCGAAAGACAACGCGGGCAACCTCCTCGGTTCGATCGCGATACACATCGGCGCGCACCGGCTCATAATAAACGCGGTACGCTTTGATGCGCGGATCGAAATAGACGTGCCGCCGGTAGCCGGCGAAATGCGAGCCTTGGTACTCCTGATAGTACGTGTTGTAGATCCAAACCGACTCCGTGCCCTCGGCACTCGCGCGTTCGCGAACCCGATCCGCTTTGCCCATCGCGATATAAACCATGTCGGGCGTGTAACCGACATCGATCAACCCCTGACGGATGCGCGCCTGCGTCTCGGGCGGCAGGGTGTTAAACACATGCGCCTTTTCCTCGATGCGACTTTGCACCGTGCTGCACCCGGCCAGCACCAGCGCCGCCAGACAGGAAAGAAGTGTGAGGTATTTCTTCATGAGGAGGTAAGACGCTCACAACCCCATCGGAGTTCCACACGGGTTGGAGATCGCAAAGCAGCACGCCGGCACCGCGATGCGATCACCAAGGACCGCTGGCAGAATGATCGAACTCGTTTCGGCTTGGCGGCGGGACGCACTTGCACCGCCATCATGCGCGTCATGTCCCGTAGCGTCGTTCTCAAAGGCACTGTCCGCTGCCCGCGTTGCCAGCAATCTCCCCGCTGGTGCATCTGCGCGGGCTTGCGCACCGTGGAAATGCCGCTCGCGGTCGATGTGCTCATGCATCACGAGGAAGTTCTTAAACCGACTTCCACCGGACACTTGATCCAGCGCACCCTGCCCGCTTCGCGCCGGCACATTTTTCAAAACGGGTCGCCCTTCGATCCGGGCGCGCTGCACCGGCCCGACCGCGAATTATGGATTCTCCATCCATCGGGCGAAGCGATCCCCGAAGCGCAGGATCCCGCGCGTATCCAGGTGCTGCTCATCGACGGCTCGTGGGCACAAGCCGGCGACATGGCGCGGACAATCGATCGCTGGGGCCGCCGCGTGAATCTACCGATGACGGGGAAAAGTCGCTACTGGCTCCGCTCGCAACAGGACATCCCCGGACGTTTTAGCACGGTCGAAGCGTTGCTGTTTTTGATGCGCGCGCTCGGCTTGCAGTCGGAGGCCGATGCGCTCGCGCTGCAATTCGAGCTGCACGTATATGCAGGGCTGCGCACGCGCGGACGTCTGGCGGAAGCCGAGGCGTATCTCGCCGATTCGCCCATTCGCGAAGCGTTTCCCGATGTGCTCGCGCAATTGAACCGTCGCCGTCCACGACTCCCTCCAGCCGGCGCCACCTGACGCCCACGGCCTCGTCGCGTTAAACAACTTCGTCGAGCGCCAGCCCGCGCAAGTCCGGATCGGTCGCCGCTTGCTCACGCCACGCCGGATCGCTGCGGAAAACGCGTCGCAGTCGCTTCCTCGCCCGCTCCGGATCTCCGAGCAGGCAATCGTAACACGCGAGATTGTAGTCAACGAGCGGCGTCGGCGACTCGATCAACGTCTGCCCGCGCAACAACACCGTACGCGCTTCCTCCACTGCGCCGATTTCCCGCAATGCATACGCCCACGCGATCCACGGACGCTCCACCGAGGCCGCGACTTCAACGACGCGCGGCGCGAGCCGGATGACCTGCGCCCAATCGTCCTCGGCCATCGCGAGCTCGATCAGCACCGCCAGCGCCTCCGGCCTCTCGCGCTCTTCCACGGACAGCCGCGCCAGCTCCCGTCGCGCTTCACGCAACAGGCCGAGCTCGATGTAGCCGAGCGCGTAGGCAAGTCGTTTCCGGGGAGCGATCATGCCTCCAGCAAACGTCGCGCGCGAGGCGGCGCAACTCCGCTTTGGCAGGAGCCGCCGCGAAGGTTTGTCATGGATTATTGGATACGCCGGAAACGTCGTTCGCGCAGCCACGCAAAGATCACCGGCGTCACGATCAGGATGTGCAACAAACTCGAAATGCTGCCACCGACCACCGGCGCCGCCAGCGGCTTCATCACTTCCGAACCGGTTTGCTGGCTCCAAAGGATCGGGATGAGCGAAGCGATCGTCGTGGCGACGGTCATCACCTTCGGACGCAGGCGCAGGCGCGCACCTTCCTTCACCGCTGCGACGAGTTCTTCACGCGTGAGCTTTTCTCGTCCCAGACGTTTCTGCGCGCGCTCCACCGCTTCTTCGAGATACACGACCATGACGACGCCGGTCTGAATCGCCGTTCCGAACAGCGCGATATAACCGACCCACACGGCCACACTGAAATTGAAACCCATCCACCATTGCAGCAGCACGCCGCCCGTCAGCGCGAAGGGCACCGCGAGGATCACGTGCGCCGCTTCCGCCACATTGTGGAAGGTGATCACGAGCACCGCGAAGATGATGACAAACACCGCGGGGAAAATCCACATGAGCGAGCGTCGCGCCTGCAGCTGGTTTTCATACTCGCCTGCGTATTCGATGGTCATGCCCGGCTCGAGTTTCACCTCGGAGGCAACGCGTTCACGCACGTCTTCGACAAAGCTGCCGAGATCGCGTCCTTGCACATTGGCCTGCACAAACACGCGCAGTCGTCCGTTCTCCGAAGCGATCTCGCTCGGCCCGACCGTGCGGCGGATGTCCGCCACTTGCTTCAGCTGGATCGATGCACCCGACGGCGTGGGCAGCAGCAAATCGCCGAGCCGTTCGATGTCGCCACGATCCGAATCCTCGAGCCGCACCTGGATCGGCCAGCGTTCACGGCCGTGAATCGTTGTGCCGACATTCGCCCCGCCGAGCCCGGCTTCGACGTAATCGAAAACATGTTTCACGCTCAGGCCGTAGCGTCCGAGATCTTCGCGACGCACCGCGATCTCCACATACGGTTTTCCCTGCACGCGCGATGGCGCCACACCGGCCGCGCCGGGAATCGAGGCGACCACACGCTCCACGTCGAAAGCCTTCTGCTGCAGCGCATCGAGATCGTCGCCAAAGATCTTCACGCCCACTTGCGCGCGGATGCCCGTGCTCGTCATGAGAATGCGATTTTCGATCGGCTGCAAAAACCCCGGCACATACCCCGGCACCTGCGTGAGCATCTCCGAGAGATCCGCGATGATGCTCTCTTTCGTCGTGCCTTCGGGCCACTCGCTCTCCGGCTTTAAAACGATCGTCGTTTCGATCATCTCCACCGGGGCGGGATCGGTTGCCGTTTCCGCGCGCCCGAGTTTTCCGCCGACCGAAGCCACCGCGGGATGCGTGCTCATCACGCGATCCTGCCACGCCATGATGCGATTCACTTCCGTGAGCGAGGTCGCCGGCAACAACACCGGCATAAACAACAACGATCCTTCCTCCAGAGCCGGCATGAACTCGCTGCCGAATCCCTGCGTGTGCCGCGCGATGTTATCCGGCAGACGCGCATTCACCGCACGCGGAAGGCCAAACGCGATCACCACACACACTGTCAGCAACACGACGGCCAGCACCATGACCAGCGCACGACGCTTGAGCGCGAAATTCAGGAATGGATCGTAGCACTTCAGCAGGAAGCGCATGAGCCAGTTGTCTTCTTCGCGACGAAACGGCCCTCGCACGAAGAACGTGCAGAGCACCGGCACCGCCGTGATTGCCATCATCAGCGCGCCCATGATTGCGAAGACTTTTGTCCACGCCAGCGGGTGAAACATTTTTCCCGCCTGACCCGACAGCATGAACACCGGCACAAACGCGAGCACCACGACGAGGATCGAGAAAAACATCGGGCGCCCGATCTGCTGGCACGAATTCGACGTCAGCGAAAACACCTCCGCCGCCGTGAGCCGGCGGCCCAACTTTTCCTCCTCCAACTCGCAATGCCGGATCACATTTTCCGTCATCACGATGCCCGCATCCACCAGCACGCCGATGGCGATCGCGATGCCCGTCAGCGACATGATGTGCGACGGAATCCCGAACTGATACATCAGGATGAACGAAATCAAAATCGATGCCGGCAACGGCAGCGTCACGATCAGGATGCTGCGGAAATGCCAGAGGAAGAAGACGTGCATGAGCGTCACCAACACGATCTCTTCAAGCAGCGCATCCTTCAGCGTCGCGATCGCACGCGCGATCAAATCGCTGCGATCGTAGAACGCCTCGATCGTCACACCTTCCGGCAGTCCCGGCGCGATGGAATCGATGCGCGCCTTCACATCCTTGATCACCTGATACGCGTTTTCGCCGTAACGCATCACCACGATGCCGCCGACGACTTCGCGTCCGTTCACATCGAGCGTGCCCCGCCGAAAATCTCCACCCACGCGCACCGTCGCGACATCGCGCAAATAAAGCGGCGTGCCATCGCGCGGACGTATCACCACCGATTCGAGATCGGTCGCGTTCTTCACCAAACCAACACCGCGCACGACAAACTCCGCGCCATTTTCTTCGATGGTTTTTCCACCGACGTTGAGATTGCCCGCCGCCACCGCGTCCATCACTTCGCCGAGCATCAGGTCGTACTGCTTCAGTTTCACCGAGGACACCTCGACCTGCCACTGGCGCACGAAGCCGCCGAGGCTCGCGACCTCCGCCACGCCGGGCACCGACGCGAGTTGATAACGCACAAACGTATCCTGCAACGAGCGCAGCGAACCGAGATCGTGTGCGCCTGACTCGTCCTTGAGATAGTATTGGTACACCCAACCAAGCCCTGTCGCGTCCGGCCCGAGTCGCGCGATCACCCCTTCGGGCAGCAGATCGCCGAGCGAGTTCAATCGCTCGAGCACCCGCGTGCGCGCGAAGTACGTTTCCACGTCGTCGCGAAAAATCACGGTGAGAAACGAAAACCCGAACATCGATGTCGCGCGCACGGACTTCACCCCCGCGAGCCCCTGCAACGAAACCGAGAGCGGGTACGTGACCTGATCCTCGACCTCCTGTGGCGAACGGCCGGCCCAATCGGCGTACACGATCACCTGATTCTCGGAGAGATCAGGAATCGCATCGACCGGAACGCGCTTGAGCGAGACGAAGCCCCACGCGCAAACGCCGATCAATGCGGCGATGACGATGAAGCGATTATGCAGCGACCAACGAATGATGTGCGCGATCATGGCTCAGGACGTGATCACTCGATTTCTTCGCCACACTCGAGCATGGCATCGCCGAAGAACGGATTCCGCAAATCAGGGCCGCGCTGCAACCAGCGACCGACTCCGAGCACCGGTGTCATCGGACACTGAAAAATCTTCACGATGCCGCGGTGGTGCAGATGCGCCGCCCGCGCGAGATCCGCCAGCTCCGTGCTGAATGGCTCAAACGCCCGGCGCGCCGTCTTCAAGTCGGGGCCGTCCACGAGTTTTTTCCCGTGATCCTTCAATGACTGCGGCACCGTGGACGCTTTCGTGAAGGCGTCATGAAGTTTTGGATACAGCTTCTGGAAGCCGGGCAGATCGTCTGCCGCGAGCGCGGCCGAAACATCCGCAGCCGCCAGCGCCAGCGCCTCCAGTTGCGCCGCGTCGATGCCCTCGGCCGAAACCGCTGGAGCCGCCTCCGCGGCGTGAGCGTGCCCATTGCCTTCCACAGAATCCGTCGCGGTGTGTGCGAGCTGCGCCTGCCCATCGAGCAGGAGCGCGCCTTGCGTGACCACACGTTCGCCGGCCTTCAATCCGCCCAGCACTTCGTACGCTTCATCGCCCGCGAGTCCGAGCGTCACGGTGCGCGGCTCGTACGCACCCTCGCCTTTCTCCACAAAAACCACCGGACGCGACCGCGTGTGCAGCACCGCGCTGCGCGACACCAGCAATGTATCCTGTTTTTCGATACGGACGTGGCCGGTGGCGAGCTGTCCGTGCCGGAGCGCACCCGAGGAATTGTCCAGCACCACACGCACGCGGGCGGTGCGGTTGAGTGGATTCATATTGGGATCAATGAACGCGATCGGCGACACGATGGTCTCGCCGCCGCCCGCCGCAGTCACTTCAACCGGCAGCCCGGTGCGGAGGTCCGCTAGATCGGCTTCGTACGCGTCAAAGACAAACCAGAGCGTCGAGAAATCCCCCACTTCGAAAATCGTGTCGTGCGTATCCACATACTGTCCCACGTAAGCCGCGCGGGAAATGATCGTGCCGCCGGCGTGCGCGTGAACCTCGACCGTCGCTTGCGGGCGGCGCGTTTCCTCGAGTTCCGCGATTTCGTGCGGCAACAAACCCATCGCCAGCAAACGCTCGCGCGCATCGGCAAGCTCCGACGCAGTGACTGCGTTGGGGCCCGCGCGATAACGCTCCACATACTGCCGCTGCGCAGTCTGCACCTCGGGACTGTAGAGCATCGCCAGCGGCTGGCCGGCTTCGACGTGCGCGCCGATTTCGTTGACGTAAAGTTTTTCAATGCGTCCGGGCACATGCGCCGACACCACGCGGCGCCGCGTTTCATCGGCTTCGAAAACGCCGTTCACGCGAAGCGTCTTTACCCAGTTTCCTCGCGTGACCTCGCTGGTTTGCACACCGATCACGGAAGCCGAAACGGGCGCGAGCATGACGAGGGCGCTATCCTGCGCGTGGCCCGCATCGCCTTCGTACACCGGCGCGAGATCCATGCCGCAAATGGTGCACTTGCCGGGCTTGTCGGACTTGATCCACGGATGCATCGGGCTCTGATAAAACGCGACACGGCGCCCCCCCGAGGCGTCGTCGTCATGCGCGTGGTTTTTGAGCGCAAAAAAATAGCCGCCTGCGGCGGCCGCGATGGCGATGGCAATAATCAGAATCCAATGTCGGGCGGTCATGTCGGAAAAAATGTAACAGTTCCGATGATACGCGCGAGTCCACCAAAGCCCTCACCTCCGCAGCGCCGGCGCTCTTTCCGCCGTCGCGCGGAGGCATCGTTCATCGCGCGTCAAACTTTGCGCCTGCCCAGGCCGATCACCAGCGGAAACATCAACGCAGGCGCAACCGCCGACACGGCCAATCCCCAATGCAAATCGCTGCGATCCGCGACCCAGCCGACGATCCACGGCATGACGATGCCGCCTGCATTTCCAAGCGCCGCGAGCGCGCCGAACATCGTCGCGCCTCCGTCCGGATAACGATCCGCCGCGACCGCGAGCATCGTCGGCCACAGGCAGCTGCCCGTGAATCCCACCGCCACACACGCGACGAGCGCGGCATTTGGCCACGGGAGAAACGAGCCCATCAAAAACAGAATCACCGAGGTGCTGCAGCTCCATGCGAGGATTTGAAACGACGTCATGCGTTCACCGAGCGCGCCGATGACCATGCGTCCCAAGGTGATCGCAACCGAGAACGCGAGCAGCGCCATGCTCGCCGTCCATTGCGAAAAACCGAGCGTGGTTTCCGCGTATGCGGGCAGCCATTGCGCCATGCCGAGCTCGGTCGCACCGCCGAGGAAAATCGCCGCGAGCGCCACGACGAACCAGGCCTTGCTCATGAGCACGCGCAACGGCGTGCGTCCGCCTTCCGGCGCCATCGACGGGAACCGTTGGGCGGCAAACGCCACCGCCAGCCCGCCCGGGATCACCGTCAGCGCGAGACACGTGCCGCGCCAGCCGATGCCGGTGCGCAACGCAATCGCGCCCACCAATATCGTTATCACCGCGCCGAGGCCATAAAACGAGTGCAGCCAGTTCATCGCCGCCGCGCGCCGCGTGGGATTCAACGCCGACACCACGGGGCTCAACACCATGTCGATCACGCCCGAACCCAGCCCGAGGACAAACATCCAGATGCCGGCGGAGAAGTAGGTCGGCGCAAAAGCAAGGCCGGTCAGACTGAGCACGATGAGGATATTGCCCAACTGCACGAACAGCTTCGCCCCGAAACGATCCGCCAGCGGCCCCGTGACCACGATGCCGATGGCCAGGCCGACAAAGGTCACTGCACCGAGGCGGCCGAGCTGCTCCTTCGACAAACCTTCTGCACCGCCAAACATCTCGCTCAGTGTCGTGAGGAAAACCGGCAGCAGATTCAGCCCGATCGCGAGGCCCATCATCGCGCCATAGCACAGATAGGTAAGCAAACGCGGCCGAATCGAAGAAGCGGAAGACATCCGTGCAGCCAACCGGGGACTTCATCCAAGGCAATCCGCACCGCTGCGTGACAGTCCCGGTCCGGCCCCGGTATGTCGTGCTTTTCTGGATACAGCCGGGCGCAACGGGCACAAAAAAAGCCGGCTGATCGCCGGCTTCATCGTCAAGGGATGCAGTTCACATCCGGACGTTAAGGCCGAGCTGGAGCAGCACGACGTTTCCAGCCGTGGTGTAACGGGTTTC
Organism: uncultured Opitutaceae bacterium; assembly: GCA_964573305.1. Taxonomy (GTDB): domain Bacteria; phylum Verrucomicrobiota; class Verrucomicrobiia; order Opitutales; family Opitutaceae; genus Nibricoccus. The sequence continues at coordinate 95,577 of CAZNJG010000003.1, forward strand.
ATTGATCCGCAACACCTTCACCGCGCCTTCCAGCGAGAGACGTTCGCTCAGAGAAAAACTTGCGCCAGCATTCACGCCGAACGCTTCGCCAGACTTCGTTTTCCCTTCCATGCCGTAGCTGAAACGGGGCTTTTGATACACCGCGCCCGCCGTCACGCCAGCATGCACTGTCAAACGCTCTGCAACCGGGAGACTGTATTTGTAGTTCAGCACCACCGGGATGAAATCCATCGTAAAGTCCGAACGTTTGACGTCGGACCGGAAAAAACCCGCCTCCACCTCCACGCGATGGCGACCCGCGAAAGCTGCTCCAAACGCGATCATGCCACCGCCGGCTTCGGAGAAATCATCGCCCGGCAGAAACACCGCCGCCGACGGCTGGATATAGAGCTTCGTGCCGGAGCCGGAAACGGATGACTGAGCGAGGGACGTGACGCTGGAGGCCGCGAGAGCCATCAAAAACAAGCTGGGGAATTTCATGAGCTGCGACTCGCGTTCACCCATCGAAGGTATCCGCGGACCTTCAGCCAAACGCATCCGAGCGGAAGGGCGCAAGTGCTAACATATTGCACGAGCGCCCGCGGCCTGTCTCAGAAGCGACACGACAAACCGATCTGAAGCATCACGTAGTTTTTCCGCGGAAACACATCGCTCTCCGCGGCGCGCAGCGACTTCGCACTGGCCCGAATCGAAAGCCGCTCATCGATCCGGTAGGCCACACCCGCGTGGAAACCCACGACGAACGCTTCGTCGCTGCCGCGATAATGATAATATAAACCGGGCCACAAATCGATTTCCGTGACATCGACCTCCTGCCGCATCGCACCGAGCGACAAACCGGCGGAAACAAGCCATCGCTCCGTCGTCGCGATTTCGTAACGATAATTCAGCAGGACAGGCAGCGCGGTCAGGTCGAAGTTCACGCCATAATTGGACGATAACTCGAAGCGCGACGCCTCCAGTTCGACCGCATGGCGTTCGGCAAACACCGCGCCGACGGCCAGCGTGGGGCCGCTCACCGCATCGAAGCTATCCACGTCGATTATCGACAGTGCAGGCTGTGCATAAAACCGCGGAGCGGCGGAAACGAGGGACGGCAGCGCAGCGAGCGCGCCGGCAACAAGAGCGAAGCGAAGAAGTGATTTCATTGAATAGGACAAAGGACCCGACACGCGGGCCGCGCGGCCCCATGCCGCCCTCCCCGCACCGCGCGCGAGTTGAGCGCGCCACTTGACGCACTCAACCCAAAAGCGGAGCACCCGACGACCCGGCGCGCTCGCCGCGGGTTCCGTTTATCGCGTGAGCTTGCGATATTTGATGCGGTGCGGTTGATCCGCCTCCTTGCCTTTGCGACGACGATAATCCTCGAGATAACTCGTGTAGTTGCCCGACCACCACTGCACCGCGCTGTCGCCTTCGAAGGCGAGGATGTGCGTGGCCACGCGGTCGAGGAACCAGCGATCGTGTGAGACGACGACCGCGCAGCCGGCGAAGTTTTCCAGGCCTTCCTCGAGCGCGCGGATCGAGTTCACATCGAGATCGTTCGTCGGCTCGTCGAGCAGGATCAGATTGGCGCCGCTCTTCAGCAGACGCGCGAGATGCACGCGATTGCGTTCCCCGCCGGAGAGCACGCCGACTTTCTTCTGTTGATCCGCGCCGGTGAAACCGAACTGCGCGCAATACGCACGCGCGTTCACGTCGCGATTGCCGAGCTTGAGCGTTTCCTGTCCATCGCTGATTGCTTCGAAAATCGTCGCTTCATCGGGCAACGAATCACGCGACTGATCCACGTGCGCGATCTGCACCGTCGGACCGACTCGCAACACACCGCTGTCAGGCTGCTCCACACCGGTGATGAGTTTGAACAGCGTGGTTTTACCCGCGCCGTTCGGACCGACCACGCCGACGATGCCGCCGGGCGGAAGCGAGAAGCTCACGTTTTCGAAAAGCAGTTTGTCGCCATAACTCTTCGCCACTTTTTCGGCTTCGACAACGAGCGTGCCGAGACGCGGACCGGGCGGGATGATGATCTCGAATTCGCGTTCTTTCTCGGCGACGTTTTCCTTGAGCATCGATTCGTAAGCGTTGATGCGCGCCTGCGATTTCGCCTGCCGCGCCTTGGCGGATTTGCGAATCCACTCGAGCTCGCGCGCCATCGCTTTTTGCCGCCGATCCTCGGTGCGCTGCTCCACCGCCATGCGACGCTGCTTTTGCTCGAGCCACGACGAATAATTTCCCTTCCACGGAATGCCGTGACCGTACGAGAGCTCGAGAATCCAGCCGGCGACATTATCGAGGAAATAACGATCGTGCGTCACCGCAATCACCGTGCCCTCGTAGCGCGCGAGATGTTGTTCGAGCCAGTGCACGCTCTCGGCGTCGAGATGGTTGGTCGGTTCGTCGAGCAGGAGGATCGAGGGCTTCTGCAAAAGCAGACGCGCGAGTGCCACACGACGGCGTTCGCCACCGGAAAGATTATCCACGATCTGCTCGGGCGGCGGACAACGCAGCGCGTCCATCGCCATGTCCACGTGCGACGCGACATCCCACGCGCCGAGCGCATCGATTTTCTCCTGAAGCTCTCCCTGCTTCGCGGTGATCTTGTCGCGCGTTTCGTCGTCGGGCGCGTCGTTGATTTCGTCCCACGACGCATCGTAGGCCGCGACGAGATCGGTGAGATGTTGCACGCCTTCTTCGACGCAAGCGCGGACGGTTTTTCCCGCGGTGAGTTGAGGTTCCTGTTCGAGCAGGCCGACCGTGTAGCCCGGCTCGAAATGCACATGGCCGTCGAACTCGGTGTCGCGTCCGGCGAGGATGCGCATGAGCGACGATTTGCCCGAGCCGTTGAGGCCGAGCACGCCGATCTTCGCGCCGTAATAAAACGACAGCGACACATCGCGAAGGATCTCCTTGCGCTCGATTTTCTTCGAGACGCCGATCATCGAAAAAATCACCTTGGGCTCATCAGCTTTTGCCATGGCGGAGAGGTGAAGCAGAGGAATTCCGCGCGTCAACGACCGCGATTCTGCGTTGCACAACATACCTGTTTCTTTTTCAAAAATTCCGTCCAGGCGGGCGATGGCGTTGCCCGCATTGCTTCAACCCTATGCAAACTACCCTTCGTATCCGCGCCTGGGGACTGCGTGTCCTTGGATTCATTCCTTTTGTCGCGCTCGCCGCACTCTCCGGCTGCGCCACTCCCAATCGCATGGCGCTCAACCCCGCGCACAAACCTGAGGTTGGCACCACCCAAGTCACTGTCTGCCTCACGCAGCAAGAAATCGGTACTGACATCACTCAATCCAACCTCACGGCCGCCACAGGCGGCGGATTGATCTTCGCACTGATCGACGCCGGCATTGAAAACTCCCGCGCTAAGAAAGCAGAGAAGCACGTCGTCCCCGTGCGCGACGCACTGCTCGGATACAATCTGGGCGACGCCCTCAATGCCTCGCTCAAGGCTCAACTCGCACAGCGCGATTGGTTGAAGGCGAATACGTTCACCATTCAGCAAGTGCCGACCCTCGCCTCGCTCAACGACTGGATCAAAAACGCAGAGGGCGAGAGCTTCCTTCTGGTAAACACACAATACCGCTTCACCCCGAAATTTGACGCCATCACCGTCAGCGCGAGCGTCTCGTTTCACCCCAAACATGGTCCGCTGGCCGCTCAGGCCAAGGTCCATCGAAACCTCGCGCCCCTTATCTACTTCAATGCGTTTTCGGCGACATTCAGAATGCCTGACTGGCCTGCTGAAGCGCCCGACGCAGAAGGTGCCATCAAACTCTGGGCCGAAGACGGCGGCAAGCGCGCCCGCGCCACTCTCGACGCCGCCACTGAAGAGATCGCGCGCATGCTAGCATTTGACCTGGAGCAATCAGGCACCGCCGACAACGCGCTCTACAAGGCAGCCGCCGGCGCACCCAAGTACGACGGCGCCGTCCCTCTCCCCGGAGCCAGCACCGCCCTCATCGTCAGCGGCCATAAAGTTCACGCAGAAAACAAGCGCGTCTGGTTGCGCTGCCCGACGGGTGAACTCGCCTCGGTCGAAGAATAATCACCATGCCGCCGCGCATAGGTTTCCTGATCTTGTTCTGCGTGGCGATTGCTGGATGCGCCACGCCCGCCAGACTCGAAATGCGCCGGGCATTGCCAGCGCTGGAGCATAAGTCCGCCCCGGCGACCGCTCCGTTGGTTCAGGTCGCACCTGCGCAAGATCTCCGCGCTAATCGCGAGGACTTGGGCATCGTGGGTGGACGCCCGTTCTCAGGCAGCGATCTGCCCGCATGGATCGACCAGACGATGCTGCGACTCGGTACGGAAAAATTCCGCGTCGCCGCCTCGCCGACAGCGCAGCAAGAAATCGCGCTGCAGGTCCAGCCGCGTTTGATCAAGGCTTACGTTGACAGCATCACCTCGTCCAAAACCGCTGTCATCGTCATCGAAATGGAAATCGTCCGCCCGGACGGTACCAAATGGATCCGGCATTTTCGCGGCCAGGATGCCGGTGCCAACTGGAGCTCGGGCGAAGACGAAGTCGTTGCATCGCTCCGCAGAGCGCTAGCTCGGTGCGGCATGAATATACGGTCGGAGATCGAGAAACTCCTCTCGGGGGAGACGCCAATCTGACCCGCACCGTTTGCCAAATAGAAGGCCGGCGCATTACACGCCGGTCCTTTGTTTCGATAAGGTTAGTTGCGTCTCTACATTCGCGTGTATCCCTCTAGGGTCCGTCGCCTTCGCAGCCGACTCCGCCAGCTTCCACTGACGTTTCCCTTCGCGCCGCCAACCTCAAACAACCCCGCACTCACATGGGCCTGTTCGATTATCTCAAATCGCAGTTTCTCGAAATCATCCAGTGGGAGGACGATTCCCGCGACACGCTCTCGTGGCGTTTCCCCGACGAAGACAAAGAAATCAAACGCGGCGCGCAGCTCATCGTGCGCGAATCGCAGACCGCGCAGTTCATCTACCTCGGCCAGTTCGGCGACACCTTCGGCCCCGGTAAACACACGCTCACGACCGACAACATCCCGATCCTTTCCACGCTCAAGGGCTGGAAGTACGGCTTCGAAAGTCCGTTCAAGGCCGACGTCTATTACGTCAACACGCGCCTGTTCACGGGCAATAAATGGGGCACGTCCAATCCCGTGATGTTGCGCGATCCCGACTTCGGCATCGTCCGCGCGCGCGCCTTTGGCACCTACGATTTCAAAGTCGTCGACGTGAAAACCTTCCTCAAGGAAGTCGCCGGCACGGATCATCAATTTCGCCTCGACGAGTTCAACGACACGATGCGCTCACGCGTCGTCAGCGTATTCACCGAGGCACTCGCCGCGTCGAAAGTGCCGATACTCGATATCGCCGCGCGCTACGGCGAACTCGGCGAAGCGCTGCGCCCGCTCGTCAACGCCGTCATCACCGCCAAGTACGGCCTCGAGATTGTGAGCTTCATCGTCGAAAACGTCTCCGTTCCGCCCGAGGTCGAGCAGGCGATCGACAAACGCTCGAGCATGGCTGCGATCGGCAATCTCAACGACTACGTGAAACTCCAGATGGCCGAGGGCCTCGCCAAAGGGAATGGCGGCGCCGCGGGTTCCGCCGCAGAAATCGCGATGGGGTTCGGTCTCGCCAATCAGATGATGAATCAGCCCGGCGGCCTTCTCGGTGCACAAACCACACCGCCCGCCGGCGGCCCACCCGTCACCGTCGCCGCCACGCCCGGCAGCGTGGTCAATGTTCCCTCCGCCACCGCGCCCGTTTCGGCGAGCGGCGATGGAGATTTCCCCGAACTCCTCAGTCCCGCCGCCGTCGCACAAATTCTCAAAGTGGACGAAACCGATGTCGTCGCCGCGCTCACTGATGGCTCCTTGAAGGGCAAAAAAATCGGCTCCACCTGGCGCATCACGCGCGTGGCGTTGGATGAGTTTTTGCGGAGCTGACGCATGCACGTCGCGGTTTTCGGTTTTTTATGCGGGACCGGTATAATCGGGGTCTGCGTTGTTCTTTTGCACTCGGGACTCACGCAGCCTCAAGCGCTCCTCGGTGCGACAGTTGTCACTCTTTATTTCGGAAGCGCGACCGCCAAAGAAATCAGGTATAAACGGAGCGAACGAACGACTGCGTTTCTCGCGGAACGAAGTCGAATCACTGCAACACTGTTAAACGACTCAGATCTGGAATCGGCTCTGGCGAAATTGGGCTCAGGTTATCGCGTAGCGCTAGATGCTTCGGGCTTATCCCTGAAGAACGGGCGATGTCGCATCGTCGATTTGGCCGGTCCGTCCACCCGGACCCGCCTCGAAATAAAGAATAACCAAATACGAACCTACAAAATTTTTCCACCTTACGGGAAATAATCGTTTAACAGAACCATCGGCATTCGCACTCCTTGCCATCGTATCTCCATTCAATACTCGTCTCTCCATGCCCGTCTCGCTGCCAATTTCCAAAATGTCCCGTCGCGAAAAATTGATCGCGATGGAAACGCTCTGGGCCGATCTCTCGAAAGACGACGCAAGCATCGAGTCACCCGCCTGGCACGGTGAAGCGCTTCGTGAAACTGAGAGCCTCATCAAAGCAGGCAAAGCCAAGTTCCTCGATCTCGACGACGCCAAGGCCGCGCTCCGCCGCAAGATCGCCCGCCTCTCGTGAAAGTTCAGATCCTCGATCTGGCGAACGCGGATTTGCTGGAGGGGTATCGCTTCTACGAACGCCAAACTCGTGGCGTCGGCTCTTATTTCGTCGAAACACTGCTTTCTGACATCGAGTCTCTTCGACTCTACACGGGCACTCACCGCCGTGTTTTTGGCTATCATCGACTTCTCTCGAAACGATTCCCTTTCGCCATTTACTACGCCTTCGACGGTGAGCTCGTTCGAGTCTTGCGCGTCCTCGATTGCCGCCGCGACCCCACTTGGATTCGGCGCCAGTTCACCGGCAAACGAAGCAAGCGATAAACCACCCCATGTCCGAAGCCAGCGCACGCCATAAGTTCTCCTGTCCGGCCTGCGGCGCGGAGGCGACGTGGAATCCCGCGAAGAAAGCGCTCGTCTGTAGTTACTGCGGCACTACATCACCCGCGGACATCGAGCTTTCTTCGGCCGGCGAAGAAATCATTCGCGAACACGATCTCCTCGCCGCGCTCCGCTCGCTCCCGGATTCCGCGCGCGGCTGGCAGGCAGCGAAGACCGAGGTGCGCTGCCAGAGCTGTCAGGCCATCTCCGTGTTCGATGCGGCCCGCGTCGGGCAGAACTGCGATTTCTGCGGCTCGACGGCGCTCGTGCCGTATTCAGAAATCAAGGACAGCATCCGGCCCGAAAGCCTGCTCGAGTTCCGCATCAGCGAAACGCAGGTCCGCGAAACCATCCGGCGCTGGTACGGTTCGCATTGGTTCGCACCCAACGCACTGAAAACGCGCGCCATGACCGACACGCTTCACGGTCTCTACATCCCTTACTGGACTTTCGATGCCGACGTGAACGCGGAGTGGACGGCGGAGAGCGGCGATTATTATTACGTCACCGAGGCCTACACCGACAGCAAGGGCATGCGCCGCACGCGTCAGGTGCGTAAGATTCGCTGGCGGCCCAGCGCCGGTTCGCTCCGCCATGTGTTCGACGACACGCTCGTGGCCGCGTCGCGCGGGATCGACCCCGAACTCCTCTCGCAGGTCGAACCCTTCGCCACACGGGAACTGAAACCCTATCACGCCGGTTTTCTCTCCGGCTGGGTCGTCGAGCGTTATCAGATCGATCTCGGCAACGCTGCGCATCTCGCCCGCCAGAAGATGGACGCCGAGCTTCACCAGCGCTGCGCCGCCCAAGTGCCGGGCGACACTCATCGCAATCTCTCCGTCCGCGCCGACTACACCGGGCAAACCTTCAAGCACATCCTCGTACCGGTGTGGCTGCTCACGTACACGTTTCGCCGAAAAACGTATCACGTCCTCATCAACGGCCACAGCGGCGCGATCGCCGGTCGTTACCCGAAGAGCTGGTTTAAAATCACCGCGGTCACTGTCGCGATCCTCGCCGTCATCGGCGTCTTCCTCTGGTTTCGCAGCGCGTAAAGGCTCCGCTAAATACGCGCCGCGTTTACGCGTCGCTCCCTCTGACAAGAGCCCGCCACGCACGCGGGCAACAAATCCGCGCCTTGACGCGATTCGGCACGCGCGCTTGCTTGAACGCCCTTCATGATTCGCCCTACCGCCAACTCTGCCGCTTTTGCCGCCCTCGTATCCGTGGTCGTCGTAGTCGCACGTGCCGGCACGCCAGGCGGATCTTGATTTGTAGAAACAATCAAAATTTCCCCCTCTGGCGCTGCGCCGAGGGGGTTTTTGTTGCCCCGGCTGCGCAACGCGAGAGGCGGGACCGTCACCATGCCTAATAATCCCAGTCCCTCCGCCCTCCCTCGCAAGCCGCCTTCGCCGACCACCGTGCTCGAGCTGCGCGTCCAGAATCATCCCGGCGCCATGGCGCGCATCACCGCGCTTTTCGCCGATGGCGGTTTCAACCTCGAGGCCATCCTCTGCGTGCCGCTCCCCGGCGGCATCGAAAGCCGCATGCTGCTTCTCGTCAGCGATGCGCATCGCCTCGGTCAGGTGGAAACCGAACTCACGCGCCTGCCCGATGTGCTCTCCATGCGACGTCGCGCCGATCTCGGTCCCGAATATTTCGAATGGATGGCCGAAATGGGCTCGGGTGCGCACGGGCACCATCATTGATCGCGCCCGTTTCTCCGCGTGCCGTCAACGCGGGACCGGCGCGGTCAAACGCTCCAGTTCGCCCAGGTAAGCCAGCGCTTCGTCCCGGTTCGCGCCGCACATCGACGCGAGCGGACGCAAACTCGCGCAAAACGCCGGGCGCTCCGGACGCCCGAATAACGCGCAGCGAAAATCCTCCAGCAGATGCAGGCAGCGCACACCGGCGGGCTTGAAACCCATGCCGGGAATCGCGGCGATGCTGGGCGCGATGCAACACGCCCCGCATCCCGGCCGACACGCGATGACCGGTTCACCGCTCACTTCAACTGCAAGTCCGCACGCGGACCATTCGCTGTTTCCGGTGCGATCGAAACACGCGCGGCATCGATGCCACCCGTCTCGACCAGATAAGCACGCACGCGCTGCGCACGTCCGGCGGCGAGTTCGCGCAACACATCCTCATCGATCGACAGCGCTGCGAGCAGCTTCGCGCGCATTTCATCCACAGTCGGACCTGGTTGCGTGGTCGTCTGCGACTCCGCCGGTGTTTGAACTTCGGGCTCGGCAGGCGCAGCCTTCGCCTCGCGGCGAACCGTACGCGAAACGATCACCGGCGCGCCCGAACGACGGAAACGCGGACCGATCGGCGCCTGCACTGTGCGTTCTTCTGTACCGGGCTGCTCAACTTTGGGCGCATGGGCCGCGGATGTCTGTAGAGCGACCGGCGCTTCCTCGGGAAATGCCAGTAGATACATCATCGTGATCAAACGCGTGCGCGCTTGCGGCGACACCGTGATCTCCTCGAGCGGTGGTACGTCCTGTCCTTCCGGGGCGGCGCGTTGTTGCTCCTCCCAGAGTAACGCGCGCAGGCCTTTTTCAAATTCACGCTCGCGAAGGGCGGGCACATCGGCGTTTGCGTCATAAGAACCCGCAATGTCCAGATTCAATGCAGGACGCTCCGCCAGCGCCTTCACGAGTGTATCCAGTTTTTGGATGCTCTCCGGCGTAAGCTCGGTCGTGCCGGGAACAAACTCCTGAAAAGCGAGTTCCTCGCCCTTGTCTCCGCCACCGCCAAACATCGAGCCGAGCAGCGAAAACGGCGACGTCGCTGCTTTCGTGAGGATGTTGCCGATCACGCGCATGACCACGCGGCCGATGCGAAACTCGGGATCGTCGAGCCGTCCTTGAACCGGCACATCGAGCACGATCTTCCCCTGACGATCGCGCAAAAGGGCGAGCGCCAGCGTGACGGGCAGCTTCGTGGCATCGGGACTGTTGCTCTTCTGGCCGAGCGTAAACTGGTCGAGCGTCACCACATTGGCCACGTCGAGGCGGCGCTCCGAAAGCTTCGCCTTCACGTCCAGCGTGAGTGCGCCCTTGTCGAGCTGGTAACCGGCGTACTTGGCCACATAAGGCCCGGTCGGGCGCAGATCGATACCGCGAAAATCCACCACCAGATCGGTGAATACATCGGACGCCAGCGGGTTGATCTGTCCGCGTATCGAAACGTCGGATACACCATTCACCTTGCCCTTCAGGCCCACATCGGCGCGCGCGAGATTGGCCGAGGAGAGACCGGCGATCGTGCCGCTGAGCTTATTGAGCGCGACGGCCACATCCGGCTCGGTCGAGCGATCGCGAAAGGTGAACGACGCGTTGTTCAGCACGAATCGATCGAGCGCGATGAAAGGCTGCGCTGTCTGCGCAGGAGCATCGCTCGAAGGCTCCGGGGCGGGCGCGTCCGCGTCTTCAGCCGCCGGTTTTTTGAGAAGATCCAGCACCGCGAGCGTGCCGTCTTCCGACATCGTCACAAACCCTGCGGGATCGGTCCACTCGACTTCCGCGACCAGCAGTTTGATCGATGGCGCAGTCGTGGCTTCGACGCCGCGAATCGCGAGCGTACTCCAGCGGGCGAGTTCGGTCGTGCCATCGGCTTCCATTACCTGGAAGTTCTCAACCGTGGCATCGGCGTGCGCGGTGATCGACGGCAGCGAAGCGCCCGCGGGCGTGTCCACGTTGACACGTGCCTGCGTCGAAACGGCGCCTTGCGCGAGGCGCACGTCGGCAAACATCTCCACGTACGGGCTGAGCGGCGCGAGCGGCACCTGCGACAGCTCGATCGCGAGTTCACCCTTCAGGGGTTGAGGCGCGAGCGCGCCGGTCACATTGACCGATCCGCCATTGGGAAACTTCGCGAGAAACGCCATGGGCGAGGATTTTGCGAGATCCGCGAGCGACACCTCTTTGAGCGTGAGTGAAATATCGGAGAGCTCATGACGCGCGGGACGCGGCGTGGTCGTATCGTTGGCCACCACCGAAAAACCCGTCACCGCCAGCTCGCCCAAAGTCGCGTCGATCGCCGGTGTATCCGCTCCGCCACTACCCATGGATGCTCCCGCCGCGTCCGCAGCCGGAGCGTCCAGCTTGGGCTCGAGCAAACGTAGCAGATCGATGCCTTGGGCGTCGCGCGTCACGGCGACGCGGCCTCCGGCCAGCCCCACTTTTGCCACGGTGGCTTTCATCGCGTCGCTGTCGGCGGCGATCCCGCTCACGTCCAGTTTGTCCAGGATCACCGCGGGTTCCGCGCCGGGCGCACCGAACTTGAATGCCTGCAACGACAGCGCGCCGTCGCGCACTTTCAGCGACGGTTGATCGCCCGCGATGGTGATGTCGTAGTGTGTATTGAAACCAAGGATACCGTCGGAGATCTCGAACTTCGCGAAACGCGATACGTACGGCATGTATTTTTTGAGCACGATGTTTCCGAGCGACACATCGCCGGAGGAGCGCAACGGCGCCACCGCGAGCGTGCCGCGCCAGCCGATGCTCTCGCCCGATTCCGTCGTGGCCGTAAATTGACCGGGCGCATCATCCTCGCCGCCCGTGCTGAAATCGCGGAGCGCAAAACTCACCGGCCCCACCGTCGTCGCGAAACGCTCGGTGGGCAGATCCTCCGTGTAGTCGAGACGCGCATCCGAAACCGTGAGCGCCACGATGCGCAACGCGCGCGTCTTCTCCGTCGAAGCGACCGGTTCTTCAGCGGTTTCGAAGCGTGCGAGCACGTCGGCGAAGTTAAACTTCCCTTCACGATCAACGGCGACCTGCGCGCGCGCGCCATCGAGCGTGACTTCGTCGAAACGCCATTCGCCGGAAAGCAGCGACCATGAATCGAAGTTGGCAAACGCGCGGCGCCAGGCGACGAAATCGCCCTGCCCGTCCGCCTCGCGAATCGCGAAACCTTCGATCGCGCCCGACAACGTCAGCGGATTCAACGCGACTTTTTCCACGCGAACCTCGCGTCCGAGTTCGGTGGCGAGACGCTTCTCCAATTGCGAACGCACGATCGGCGGCGCGACGAAAAATCCGACAATGACATACAGCGCAAAAAGACCGCCCGCGACCAGCAGCCACCGCAGCCATGTGGGAGTGCGCTGGGAATCGCGCGCACGGGCCTGACGAAGTTCCTTGATGCTCGGAGTGCTCACGCGCGCAACTTAGCCCTGCGAAAGCCCCAAGCAAGCCGGCGTAAGCGGCTCACGGTCATGGAAATTATCTTTTGCCGACACTTGGCTGATCGCGTGCATCGCCTTGCCCGCGATTCGTTTCCGTCGTGAAACAGTCCGGGCGGTCCTCCAGCACCCATGTCCACCCCAGTTGCCCCTCCCGCACCGCCGGCGCGCATCGATCTCATCGACGCTCTTCGCGGCTCCGCTCTGCTCGGACTCTTCCTGTTACACGCAGTGGAGCATTTCGATTTCAGCCTGTACCCGGAGAATCCGCCGGAGTGGCTGGCCGGCCTGAACACGATAACGAAGGACGTCGCGTTTTTCCTCTTCGCGGGAAAGGCCTACGCGATCTTCGCAATGATGTTCGGGCTGAGCTTCTCGCTGATCCTCGACGGTGCTGCCCGGCGCGGCGTGGACTTTCGCGGCCGCTTCCTCTGGCGGCTGTGTGTACTCGCAGCGATGGGCTATGTCTTCGGGCTGCTTTATTGCGGGGAAATTCTCTCCATGCTCGCCGTGCTCGGCACGTCCCTCGTGTTTCTCCATCGCGTGCCCGCGAAATGGCTCATTGCGCTCTCCGTCGCCCTGTTGCTGCAACTGCCGTTTCTCTGGCAGCTCCTGCGCACCGTTTCCGACGCGAGCTATGTGCCCGCGCGACTGGATGTCGGCGGCTATTACCGGCAGATGTATCCCATCTTCGCCAACGAGGGCTTTTGGGAAGTCTGCAAGGTCAACGCCTGGACCGGCCTGCTCGCCCGCTCCTCGTGGTCGATCGAAAACGGGCGCTATCTTCAAATGCTGGGTCTCTTCATCTGGGGCCTCCTGATCGGGCGCGCGCGTCTTTTTGAAAATCGCGACGCGCTGCTTCGCGTCGCGCGTTGGGCCTTGATCGTCGGCGGAGTGAGTTTCGCGGTGTTGTATTTCGCGCGCACCAGCCTGCCGTCGTGGGATGTTTCCAAAACGCAGCGCAGCATTCTGCGAAAGCTCATCACCTCCGAGCTCAATCTATCGCAGATGATGATCTGGGCCGCCGGTTTCGTGCTGCTCTATCAACTGGCACCGGTGCAAAAATGCCTGCGCTGGCTCGTGCCCTTCGGCCGCACCAGCCTGACCAGTTACGTCGTACAAAACGCTGTCGGCGTGGTCCTTTTTTATCATTTTGGCGCCGGACTGTTTCGCGAGTGGGGACAATTTTATAGCATCCTTTACGGCGTCGTTTTCGCGGTCGTCCAAAGCATCGCGATGCATGTTTGGTTGAACCATTTTCACCATGGGCCCCTCGAGTGGCTCTGGCGTTGCCTCACGCAGTTTTCCTTCCAAACGCCTCTCCGCCGCACGCCCGGAGCGCGCATAGCACCAACGCTCGCCACCGCAGCCGCGAGCGATCCACTCAACCGGTGACGCGCGCCCACGCCGCGATCACCGCGGGCAGTTCACGGACATTTTTTAAGGAGAAAAAACGTCCCTCCGCCGCAGGCATATTCTCCACGTGCTCATGCGCCCACGTGAGCGGATACGGCACATGCGCACCCGAGCCACCGAGCTCGAGCACGGGCAGCATGTCGGACTTCAGCGAATTGCCGACCATGAGAAAATTTTCCGGCGCGATCGCGTGACGCCGGAAAATCGCCTCGTACGTGTGCACATCTTTTTCGGCGACGATCTCCACATGGCGAAAGCGGTCCGCGAGACCCGACTTGCGCAGCTTGCGCGCCTGGTCGCGAAGATCGCCCTTCGTGATGACGATGAGCCGGTAGGCCGGCGCGAGCGCCGCGAGCGTTTCTTCCACGCCATCGAGTAGTTCCACCGGATGCTCAAGCATCGAGCGACCGAGTTCGATCAGTTCGCGGATTTCGCGCGCGCTGATTTTGCCCTCGGTCAATTGGATCGCGGTTTCGATGGCCGACAGCGTGAAACCTTTCACGCCGTATCCGTAGAGTTCGAGATTGCGCATCTCGGTGGCGAACTGCGTGCGATCGACCGTTTCCGCGTCGTGATAATCCGCGAGCAGTTTTCGGAAACGAATGTGCACGTTTTCGAAAATGGTCTCGTTGTGCCAGAGCGTGTCGTCGGCATCGAAACCGATCACATAGTCGCGGTCAGCCATGCGGCGGAGAATCACGAAAGCGCCCGCCGGCGAAAGCAGAAAGAGGGCGTGCGCGCATGACGATCACGGTACGTCGCGAAGACTTCGGCGCTGACCGCCCCCATTCAGAACAACGCCATCTGCGTGCCGCCCGGACGGCGGAAATACTCGGTCGAGAGATCATCGCGCAGGCGACGGTTTAAGCCGACGCGTCGCGACGCCACCGCAAACATGTCATGCACTTGCTCCGCAAAAATCCCCTCGCCGCGCATGCGTTTGCCCCAGTCGGAGACATTGAGATCGCCGCCGCGGATCTCGCGCACGCGATCCAGCACGCGCGTTTTTTTGGACGGCGCATGCACCTCGAGCCATTGCGAGAAAACGGTTTTCACCGCGAACGGCAGACGCAGCAGCACATAACCGGCATGCTGCGCGCCGGCTTTCGCGGCGGCGTCTAGAATCGTCGGCAGTTCGTGCTCCGTGAGCCCGGGAATCACCGGCGCGACCATCACGCCGACCGGCACGCCCGCATCGGCGAGCATCCGAATCGCGCGCAAGCGATGTTCCGGGCGCGCGGCGCGCGGCTCGAGTTTTCCTGCAAGCACCGGATCGAGCGTCGTGAGGGTGATCGACACGGCCACGCACTTCCATCGAGCGAGTTCGGCCAGCAAATCGCGATCGCGGGTGACGAGGAAGTTTTTCGTGATGATGCCGACCGGATTGCGCAGATCGGCAAACACTTCGAGGCAGCGACGCGTGAGTTGGAAGTGGCGCTCCGCCGGTTGATAACAATCCGTCGCGCCGCTCATCGCGATCATCTGCGGCTGCCATTTCGGGCGGGAAAGCTCTTTGCGCAAAAGCTCGGGCGCGCGGAGTTTCACGAGGATTTTCGTCTCGAAATCCAAGCCGCTGCTCCAGCCGAGATACTCGTGATACGGACGCGCGAAACAATAAGCGCAGCCGTGCTCGCAGCCGCGATAGACATTGATCCCGTAGGAGAACGGGATGTCCGGGCTGTCGTTTTGCGCGAGGATCGTGGTGGTGTTGTCGTGAAAAAACTGCGTGCGCGGATCGGGTTGTTCGTCCGGCACGCCGTCGAAATCGCTCTGCCAGGTGTCGGCATCGCACGCGACATGCAGCCGCTCAAAACGATTGGGCGGCTGGATCGCCGTCCCGCGTCCTTTGATCGCGGGGCCCGCGCAAAGGTCGTGAGGATCGTTCGAAGCGGACATGGGACGGGGACGTTTCGAGAAAATTCCCCCGACGCAATTCGCCGAATCGCAAACCCGGCCGGCGAGCACGCGCGGGGCGCGACAACCTTCCACCGCAGGCCGACTTGCACGCGGCGCGACCCGGCAATGTTTTTTCCGCGCAGGCTCCCGCGGGAAAAAAATCCGGCGTGTCCGACACGGGCGCTTTACCTGTGGCACTTCGCAGCCTTGTTTTGGTCGCAGTCCTCCATGTCCGCGCGTTTCGCCCTTTCTTTTCTCTGTTTTATTTGCGCCGGTTTGATGCCGCTCGCCGCGGCGACGCCGACCGATCCCGCGGCGCGCGTGAAGGAACTCGTGGCCACCCAAAAAGCGATTTTCGAAAAAGCCGAGGCCGCTGGCGACCGCCTCGACGAACACGAGTTGCGCTCCCAACTGCAGCAACTCGCAAACGATTACGACAAGCTCATCGCCGCGCACAAAGACTTCACTCCCGCCTACGTCGCCTACGGGTTGATGCTCGGCAAAGCAGGCATGCGCAAAGAATCCGCGACCATGCTGCTCCGCGCCAACCAGCTCGATAAGGACCTGCCCATCGTCAAAAACCAGCTCGGCAATTATCTCGCCGAGGAAGGCCAGCCGCTCGAGGCGGTTAACTATTTCCTCGCCGCCATCAAACTCGAGCCGGAGGAACCGCTTTATCATTACCAGCTCGGCATGTTGCTCACCGAGGCGCGCGACGACTTTCTGAAAAGCGAGCAATGGACGCGCCCGGTCATCGACGAGACGATGCAAAAAGCCTTCACGCGCGCCATGGAGCTCGCGCCCGACGACTGGCGTTATTCGTACCAATACGGGCTGTCTTTCTACGAACTCGAGAAAGGCGATTGGGAAACCGCGCTGACTTTCTGGAAGAATTTTGAGAAAAAACTCCGTCCCGGCGTTGAGCAGGAGGTCTGCCGCCTCCACCAAGCCAAGGTGCTCCATGAACTGCAACGCACCGACGAAGCGCGCCTGCTCCTCGCGCAGGTCAACGAGCCCGCGCTCTCGCGTCAGAAAGACAAAATCGCCGACGCCCTCGATTTGCCGCCCGCTTCCAAGACTCCGCCCGCTTCAGAGACTACGCCCGCGTCCGATACTGTGAAGTAAGCGTGGTCTTCGGATGGCGCTCCAAAGCCATCCACTCGTTCGCATCAAAACGCCCGTCCGAAGCGTCAAGCACGGCGGCGTTTCCGTTTCTTCAACCACCTAGAATGTTTCGTTTCGTTTTCAGATTCCTTTTCCTCCTCTCCGTCAGCCTTGTTTCTGCGTCCCTTTCCGCGGCCACCGAACTTCGCCTTCGCAACGGCGATGTCCTTCGCGGCGAACATCTGAGAACCGAAAACGGCGTCATTTATTTCAGGTCGCCGGTGCTCGGCACGGTCCTGCTCCCCGCCACCGAAGCCGAAGTCGTCGATGTGCCCGATACACCGGTCGAGAGCCTCGTCGGATTGCCGCCGCAACAACAACCCACTGCCACCAAACCCGCAGCCGCGCCGGCGCCCAAGGAGACGCGCTCCGACCAGCCCGCCGCCGTCGCCGCGAAACCGCCGGCAGCGACCTCGACCGCACCCGCCAAAACCGCCAAGGCCGCCGCCCCCAAGCCCAGACCCTGGAAAGGCAAAGTGGAGTTTGGTTATCAGCAACAGTCCGGCCGCCGCGATGTCATCAGCGGTTCGCTGCGCATCGACGTGGAGAACAACACCAAGACCGCGAACCTCTTCAAAGCCTCCGCCCGCGCGCTCTACGGAAAACAAAACGAGCAGGTAAACTCCGAGCGCTACGAAGGCTCCTTCCGCTGGCGCCACGAATTCGGCGAACGCATGTTCACCCAGACTCTCAGCAGCTACCTGTCCGACCAGGTCAAAAACATCGACCACAGCTTTGAACAGAACGCCGGTCTCGGCTACCGGATCATCCAACACCAGCGCCATGTGCTCAACGCCGGCCTCGGCGCCACCGCGCAATATCGCGAAGTCGTCGGCACCGCGGAGGACGTCGTTTATCTCAGCGAGCTTTTCCAGGATTACAGCTACAAGATCAATGGACGCCTCTCATTCCTCCAGGAGTCCAACGTGCTCTACTCGACCCGCCCGATCGTGCACGGCAACCAGTCCATGCAAAATTACCGCATTCGCTTCAACACCGCCCTCCAAGGCCGCGTGAGCGATCGGGTGTCGCTCAACATCCGCTACGAGTTCGAATACGATAAGAGCGTCGCCAATCCCGACCTGCGCACGGATCAGCGCGTGACGAGTTCCATCGGTTACGCGTTGTAAAGCGCATCGCGCAGCCCCGCGGCTTGTCAGGCCCGGGAAAAACTTCCGCGGCATTCACGGTTGAATTGCAGGAAATCGCCCTAGAACGTTGCGCCCATGTCTTGGACTTATCGACTCGGCCGCCGCCTCGAGCCTTACGCCATCACCAACATCTCCCTGCTCATCGTGATCGGGCAGGTGTTTGTGCTGCTCACCTCGATGATGGGCCTGATCGATCCGGGATTGCTCCGCTTGATCCCGTCGCAAGTGCTCGCCGGCGAATGGTGGCGCTTGTTCTCCTTCATTTTCATCCCGCCCCCGCAGGGATGGCTCTTCATCGCGTTCGCACTCTATCTTTTCTACCTCTACGGCACCGCGCTCGAACACTACTGGGGCGCCCTTCGCTACAACCTTTTCCTGCTCGTCGGCTGGGCGCTCACCGTCGGGCTCGCATTCCTCGCGCCCCAGTCGGCCGCCACCAACTTCTTCCTGGGCGGATCCGTCTTCCTCGCCTTCGCGCGTGTCCATCCAAACTTCGAACTGCTGCTCTTCTTCATCCTGCCGGTGAAGATCAAGTGGCTCGCGCTGGTGGCGTGGATCGGCTACGGCTTCGCCTTTGCCACCGGCGGGCCCGGCGATAAACTCGCGGTCATCGCCGTCGTCGGAAACTACCTGCTCTTTTTCACGGGCGACATGGTCCGCTCGGTCCGCCAGACCGGCCGCCGCCAGGCGCGTCGCGTCGCCGAGGCGACGGCCGCCCGCGAACCGCGCCACACCTGCGTGGTTTGCAAACGCACCGACCTCACCGATCCCACGCTCGATTTTCGCTACGCCGCCGACGACCAGTGCTACTGCGCGGATCACCTGCCGAGCCGCCGCCCCGCCACCACGCCACCACCCACGGGCCAGTCCTGAGCCGCTGCGTAGTTGATTCATGAATACAGCCCAGCTTTACAACAGCCTGATCGCCTACCTCATCGTCATCGCGAGCCTGACGGTGCACGAATGGGGACACGCCGCGATGGCCGACCGGCTCGGCGACAACACCCCGCGCTCGCAAGGCCGCGTGTCGCTCAACCCACTCGTCCACATCGATCTGTTTGGCACCGTGATCATTCCGCTGATCGGCATCCTCGGCGGTTTCCCGATCGTGGGCTGGGCCAAGCCGGTAATCATCAATCCCTACAATCTTCCCAAAACCGCCGACCGCGCGTGGGTCACCATCGCAGGCCCCGGGATGAATCTCTTGCTCGCGTTGCTCGCGGCTGTCGTGACCGGACTTTCGCTGCGTTTCTGGCCCGGCCATGAGTTCCTTTCGCTGCTCCTGCTCGTCGTCCAGATCAACGTGAGCCTGATGATCTTCAATCTCCTGCCGGTGCCGCCGCTCGATGGCTCGAAGTTCCTCATGTACTGGTTCGGCATGAGCGAGACGACTTACATCAACTTCTCACGCTTCGGTTGGATCATCCTGATGGTGCTCATCAATATCCCGCAGGCTCGCAGCGCGCTATTCTGGACGATTCGCGCAGCCATGCAGCCGTTCGGCACGATCATCGCGATCTTCTCGTGAAGAAAAAAACCCGTCCGCTCACCACGCTGCCACCCACGTCCCAACTCGCCACGCTCCGCGCGTGGCTGGAGTTCGCCGAATCCGTTTACGAACAAGCGGAGCTCGCCCTCGGACAGGTCGCCACCTCCGCGCACGACGAAGCGCTGTATCTGTTTCTTCGCACACTCGACTGGCCACTCGACAGCGATCCCCGCGTACTTGATCAACCGCTCGCCCCCGCGCAACGCATCGCGCTCCGCCAGATCCTCGCCAAACGCGCCATCGATCACACGCCTGCCGGTTATCTCACCCGCGAGGCCTGGCTCGGCGAACATCGTTTCTACGTGGACGAGCGTGTCATCATCCCGCGTTCCTATTTTCTCGAACTCATCCCGACGCTCGCGGATTTCCTCCCGCCCAAACTCACGGTGAAAAACGCCGTCGATGTCTGCACGGGCTCAGGCTGTCTCGCCATCCTGCTCGCGCACCAGTTTCCGCAGGCGAAAATCGACGCCATCGACCTCTCTCCCGACGCGCTCGAGGTCGCCGCCATCAACGTCAAAGCACACAAACTCACGCGCCGCGTCACGCTTCACCGCAGCGATGTCTTCAGCGCGGTGAAACCCGTCAAATACGACATCATCCTCAGCAATCCGCCCTACGAGCCGAGCGACATCTGCGACAATCTTCCGGTCGAGTTTCAGAAGGAGCCGCGCATGGCGCTCGACGGCGGCAAGGACGGGCTCGACATCATCCGCCGCCTGCTCGTCCAGGCCCGCGAACGTCTTCAACCGCACGGCATCGTCGTGATCGAGGTCGGCGAATTGCAGGCTGCGATGAACAAAGAGTTCAAAGCGCTCCGCCCGCAGTGGCTCGAAACGCAGGATGGCTCCCACTGCGTGTGCCTCATCCGCGCCGAACGCTTGCTGCGGACACCGCTCCGCTGATCAACCGGCCTGCGCCGCGCGCGTGAGCAGATCCAGGTCTTTAACGGCCGGGCGCGCGAAAAAATGCGGGCAGTCGCAACTCGTCCGGCGCAAGCGGTGACGCGGCGCCTTCTCGCCGCGCGCGCACCACACCCAGCCGTCAAACGGCAACGCGTCGGCGTGAGAACAATCGGTCCCGCACGGCCAGCGCGAGGCGGAGGAATCAGACAGGCTCATGCGCACAGTCCACCGTCGCTTCACCAAAGTGACAAGCCCCGCGACGCTCACGGCGTACGCACGGACATTCCGGCGTTTTGCCAGCGTGCAAATGAACCGCCGTTGCTCGTGCGAAAACCTTCGCGGGCGAGCAAGGCCGCCGCCTGACCCGAGCGATTCCCCGAGCGGCAGTAAACGATCAACTCCTTGTCGCGATTTTTCTCGAGCACTGCGCGCCACTCCTGCCTCGCGCCACGCAGATCGCTCAACGGCAGCAACCGCGCCGGACCCGCCACGCCCGACGTCCATTCGTCGGGTTCACGCACGTCGATCAGGATCGCCTCACCTACCGACACGCGCCGCGAAATCTCCGCCGGCGTGAGTGCGCCCGCGGTGCGTAAACGCGTGAAAAAGTATCCGGCCAGCGCCGCGACAAGGACAAGTATCAGGATTTTCATGACAACGATTTTTCCGCGCGGCGCGCGGCCATAAAATAAAGCACCGGCACGGCGAGACGGCTGACGAGCAGCGAGGCGATTTCGCCAAACATCAGGCTGATCGCGAGACCTTGGAAGATCGGATCGGCCAGGATCACGCTCGCACCCACCACCACCGCGAGCGCCGTCAGCAGCATCGGGCGAAAACGCACCGCGCCCGCTTCGAGCACCGCTTCGTGCAAGGGCAGTCCGTGCGACCGCCGCAGCTCGATGAAGTCCACGAGGATGATCGAGTTTCGCACCACGATGCCCGCCCCGGCCATGAAACCGATCATCGAGGTCGCCGTGAAAAACGCGCCAAGCGCCCAGTGCGCCGGCAGGATGCCGATCAACGAAAACGGGATCGCCGCCATCACCACCAGCGGCGTCACGTAACTGCGAAACCAGCCGACCATCAGCATCGCTATCAGCGCGAGCACCGCCGCAAAGGCCAGCCCGAGATCGCGAAAGACTTCGAGGGTGATGTGCCACTCGCCATCCCACTTCAACGCGGGCGAGCGGTCGTCCACCGGCTGGTTCAAATGATACACCGGCAGCTTCGCGGACGCACCGCCGAATTCGCGCGCATCGATCTTCGCCAGCTCCCGGTTCATCGCGAAAAGCGCGTACGCCGGACTCTCCACCACGCCCGCCACATCCGCGGTCACATAGGTCACGGGCTTCAAGTTCTTGTGATAACGGCTGCGCTCACCGGTCGTGCGTTCGATGCGCACCAGTTCGCTCAGGGGCACGAGCGGCGCCTGTGGATTGTTCTCTGCACGCACACGCAGCGTCAGCAGATCCTCCGGCGAAGAACGCGCCGTCTGCGGCAGTTCGACCACCAACGGCACTGCCTCCCGTCCGGTTTCTGTATGGAAAATGTCGATACGCCGGCCCTGTGCGGCCAGTCCGAGCGTCTGCGCGATGGTTTCTTCGCGGATGCCGTGGAGCGCGGCTTTCTGGCGGTCGATCGTGTAGCGGACCTTCGTTTGTTCCGCCTCGAGGTACCAATCGATGTCCACCACGCCGGCGCTGCGCTCCATGATCGCGCGGACTTCGTGCGCGAGCGCCTGGCGCGCCTCTTCGTCGGGCCCGTAAATCTCCGCGACGAGCGTCTGCAACACCGGCGGGCCCGGCGGCACTTCCGACACCGCGACGACTGCTCCGTGACGCGCCGCGATGGCGGCGACTTTCGGGCGGACGCGCTTGGCGATGGCGTGGCTTTGCTCGGAACGTTCGCCCTTGCCGACGAGATTGACCTGCACGTCGGCGACATTCGGACCGCGCCGCATGAAGGAGTGGCGCACCAGTCCGTTGAAATTAAAGGGCGCAGCCGTGCCCGCGTAGATCTGCACGTCGCGCACCTCCGGCTCCGCGCGCACGGCGTTGGCGATCTCTCGCGCGATGCGCGCCGTCTGTTCGAGCGTGGTGCCTTCGTCCGTGTTCAGGACGAGTTGAAACTCCGACTTGTTGTCAAAGGGCAGCATTTTCACCTTCACCGCGCCGAGCGGCACCAAGGCGGCAGACAACACCAGCAACGCGACAATGCCGCCAAGAAACACCGCGCGCCAGCGGGCCGAGCCCAGCAGCGGACGCATCACACGAAAATAAATCCGCGTGAGAAAATCGTCGGGCGCGTGATCGTGATCGACCGGTGCCGCACCGGCTTTCGGCGGCGCCGAGAGATGACGCCGCAACACCCGCACCGCCGCCCAAGGCGTGACGGTGAACGCGACCACCAAAGAAAACACCATGGCCGCAGTCGCCCCGATCGGGATCGGCCGCATGTAAGGGCCCATCAGGCCGCCGACAAAAGCCATCGGCAGGATCGCCGCGATCACCGCCCAGGTCGCGAGGATCGTGGGGTTGCCCACTTCGCTCACCGCCTCGACCGCGATGTCCGAAAACGCCTTCCCTTTCGCGCCCGGCAGCCGCGCGTGTCGCACGATGTTTTCCACCACCACGATCGCATCATCCACCAGAATGCCGATGGAGAAAATCAGCGCGAAGAGCGTGATGCGGTTGAGCGTGTAGCCATAGAGATAAAAAACCAGCAGCGTCAGCGCGAGCGTCGTCGGGATCGCCAGCATCACCACGAGCGATTCGCGCCAGCCGAGAAACAACAGGATGAGCACGGCCACGCCAAATACCGCGATGCCCATGTGCAGGAGCAGCTCATTGCTCTTCTCTGCCGCCGTGTGACCGTAATCGCGCGTCACCGCGACCTCGACGTCCGCCGGAAGCAGGCGGCCACGCAACGAGTCGACCTTGGCGAGCACGTCCTCAACGACCTTGATCGCATTCGCGCCCGGACGCTTTGCCAGGCTGATCGTCACGGCCGCTTCCACACCGCTGTCGAGACCACCCGCGGCATGGAGGACATAATTAGCCGCCTCTTCCGGTCCATCGATGATCGTCGCCACGTCGCGCAAATAAACCGGCCGGCCAGCCGTCACGCCGATCACGAGCGATTCGATCTCATGGGCATCGCGCAAAAACCCGCCCGCTTCGATCAGCACTTCCTTTCCGCCAAACGGACGCGACCCCGCTCGCACGGATTGATTGGCCTGTTGCAACGACGCGACAACCCTCGCCGCATCGAGCTCGCGCGAAGCGAGTGCCGCGGGATCGAGCTGCACACGCACCGCGCGGCTCTGTCCGCCGATGAGCATCGTCTCGGCGACCTGCGGCAGCGATTTGATTTCCTCTTCCAACTGCACCGCGAGCGCACGCAGCGAAAAAGCGTCCCGCGAATCACTGTGTAATGTAAGCGCAAGCACCGGCACGTCATCGATCGTGCGCGGTTTGACCAGCGGCGGCGTCACGCCGGCCGGCAGCCGGTCAAGCTGCGCGTGCAATCGTTGATTGAGGCGGACGAGCGCCGCCTCGATGTCCGTGCCCACGACATAGCGGACCACTATCAGGCTGCCGCCGGGACTCGATGTGGAGTAGAGATACTCCACACCCGGGATTTCCCACAGCAGCTTTTCGAGCGGACGCGTGAGGAGGTTTTCCACCTCTTCCGGCGAGCCACCCGGCAGCGACGTGAGCACGTCGATCATCGGTACCTTGATCTGCGGCTCCTCTTCGCGCGGAAGCTGAAGCACCGCAAAAACGCCGAGCAAAACGGAAAGCGCGACCATCAGCACGGTCAGCTTCGAATGAATGAACATCGCCGCCAGCTTCCCCGCAAAACCGGAGGACACGGCAGAACCGGTCACACTCATGGCGACACCTCCACCGGTTGCCCATCGCGCAACGCGGCGCCAGGAACGAGCACGACCTGCTCACCCGGATCCACGCCCGCGAGGATCTCCACCCATTCGCCCGCAACGCGGCCGGTCCGGACAAGGCGGAGTTGTAGTCGATTATTGGATACAACCCAGACGTTCTCCACCTGGCCAAAAGGACGGACGGACGACGCCGGCACGATGCGACGCGTTTCCTCCCCGGCCGGCAGCTCGACGACAACAAACTGCCCGGCCGGCCATCTGGTCCCGCGCGGGAGCGTGAGCACCACTGCGATGCTGCGGGTGGCCGCATCGGCCGCGGCGGCGATTTCCGAAACCACGGCCTCGGCCGCCTCGTCGCCATGGCGCACGCGGACTGCTGTTCCCAACCCCAGCGGTCCGGCCAGCGAGGCGGGCACCGACGTGAACACTTCCTGCGGCCCAGCCAGATCGAGCGTCAGCAAAGGCTGCCCGGGCAAAACGAAATCGCCGAGCCCCGCCTGCCGGATCGCGACACGCCCGTCGAACGGCGCGCGGATTTCCGTGTACGCGAGCATCGCCTCGGCCTCGGCCACCGAGGCGCGCGCCGCGCGCACCCGTTCTTCACCGGACCGCACCGTATCGTCCGCCGCGACCCGCGCCGCAAGAAGCTGGCGGTCGCGGCCGAGCTCACGTTCCGCCTGAGCCAGCTCCGTGCGCGCACGCTCGGCTTGGGCGACATATTCGGGCGCGGAAAGCCGGACGAGAATATCACCCGCACGCACGGCCTGGCCGAGTTTCACGGAAAGCTCCTGCACACCACCCGCGATCTTCGCCGCGAGCAATGCCCGCTCGACCGCGCGCGTTTCCCCTGGAATCGAAACGACGCGCGGCTCCGTGCGTTCGACGACAGCCGTCACGACCACGGATGCCGGCGGGAGACTGGCGCGTTCTTCCACATCGGAACGCGAGCAGCCCGGCATCAGCACCGCGAGCGCACCGGTTAAAACAAGGAGACCGGAAACGTTTTTCATGGGCAAAAATCCGACGTGGTTCTCTGGCGGGAAACGGCGATAAACATGCGAGACACTCCTGCGACGGCCGCCCATCAACGCGGGCAGGCCACGCCCGGGTCGCGACTCCAGCCGAGCTTTTGGAAGATCACTTCGGCCGGACAGAAACCGGTGAAGGCCGACTGGATGAGATTAACCCCCACAAAAACAGGAAGCAGCAGCCACCATGGGCTGACGAAATGAGCAAGGGCCGCTCCGAGGAGAACAAAACTGCCGGCGAGGACGCGGATGAGGGAGTCGGATTTCATGATGGACAATTGGTAATTTATATGCGCATATACTCATATACTTGAACTAATGTCAAGCCCCTGTTCATTGAGGCGCATGGCCAAGAAAGTCCGCCCGCTCTCCGAGGAAGCCCTCGTTTTGATCGCCCGCCGTTTTGCGCTGCTGGCCGAGCCGATGCGCCTTCGCCTGCTGCACGCGCTTTTCGACGGAGAGAAGCCCGTCAATCTGCTCGTCGAGCTCACCGGCGGCACGCAGGCCAATGTCTCGCGCCACCTGCAAACGCTCACCGAGGGCGGCCTGCTTTCGCGGCGCAAGGAAGGGCTTCAGGTTTTTTACGCCATCGCCGATCCGTCGATTTTCCAGCTGTGCGAACTCGTGTGCGGAAGCCTGGAAAAACAACACGCGCTCAAGGCGGAGATCTTCGCGCGCTAGATCGCGTTCATCGACGCGGCTTCAGCGAGCGATCGTCGTCAATGAAGGAACGCTCTGCGCAAGGGCTTCGCGCCCGGACGCGGGATGGTAGCCTCAGCGCACCAGATCGTAGAGCGCGTAGCCGGCGAAAAGATTCGGGAGAAAACCACACGGGGTTTTCCAGTCGCCGCGCAAAAGCGCGCGCCGCGCGATGCGAATTTTTTTAGCCGCGCAGAAGGCCTCGAAATCGACAATGCTCACCGGGTTGGCCGGCCGGCTTTCATGCCAGCTCGTCGTGTACACATCGTTGCGCGGCTTGCGCCCATGCCACAGCGCATCGAGGCGGTTTTTCCAGTACGCGTGATTCACGAAACCCACCGTCACGGCTGAGGCGACGCGCAACGCCTCCGCAATCACCGCCGCGGGATCGGCGACTTCCTCCAAAGTGCGCGAACAAATCACGCGGTCGAAATGTCCGTCGGGAAACGCGCGCATGAATTCCATCATGTCGCCCTGATGCGCGGTGATGCCGCGCCGCACGCAGGCGGAGATTTTTTCAAACTCCAGGTCCACGCCCACGGCGAAAACTTCTTTTTGCTGCACCAGCGATTCGAGCAACACGCCGCGGCCACAGCCCAGATCGAGCACCCGTGAACCGGGCGCGACCCAGTCCGCGATGATCTGCATATCCACAGAGCGTTTGACGGCAGTTTTTTGCATCGAGAATCAGATGCGGATTACGCGCATGCCTCGCGGCGTAGCAAGCGTTTGGTCCGCATGATCAGCGATGCCTGGCGCTCAGCGGCGAGAGAGGCGCACGTCGAGCCAGACGGCGAGCACGAGCACCGCGCCGCGCGCGACCATCTTCAACTCAGGCTCCACCGCCATCAGCGTCATGCCGTTGAGCAACGCGGTCATGATGAGCGCGCCAAACAACACGCCCCACACCGTGCCGCGACCGCCTTTGAGCGCGGTGCCGCCGATCACACAGGCCGCGATTGCATCGAGTTCCATCAGTTCACCGACCGTCGTCGTCGAGGCGCCGGAGTACGCCGTCATCATGAAACCGGTGATCGCCACCGTGATGCCCATCAGCACATACGCGCCGATCATCACGCGGTTCACCGCGATGCCGGAGAGAACCGCCGCTTCTTCATTGCCGCCAATCGCGTACAGGTAGCGCCCGAACGGCGTGTGTTTCGTTAAATAAAAAACCACCACCGCCACCGCCGCGAGGATGAGCAACGAAAGCGGCACGCCGCGAAAATCATTGCACACGAGCACCAGCCCAAAAATCGCCGCCGCCTTCGCGAGCCACACGCCCGCCTCCGCGCCCATCGACTTCACCGGCAGCGCGTGCGCCACCCGCGCCGAACGCGCACTCCACGCGAGCCAGCCGAGCACGACCGCGATCCCCGCCGCGAGACCGAGGCCCGCGTTGTCCGGGAGATAATACGTCGTGAGCACCGACAGCAGATTCTCCTCGTCGCCGCGCGACACCGGCACCGTGCTGCTGGAAATCACTTTCCAAAAAAGTCCCTTAAAAATCAGCAGTCCGCCGAGCGTGATGATAAACGACGGTATCCGCTCCCGCACGATCAACGCGCCCATGAGCGCCCACAACACCATCGCCGCCGCGAGGCCGACACCCATCGCCGCGGGCGCCGACCAGCCGTGGTGAAAAATCAACACCGCGGAAATGCCGCCGATCAGGCCGACGCCGCTGCCCACCGACAGATCAATTTGGCCCGTGAGCAAAATCATGAACATCCCGAGCGCCAGCGTGCCCACGATCGCGAACTCGATGAGCAGTTGCGTGAGATTGCGCGCGCCGAGAAACGCCGGCTCGCGCAACGCAAAAAACGCCACGATCAGCGCGAGCGCGATCGGCATCGACAGGGATTTAAGCAGGACGCGTGCGTTCATAAAACGAATGAGGCGCATTGGCGGCGCGCGAACCGATTTTCCAGCAGAGACGCGGGCTTCATGCCGCCGCCTCCGCCTTGCCCATCGCCGCCGCGAGCAGGCGTTCCTGCGTGAACTCCGCGCGCGTGAACACGCCGCCGATTTTTCCTTCGTGCAGCATGATGATGCGATCGCTCATGCCCATCAGCTCGGGCAGTTCGCTCGAAACAAGGATCACCGCCTTGCCCTCGGCGGTAAGGCGGTTGATCAGCTCATACACTTCAAGCTTCGCACCGACGTCGATGCCGCGCGTCGGTTCGTCGAGCATCACGATGGTCGGCTCCGTCATGAGCGCCTTGCCGATCACGACTTTTTGTTGATTGCCGCCGGAGAGCCCGCCCACGCGCGCATGCTGGCCCGGCGCTTTCACGCGCAGCGAATCGAAAAACTGCTGGTTGCGCACCTGCTCCGCGGGTGCATCGATGCGGCCACCCAAGCGGCGGAAACTTTTCAGGCTGGAGAGCGAAAAATTAAACCCGATGTCCTGCCCGAGCACCAAACCGTAGCGCCGCCGGTCTTCGCTCACGAGCACGAGCCCGCGTTGGATCGAGTCGCGCGGCTGCGGTTTCGCATACGCTTCGCCGCGCAAGGTCACTTCGCCGGCGAGTCGCGTTCCCCACGCACCGAATAAATGCATGAGCAATTCCGTGCGGCCCGCGCCCATCAATCCGCCGAAGCCCAGCACCTCGCCGGGACGCAGTTCGAAACTCACGTCGCAGAGAAACGCTTTCTCCCCTTTCGCCGGTGCAACCTTCAGCGACGAAACCGTGAGTATTGGCTTTTCGGATACATCCGAAGCACCCGCTTTGCGCGGAAACAAATCGGTGATTTCACGACCGACCATGTGTTTGATCACCTGTGGAATCGTCGCTTCGCGCGTCGGAAACGTGGCAATGCTGGCACCATCGCGCAGCACGGTGATGCGATCGGACACGGCGAACACTTCATCGAGCTTGTGCGAGATGTAGATGCACGCCGTGCCTTGCGCGCGCAGGCGGCGCAGATGATCGAGCAACACGGCGACCTCCTGCTCGGTGAGCGCGGCGGTCGGTTCGTCGAGCACCAGCACGCGCGATTTTTTATCCATCGCGCGCACGATCTCGACGAGTTGTTTATGCCCGACGCCGAGTTCGCCCACCGGCGTGTCGGGAGAAATCGGCAGACCAAAATCCGCCAGCAGTTCAGTCGCGCGGCGATGCATCGTGTGCCAGTCGATGCGCAGACCGCGGCGCGGCTCGCGACCGAGAAAAATATTTTCCGCCACACTGAGTTCATCCACGAGCGCGAACTCCTGCGTGATCACCGCGATACCCTCGGCCTCGGAATCGCGAATGCTCTTAAACTCCACGCTCTTTCCATCCACGCGCAATTCACCTTCGTAGCTGCCGTGCGGATGAATACCCGAAAGCAGTTTGATGAGCGTGGATTTGCCCGCGCCATTTTCGCCGCAGAGCGCATGAATCTCGCCCGCGGCCAGTCCGAAGCTCACATCGCGCAAAGCGATGACGCCGGGAAAATGTTTGGTGAGATTGCGCGTCTCGAGAAGCATTCGATCAGGCGGACAATTCATAAGAACCACGGAGGCACAGAGGGCACAGAGAAACGGATTCTGCCTCTGTGATCTCTGTGTCTCCGTGGTTCAAAAATTCACTTCAGCGACTCGGCGGTGTGGAAGCCGTCGGCAACCACGGTTGAGTGCAGGTTGTCCTTATCGACCGCGATGACCTTTTCGAAGACCGAGGGCACTTTCATCGCGCCGTTGTCGACGGTTTCCTGTGTATCCACTTTTTCACCACGCGCGACGGCGACGGCGATCTCGGCGGCGCGGGTGGCGAGGTTTTTGAGCGGCTTGTACACGGTCATCGATTGTGTGCCGCCCTGGATGCGCTGACACGCGGCGAGGTCGGCGTCCTGACCGGTGACGAGCACTTTGCCTGCGAGGCCCTCTTCGCGCAGTGCCTGGATCGCACCGCCCGCGGTGCCGTCGTTGGTGACGACCACCGCGTCGATGTCACGGCCGGCCTTGGTGATGGCGGCGTTCATGATGCGCTTGGCGACATCGGGTTTCCAATCGAGCGCCCAGTCCTCGAAAACGACTTCGATTTTCCCCGCCTTGATGAGCGGTTCGAGGATGTTGTCCTGACCCTGCTTGAACATGCGCGCGTTGTTGTCGGTCGGTGCGCCGTAGATGCGCACGATGCGCGCGGGGCGATCCTTCGGCAGGCGATCGACCACATACTGCGCCTGCGCTTCGCCGACCTTCACGTTGTCGAAGGTGAGGTAATAATCGACGCGCGCGTTGAGGATGAGGCGGTCGTAGGAGATGACCGGGATTTTTTCCTGATTGGCAGAGCGCACGGCGCGCGTCATGGCGGCGCCGTTGTGCGGCACGATGACGAGCACATCGACGCCGCGGCTGATGAGCGATTCGACGTCGCGCGTCTGGCGGGCGTCGTCGCTGTTGGCGGATTGAACGATGACCTTGGCGCCAAGCTCCTCCGCGCGTTTGACGAAGGTGTCGCGATCGCGCTGCCAGCGCTCCTCCTTGAGGGTGTCGAGCGAGAGACCGATGACGGGATTTTCTTTCGAGGCGAACACCGGCGGCAGAAGCGCGAGGCCGGTGGCGGCGATGAGGAGGGATTTCAGCCAGGCGTTGGGGGTACGTTTCATGATTGGGAAGAAGACGGAAAACACGCGCGACGGCGGCAATGCGGGGCAGTGCGCTCACTGTTGCGCAAACGATGAGGGCGGCGCGCGCGGAGGCGGGCCTATGCGGGAAACTTAGCGCAGGAATCCGCGCACGAGCGCGTAGAGTTGTTCGGATTCGAGCAGGAACGAATCGTGGCCGAGATCGGTGTCGAGTTCCGCATAACTGGCGCGTTTCCCGGCGCGCAACAGCGCGAGGGCGATGTCGCGGTTTTGCTGCGGAGGAAACAGCCAGTCGCTGGTGAAACCGACCACAAGCGTCTCGGCCTCGACCGACTCGAACGCTTTTTCCAGAGAGCCGTAGGCGGCGGTCAGGTCGAAGTGATCGATCGCGCGCGTGATGTAGAGATACGAGTTGGCGTCGAAGCGATTGATGAAGCTCTCGCCCTGATAACGCAGATAGCTCTCGACCTCGAACTGCACGTCGAAGGTGTACGCGGCGTTGTCGGCGACGCTCTTGCGACGACGGCCGAATTTTCGGTCCATGCTCGCGTCGGAAACATACGTGATGTGCGCCATCATGCGCGCGATCGCGAGGCCCGTGCGCGGGCCGCCGTTGCGCGGATAGTCGCCGTGATTCCAGCCCGGATCCTGCATGATCGCCTGGCGGCCGACCTCGTTGAAACCGATGCCTTGGGCGCTCTCGCGCGCGGTCGTCGCCATCGCCAGCATGCGGCGGACGTACGACGGATATTCGATGCCCCATTGCAGCACCTGCATGCCGCCCATCGATCCGCCGATCACCGCGTAGAGCGACGTGATTTCGAGCGAGTCGAGCAGTCGTTTCTGCGCGCGCACCATATCGCGCACGGTCACAAAGGGAAACGTGACGCCATACGGACGGCCGGTGGCGGGATTGATCGACGACGGCCCGGTCGAGCCCTGGCAGCCGCCGAGGCAGTTCGAGCAGAGAACAAAAAAACGGTTCGTATCCACGGCCTTGCCGGGACCGATGAGGTTGTTCCACCAACCGGGCTTGCGATCGGTCAACGCGTGGATGCCCGCGCAGTGATGATCACCGCTGAGCGCGTGGCAGATGAGCACGACATTGTCGCGCGCGGCGTTGAGCCGGCCGTAGGTTTCGTAGCGCAGCGTGAACCCCGGCAACGACTGGCCGCTCTCGAAAAGAAAGGATTCGGTGGAAACGAAATCACGGGCCTCGACCAGCCCCACTTCGCCCGGTTCCTGGCGGGCGGGCAGGTCGATCGTGTCAGCGTCGTTCATGGCAGGGAACGGGTTTGAACCAGCACGAGGCGGAGCGCACGGAGAAAAATCGCACCGCTGCGTGCGCCTTCGCGCGAGGACTCAGCCATGCGCAGCGGCGCTGATGGCGTCGTCCATTTCTTCGTTGGAAAACACCTGTTGCACGTCGTCGTGACCCTCGAGCAGTTCGTGCAAGGTGAGGAGCGTCTTCGCGACGCTGACTTCCGTGACGGGCACCAATGTCGTCGGGATGTACGCGATCTCGGCGCTATCGGTGGCGATGCCGGCCTTTTCGAGCGCGTGCGCGACTTTGTCGAACGCCGCGATGGGGCAACGCACTTCGAAGCCCTCGGCGCTCGCGATCACATCGTCGGCGCCCGCCTCGAGGGCGATCTCCATGAGTTGATCCTCGGTACTTTTGTCTTTCGCCACCAAGAACTGGCCCGCATGCAAAAACTGAAACGCGACCGCGCCGCTGCCGGCGAGATTGCCGCCGTGACGCGTGAAGATCGCACGCACATCCTGCGCGGTGCGCTGCTTGTTGTCGGTCGTGGCCTTCACCACAAACGCGACGCCGCCGGGGCCGTAGCCCTCGTAGGTGGCTTCCTCGAAAACGACGCCAGGCAGTTCGCCCGTGCCCTTCTTGATCGCGCGGTCGACATTATCGACCGGCATGTTGGCCTCGCGGGCCTTGAGCAACAACGTGCGCAGGCGGGCATTCGCGTCGGGGTCACCGCCGCCCGCTTTGGCCGCGAGCGTGATATCGCGCGAGAGGCGTGAGAACACCTTGCCCTTGCGCGCGTCGGTGACGGCTTTGAGACGTTTGACTTTGGACCACTTGTTATGTCCGGCCATGGAGGTTTAGGAAAAGTGCCAAGTGCCAAGTGCCAAGTGCCAAGTGCCAAGTGCCAAGTGCCAAGTGCCAAGTGCCGAATCAGGGCGAGGGGCCAAGGGCGAAGGGCAAGGAGCCTCGATTTCTTTCACCCTTCACCCTTCTCTCTTCACCCTTCTCCCTCCCGCCTTTCGCCCTTAGCCTTTTTTCGGCGTGACGTTCTTCATGCCGCGGCCGCCTTTGCCACCCTTGGGGGCAGGCGTCGCGGGAATGGGAGCGTCGTCCTTCATGCGATTGATGACGAGCTGCTGACCGATCGTGAAGAGTCCGTTGACCGTCGAGTACAACGAGAGCGCGCACGAGAAGTTGTAGCAGAAGATCATGAAGATATACGGCATGAACTTAAACATCTTCGCCTGCGCGTTATCGACCGAGGGCTGCGGCGTGAGACGCATCTGAATGATCATCGTGGCGCCCATCAGCAACGGCATGATGTTGATCGGGAAACCAGCGACGCGCGCGACCGTGTCGGGCCGCGAGAGGTCAGATGCCCACAGAAACTCCGCGAAACGCAGCTCCGCGGTGCTGTTCAACATCTGGAAGAAACCGATGAAAAACGGGATCGTGATCAGGATCGGGAAACAGCCGCCGAGCGGATTCACGCGGGCTTCTTTGAAGAGCGCCATCGTGGCCTGCTGCATCTTCTGCGGATTGTCTTTAAACTTTTCGCGCAGCGCCTGCATCTGCGGCTGGATTTTCTGCATGCGCTTGGCCGACTTCGACGCAGAGATCGTGAGCGGCAGGAAAACGATCTTGAGGAAGAGCGTGGTGATCACGATCGACCAGCCCCAGCTCGGGCCCCAGCTGTGCACCGTGGACATGATCGAGAGGAGGAGCTGGCTGAAGAACTTGAAGAAGCCAAACTGCATGACCTTGTCCTGGTCGTGCTTGAAGACATCGCCGTTGGAGAGACGCGCGTATTCCTTCGGGCCGGTGTAGAAATTAAACCCAAGTGTTGTTTCCGCGCCGGGCGCGAGCGCCGGAACATCGAAACCCGCCGTACCCGTCACACCCACCGGTTTGTACTTGGAGCCAGCTTGCACCGGCAGTTCGACGCGGCGCGTGGTGAGCCCGCGGCCCGGTTGATCGGGCGTGAGGATGGACGCAAAAAATTGATTCTCCACCGAGGCCCACACCAGCGACACGGGCGTATCGATGTACGGCAGCGGCTCGCGCGATCCGAAACCAAACCAGCTCAGGAAACCGCCGCCTTCGAGCTTCGAGCGGTTCACAAATTCGATATCTTTGCCGGTGTTGTAGCCGGTCGAGAGATGCGTGCCGATGTCATGCTCACCGGTCGGCGTGGCCGTGCCGAGACTCAGGAGAAAATGCGGGATCGCGACCGTCTGGTCGGTGAGATTGCGGAAGCTGAGTTCGTGGCGCAGTTGATACGGATCCACGCCCTCGGTCGGAGCGCCGGTCGGGATGATCGCGTAACGGCGGCGGACTTCCACGCGGTTTTCCCACACGGCGCGAAACACCACTTCGGTATCGGTCTGCGAGACGATTTCGTAACGCGTCGTGCGGCCCATGCCCGGCAGGCTTTCCTGCGCGAACGCGAGCATCGGATCGACATGCACTTCGTTGAGCACGAGCGGATCCGGGCTTTCCTGCGTCGCGGGATACTTTTTGAGCGCCACATCGCGGATGGCACCGCCGAAATCGGTGAGGCGCGCCTCGATGTGATCGTTGGCCAGCGTGACGACGCGGGCTTCGCCATTGGTCGCGGCGAGCGCGGCAAAGGTGGTGTTGCTCGCGGGCGCGGTGAAAGCAGGCGGCGGCGGCACGGTGCCGTCGGGAGCGGGCGTGGCCGGCTGCGGTTGCGACGGTGCGGCAGGCGCGGGAGCCGGCGGCGGAGGCGCGTTTTTCGCCGAGTAAATAAAAGCGGCAAACGCGGCCAGCAGGAAGAGGACGCCGAGGATGGTGTTTTTTTTGTCCATTACGAAGGCAAAGTCAGACGGATGACAGAGAGAAAAATCAGGAGGCGACGCGCGCGCACGAGGGACGACGCAAGGGCTTCGGCGGCACTTCGTCCACACCGCCCGGATGCAGCGGCGTGCATTTCAACACACGCACCAACGCGAGCCAGGAACCGACCAAGGCGCCATGACGGCCAACAGCCTGCGCCGCGTAATGCGAACACGTCGGATAAAAACGGCAGCCGCAATTGGGGCCAAATACGGCGGGCCACACGGGCGACAGCGTGCGTTGATAAAGCGCGATCGCCAGCAACACCCCGCGCTTCGGCAAAGCGAGCGCCCAGCGCCCCGCGGCAACGGCAGGCGAAATCCGGGATAAGGAAGAATCGGGAGAAACGCTCACGAACGTTCGGGAAAAATGCGCCGGCAGGTCTCGACAAACGCGCGCTCGATGGCGGCGTACGGCAGACGATTGAGCGAACGACGCGCGACCAGCAGCAAATCGTAATCCGCCGGGACGCGCTGTTGATGGTGGCGAAAAACCTCGCGCAGACGGCGCTTGGCGCGGTTGCGGAGAACGGCCCCGCCGACAGCAGCGGTCGAGGCGATCACGCCCACACGCGGACCGGCGATCCGTGCGGGAACATGGCCCGCATCCGGGGAGTCCGGCTCGGCGGTCACTGTTTCCGCCGGGCGGCGATAGTACCAAAGCGTGAAGCCGCCACAATCGAGGCGGCGGCCTTTTTCACGCGCGTCACGGAAATCGCTTTGCCGCCGCACGTGTTGCTCGGGGCGGAAACGCATGACGCGAGAAGAAACGATCAGCGCAGCGCGAGGCGCGGCGCAAAGTCTCAGACGACGGTCAGACGCTTGCGGCCCTTGCGACGGCGGGCGGCGAGAACCTTGCGGCCGCCTTTGGTGGCCTTGCGGGCGCGGAAGCCGATCTGACGGGCGCGCTTTTTGCGATGAGGGCGAAATGTCGGTTGCATAGTAGTAAGACGAAAAAGAGCGAGAGGGTGGCCGTACGCCCGCGCGCCTGTCAAGGCACGGTTTGCGGGGAATGAAGCACTTTGAAAAACGGCCGGAAAAGTCCCAAGCGGCGGCTCCGGCTGATGACCTCCGCTGCTAGGTCGGAGCGCTGCCAGTCACATATAGAACGATCACGAGCAAAGTACGGACGACGATCCCAAAAACCTTGGGACCGACGAGTAAGGCGATTCCTTCCGTTAACGTCCGCCCCTCGGACAGATTACGCAGCGCTTCTTCCCATGGGTTTGTTTAGTCGCGGCGAAGTGGCGCTTTCAAAACCAGGCACGGGCTCGACTAAAGTGCCGACGGAGACGTCGGCGCTCCCAGCAGGGCAAGCAGCTCATGTATCGCGGGAAACAGAAAATAAAACGGCTGGCCGCGGGAGCGGCCAGCCGTGCGTGGTGGTCGTTAACAGCTAATAATCACTCGAACAAATCAGGCGGTGCCGCGGCGCTGGCGGAGGTTGCGCACCAGCGCGAGGGCTCCGATGGCCGCGAAGAACCAGAGCGACGGGGCTCCGCCGCCGCCTTTGCCGGTGCTTTCGCCGGAGGGCACGAAGGGCGCAGGGGGTTCGCCGCCGCCGCTCGGAGGCGGAACCGTGTCGTTGGTGGCGGTGATGCCAACCGTGGTCACCGTTGCCGTGGGGCCGCTGAGCGCGATCTTGCGGATGGCGGCATTGCCGGTGTCGGCCACGTAGAGCGTGCGTCCTTCCACATCGAGCGCGAGGGCGGTCGGTCGGTTGAACAAGGCGTTTTCACCCACACCATCGGCCATGCCGGCGATGCCGGGGAGACCAGCCAGCGTGGTCACGACGCCGGCGGAGGTCACGCGGCGGATGGCGTTGTTGCCAGTGTCAGCCACATAGAGGACAGCTCCGGACGCGTCGGCAACGATCGCCTGCGGTTTGTTGAACAAGGCTTCGAGACCCGTGCCATCGTCCGAACCGGTCACACCCGGCGTGCCAGCAAGCGTCAGCGTGGTGAACTGATTGTCTCCGCTGGCGAGGCTGATGCGGCGGATGGTGTTGTTGCCGGTGTCGGCTACGTAGAGGAACGTGCCGGCAAACGTCACGGCGGCCGGGTGGTTGTAGCGGACCGGCGAGACATCCGGTTTGATCGTGCCAGGCGGCAATGGCAGCGTCACCGCGAGCACATCCGTATCGCCGCTCACGCCGGCGGCACCGCTGATGGTGGCGACGACATTGCCGGCGAAGAGACCGGCCTGCAGGCCTTGCGGCGTGAGGCGGCGGATCGTGTGGTTGTTGGTGTCGGCGACGTAAGTCACCCCGTTGGTGCGATCGAAGCTCGGGCCGCTCGGCGAGGCGAAGAGCGCGGCGGTGCCGATGGCATCGCGGCTGCCCCGTTGCGAAGCATCGCCGGCCAGCGTGGTGATCGTGCCATCGCGGGAGATGGCGCGCACCGTGGCGTTGCCGGCATCGGCGACGTAAAGGTTGCCGAAGGCGTCGATCGAGAGATTACCCGGCGCGTTGAGCGTGCCTTTGCCGAGGGCGCCATCGACCGCGCCCGCGGTGTTGGGCAGACCGGCGTGGAGGCGGGCGACGCCATCGTCGCCGATCTTGCGGACAACATTCAGCGCGGAATCAGCCACGTAGAGATCGCCGAAGGAATCGACGGCCAGGCCCGTGGGATTGGTGAAATGCGAAGCCGTCACCGCGAGGATATAGGCATTGCTCGTGGTCGAGCCCGACGGATTGGTGGCAATAAAGCGGTACTGGCCGGCCTGCGCATTCGTGGCATTGCTCACGGTCAAGGTGTCCGAGGTCGCGCCGCTGAAGCCGCCGCCATCGGTCACGTTGACCCAGTTGCCATCGACGAGACGCTGCCACTGGAAGCTCAACTTGTCGCCTGTGACCACCGCGCGGAGGCTGATCTCGCGTCCGGTGACAACGGTGGCAGGTCCGCCCGATTCACCCACGATCATGGGCGCGTCGCCGGCCTCGAGGACCAACGGAGCGCTCACGGTGAAGTTTCCGGAAGCATTGCCGACGACGACCGTGTAAGTGCCGATCTGCGAGGCTTGGATGTTGGCGAGCGGGAGCGTCTCGGAAGTCGCGCCGGCGATTTCCATGTTGTTCAGACGCCACTGATAGCTGGTGCCGGTGGCGGAGGGCGCGAGCGTGAGCGTGTCGCCCGGATAAACCTTCTCCGGCGCGCCGGTGATGGTGATCGTGGCAGACGGCTCCGGCGTGATCGAGAACGCGCCAGCGGTGTTGCCGGCGTGAGCCGACACGAGTGCGGGCACGCCTGCGGCCGGCGTGAGCTCGTACGAATACGGCGGCGTGAACACGAGGTCGGTGCCGAGATCGTACTGGCCGCTGGTGCCGTCGTAGATGTTACCGATGGTGCGGATGAGCGCGGTGGTGCCGGTGCTCTTGCCGACCGGATCCTTCACGCCGGTGCCGTAGTAGTGATGCTCGATGAAAAGCTGCGAATTGTCGCGGGCGTTGCTCGCGTACGAATTGCCGGCGGGCGTGAAGTAGTTGTTGAACATGTGACCGCGCGCGTTGGACGACGCGGGCATGCGCTGATCGGCGCGCTCGGCCCACCAGTTGTGGTGCAGCGTGGCGGTGATCGGAACAACTGTCGCCTCGTTGCCCAGGATCATCGTGAAACGATGCGAGGTCTGCGCGGACGTGTAATAGAACTTGTTCCAGGAGACGGTGGCGTTGGCGACGTCGTAGGTGAGATCGCACATGCCGTCGGCGCAGTCGAAGAACGTGCAATGGGTGACGAGCACGCCGTTGCTGTTGCGAATGCTGATGCCGTCGCCGCCATCGGAGTAGCGCGGACCAGTGCCGTTTTCGAGCGTGGTGCCGGGGTTGGTGATGTTGAGGCCGCGCACGATCACGTTTTGCACACCGTCGATATTGATGGTGCCGATGAGCGTGGCGCTGGCGTCGGCGCCTTGGAGCGTCTTGTTGGACTTCACATCCACACGTTTTCCCGAAAGCGAACGCAGATCGATCGTGCCCGAAACCGTGATGATCGCGGGACCGGATGCCTGAAGGCGTGCCTGCAAGTCGGCCGCGGTGGTGACGAAATGCGTCGTGCCGCCGGCACCGCCGGTCACCTCGCGTGCGAAGCCGCTGGCGACGACTGCACTACCCGCGGGATCTTTCACGGTGAGCACGGAGGCGTTGCTGGTGGCGGAGCCTTCGGAGTTGGTGGCAACCGCCGTGTAGCTGCCCGCATCGGCGAGCTGCGTAGACGCGATCGTGTAAGTCGCGTCGGTCGCGTCGGCGATGAGCGTGCCGTCTTTATACCACTGGTACGTGGGAGCCGGAGCGCCCGTGGCGGCAACGGTGAAGCTCACGCTGGCGCCGCCCATGACGGTCTGCGTCGCAGCCGGATGCGTGCTGATCACGGGAGCCACGGCGCCGGACTGCACGGTGACCACGCTGTCGTCGCTGATGACGCTGCCGCCGAGGTTGGTGATGGCGACGGAGTACGAACCGGTGTCGGCCGTGCTCGTGCTGGCGATGTGCAGCGTGGCCGTGTTGGCCGTGGCGTTGGCGGCGGTGTTGATGGGCGTGCCGTTTTTGCGCCACTGATACGTGAGCGTGTCGCTCGAATCGAAACCGGTCGCGGCGACGGTGAGCGTCACGGATTCACCCGCGACAACCGAGACGCTGGCGGCCGGCTGCGTGGTGATCGTGGCCTTGGGGAACGGCACCAGTTGGAAGCCATTCATGTAATGATGATTTCCCATGCCCCGCGCGGTGCGTACCACGACCCGTCCATCGGCGGTGGCAACGGCGTGCATGGCGCCCCATTGGGTATTCGCGTCGGTGGTGCCTGCGGTATTGAGCAGCGCGCCAGGGATCAGCGTCGCCTGGCTGCCACCCGTCGTGAAGAGACCGGGTGCGGTGCTCGCGACAGTACGGCCAGTCAACTCGATGAATGTTTCCGCGGCTCCGGTGGGGGAGTTGGCAGGATCGAGCACGTAGCGGGCGCCCTGGTTGGCGTTCGCGTTGGCTGCATATCCGTAAAACAGGTAGTGCGCGCCAGCGGGCAATCCATCGAACGTGAAGCGGAGATAGTTGCCGCCATTGTTCACGCGCCAGACTTGATCCATGAGTCCTGCAGGCAGGCCGTTGGCGGCGTTGAAGTTCGTGGGTTCGCCCGCGCGCGGCGACCCCACGATGAGATCGCCCGTCAAGGTAATGCCCGAAGGATCGCCCGCGGGATTGGCCAGGCTCACGCCGTTGAGGCTGTTGATGCGGAACGGCGCGGCTTCCGTGAAATTGCCGTCAGCGACGACCGCACCGGTGGCGACGTAAGCGGCGTTCCACTTGGTGCCGGGATATTGCGCTGCGGCGCTGAAGTCCCAGCCGTTGCCGGGCGCGGGAATGTCCGTCACGGGAGGCGTGATGTCTCCCGACGATGGAACCGCGGTGCGCGTCAACGTCACGAACGCCGCCTTCGCCGCACCGCCTTCGACCGTGAGCGTGACAGTCGTGCTGGTGGTGCTGCCTTGCGCATTGGTGACGACCACGTGGTAACTGCCGGCATCGGCGGGCTGGAGCGTGCCGATGGTGTGGTTCGCGCCCGTCGCACCGGGGATGGCAGCGCCGTTCTTGAACCACTGATACGAGTCACCGCTGAGCGCGGAAACGGAGAGCGTGACAGGGCCGCCGGCGGACGCGATTTGCGACACCGGTTGCGCGGTGATGGTCGGGGCAACCGGGGTGCCGCCTTCGTTGACGACCACGGTCGCGAGCGCGCTGCTGGCGGATCCGAGATCGTTGGTGATCACGACGGAGTAGCTGCCGGCATCGGTCGCGCTGGCGCTGGCCACGCTGTACGAAGAGGCAGTCGCACCCGCGATGGGCGCGGCGTTTTTGTACCATTGATACATCGCGGCAGGCAGACCGAACGCATCGACTGAAAGCGTGAGCGGTTGACCGGGAGCGACGACCTGGGAAACCGGCTGGCGAACGATGCGCGGAGCCACGGTCGGGCGCCACGTGCCGAGCGAGTAGTACGCGTTACCGAAGATCGCTTCGATGGTGTAGTCGTCGGGATTAACGGTGACCGGCGTGCGATTCAGGTGACCGCCCGGCGGCGCGAGCGCGGCATCGCCGGGAGTCTGCGAGCCGGTGTAGTCCGGATCGATCGTGTTGACCCAGTAGGCACCGGCGGTCTGGCGGTCGGCCACCGCGACGGGCGTGCCGTCGGCGAGTTTGCTGCCGAACTCGCGTGCACGCGTGGTGTTTTCACGACCGTCCCATTCGCCCCACCCTTTTAGCGAAATGTGATCATCGAGCGTGGTGTTGATGAAGGCGGTGTGGCCGTCCTGATACCACGGGCGCATCAGCGTGGAGCTGGCGACGCCGACATTCTGCGGATGACCGGCGGCGGTGCTGCCTTTGATCAAACGGCAATCGCGGAAGATCAGGCCGTAGGGATTGGCGATGTTGGTCGATGGCGCGGAAACGGGACCGCCGCTGGCGCGAATCATGACGATGTCGCAATGATCGAACAACGCGGTGCCGCCGCCGTAGATGAAGTCCACGCTGCCCCAGATCTCGCAGTCGCGGAAGTACGCGATGGCGTTGTTCCAGACCGCGAGCGTGTCCTGCCAGCCCTTGAGGCCGACATTATCGAAGACGATGCGCTTGTTGTTCATCGTGACCGCGCGCTGCTGGCCCGCGGTTTCGCCGGCGGTATTCTCGATGGTGAGATTCTGCACGCGCACATCGTCGGTATAGAGGATGAAAACCGCGGAGACCGCGCCGTTGATGGCGTTGGCCCAGCCGTGTGAAATCACTGTGTCGGTCCGCGCGGTGCCGGTGCCCTTGATCGTGACAAATTTCCGGTTCTGCCCGAGCACGAGGGTTTCGCGATAAACGCCCGGCGCGAGGTTGATGGTATATGGCGTGGCATCGGTGTTGTTTTGCGGAATCTGATTCAGCGCCGCCTGAAGCGTCGTGAAATCTCCGGAGCCATTGGCGGCGACGTTGATCGTGCGCGACGAAACGTCGGGCGCGGTCGCGCGAGTGGAGAAACGCCACGCGGTTTTGTCATGGATTCCTGGATACGTGGCGCCGGCTTCGTCGAAGAGCACACCGGGCTCGATGGTCACGTAGTAGGTTTTTCCATACTGAAGCGCCAGGCCGCCCGGGCGCGTGATCTGGACTTCGTTTCCATAGATCGCGACGGGCTGGTACGAGATGGTCGTGTTCTGGACGGGCGTGGTGATGTACCCGGGGCGGTTGCCGCTGTCCAAAGTTTCGAGCGTCGCGAGATCGATGCTCTCGACAACGGCATCGTCGGCCGCGTCGTGGATGAGGATCTTTCCAATGCTGCCCCGTACGGGCGTGCCGCCGGAGAAGGTGAGCTTGAGCGGCGAATCGGGATTGATGCCGCTGGCGTTATTCGCGGGCCATTGCGTGGCTGTCATCGCCGAGGGCGTGCCGAGATAAACGGCGGCACTGGAGGCGGAGCCGGCGGCGTTGGTGACGGTAACCGTATAGTTGCCGGAACTGGCCGCGGCAAAGGACGCGAACGAAAGCGTGGCTGTATCCGCGCCGCTGATACCGGAGCCGTTTGCGACGGCGACGCCATTGCGTTTCCATTCGTAAGTGGGCGCGAACGGTGCGCTGGTCGGGCCGGTGTCGGCCACGACGGTCAGCGAGGCGGCCGAGCCCACGGGAACCACTCCGCCGGCGGGCGGCGTGGTGATCACCGGCGCGACGATCAAGGTGACGGCATCGCTCGTGACGGTGTCCACGGAGTTCTGCACGCGGACGCGGTAGTAACCGGCTTGCGCGCTCGCAGCATTCGTCAACGCGAGCGTGGCGTTGTTGCTGTCGGCGATATCGACGAAGCCATCGGTCGCGCTGGTGGTGCTCTTCTGCCAGGTGTAAGTGAGCGGGCTGGTGCCATTGGCGCTGACAGAGAAGCTCACGCTGCCGCCAGAAAGAGCGGTCTGCGCGGCGGGTTGCGTGCTGATGGATGGAGCAACGGCACCGCTGGTCACGGTGAGAGTCGTGGCCGAGCTGGTGACATCGCCGCCGTAATTGGTGACGACCACATCGTAGCTGCCCTCATCGGCCGCTTGCAGGCCGGCGAGTGAAAGCGACGCGGTGATCGCGGAAGGATTCGCGACCGCTTCGATCGCGACGCCGTTTTTTCGCCATTGATAAGTGATGACATCGGACGCGTTGAAACCGGCGGCGACCACGCTGAGCGTCACGCTGTCGCCGAGCGTAGCCGACGCCGTCGCGGACGGCTGCGTGGTGATGGTGGCCTTGGGATAGGGGATGAGCTGAAGACCATTGATATAACCGCTGTTGTTGGCATTTCGCGCCGCACGGACCTCGATCTTGCCAGCGCTATCCACCTTGGCGTGGAGCACGCCCCAGACCGTGTTGATGTTCACATCACCGGCCGTGTTGGAC
This sequence comes from uncultured Opitutaceae bacterium, assembly GCA_964573305.1. Lineage (GTDB taxonomy): Bacteria > Verrucomicrobiota > Verrucomicrobiia > Opitutales > Opitutaceae > Nibricoccus. Next base: position 138,600 of record CAZNJG010000003.1, read on the forward strand.
AAAACCTCCAGCGGCGCCTGCCCTGTTGGTGCGAGCGAACCGGCCGTCGTTGCGAAGAGCGTGGGCGTGGTGTTCGCGACAGGACGCGTTTCAAACCACTTCGATCCGACCGCGTTGGTGTCGACCACCGTGAAGCGTCCGCCCTGATTGTCTTCATTGGTCGTGGCGTAACCGTAGACGAGATAATGCGCGTCCGCGGGCAGGCCCGAGAAGGTGAAGCCCAGGAGATTGCCGCCTTCAAAGATACGCCATGAACTGTTCAGCAATGCGCCCGGCGTGCCATTTGAGGGGCTGACGCGGCGCGGCACTTCACGGGTGTTACTCGCGGTGTTAGCGTCGTCGAGAATGGCGGCCGCGGTGAAGGTCACGCCTGAAGCGGAGCCATCCGGCTGAACGAGCGTGATGTTGTTTGCCGTGTTGAGCGGTACGATCTGGTAGCGCACGTAACCTTTGACGGAAGGCTTGATCTCATCGTCAGCATGCGGCGCCAGGATGTTGTTCCACGTTTCGCCTGCATAGGGCGCCACCGCGCCGAAGCTCCAACCACTGCCGGGAGCGGCAATGGTGACAGTCGCCGCGCTGGTCGGTGCGGCGCCGGAGGCCGCCTGCGCCGTGGCCAAATTCACGAACACCGCCGGAGGTGCGTCGGCCGCGCGGGCGCTTGGCTGGAACGCGGTCGCGCCGGCGACGAGTGCGAGCACAAAAAGGGAGACGTGTTTCATAAAAAACTTCCGCGCGCGGACGAGGGCCAGCAGGCCGGTCGCGGCGAAGAACCACAGCGAGGGCGCGCCACCACCACCGGTGCCGAGATCGCCGCCGCGATCGCCGGAGCCTGCGGGCGGGATGTCGGGAGCGGGGCTTTCGGAGCCGCCGGGATTGGTCGGAGGAACCGGATCGGTCGCGCGGTTATACACGAGCGTGGAGACAGTGCCTCCAGGCGCGATCATGCGCACGGCGGCGTTGCCGGTGTCGGCCACATAAACATTGCGGGCGTTATCGACCGCGAGCGCACGGGGCTGGTTGAAGAAACTGGTGCTGGCGTTGGGGCCGTCTTGATAACCCGCGACGCCCGGCAGACCACCGATCGTGGTGACGGTCGCAGTGCCGGCGGAGAAGACGATCTTGCGAATCGTGTGATTCCCCGTGTCGGCCACATACACCGCGCCTGCATCATCGACGACGATGCCGGCCGGCGCATTGAAACGTGCATCGAGACCAGCGCCATCGGTCGATCCGGACGCACCCGCGAGGCCGGCAACGGTCGTCACTTCGATGCGTGAGAGACGCGTGCGGGTCTGGATGTTGGTGAGTGGGTCGCGATCGAGATACCACGAGAGCGCGACTTTGCGGATCACGTTGTTCCCCGTGTCGGCCACGAAGAGCGTGGTCGCGTTGGTCGTCGGTCCTTCGACGGTGACCACGTCGAGGTTGGAAATATTTACGGGCGAAACCGCGATCGCGCCCGGAGCATTGAAGCGCGTGGCATCGTTGTAATTGCTGTTGGTCGTCGTGCTGTTGACGAACCCAGGCTGGCCCGCGGAGCCGGCGAGTGTGGTGACGTCGAAGTTGCGCGGCGTGATGCGGCGGATCGTGTGGGCGACGTTGTCGGCCACGTAGATATTGCCGGCGGCGTCGAGCGCGGTGCCGACGGGCGAATTAAACGCAGCCGCGGCGCCTGTGCCATCGACATTATCGCGAACGGTCGTCGAACCGGCGACGGTGCCGACGAGGCCATTCGCCTGAAGCGAGCGGATCGTGGCGTTGAACGTGTCGGCGATAAACATCGCATTGGCCGCGCCAGCGACGATGCCGGTCGGCGCGTTGAAGGAGGCCTGGGCATGATAACCATTGGCGCTGCCGGCGACGCCGGACTGGCCGGCGTAAAGCACGGCGCTGTCGCTGCCGCCGATCTTGAATTGATAAACGGTGTTCGCGGTATCGTCGGTGACGTAGAGATGACCGGAGTCATCGACGGTCACGCCGACCGGATGGCCGACCAAAGGCGTGGCGACCGCGAGCGGGATGGAACCGCCGGTGGTGGTGCCCAGGGCGTTCGTGGCGACGAGGCGATATTGACCACCCTCCGAAGCAGCCGCCGCGGAAATATGGAGTGTCTCGGTCGTGGCGCCGGAATACGCGCCGCCATCGGTCAACGCGGTCCACGTCGCGCCATTGTCGCGCGAGATTTCCCATTGATACGAGGAGACCGGAATCTCGCTATACGCGTTTCCATACAGGCTGATGCCCGCGCCGGGGGCGACCGTCTGGCGGCCCGGGGGCGTGATGATGGGCTTCGCGTATTCAACATACAAATACACGACGTCGCTGTAGATCGGGTTGCGACGGGTGACGTCGGTGATGACGGCACGGTAAAAACCGAGATCCGAACGGCGGACAAAGGGGAATGCCAGCGTGTCGCTGGTCGCGGGTCCGCGCTCGCCAACTTTCACGTTGGTGAAGGTCGTGAAATCCGCGGTGTCGCTCTTCTGCCAGGTGAAAGCGAACGGCGCAGTGCCGGAGACCGCGACGGAGATGCCGACATTGTCGCCCACGATCACATCACCCGGTTGCGGTTGTTGCGTGATCAGGAAAGGCGCCGGTTGAGAGATGACGGAAAGCGTGCTGGCCGCCGTGTAAGCGACTCCGCCGGCGACATTGGTGACTTTGAGCCGATAGCGGCCTTCGTCGGATTTCTGCGTGCCGTGGATGGCGAGCACGCTGGTAATTTTCTTCGCGGGCTCGGGAGTGGCTTCAGGGTCTTCCGGCAGCGCGGGATCGCGAAGCTCGCTGGTGAAAATGCGCTGCCCTTCGGTACCCGGCGCGACCACGGGAATGTCATTCCACGTGGTGCCGTTATCCGTGGAGATCTGCCACTGATACGTGAGCGGATTCTGATCCGCGTCGTGCAGATGCGGCATGTCCTTGGCGACCGCGAAGAACTCCGTGATCTGATCGAGCACGCCGACATTCTCCGCATCCGGCTGCTCGAGAATCGTCGGGGCCGGATAAGGGATGAGCTGGAAGCCCGTATAAAAACGCGTGCCCCACGCGTTCGAAGCCGTGCGGAAAGTAACCTTGCCGTCGGCGGTCGAGACCGCATGCAACGCGCCCCAGATGGTGTTATCCGTTCGTGCAGCGGATGGCGTGGTCGCGCGCGCAGCCGGGATGATTGTATTATTTCCGTCACTGTCCTGCTTGAATAATCCCAGCGTGCCAGTGAAGCCGGCCAGATCGACGAAACTCGTCGGATAGGTTTCCTCCGCGTTCAGCCCCGGGAAGATGAAGCTCGAAGTCTTGTGTGTGGGGAAATTGGACGGGTGCAGAATATAACGACCACCCTGCCCTTCGCCACCGGCGTTCGTGTTGGAATAGAAATACGCATAATAGTGCGTGTTCGGAGCCAGCCCCGAGAACGTCACCCGCATCTCCATCGCCGTATCCGCCGCGTAAATACGCCATGCCGCGTTCAGAAGATCCTTGGCGTTTTGCGCGCTGGCGGCGGCGAGATCGCCAGGCTCGCCACGCGAGTGCGTTCCGATGAGCACGGCCGTCAAGCGCACCGGGCTCACCGAGCCGTCGGCCGCGTAGAGCTGCACGTTGTTCATCGAATCGATGACGAACGGCGCGTCGGCGGTATAAGTGCCGCTCGCCGAAGGCGGCTGGGTCGCACGATAAATACGATTCCATGTCGTGCCCGCGGCCGGAGCCGCCGCACTGTAGGGCCAGCCATTGCCCGGCGCATCCATGGTGATGGCCGCGGGCGGGCTGCCCTGCGGGGTGTTGCGCGCCAGCGTGACGAACACGGGAACGGCCTGCTGCGCCACGGCGCTGCCGGAGATCGCGCCCAAGACGATCAACCTGCCGAGGAACGAGGAGAGAAAGGAACGGATTGATGAGAAAGTTTTCATGGTCATGTCATCCAGTGGCTTTGATGGCCTCGGGTCAGAACGTCCCCTTGATGCCGAAGTAGATAAAAGGCCCATACACATTGTAGTTCTGCACCCAGTTGCGCGAATGGAGGTAATTGCGCACGGGCTCGTTGGTGAGGTTCTTCACCTCGATATAAGCGCCAAACTTCCGATAGAAATTATACGAGATGGCGGTGTCGAAAGTGCCGCGGGCGTCGCGATAGAGATAAACGAATGCCGAGTCGTCGCTGGCTCCGCTGATGCGGTACGGCCCGTTTGTCATGTAACTGCCGACCCAGCTATAGGACAGGCTGGCGTTTAGCGCGTGGCGGCGGTAACTCAGATTGATCTTATATTTCTTCGGAACGGCATTTCTCACCGGCATATATTCCGGACGGTCGGCCATCCCCGTCAGAGCGTCCGTGCTGTTGAACGCCGAACTCGTCTTGGCATCCTGATAAGTGTACGAGGCATAGATCTGGAAGTCGCGGAGGTAATCGCTGATGACCCCCAGGCGCTGGGAAACGGAAAACTCAACACCCCAATGCTTGGCACCGCCGACATTGACCGGCCGGTTCAGGTCTCCACCGACATAGCTGCTCAGATCGTAGTCATAAATCGCATCAGCCGAGATCGGCTCGGTAACATTGGCAGTGTAGTTTTCGACGTCCTTGAAATAATACCCCAAGGAAATCGATCCGCCCTGCTTCGTGTAATACTCCACGGCGAAGTCGTAGTTATTAAAATAAATCGGTTTCAACGACGGGTTGTTCATCGAGACCGTATAAAAACCATCCGCATTGGACGAAACGGTGTAGCCCGGCAGGAGCCGGTCGAACGGCTGGCGTGCGATCGACTTGTTGTAGCTCGCGCGCCAGAGCAGGTTCGGGGTGAAATTATATTTGAGCTGAACGTTCGGGAACCAGTCATCGTATGTCTTGCTGACCCGGCCGACCTGGGCGAAACGCAGATTAGTCAGTTCGAGCGCCTGGGCCTGGTTCACCGTAAACCCGGTCACCAACTCGCGGCCGGTCATGCCCGTGATCGGGTTGACGGCCAGGTCATTGTAGGCGGCGGTGATGTCCGAATAGCCGTAGCCGCGCACGTGATCCATTAACATTTCCGAGGCGCGTTCGGCCGTGGCATCGTTGTCGGTGATTTGTCCGCGGCCAGACTGCGTGGTGCGCTCGTAGCGGGCGCCCAGCAGAGCGCCGATTCCCCAGAACCGCAGATTCAACATGGCATAGCCGCCCTCGACGCGTTCGCGCGAAAGCTTGTCGCCCGTGCGCGCGGTTTCGGTGCGCCACACCACGTCTTCATTAAATTTGTGGCGGTTGGCTTGAAAATATTGATCGATATACGGGAGGCTGAAATACGGCACCGGACGGTAGGGCCCGAAGGTTGCGTTGAGATCCGGAGACTTCACCGCCTCGAGCACTTGCTGCAGCTCGTCCGTCGAGCCGTTGAAGAACCAGCGCGATTGCCCATTCTTATCGGTCTGACGCTCCTGTTCGCGGAAGAGAGCGCCCACTTGCAGATAACCGGGAATCGGCGCATTGAACGAACGCCGCGCATCAAACTTCACCGTGGAGAATTTATCCTTGGTATTGAGCCAGCGACCGTTGCTCACCTGAAAAGGACCGTAGTTGCCGCGAGCCATCTGCACGTTGGGATAAGTGCGAGCGACCGCGCCGGTAGTATTATCCACCAGACTCACACCCGGTATCGCCAGCGGCACACCGCCTGTCGTCGGCACGCTGCGATTGGTGCCCGGCACAGTCACGAGCGCGCCATTGTTTCCGCCAACCGCGCGGCTCACATAGCTCGCGAGATCGTAGATATCCGGACCATTCAACTGGGTGATCACCGGGTAATCGGTGCCGGCCGGCATATCGATCCGGTAGTCGATGCCACGCAGATAGGCGGTCGCAGCGCTGATCGACATGCCATCCGGCGTTGTATAATGATTCGTCGATTGCGAGATACCGGCGTCGAAGTTGATCTTCCAAGGACCTTTTTTATACTCCGCTCCTCCCGAGAACATGGTGCCGTGACCGATCTTGTTCAGGATTTCCAGACCGGTGGAAATGCCCGCGCCTTTGCTATTGGCCGCATCCTGGATCGAGTTCGCGCGGATGTCGTTGGAGCCGGTGAGGACCGTCGCGCGCGACGCTGACCAGACCGGTACCTGATAACCATCTTCATTCTCCACCCACTGATCGGGCATCAAGCCGCTGAATGTCCCGCCGGCCACCACGCGTGAATCGATTTCCGCATTGTCCGTGCTCAGGTTCTGTGAACCGCTACTGATGTAGCTCGTGTTCACCTGGCTATTGATATAGAGCTTGATACTATCGGTGAGTTTATAATCGAAATTCGCCGAAAACGACGTGCGCCGGGTAAGACCGGTGCCATACGAATAATTCATGCTTCGCAGGTAGCTGCCATAATCGTCGCCCATCGGATGATAGCCGCCGACGTTCGCATCCCGGTCATAGATGGTGCGGCGGTTGGCATTCGCGGTTTCGTTGGTCGCATAGATGTCATTATAATTGGCCGTCACCACGACACCGAGGCGGTTATTAAAGAACGAATTTGCGAAATAAAGGTTCCCCACCGGACGCGTGCTGTATTCATTGCCGCTCGAACCGCGATTCCGGCCGAATTTCAGATTATCGCCGTTCACCATGCCACCGGCCTGGAAGGAGATGCGGCGCTCCTTGAGATTGAACGCGCTCTTGCTGACGAGATTGATCGAACCACCGCCGGAGTCTGCAGCCATCGCTGCGGTGGGCGTTTTATACACCTCGATGGTTTCGTAATTTTGGATGGAAATCTGATCGAGATTGAAGGCACGTGTATTGCCATCGGTGCCGGCGGCGTTGGCCATGCGCATGCCGTCGGAGGTGACGCTCGCCATCTGCGAGTCCATGCCGCGGATCATGATATCGCGCGGGTCAGACCCGTTATCCATGATATCGATACCGGGAATGTTGCGCAGGAAATCGCCGAGATTGGCGCCGGCGACATTCGGAAACTCGTCCGAGGAAAGTACGCTCACCATCACATCCGAGGCTTTCTGCTGCGCAATGGAAGCCATGCGTCCCTCGCGCTCGGCCGAGACGACAAACTGCGACAACACCAGCACCTCTTCGTCGGCAAGCTCGTCGGCATAATCCGCGCTCGTCAGCGGCACGTCCAGCCGGGTGGTTTCACCCGCGACCACCGTCACCGCGACCTCCTTGCTGTCGAGGCCGCCGTAATTAACCACGATCGTACGATCGCCTTCCGGCAGTATCAAAATGAACGAGCCGTCGGCATCTGTATAAGCACTTCGCTTGGTGGTCTTGTCGACGACTTCCGCGCTTTGCAGATATTTTTGCGTGGCTGCGTTGGAAACGCGTCCCGTAACAACACCCGTGCTCGAGGACTGGGCGACGGCTGACAACGTGAATACAAAGACTGCCGCGAGCGCTGTCGCAAACTTGGTCCGTGCGAGTCGGTGAAAGAGACGAGCGAGTGGGCTCGCCGATGGGTGATCGATACGCGTGATCATTGTTGAGACATAACTGTGGGCCATGCGGTCGGTATTTAGGGTTAAAGGGATTATCCGCGGGCTGCGGGCGCGGACCTTCTACGATGCATTCAGCATTCGGGCATTGAACCGGCCAGGTATGCGCCCGGCGCCAGTCTCTCAAAATAGAGGGACGTCGATGTGCTGCGCATAGTGATGCGGAAAAACATGGAGACGGCAGCGCCCCGGCATCGCCCACCAACATGGCGGCGAAACAACGCGAGGACGCGGGGTCAAAAGGAGTTGAACAGGAGAAGCGAGTTTGGGATCTGCGAAGCGGGAGCCACGGCGCGCCACACCGGCAAATGCCAGCGACAACACACGTGCTCCGAGAAGAAGCCGCAGCGTGCTATTTATATTCCGTCACTCAATGCGACTATAGTGCGCATTGTTGACTGACGCCCGGCATCCGCATTGCAGCCATGCACTTCGCAATGACGACGCCTCCACCGTCGCCAGCGGATCACGTATTCAGATCCCCGATACAGCTGTATGCGATCGCGTCCAATAATCACGTACAGAACCCCGGTAGGTCATCGGAATCATTCTCTCCTGAAGAACAACACATCGACTCGCCCTCCGATCATCGATGTCCATCAGCGATCTTTCCTGGCGATAAAAAGGGCGCCCCCGCTCCCACCCTTCCATCGCTGATGGCTATATTGTCCGGGCAGTCCGAATTAAGTCATCGCTGCCGCATCAAGAAACGCCACACCGTGGGAGCGCGCCGACGCGAAGACGGCCAGTGCTCCCGCGGTGAATTCAATGGCTGCGTGAAAACACAAAAAAGCCCGCAGCAAACAACCGCGGGCCATCGTGACGCCGGCAATCCGGAGCTGCCGCGAAATCCGCGGCACACCGGTTCACTCACTTCAAGAACGAGCAGATATATTCGGCGATGCCTCCGGTCACCTCGATGGTGAAGCCGCTTTTCGCAGGAACGTCGAAGTATTCACCAGCTTGATACGCTTTGACCTCGGTCTGGCCGTCGAGCGTGACCTTGCATGCGCCCGCCACGATTTCCATGCGCTCCGCGGCATCGGTGCCGAAATGGTAGGAGCCGGGATAAATAAGCCCGAGGGTTTTCTTGGAGCCGTCGGCAAAGAGGACGGAGTGACTGATGACTTTGCCGTCGAAATAAATGTTGGCCTTGGTCACGACGGTGACGTCGGCGAATTGAGCGGGGAGTGATGCCATAGGAGCCGACGTCATCGCAGCGGCATGCCTGCTCCGCAAGCCGAAGCGCATGGCTGCAAAAACGGCCGAGGCCGGTCGTGATGACCGGCCTCGGAGAGCGGGGACGATTCCGGAGAATACGCCGCCGCGGTGCGGTTTGGTGTGTGGTCAGTCGTTGCTGGCCAAAGATCAGATCTGGTAAGGCGCGAGGAGTTTTTCCACGCGCTGCTTTTCGAAGCGGGCGAAAACCGGCAGTCCGTTGTCGTGAGGAACGGGCGTCTCTCCCTGGATCAGCGGCTGGGCGTAACGCACGAACTGATGATTCATGCTGGTGCCGTCTTCGTTGATCCACTCGCGGGGAAGTTTTTTCACGCCGTTGGCGATCTCGCTCAAGGGAGCGAGACCGGTTTCGACGGTGTAGTGATCGGTATCACCGCGCACGAGCGTGACCATCACATCGGTCTCGCCGTTGATGGCGGCTTTCACCGCGGCCTGGCCGGCGAGGAACGCTTCATCGGCATCCGTCTTCGAGCCACCGTGAGCGGCGGCGCGTTGCGTGATGCCGAGCTTGGCGACGCGCGCCTTGGTGCCGGGCAGATACTGTTCGACGAGCGACTTGAGGTATTCGCCGGCGCCGCCGAGCTGGGCGTGACCAAAGGCGTCGGTCGCTTCCGCGGCGGAGACATAGTTGCCATCGGCATCGACGAGGCCTTCGCCGACGACGATCATGCAATACTTCTCGCGCTTCAGCACGCGCTGCACATCGGCGACGAACTTCTCGGTCGAGAACGCGACCTCGGGAAGATAGATCAGGTGCGGCGGATCGTGCGGGTGGTCGCGGCGCTTCGCGAGGGCGGAACCGGCGGCGATCCAGCCGGCATTGCGGCCCATGACTTCGAGGATGGAGACGAGATCGTGCTGGCCCATCGCTTCGTTGTCGCAGGCAAGTTCACGCACGGTGGTGCTGATGAACTTGATGACACTGCCGTAGCCGGGGCAGTGATCGGTCGAGGGCAGATCGTTATCGATCGTCTTCGGAATGCCGATCACGCGCAGCTCGTAGTTTTGTTCCTGTGCGAGCTTGGAAATCTTGTCCGCGGTATCCTGCGAATCGTTGCCGCCAGCGTAGAAGAAATAGCGGATGTTGTGCGCCTTGAAAACTTCGAGCACGCGCTCGAAATCCTGCTGCTTCTTGAGCTTGTAGCGACAGGTGCCGAGAGCGGCGCCCGGCGTGTGGCGGAGATTGCGGATCGTCTGCTGCGATTGCGCAGCGAGATCGATAAAGTCTTCGTTGAGGATGCCGAGCACGCCATTCAGCGAGCCATAGATCTCCTCGATTTCGCCATGATTAAGCGCTTCGGCGACAACCCCGGCAAGGCTGGCATTAATGACGGCGGTAGGGCCACCCGACTGGCCCACCAAGACGTTTCCTACGAGTTCGGACATGGCGATGGTTGTGTGTGAAAGGTTGAAAAAAACGTGAGGGGCCAAGGAAGCGGAGCGCACTTCACGCTGGCAAACTCAAATTTCCAGAGATCCGGACGGCGCGCCTTCACCGCCAAAGGATTGCGCTGCGGCACGCTACTGCGCGTTTTTTGCGGTGCATTGCGGAGGCTGCAAACGTCGCCGCAAGTTCCCTCGCTCGACGGTAGCCGCGAGCGTGTAATGAGCGGGTGGAACGCGCCGTCCCGGCGCGTTGTTCGCCACCACCCGCTTGAGAGCGACCGCTCAGAGCAATTTCCCCGGCTGATACGCCGCGGCGCCTTTGACCCGTTTGGCTGCGCGGGCGACCTCAGCGAGGAAGATATCCACTTGCTGCGGGGCTGCGCCGACGAAGCGGCTGCCTTCAGAAAGGATTTTTTCGAGTTTGGCGCGCGTGAGTTTGAGGCGCGCATCGCCCGCGAGACGTCCGACGAGATCGGCATCGCCGCCGCCGGAGCGCATGGCTTTGGCCGCGGCGAGCGCGTGCTCCTTGATCGCCTCGTGCGCGGTTTCGCGACCGGCGCCGTTTTTCACCGCTTCCATGAGGATGGTCGTGGTGGCGAGGAACGGCAGGTTGCGCGTGTTTTCCGCCGCGATGGCCGCCGGGAAAACATCCATCTGCTTCAACACCGTGAGCAGGGTTTCGAGCAGGCCGTCGATCGCATAAAACGCATCCGGCAGGGCCACGCGGCGCACGACCGAGCACGACACATCGCCTTCGTTCCACTGATGACCCGCTAGCGCGCCCGTCATCGTGACGTATCCGCTCAGAATCGTCGAAAAACCGCAGATGCGCTCGCAGTTGCGGGCATTGACCTTATGCGGCATCGCGGACGAACCGACCTGGCCGGCCTGGAAACCTTCGGTGAGCAGGCCCTGCCCCGCCATCAGGCGCAGCGTCGTGGCAAAACTCGCGGCGGCGGCACCGAGCTGATGCAGCGCAGAAACGACTTCGAAATCCAACGAGCGCGGATAAACCTGACCGACCGCAAAGAGCGCTTGTTTGAAGCCGAGATGCTTCAAGACGGTTTTTTCCAGTTTCTCCACTTTGGCAGCGGCGCCGCCGAGGAGCGTGAGCTGATCGAGCTGCGTGCCGACCGCGCCCTTGAGTCCGCGCACCGGATAACGCGCGATCAACTCATCGAGGCGCGTGTACGCCGCGAGCACTTCCTGGCCAAACATCGCGATGCGTTTGCCGAGCGTGGTCGGCTGCGCGGGTACGTTGTGCGTGCGACCGGTGAGCATCAGCGTGCGATGCGCCTTCGCCTGTTTCGCGAGACCGAGCAGCGCCGCGGCGGCCTTCATTTTCACGACGGCGAGCGAGCGATGGATCTGCAGCTGCTCCACGTTTTCCGTGAGGTCGCGGCTTGTAAGGCCCAAATGGATACACTCGTGACCGGCGAGACCGGAGAACTCCTCGATGCGCGCTTTCACGTCGTGCAGCGTGGTGCGCTCGCGCGCGTCGATCGAGGCGAGGTCGATCTTGTTTTTCACCTTCTCGTAATCGGCGATGGCCTGCGCGGAGATCTTCACGCCGAGGGCGCGCTGGCCCTTCATGACGGCGATCCAGAAATCGCGTTCGATGGCGATGCGGCCGGCGGGCGACCAGATTTCCTTCAACGCGGGCGAGGCGTAGCGTTCGGCGAGCACGTTGGGAATGGAGGCGGTGGCTTGGGACATGATTGGCCCAAGGTAAGCGGCGCTCCCCGCCGCTCGGCAAACTCCAAAACACGAAGACACGCCGCCCTGCGCGCTGCGGCGCCGGGCCGTCATCGCACTTATTTTTCCGCCGGAAACGCGCGGTTGAGCGCGGACTGCGCAATGACTTGCACCGCCACGAGCGCCACGAGGAAAAGCGCGCCCCACCGCACCTCGGTTTTCATGAGGTACTCGCCTTCCACGAGGAAGATCGCGAGCGCGAGGCCAAACACATCGAGCATGCTCCAGCGTCGCGCAATCGTCAGGCGACGCTGCGCAGCATCGGCCGGTTTGCCCGCGCGGCGCAGCCACCACCATTGCCAGCCCGCGAGCCAGGAAACGAACGGCGCCAGCAATAAAAACGCGCCGATCACGATCGTGGGCGTCCACGCACCTTCGCTCCAAAGTGTCGGCACGAGTTGCACGATGCTGTACGCGCGATCGGCGAGCAGCCAGTCACTGATGCGCAAAAACGGCAGCGTGACCGCACCCGCGAGCGCGAGTCCCGACAACACGAGCCACACGCCGCCACGCCACACATCGGCGCGCGAGCCGCCGCCGGTGGGCACGTGTGTCGGTTTTTCCAACGCCGCGAGCAACTGCCCGGCGACCAGGCTCAGCAGTATTGCCAAAGTGAATACAGCGATCCCGCTTCGCGGCTCCGCGCCGACGAGCACCTGGCCGGACGTCAGCGTGAGGATGATGCACACCAAAAACACATCGAGCATCGACCATTTACCGAGTCGCTCGACCCACGCGAGCCACGATGCGTTGCGCGCATCTATGCGGCCGGCGAGACACACCGCAGCGAGCACGGCGAGTTTCGCGAAGGGAAACACCACGGAAAATCCGACCACCAGCGCCGCGAGGACGTAGAGGCCGGAGCTCCAGAGCATGCGAATGGAATTCACGAGCGAATACGGCTCCGTGCTCAGTCCTGTGCGCAGATCCATGAACGGCAGGAACAACATCGCGATGTTGCAGCCGAACGACACGGTCAGCAGCGACGCGACCACCGCCCGCCGCTTCGAAGGAAGCTCGATTTCAACGCTCATTCAAAATCGCCCGGCGCTCACGCCGACAGGCAGCGCACCGCCATCTCGCGCAGCACGTCTTCCTGTTCCTGCGGACGCTTGATGAGCGCATCGAACGCGGCGATGAACTCATGTTGATTATCGATCAAGCGACGCAAGGCCGGCAGTTTTCCGGTGTTCGCCAGCTTGCCGACATACCACGCATTCTGGCTGAAAATGTTGTACGCGCTTTTCTCCGTCGCACCGACGAAATGCCGGCCGTACGTGCTCTGCGCTTTTGGCAAACCGTCGAGTCCGCGCGGGCCGAGCCGCACTTCGCCCGCATCGAGCAGCGCGCGCACCTGGAGCAGGATGCGGTTGCGATTTTGCAGCGCGGAAATGATCGGACGCGCATCGCCGCCCGTGAAAAAATGCCGGTGCAGCGCCTGCAGCGTCCACTTCAAGTCGCCGCTGAAAAACGCCTCGGCCGCCTCGAAGAAATCGCCCTCGGCCACGTTGGGCGTGAGCTCGGCCACGTGCGCTTCCTCGATGGGCTTTCCTTCGCCCGCGTAGGTCGAGAGTTTGTGCGTTTCCTCGATAAGCAGGCGCGTGTTGGCGCCGACTTTCGCGAGCAGAAGTTCCAACGCGCCGTCGCCAAACGTCACGCCGAGCTGACGCGCTTCCGCGAGCACCACGCCGGCGAGCGCCTCGGCGTTGTCGCCATCGCCGCCGACCAGCGTGAACTCCGCGTTTTTTTCGCACCATTTCGGGAACGCGCGGCGTCGATCCACCGGCGTGGCCGTGATCAGGATCGTGACCTGCTCGGGATCGTTGGCGGCGAGCAGCTCTTTGAGATCTTCGACGAGTTTGAGCGTGCTCTCGGCGCGGCCGGTCACGGAGTCGGCGAGGAAGTTCACGTCTTTGAGCCACACGAGGCGTTTGCCGCCAAACATCGAGACGGTCTGCACGCTTTCGCGGAAGCGGTTGATGGCGTTTTCCACTTCGCCGACATTGCCCGCGAAACCACTGAGCACTTCGCGGGAAAACTCGTCCTCCACGTCCTTCGCGAGTTCGTCGAAGCGCGCCTTGCCCGCGCGGCTGACGAGAAAGTCATCCGCTCCGCAGATAAAAATAAACGGTTTGGCGCCGGCCATGGCGGGGACGATGCGGGGTCGTCCCGCGCGAACAAGAATTAACCGGCATGAGTAAACGGTAATCTTGCGGCGGCGTCATCATATCGCGCTTCCCCGCACGCCATTCATGCATCAGCGTCGATGCATGAAGTGGATCTGGCTGCCTACCCTGCTGCTCGCATCGACGCCCGCGCTCTCCGCGGAGATTCCTTTGGCGGTGAATTTCGAGCGCTCGCGCATCGAGTATCACGTCACGGATGTCTCGGGTGGTTTTTCGGGAAAACTCGTGGCGTACATGCTCGATCTGAGTCTCGATACGGAGCGGCCGGGAGGCATGGGGCGGGCCGAGCTGCGTTTTCGGTTTACCGATTTGCGCTCCGGCAAGAGCAAGCGCGATCAGGCGATGCGCGACTGGCAAAACACCGAGCAGTTTCCCGAATGCGTGTTCACCCTCACCGCACTGGAGCCGGGCAGCCAGCCGGATCGCTTCACCGCGCGCGGACAGATTATTTTCCACGGCCACATCCGCGACCTGATTTTTCCGGTCACGATCGTCTCCAAGGGCACACAGCTTTCCGTGGAGGGCGAAGCGCGGCTGGACGTGCGCGATTTTGGGCTTAAACCGCAACGTCGTTATCTCTTTTTCCCCATCGATCCGGTGGTCGTCCTGAAATGGCAGATCCATGCGGACGCCGCGCCGCCCAGCCGTTCCTGACCGCAATTCCCTCGCACAGCCGCGGATAGATATCCCGTTTCATGCCCCTTGGCGCCTGTTGCTTCCCTCTTAACTTCCCCCCGGTTCGGACCGATGTAAGCCGCGATGGATACCCTGCCCGCTGCTGACTCTTCGGGACAAGTCGGCGTGTTTTTGCGCGCTCGGCGCCGGGTGCGCGCGCGCGGGTGGATCTTTGCGCTCTGTCTTTGCGTGAGTGCGCCCCTGTTCGGCGCGGCGGAGACCACCGCTTTTTCCCATGCGCCACACGCAGCCCATACCTATGGCGTCGAGGAAGGCATGCCGCATAATGTCGCGGCCGTACTCGCCCAAACCTCCGACGGCTATCTGTGGGCGGGCACGGAAAATGGCCTGGCCCGTTTCGACGGCATCCGCTTCGTCAATTTTCGCGTCCGCAACACCCCCGGCCTGCCGCATAATCTCATCCGTTCGCTTCTCGCCGACCCCGACGGCACGCTCTGGATCGGCACCCAAAAAGGCCTCTCGCGCTGGCGCAATGGAAAGATCGAGCTCGTCGCGGAACTCGCGGTCGGCGTCACCGGCCTCACCCGCGATCGCGACAACCGCCTGTGGATCGCGACCCTCGGAGACGGCCTCTACGAATTTGTCGGCGACCAGCTCATCCGGCACGAGGCCGGGGACATCCTGCCTGCGGACGCCGTCCTGCGCACCGCATTTGCGGACTCCAAGGGACGCTTATGGCTGAGCCCGCGCGGCGGCGACTTGGTCTACCGCACGCCCGATGGACGCTTCCATCGACTCCAGAGCGAAAAGCACCCCATCAAATCCGTCATCTACATCGCCGAGAGCACGGATGGTTCGGTGTGGTTTGCCGCTGAAAACCAAGGGCTTTTCCGCCTCCAAGGAGACACGATCCGCGCCTATGGCGCAGAGCACGGCCTCGGCCATGAACCGGTTACCAAAGTCTGGCAGGATCGCCAGGGACATGTGTGGGCGCTCGCCCGCGGATTGTTCGTGATGCCAGACGTGGACGCAGAACGTTTTCACCTCCTGTCGCTGCCATCGGTCGATCACTGTCGCGCGATTCTGCAGGATCATGAGGACGGATTGTGGATCGGCACCGCCGGCTACGGTATTTCGCGCATCCGCCGGACAAGTTTCAAAATGTGGGACGCCAGTCGCGGCCTCCCGGGCGATGCGGTCCGCAGCATCACCTCAGATACCGCGGGCAACCTTTGGGCCGCGCTGCCCTCGGGCCACGTCGTTCGCATCGCGCCCGACGGCAAAATCACGCCGATCGATTTACCCGACGAATCGGGCCCCGAAACCGAACTTTGGTCCCTCCTCCACGACCGCGCCGGCCGCTTGTGGATCGGGCGACGCGGCACGTTGTTGCTCCGCCATCCCGACGGCACGGTGGAAAAAATAAACGACATCCGCGGGATGCGCAGCCTCTTCGAAGATCGCTACGGTGCGATCTGGCTGGGCAGCGAGCAGAACGGATTGCTCCGTTTCGCCGACGGCGTCTTCACGCCGATGAATGGCTCGATCGGCCTCCCGTTTACCACGCCCATCATGGCCATCGCCGAAGATCGCGACGGCGCGCTCTATTTTGGCGGTCGCATCGGAGGCTTGGCGAAATGGAAGAACGGCCAGCAGATCAAAGCCTGGAATCCCGATAACGGCGCACCGGTGGACGAAGTCCGCGCGCTCCATTGCGACGCCGAAGGCCGCCTTTGGGTTGGCACCAAAGGCATGGGCCTTCTGCTGCTCCAACCCGATGACAGCTGGCAGGCCTCGGACGATCTTTCCGCACCTTTCAACGATCTGGTTTCCGCCATCCGCGAGGATACCCACGGCCGCATCTGGCTCGGCACGCCGCGCGGCATCGTCTGGGCGCCAAAAACCGAATTACTGGCCATCGCGCGCGGCGAGCGTCGCAGCAACACCTTCTCCGTCGCCAGCGAGACCGATGGCATCATCGCCAGCACCGTGGGTTTCGGTTCGCAACCTGCCTCCGCCACCACGCCCGATGGCCGCCTCTGGTTCGCCACGTATCGCGGCCTCGTCGCCGTCGATCCCGGCGAAGTCCCCGTCAATCGCGTGCCGCCGCCCGTCCTCATCGAAAACGTGCTCGTGGACGGCGAATCCATCGGCTCCGGTCACGCCGGGATCGTGATTCCCGCCGGGACGCGCGATCTCACCATCGAATACACCGCGCCGAGTTTCCTACGCGCGCAACGCGTCGTTTTTCGCTACCAGCTCGAAGGCCACGATCCGCAATGGATCGAAGCCGGCACGCGCCGCACCGCTTATTACACCAACCTGGGCCCCGGCACTTATCGTTTCCGCGTCGTCGCGGCCAACAACGACGGCGTGTGGAATCTCCACGGTGCTTCGCTGACCCTCCGGCGCATCCCCGCCTACTACGAGACGTGGTGGTTTTATTGCCTCATCGCATCCACCGCCACCGGCACCGCGTATCTCCTGTTCTACCTCCGCACCCGCAAGCTCCGCCGCGACAACGAACGGCTCGAGCAACGCATCGCCGAACGCACCCGCGAGTTCGCCCGCGCCAAGGACCAGGCGGAAGCCGCCACGCAGGCCAAAAGTCTTTTCCTGGCCAACATGAGCCACGAAATCCGCACCCCGCTCAACGGCGTCATCGGCATGACCGGCCTCCTGCTCGATTCGCGACTCGACGACGAACAACGCCACTTCGCCGACACCGTCCGCAAATCCGCCGAAGCCCTCCTCGGCATCATCAACGACATTCTCGATTTTTCGAAAATCGAAGCCGGCAAACTCGAACTCGAAAAAACCGCCTTCAATCCACGCGAGGCCGTCGAGGATGTCGCCGAACTCCTCGGCGAGGCCGCCTTCCGCAAACAACTCGGATTCGCCTGCATGATCGACGACGCCATCCCGGATCAGGTGATGGGCGATCCCGGACGCTTCCGGCAGGTCCTCCTCAACCTCGTCAGCAACGCCATCAAGTTCACAGAAACCGGCGAGGTGCAGGTCCGGATGACCCGCGAGCCCTGCAACGACGGCCGCGTCTGCCTGCGTATCGAAGTTAAGGATACAGGCATCGGCATGTCGCCCGAAGCCGCCACGCGACTTTTCCAATCGTTCACCCAGGTGGATGGCTCCTTCACGCGGCGTTTCGGCGGCACCGGCCTCGGACTCGCCATCTCGCGACAGCTCGTCGAACTCATGGGCGGCCGCGTCGACGTGCAATCCGCACTCGGCCAGGGCGCCACGTTCTGGTTCACGCTCGCGCTCGATGCCGCTCCGCAATCCGCCGACTCCGCTCCCACGCCGGATTTTCCCGGACGCCGCATCCTCCTCATCGATAGACAACGTCTGCAACGCCACGCGATCTCCGAGATCCTGCGCGCACGTCAGATACACGTCCACGAAGCCGACAATGCCGCGAGCGGCCTCGACGCGCTTCGCCACGCCGCCGCGGAACAGCGCGCCTACGATCTCGTCCTCATCGATGCGCAAACCGACGGCCTCGAACTGGCCGCGACCGTCCGCGCCGATCCCGCGCTCGCGACAACACCGCTCGTGCTCCTCAGCACCACGTTGCTTCACGACAAACGCCCGCAGATCGAAAAGACGCGCATCCTTGCGGTGCTGCAAAAACCCGTACGCCGCTCCGCACTGCTCGGCACGCTCACCAAAACCTGGTCCGCGCCTGCTGCCGCCATTCGCGAAGCCCCGCCCGTTCCTGCGCCCGAGCCCATCGCGCGCACCAACGCGCACATCCTCATCGCCGAAGACAATCCCGTGAACCAAACGCTCGCGCGCCACATGGTCGTGAAGCTCGGCCACCGCGCCACCGTCGTCGCCAACGGCCGCCAGGCGCTCGAAGCGCTCGCGCGCGAAACTTTCGATCTCGTGTTGATGGATTGCCACATGCCCGAGCTCGACGGTTACGACGCCACCGTGGAAATCCGCCGACGCGAAGAACCCGGCACCCGCATTCCCATTGTTGCACTCACGGCCAATGTCGTCGCCGGCGAACGCGAACGCTGTCTCTCGCTCGGCATGGACGATTATCTTTCCAAGCCCGTGAAATTCGCCGACCTCGCCGCCGCCTTCGATCGCTGGCTCGCCCGCGAAACCGCGGGTTGAGAAAAATTTTTCGCGCGCAATTTGCCGCTTCTCCCCTCGGGGGCGGCTGCATTTCGCCCGGCTCACGAAGGCCACCGGGAAAAAAATTCTCGGCACTCCCGTCGCAAGGCGTTGTGGTCACCTTGGTCGCACACGCGAGCCGGCACGCAACATGCGTCGCCGAATCGGCGTGAATTTCGCTCCCGTGTGCGCGGCCAGTCGGGCACCCGCAATGCGCGGATGCCATTCGCGGATTATAGTATCCGCGAAACTCATACACGACGCCGCCTTCGGACGCGCGCCGTTCATCGCCCACTGCTTATGAACTCTTCTTCCACTGAAACGCCTTTGCCTCGCATCGGCATGGTATCCACCCATGGATACGTCGCCGGAGTGCCGCCTCTCGGCGCCGCCGACACCGGAGGCCAGGTCGTTTACGTCCTCGAACTCTCCAAGAAACTCGCGCAGCTCGGCTTCGCCGTCGACATCTGGACCCGCCAGTTCGAGGACCAGCCCCAAATCGACATCGTCAACGAACGCGTTCGCGTCATCCGCATCCCCTGCGGCAACCGCGAATTCATCCCCAAGGAATACCTCGTCGAGCATCTCGCCGAATGGGCCGAAAACGCGCTGCGCTACATCAAGGCGCACGATCTCAACTACCGGTTTTTCAACAGTCACTACTGGGACGCCGGCTACGCCACCCAGCGCCTTGCCGATGCGCTCGATGTCCCGCACATCCACACGCCGCACTCACTCGGACTGTGGAAAAAACAGCTGATGGAAACGGACTTCCCCGAAGACGCCGCCAATTTCGACAAGAAATATAATTTCTCCGAGCGCATCCGCCAGGAAACGCATCTCTATCGCGCCTGCGACGCCGTCATCGCCACCACGCCGCCACAGCTCGACATGATCACCAACGATTATGGCACGATCACCGATCACGTGCACATGATCCCGCCGGGCTACGACGACAACCGCTTCTACCCGGTCAGCGCCGCTTCGCGCGAAAGCATCCGCCAGCGCCTCGGCTTCAGCGGCCATGTCGTGCTCGCGATCGGACGCCTCGCGCGCAACAAAGGCTACGATCTGCTCGTCGATGCATTTTCGCTCGTCGCCCAACGCATCCCCGACGCGATGCTGCATCTCGCCGTCGGCGGCGAGAATCCCAATCCACCCGAACAGGAAATCCTGAACGAGCTCACCGCACAGGTCGCTTCGCTCGGTTTGCAGGAGCGCGTGCGCTTCGGCGGTTTCGTCGAGGAGGACGATCTCCCCGATTATTACCGCGCCGCCGATGTGTTCGTCCTCTCCAGTCGCTACGAACCGTTCGGCATGACCGCCATCGAAGCCATGGCGTGCGGCGCGCCGACAGTTGTCACGATTCACGGCGGACTTTTTCGTGCCATCTCGTTCGGCCGCCATGCCCTCTACGGCGATCCCTTCGATCGCGAAGACCTCGGCATCATGATCGTGAAACCGCTCAAACATCCGCGCCTCGCCGCACGCCTCTCGCGCATGGGCGCGCACAAGGCTCGCAGCCTGTTCACGTGGACGGGCATCGCCCAGCAACTCATCAGCCTCGTCGAAGAACGCGCCTCCGCGGGCGCCTTCGCCGACAACGAATGGGACGAACCGTGGAACGACGGCGATTGAGCGCCGTCTCCTCCTTTTTCCCCGCCAACCACCGGATTTTTCATCACAGCTTCTCATGAGCGATTCCCCTTCTTCCACGGTCCGCCCGATCAAACTTTTCAGCTCCGATCTCGACGGCACCTTGCTCGGAAATCCCGAAGCGGCCAATCGCTTCGCCAGCGCCTGGAGTGAGCTCCCGCCCGACTCGCGGCCGTTGCTCGTCTTCAACAGCGGACGCCTCGTCGATGATGTGCAGCATCTCATCCAGCAGGGCGAACTGCCGGAGCCCGACTACATCATCGGCGGCGTCGGCACGCAGATCTTCAACGTGCGCTCCGGGCACATGCTCGATGAATTTGCCGACGAACTTTCCAAAGGCTGGGACCTCGAACGCGTGCAGGCCATCGTCGCCGCCATCCCCGGCATACGTCCGCAACCGGCCGAGTTTCAACATCGCTTCAAGTCGAGCTGGTTCCTCGACAACGCGTCGCCTTCGCACATCCGCGAGATCCAGGAAAAAGTTGAGACCGGCGGGCTCGAGGCCTGCGTCGTTTATTCCAGCGCGCGCGATCTCGATATCATCCCGCGCCGCGCCAACAAAGGCGGCGCGCTCGCGTGGCTCACCGCCCGCCTTCATCTGTCGCCCGAAGAAATCCTCGTCGCCGGCGACACCGGCAACGACATCGGCATGTTCCTGCTGCCCGGCGTACGCGGCATCATCGTTCAAAACGCACAGCCGGAGCTCTTCACCGCCACCGTCCAGCTGCCCATCTACACCTCCAGCCTCGTCCTCGCCGACGGTGTGCTCGAGGGCCTGCGTCACTACGGCGTCATTTCGCACACGCCCTCCGCCGATCAGACCGGCATCCCGCCGGAGCGCATGTCGGCCGGTTTCCGACTTTTGTTTGCGGGCACCAAACTCGGCGCGCTCTCCGGCGAGGACAAACAGCTCCTCGACACCGCCTACGAAAAAGCCCTCGTGGCGCTTCGCAAAAACATCACGCCGCTCGGTTTCTCCGCGTGCTCGCTGACCGATAACACCGTCACCGGAACCGACGCCAATTACCGCTCGGTCTGGGCGCGCGACGGCTCGATGACCGTCATCTACACGCTCGACCTCGACGACCCGGATATTCGCACCACGCAAAAGGCCACGCTCGAAACGCTCCTTCGCGCCGCTTCTCCGTCGGGGCAAATCCCCGCCAACGTCCGCATCGACACCGCCGAGCCCGACTACGGCGGCGTCGGCAACATCTGCTCCATCGATAGCGGCCTGTGGGTCATCATCGCGGTCTACAACTACGTCAACAAGACCGGCGATCTCGATTTCCTGCGCACATACGCCGAGCGCCTCCAGATCGCCATGAACTGGCTGAGCGCGCACGACAGCAACAACGACGGTCTCCTCGAAATCCCCGAAGCTGGCGACTGGACCGACTTGTTCGGACGCAGCTACAACGTGCTCTACGACGAGGTGCTTTGGTACCGCACCAACGTCTGCTTCGGCCGCCTCCTCGAAATGCTCGGCCAGTTCGACCGCGCCGCCGATTATCTTCGCTGGTCACAAAAAATCCGTAGTCGTGTTTTGGATACATTCTGGCCCAGCACGCGCCCGTCCGACCCGCAATCGCCGCCCGCGAATCGTTTCGCCGACCGCCAGTTCGGTCTCGGCGACACCCAGTATCTCCTCGCGGAAATCACGCCGTTTTCCTTCAACTGGCGCTGCGACGTTTACGGCAACATCCTCGCGTTCCTCATGTACGTGCTCGACGTGGACCGCGCGCGCACCGCCTTCCGCTATCTCTGGGGCGTCGGCGTCAATACGCCCTGGCCCGTCGCCAATCTCTATCCGGTCGTGCAGGCCGGCGATCCCGACTGGCGTTCCTATTACACGGTCAACCTCCTCAATCTGCCCAACCACTACCACAACGGCGGCATCTGGCCGTTCATCGGCGGCATGTGGGTGCGTTTCATTCACCAGCTCGGTTTCCACGAGGTCGCCGTGCGCGAACTCGTGCAACTCGCGCGGCTCAACAAACTCGGACGCGATCAGGAATGGGAATTCAACGAATGGGCGCACGGCATCACCGGCCGCCCCATGGGCAAGGCCTTCCAAGCCTGGTCCGCCGCCTCCTTCATCAAAGCCTGCCACGAACTCGAAACCGCGCCCGGCCCGAGCCATCTCGACTGAGCCGGTGACGCGGGCCGCTTATTCCGCGGCGGTTTCCGCCGGCTGAAAAATCGATTTCAGATACGCGACGTTCGCCGAATAATTCCACACCACATCCTTCGCGCCCGTCCGCGTCTTGTCTCTCGATCGCTCGACCACCAGCCAGCCGCGCCAGCCCATCTCGTCGAGCGTCGCTTTCACCGCGTTCAGATCGAGACGCGTGTTGTTTTGCAGCCACACGCCGTCGTCGTCCGTGCAATGGATCTGGCAAATGCGATCGCGCCCGAGCGTGCGCAGCTCCGCATGCAAATCGCGGCCGTTCTTCAGCGCGTTCGAAAAATTGAAATAACTCTTCACCGCGGGAGAACCGACTTCGTCGAGCAACGCCGCCTCCTGCGCCGCATCGAGCGCCGTCTCGATGCCGATCACCACACCCGCCGCTTCGGCGCGCGCGCCGACCACTTTCAACCGCTCCACCACCGCCGGACGCAGCTCGGGATTTTTCACCAAATCCACTTTCACCCCCATCGGCAGGAAAATCGTCTTCACGCCCAGTGCCACCGCCGTGTCGATGCAATCCTGCACCATGCGCTCATACGTCGGCCGCTCCGCAAACGACTGCGCATAAAATCCCGTCATCCCGAGCGAACAAAACTCCAGCCCGAGCTCGCGCGCCTTCGCCAGATACTCCGCGCGCACCGCCGGATCGGCCAGCCGGCTGTCGAACGTTTCGCGATTCCCCAGCCCGCCCATGTCCACTTCGAGACCATCCGCGCCGATTTCCTTCGCCAACGGCAGCGCGCTGAGTTTCTGCCGCTTCAAAATCATCAGGTCGATCACCGCGATGCGATAACGCGGCTCCACATCGACCGACGCCTCAACTCGCATCGTCGCGCCCACGCCCAACCACACCACCGCCGCCAGCATCATCACCCGCACGCACCAAGACGCCTTCCCCGCGCTCAAAATCCGCGTCCGCGAAACACCCGAAATCGATCCTGAAAAAATACCGGCACGTGTAGTCATCCCACCACTACGCCGCCCGTCCACGGTCCATGCAAAACCTTTTCCCGTCCCCTCCCGCACCCCCGGAAAAGTGTCACGTATTACGTGACACTCCCTCTGAAAATCAGCCGTGAAAACTGTCACGTAATACGTGACACTGGACGGCACGCGATCGGCGCGGGCGCGGCAGGATTTCGTTGCGATGGACGGCGCGACGGGTGTTTGGTGCTTCATGCGTTTACCCCGTCTGATCGTCTTCGGTGCCAGTCTGTTTTCGCTGACGTCCACGCTTTCCTCGGCGTCCTACGAACCCATCCCACTCGATGGTTTCGCTGATGTGATCCACCACTGGCGCAATCAGAACGACATGTACGGTCGCGATTATCCGCGCTACGCGCCGGACCAGATCGTCGAGATCGCCGACAACCTCGTGCTTCGTCAGCGGGCCAATGGCGGCTGGCCCACCAATCAAGACCCCGCGCTCATCATTCCGCCCGACGAACGCCGCGAACTTCGTCACTCCCGGGAAGCGACCGACACCAGCTTCGACAATCGCAACACGTATCCACAGATCGAATACCTCGCCGCGGCCTTCCTTCAGGCCGGCGAGGAGCGCCATCGCGAAGCCTGCCTGCGCGGCATCGATTTCATCCTCGATTCGCAATATCCCAACGGCGGCTGGGCGCATTCGCCGCCGCGCACGGACGCGTACTACGGGCACATCACTTTCGCCGACGACATCATGCCCGGCGTGCTCCGGTTTCTACGCAAAGTCGCTGCCGCGAAACCGCCGTTTTCGTTTATCGACGAAGCCCGCAGCACCCGCGCCGCTGAAGCGGTGGCGCGTGGAGACGCGTTGATTCTCCGTCTGCAAGTGGTGAGCGAAGGCCGTCCCACCGTCTGGGCCGGCCAATACGATCGCGAAACGCTCGCGCCCGCACAGGCCCGCTCCTTCGAACTGCCCGCGCTCGTGAGCCGCGAAAGCGTGCAGGTGGTGCGCTACCTCATCAGCATCGACGATCCTTCGCCGGAAATCATCCGCGCGGTTGAAGATGCCGCCGCGTGGTTCGAACGCACCAAGATCCGCGGTCTCCGTCTCGATCGCCGCAAAGCCGATACCGTGCGCTACAATCACCACACTGCCAAAGACGATCTCGTGGCCGTGCCCGATCCGGACGCGCCGGTGTTGTGGGCGCGCTTTTATGAGCTGGCTGACAGCACGCCGTTTCTCGCCAATCGCGATGGCCGCAAGGTTTACACGCTCGCCGAGGTCGAGCGCGAGCGCCGCACCGGTTACGATTGGTACGGGCCTTTCGCGACCGAACTCCTGGAAAAAGAAATTCCCGCGTGGCGTGCCCGGCTCGCTGCGAACAAGAACAATAACAAAACCACGCGCTGACCCCGGCGCGCATCCCGCGCGACGAACAGGCGATCAACGCCCGCCCGCGAGCCGCTCGGCCGCGCCGGCTTCGTAGCGCGCAATCCACGCACGGTGCCACACGTCGTAATCGCCCGCCTCGATGTGCGCGCGCGCCTGCGCCGTAAGATCGATGAAAAAATGGAGGTTATGAATCGTGAGCAACGTGCCGCTCAGCATCTCGCCCGCGATGGTGAGATGCCGCAGATAGGCGCGCGAGAACTGCGCCGTGTAGTTGTTCACTTCTTCGGAAATCGGACGCGGATCCGCGCGGTATTTTTCGTTGCGCAAATTCATCGGTCCATCGGGCGTGAATACGAGCCCGTTGCGCGCCACGCGGCTCGGCAGCACGCAATCGAACATGTCCACCCCGAGCGCGATCATCTTCAGAATCTGCGGGGGCGTGCCCAGACCCATCGTGTAGCGCGGCTTGTCCACCGGCATGAACGGCGTGGTTGCGCCCACTTGTTTGAGCATCTCGGGTTCGGGTTCGCCGACGCTCACGCCGCCCACCGCATAACCGGGCAGATCGAGCGCGGCGAGTGACTCCGCGGCTTCGCGACGCAGATCGTCGAAGGTCGAGCCTTGCGCGATCGCAAACACATGGTGGCCGTTGGCGAGAAAGCCGTTGTCGGTCGCGATCTCCTTGCACTGTTTCGCCCAGCGCAGACTGCGCTCGACGGCGCGCGCGCATTCGTCACGCGTGCACGGCCAGGGTGGACATTCGTCGAGCACCATCGCGATATCGCTGCCGAGATTCGCCTGAATCGTCATCACTTCGCGCGGCCCGAGAAATAATTTCGCGCCGTCGAGATGCGATTGAAACGCCACGCCGTCGTCGCGGATGTCGCGCAGTTTCGCCAAAGAAAAAACCTGAAAACCGCCGCTATCGGTGAGGATCGGCCCGTCCCAGCCCATGAACCGGTGCAAGCCGCCGAGCTCCTTCACGAGCTCGCTGGTGGGGCGCAGATTCAGGTGGTACGTGTTCCCCAAAATGATCTGCGCGCCGATCTCCTTGATGTGCGCGGGCGTCAACGCCTTGACCGTGCCCTGCGTGCCGACCGGCATGAAAATCGGTGTATCCACCACGCCATGACGCGTCTTGAGCCGGCCGCGTCGCGCGGCGGTCGCCGTATCGGTTTTCAACAACTGGAAATGCTCTGGCATATCGCCGCCCACCCTCGACACGCGCCCCGCCGCTGGCAACCCCGCATGGTGAAGCCCGTTCCGGGAAAACGCCGCCGACCTCCAAAGCTGTCACCCGCCGCCCCTTGGTCACTGGTCATTGGTCACTGGTCATTGGCCTTCGGCATTCGTCCTTCGAATTCCGTCATTCATTCCCCCCTGGCCCGCGGCCGCACTTGACCACCCGCGCATTCCAGCGGTTATTCCACCTCTGTGCTTCTGGTCATCGATAACTACGACTCCTTCACCTACAACCTGGTCCAATACTACGGCCAGCTGGGCGTGGAGCAGCGTATTTTCCGCAACAACGAGATCACGCCCGCGGAGGCGCTCGCGCTCAACCCGGACCGCGTACTCCTCTCGCCCGGCCCCTGCTCGCCCACCGAGGCCGGCGTCACGCTCGAGATCATCAATGCCTTCGCCGGCAAAAAACCCATCTTCGGCGTGTGCCTCGGGCACCAATCCATCGGCCAGTATTTCGGCGGCAAAGTCGTCCGCGCTGACCGGCTCATGCACGGCAAGACCTCGCCGATCCGGCATAAAAACACCGATGTGTTTCAAGACATGCCGCAGGATTTCCCCGCCACGCGCTACCACTCGCTGCTCGTCGAACGCGCCTCGCTTCCCGCCGAGCTCGAGATCACCGCGGAAACCGCCGAGGGCGAAATCATGGGGCTGCGCCACAAATCGCTTCCGATCTGGGGCGTGCAGTTTCATCCCGAATCCATCGCCACCGAAGGCGGCATGAAGATTCTGGAAAACTTCCTGAAGCTAAACTGAGCCCGTAGCGACGAGCGCCCGCGAACGGGCCGGCTCCCGTTTCACTCTTCACCTTCGTCCTTCACTCTTCCCCATGCGTTGTCCCAAATGCACCTCCATCGAGGACAAGGTCATCGATTCCCGAATCAGCAAAGAGGGGAATTCCATCCGACGCCGTCGCGAGTGCCTCGAATGCGGTTACCGCTACACCACGACTGAATTCGTCGTGCGCGACGGCCTCGTCGTGATCAAACGCGGCGGCCTCCGCGAAGATTTCGATCGCGAAAAACTCGTCCATTCCATCCGCGCCGCGCTGCACAAACGCCCCGTGGACTCCGAACAGATCTCCATGCTGGTCGAGGACGTGATCGATTCCGTCGAAGCCCAGTACGAAAGCGAAATCCCCACGCAGGCGATCGGCGACGCGATCATGCAACGTCTCAAGAAAATCGACCAGGTCGCCTACGTGCGTTTCGCGAGCGTGTATAAAGAATTCCGGGACGTCTCCGAATTCATGCACGAGATCAGTACGCTCGAAAAACCGAAGCAGAAGTAAGCGTGGGCATCGTCTCCAGCTCCGATGTTTAATCTGCTTCGCCCCGAGTGGCTCGATGCCAGCAAGCACTTCACCTTCCCGATTTGGGACCGGATTATCGTAGAAGCATCTGTCGATACTTCTGAACACTGGAACCGCATCGCCCGCGAATGGATGCACGCAGTGAGCGCTGGTTTCAGTGCCCCCATGCAGCAAGCCGAGTCGCCAAACTTCCTGCTGTTCCTCCCGAAATCCAATCGGCACGCAGCCAACTGCCTCCGTCAACTCGAAGACTATCGCGTCAGGATCATTCGCCTGCTCGGTCCGCTCGCCGCCGAAAACTGGAAAAGCAAATGCATCGCGCTCATCCCGCCCGACTCTGATGATTTCGTGAAATACCTTCTGGACTATATAGAAGGCGATGAAGCCCCGATGCTTGGCGGAGTATATTTGAATCGAGGATACGGCCATTTCGTCTTCCCCGACGGAGAATTAACCTATCATACGCCAATCATCGCCCACGAGCTATGCCACGCCCTCTTACAATCACACGACATGCCCGCATGGGTGAACGAAGGCATCACAGAGAGCATCGAGCATCGGATCACAGGACAGAAACCGTACTTTTTAGATAGAGAGATCATTCAGCGACATCGCGACTACTGGACACTGCCTCGAATCCGCAGTTTCTGGCGCGGCGAATCGTTCTCGTTCGCGGACGAAGGCTTTGAACTCAGCTACCACCTGTCGCGTTTCCTCATCAACGGACTTACCCAGCAAGGGAAGGATTCGTTTATTAAATTCGTCTCCACCGCCAAAGCATCCGACGCCGGGTTCTCCGCCGCCAAGCAATGCCTCGGACTCGATCTGGAAGACGTCCTGTACAATTTGTTAGGGCTTAAGAACTCGAGGGAAATCTAACATGCCTTCTTCCCGCGACGATCTTCGCCGCCTTCACTTCATCAACGCGCTCTTCGCGTCCGTCACCGGGCAGGACCTCTATCTCGCGAACCAGATCAAGGAGGCCATCGCGTTCAGTCTCACCGAACTCGAAGCCCAGACCGCCGCCAAACCCGAGCTCGCCGCGCGCTACGACGCCGCCTTCACCGCCGCGGCCGCGCGCCTGCTCACGCGCTTCTTCGACGGCCAGCCCAACCACGGCTTTTATCACTGGGATGCCGCCGCCACGGAGACCTCGGCCACGCCGCTTTTTGCGCGCGACGGCCTCATGCGCGGGCTCAAACACCTCGCGCCGTTCCCGCAATCCACCCTCCTCGTCACCAATCTCCGACCCGCGCTTCTTCCACCGGATCGACGCGAAACGCCCAAACGCCGTCGCGAATACGAAGACACTCTCGCCTTTCTCCGCGACCTCGCCGCCGCCCGCACCACGCCCAGCGCGAGTCTGCACCTGCTGTTCCTGTAGAACCCGTTTTACAGGAGGTAACGGAGGAAACAGAGCAGAGAAATCTATAATCCAAACTCTGCACGTATTCCTCGCCCTCTTTCATCTCTCCGTTTCCCCCGTTCCCTCCTGTAAAATCCCACCTCGCTCCGTGCATCCCCTTTCGCCAAAGCCGACTCGCTAACCGGTACCCTCATTGCCGCCGCCATCGGGGTCCATCGCGACAAAGGTCCCGGCCTCATCGAATCCATCTACGAATGGTGCCTCTCGCGTGAACTCAGCCTCCGAAGCCTCCACGTCATCAATCAGAAATGCGTCACGATCTCTTACAAGGGCTTCACCCGTGAGGAACCGCTCCGCTTCGACCTCCTGTCGAGGACTGCATCCTGATCGAGGCCAAGTGCGTCGAACGCATTCTTCCGATTCACAAAGCCCAACTCCTTTCGTACATGAAGCTGCTCAATGTGCCCATTGGGCTTCTCATAAACTTCCACGAGCTCAAACTCACCCATGGCGTCTCTCGCCTCATCCTGCCCGGCGCCAACCTCTAAAGAACGTACTTTCCTCTCCGTTCCCTCAGTTTCCTCCTGTTAAAAAACTTCCGACACCTCAGACGCTCATGTCCAAAACGCTTTTCCAAAAAATCATCGACCGCGAGATCCCCGCGAAGATCGAGCACGAGGACGACCGCTGCATCGTCATCCACGACATCCAGCCGCAGGCACCGGTGCATCTCCTGATCATCCCGAAAAAACTGATCCCACGCGTCGGCGAAACCACGCCCGCGGATGAAACGCAGCTCGGCCACCTCCTCGTCACCGCCGGCATCGTCGCGAAGAAACTCACTCTAGAACGCGGCTTCCGCCTCGTCATCAACCACGGCCCCGACGCCTGCGAAAGCGTGCCGCATCTCCACGTCCACCTCCTTGCCAGGCGCCAGATGGCGTGGCCTCCGGGCTGAGCCTCACTTACGGGGAATTTCGTGTCCCGCGTATCCTTTTGCCCAATACACAAGCATCACGGTCTCGGGCCAGCCGGACCGCCAGCTCAATGACGCTTCACCAGCACACAGGGCGGCTCTGGCACGAGCAGTGATCGCGCCGCGTCAGGCCTTTTTCGGCGGACAACTTTTCCCGTCGAACCAGGTGCCTTCCACATAGGTCGTCGTCGGGATTTCCGGCACGCCGTATTTATTGTGCTGTAATTGTCCCGCGAGGATCTCCACGGCGAGCGCGCCGACTTGCGCGTGGTTTTGCCGCACGCCCGCGGTCGCGCCACTGTCGTCTTCGAGAAAAATATCCACGAACGCCACATCGCGCGGCACACGCAGTCCCAGCTCCGCGAGATGTGGCAGCACAAACTCGCCCTTGCTGATGATCACTTCCGGGCGGTGTTTTTCGTACCACGCCTGAAACGTCTGCTTAGACGGCAACAGATACGGCGGCAGCCGGTCCTTCACCGCGAGTTTGCGCTGCTCCCACAAGAAGCCCGCCTGCCAGAGGTGATCGACCGTGATGTCCCAGCCTTCGTCCATCACGAAACCGATCCGGCGATAACCCGCGGCCTGCACTTTCTGCATGGCGAGGCGGATGATCTGAAGCTGGTTGTTGGTGACGTTGGGGAGCTCGGGTTGATGGGGGAAATAATCGATCTTCACCGCGCTGAAACGCTCCCAATCGAAATGCAGCTCCACGTCGATCTCGCGCACATGCGATGCGATGATGAGTCCGTTGATCCCGCGCGAATAGAGAATGCGGCTCAGTCGTCCATGCGTGAGACCCGGCTCGCGCATCCAGAAATGTTCGAGGTGATAACCGAGCTCCTCCGCCTTGGCCAAAGCGCCCGCATAGAAGTCGGGATGCGCCGTCACTTTTTTCCAGCCGAGACGGCTGTTCCAATTCGTCACATACGCCAGCGTCGGTGGATTGCGGCGCGTCATGATGCGGCCGCGGTAAGCGACGAGCGCCTTCAACAACGGATCGGGCGCATAACCGAGCTTGTCCGCGAGCGCCTTGATCCGCGCGCGCGTTTCCTCGGGCAGCCGCGGATTATTTCTCAGCGCGAGGGAAACTGTGGTCACATGCACGCCCGCCTCCTTCGCGATATCCAGCAACGTCACGCGCCGTTTGTTCATGCCGCTCCGGATGCCTCGCGCGAAACGATCGCACAAGTCTAAAGTTAGTACCCAACCGCCCGTTGCCCGCGTCCGGCGCGCGCGTTTGCATGCCGGCTCCACACCATGTGCTCCGCCCCGCTGCCCGGTTCCTCAGAAAGTTACCATACCCAACATTCGCCTTTCGGTGCCTTCGCCAGCTTCACGCTCGGCCTCGTCGATTCCCCCGGCGGATTCGGCCACGCGCTCCGCGGCCCCGCCCGGCAAAACATCTATATCGGCTTCCGCTCCTCCGCGAAGGACGACTGGAATCTGCTGCCGTACTTCACGCCGCCCAAATCCAACGAAACGGCCTTCGTCGGTGAGGCCGCGGTCGCGCAGCCGCCCAAAAACTACCGTCCGCTCCGCCCCGGCGATTACGTGCGTGAACTCGGCTGGGCGAGCGACACCTGGCGCGCAGGGGACGACCGCTTCACCTTTTCGCTGCTCACGCCGTTTTCGCGCGTGCCCGATCCGCGCGGACTCCGCGGGGAACGCGCGCGCATGGCGCTCGCCCCGGCCGTGTATGGATTTATTGAATACGACAACTCCGCCGGCCGCGCCGACGCCGAGCTGATCTTCGGGCTCGGCGAACCCGACCGCGGACTTCATCCGCTGGCCGACGAAGGCTCGCCGCTCGCCGGCTTCGCCTGCGGACGCGAGTTCGCTTACGCCACGCGCCCGGGTCGCGATGTTGAGATGCGCCAGGGCTTCGATGTGTTTACGCCGAAGTTTCGCGATCATCGAGGACTGCTCGTCATCGGAGGCGAAACCGCGCTGGTTTTCACCGTGCGCGCGGGGCAGAAAAAACGTTTTCCCCTCGTCCTCGGTTTCTACGAAGCGGGTCCCATCACCACCGGCATCGAGGCGGCTTACGCGTACACCCAGCATTTCACCGACCTCGCCGACGTGATCGATCACGGCCTCGCGAATCACGCGCAGTACGTGAAGATCGCGCGCGAGCGCGACAACGAGCTGCGCTCCAGCCGCCTCAACGCCGATCAGCAATTTCTCCTCGCGCAGGCCACGCACAGCTACTTCGGCAACACCCAGCTGCTCTGGCACAACAACCGTCCGCTCTGGGTCGTCAACGAGGGCGAGTACCGCATGATGAACACCTTCGACCTCACGGTGGATCATCTCTTTTTCGAGCTCGAATGGTTCCCTTGGGTCGTGCGCGACACGCTCGATCTTTTCACGCGCCGCTACTCCTATCGCGATCGCCTGCGCGTCGGCGGGCGCGTGGTCGCCGGGGGCATTTCATTCACGCACGACATGGGCGTGATGAATCATTTCACGCCGCCCGGCCGCTCCAGCTATGAGTGCGACGACGTCGAGGGTTGCTTCAGTCACATGACGATGGAGCAGCTCCTCAACTGGATCCTCACCGCCGTCACGTACGCGGAGAAAACCGGCGATCGTGCATGGCTTCGCAAAAACATCGCCTGGCTCCTCGCCGGCGCGCAAAGCCTGCATCGCCGCGACCATCCCGACGCGAAAAAACGCGACGGCATCCTCAAACACGACTCGTCGCGCTGCGGCACCCACGGCTGGGAAATCACCACCTACGACAGCCTCGATGTCAGTCTCGGCCAGGCGCGCAACAATCTCTACCTCGCCGTCAAAACGCTCGGCGCCTGGGTGCTGCTCGAAAAGATCTTCGCGCGTCTCGGCTTGAAAAAAGAATCGGCCGATGCGCGCGCCACCGGCGATCTGCTCGCGCGCTCGCTCACGGAAAAATTCGAAACCAACACCGGTTTTTTCCCGGCCGTTTTCGAGAAGGGAAACCGCTCGCGCATCCTCCCCGCGGTCGAAGGTTTTCTTTATCCGCTTTACCTCGGCTACACCGATGCGATCGATCCCGCCGGCCGTTTCGCGCCGTTGTTTGAACAGCTCCGTCAACATCTCACGCAAGCGCTGCAACCCGGCGTTTGCATCGATGCGAATTCGGGCGCGTGGAAGATGAGCAGCACGAGTCGCAACACGTGGTTCAGCAAAATCGCCATCGCTCAATACGTGATTCGCGAGCTGTTTCCCGAGACACTCTCCGAAACCGCCCTCGCCGCCGACCGCGTGCATGCGGACTGGCAGCGCCAGCCCGGCTGCGGCAGCTTCGCCATGTGCGATCAAATCCTGAGCGACACCGGCGTGGTCTGCGGCAGTCGCTACTATCCGCGTGGCGTCACCGCCTGGCTCTGGATGCTCGAATAGCTTTCAACGCCATTCGTTTGGCAGCGCCGACGGAAACGTCGGCCATCGTTTTAAAACCCCGTCCGAAAAAACCCCGCTTCGCTTCAACCCCGCCCCACTCATGACTTCCTCCGACAGACTCTCGGTTAAGGAAAAAGTCGGTTACAGCCTCGGCGACGCCGCCGCGAACTTCGTCTTCATGACGATGATTTTGTTTCAGCTGAATTTCTACACCGACGTGTTCGGTCTCAGCGCAAGCGCCGCCGCCGCCATCCTGCTCTGGCCGCGTTTGTGGGACGCGCTTTTCGATCCGATCATGGGCGTGCTCGCCGATCGCACGAACACGCGCTGGGGAAAATTTCGCCCGTGGATTCTTTGGACGTCCGTGCCGTGGGCCGTGTGCATGGTCCTCGCGTACACGACGCCCGAGGGCTGGAGCACCGCCATGATGGTCGCCTACGCCGGCATCACCAACACCATCCTCATGACGCTCTACTCCATGAACAACATGCCGTATTCGGCATTGGGCGGCGTCATGACCGGCGACCTCAACGAGCGCACCAAGCTCAACTCCTACCGCTTCGTCGCCGTCAACATCGCGCAGTTCATCGTCGGTGGATTCACGCTGCCGCTCGTCGCCCGTTTTTCCGAAGGCGCCACACGTCAACACGGCTGGCAGATGACGATGACGCTCTGGGCCGTGCTTTGCTTGATCCTGTTTCTGATCACGTTTTTCACGACGAAGGAGCGCATAGGAACCGGATCGGTTGTTTCCCCTGCTACCAATATTCGCCCAAAGCCTATTACAATACCGGTGATGCTCATGGCAGCATGCATCGCCATCATCATCCTCATCTATACTCACAATCCCATTCCGTGGAATGGCGTCAGGAAAGTTCTCGTGGCCCTGCTGGCGGGCCAGTTTCTTCGTTCACTTTGGTCAATCCTTCCCGAATCGATTAAACAGGATTTTCGGGACCTTAAGAAAAACGGCCCGTGGATCGCGCTCATTTGTTACACGGTGTTCAACTTCAGCATGCTGGCCTTCCGTGGCGGCGCGCATTACAACTACTACCACCACTTCGCAGACAAATCCGCCATGTTCGACTTCGTGGAGAAACTCGGCCTCACCACGCCGGTGATGGAAAAGGCTGACACGCTGCTCGACTACTGGCTCGGCTTCATCGTCCACGGCACGCGCGAAACCGCCGCCACTTCCAACGTCGCCGATGTGTTTAACAGCATCGTCAACATGACGGGCACGATCGTCACCATCACCGTCATCATCCTCTCCGCCGGCCTCTCCAAACGCTTCGGCAAAAAGGCCGTGATCGGCTGGGGCTTCGCACTCTCCGCGCTCAACGCCGGCGCGATGTATCTACTCGAGCCGACCAACACCACCGGCATGTGGCTGCTCGCGATCTCCGGCGCGATTTTCTACGCGCCCACCATCGCCGTCGCCTGGGCCATGTACGCCGACGCCGCCGACTACTCGGAATGGCAGACCGGCCGCCGCTTCACCGGCATGGTGTTCGCCACCATCGGCCTCGCCCTCAAAGTCGGCCTCGCCCTCGGTTCCGCGGTGTTCCTCTGGATCATGGCGGGCTTCTGGGGCTACGACACCCGCTTCCCGTCCGCGGAAAACGCCATCGCGGGCTTCCGCGCCACCAGCAGCCTCGTCGTGGGCCTCCTCTTCGTTGGCGGCGCGATCTCGATCGCCGCCTGCAAACTCAACAAAGCCCGCACGCTTCAGATGGCCGAAGAACTCGCCGACCGCCGCGCCAAAGCAGCCTCCGCCTGAGGCTGTGCAGGGCCCGCGCTCGCGCGACGCCCAAAGGCCGCGCCCCTCCCCGCTCCTTTTCCCGTCACCTTAGTCTACCTCGGCGCGCAACGCGCCGCCATAGGTCCTAGCAGTCTCATACGACCATAGGACCTATTTCGTTCCACTCTCCGCCATGCCCCGCCTCGTCGCCCTCGCTCTCCTGCTCCTCTCGCTCGTCCTCCCGGCCCGCTCCGAAGACGGCTACCCGCTCTGGCTCCGCTACGACCGCATCGGAGACGACACCTACCGCTCCACCGCCGCGCGCGCCCTCGCCGAAATCACCGTCGCCACGCCCACTGGCGCCGACTCGCCGACCATCGCCGCCGCGCGCGACGAACTCACCACCGCACTCACCGGACTCCTCGGCATCCAACCGGAAATTCGCCTCGAAAAACTCCCGCCTTCCACAGCGCTCCCCAGCGCCTCCGCCGACTCCTTCACCCTTCACTCCTCACCCTTCACCCTTCGTGCTTCCTCCGACCGCGGCATCCTCTACGGCGCGTTTCATCTGCTTCGTCTGATCCAGACCCGCCAGCCGCTGGAGAACCTCTCCGTCGCCTCGTATCCGAAAATCAAATACCGCCTGCTCAACCATTGGGACAACCTCGACGGTTTCATCGAGCGCGGTGCCGACGGCCACTCGTTGTGGAACTGGTTCGAGCTTCCCGATTTCGTCTCACCCCGCCTCCGCGATTACGCACGCGCCAACGCTTCCATCGGCCTCAACGGCGCCGTGCTCACCAACGTCAACGCCAACGCCCTCGTCCTCACGCCCGACTATCTGCGCAAGGCCGCCGCCATCGCCGACACGTTTCGTCCGTACGGTATCCAGATTTTCCTGACAGCCCGTTTCAGCGCGCCTGTCGAAATCGGCGGACTCAAAACATCCGACCCGCACGATCCCGCGGTCGCCGCCTGGTGGCGCGAGAAAGCGAATGAGATCTACGCTCTGATTCCCGACTTCGGCGGCTTCCTCGTGAAAGCCAACTCCGAGGGCCAGCCGGGCCCGCAGGCTTACGGCCGCACGCATGCCGACGGCGCCAATCTCCTCGCCGACGCCGTCGCGCCGCACGGCGGCATCGTGATGTGGCGCGCCTTCGTTTACGACAACAACGTCCCCGACGATCGCGCCAAACAGGCGTTCAACGAATTCAAGCTGCTCGACGGAAAATTCCGCCCCAATGTCGTCGTCCAAATCAAAAACGGCCCGATCGATTTCATGCCGCGCGAGCCGTTTCACCCGCTCTTCGGCGCGATGCCGCGCACGCCGCTCGCGCTCGAATTGCAGATCGCCCAGGAATATCTCGGCGGCGCCAACCACCTCGCGTTTCTCGCCCCGCTCTTCAAGGAAACTCTCGACGCCGACACCTTCACCGCGGGCGAAAACTCCCCCGTCGCACGCGTCGTCGATGGCTCGCTCGATCGCCGCGCGCTCAGCGTTATCGCCGGCGTCGCCAACACCGGCGACTCGCGCAACTGGACCGGCCATCCGCTCGCGCAGGCCAACTGGTACGCCTTCGGACGCCTCGCGTGGGATCACGCGCTTTCCTCCGAAACCATCGCCGACGAATGGACGCGCCAGACTTTCTCCAACGACCCGCGTCTCGTCTCCGCGCTCGTGCCCATGCTCCTCGCTTCGCGCGAAACCGTCGTCGATTACTCCATGCCGCTCGGCCTGCACCACATCATGGCTGAGGGTCATCACTACGGCCCCGGCCCTTGGGTCAACGACGCCGGCCGCGCCGACTGGACCTCCACGTACTATCACCGCGCCTCTAAAAACGGTGTCGGTTTCGACCGCACCGCGACCGGCTCCGACGCGCTCTCGCAATACGCTCCACGCGTGGCGCAAACCTTCGGCTCGCTCACCGAGTGCCCCGAAAATCTTCTCCTCTGGTTCCATCATGTGCCGTGGGATCATCGCTTGAAATCCGGCCGCACGCTCTGGGACGAACTCGGCCTTCATTATCAACGCGGAGTCGACGCAGTCCGCTCGTGGCAAAAAACCTGGGACGACCTCGCGCCACTCATCGATGGGGAACGCCACGCGCATGTCGCCGCGCTGCTTGCCCGCCAGGAACGCGAGGCTCGCGAATGGCGCGATGCCTGCCTGCTTTATTTCCAGACCTTCTCCGGCCGCCCGCTTCCCTCCGGCGTGGAACCCGCCGAGTATCCACTTTCCCACTACATCGAGAAAAAACTCCACTACGTCCCCGGCGACCCCGCCGGTCGTTGAATTCCCATGATCCCCTTCCGCATCCCCGCTCTCGTCCTTTCCCTCTTCACCCTTCACTCCTCACTCTTCTCCGCCGTCGATCCTGTCGCTTTCGAGTCATTCACCTACACCGGCCGCGACCCCGCGTTTGAGACGCCGCTTCCCGCCGGACATTTTCGCAACCCGATCCTCGCCGGCTTTTATCCCGATCCGTCGATCTGCCGCGTGCCCGGAAAAACCCCCGGCGATCCCGCGGATTATTACCTCATCAACTCCACCTTCGCGTTCTTTCCGGGCATTCCGATTTTTCACAGCCGCGACCTCGTCAACTGGACGCAGATCGGCCACGCCATCGACCGCCCGTCGCAGCTCAACTACGAAGGTCTTCGCGCGAACCGCGGACTCTTTGCGCCCGCCATCGAATTTCACGACGGGCTCTTCTACATCGTCTGCACCCACGTCGATGGCGGCGGCAATTTTCTCATCACCGCCACCGATCCCGCCGGCCCGTGGTCCGATCCGATCTGGCTCAACTTCGACGGCATCGATCCGTCGCTTTTCTTCGACGACGACAGACGCGCCTGGCTCGTCAACAATGGCAACCCGCCCGATAACAAACCGCTCTACGATGGCCATCGCGCGATCTGGATTCAGGAGTTCGACGTCGCTGAAAAAAAGCTGATCGGTCCGCGTCAGATCATCGTCAACGGCGGTGTCGATCTTTCGAAAAAGCCCATCTGGATCGAAGGTCCGCATCTCTACAAACGCGATGGCTGGTATTATCTCTGTTGCGCCGAGGGCGGCACGAGCGTCGACCATTCGCAGGTCATCCTGCGCGCCAAATCACCGACCGGTCCGTTCGCACCGTGGGATAAAAATCCGATCCTCACGCAGCGCGATCTCGACGGCACCGCTCCGGGCGCCATCACCTGCACGGGCCACGCGGATCTCGTGATCGGTCCCGATGGCAACTGGTGGTCCGTCTTTCTCGCCTGCCGTCCGTTCGCCCGCGAATTCTGGACGACCGGCCGCGAAACGTTCCTCCTGCCCGTCACTTGGACGGCCGATGGCTGGCCCTCGATCCTGCCTCCCGGCGAACGCGTTCCTTCCGTGGCAGCCGCGCCTTCCGTTCAGACTTCGCCCCTCACTTCTCACGCTTCGCTCACCGGCAACTTCACCTGGCACGACGACTTCACGGCGAGCGCGCTCTCGTCGTTCTGGATGATGCTGCGCGCGCCAAAGGAGACTTGGTGGAAACTCGAGTCCGGCCGCATCCTCCTCACACCGCGACCCGTATCCATTTCAGAACTACAAAACCCCGCCTTCCTCGCCCGCCGCGTCCAACATGCGCATTTCGACGCCGAGACGACGCTCGCGCTTCCCGTCGGCGACAGCACCACCGCCGGTCTCGCACTTTTCCAAAGCGAAACCCAGCACTATGTCTTCGGCGTCCGCCGTAGTGAAGAATCCACTACACTCATCCTCGAACGCACCCACAACGGCCGGACCGCAATCGTCGCGTCCACACCGCTGCCTGCGGAGGTGACGTCGCTCTCGCTAAAAATTTCCGCCGACGAGATGACGCTCGCCCTCGCCTATGCGACCACGCCGGGCGAATGGATTCCGTTTCCCGCCGAGGCCGACATGATGCCCGTCACCGTGCAAGCCGCAGGCGGGGGCATTCATTTCACCGGTGCCGTCGTCGGTCCGCACGCGCGACTCGATCGGTAAGGCTTGCGTCCGTGCGCGTCGCGATTGCGCTGCGTCGCGCGGTGGTTTCTTTGCGTAGCCGCCGCATGACATCAAAAACCACCGCCCCGCGCGCCCGCCTTCTCTTCGCATTGATAACCGTTTCGTTTTTCGGCGACGCCGCGTTCGCCCAGAATCGTCACGCCCCGCGGCTGTACGCGCAGTTTTGCGCGAGTTGTCATGGCGCGAACATGCAGGGTGCGTCCGCCCCGAGCATGCTCGACGACACCTGGCGCTACGGCAGCGACGACGAGACGATCGCGCGCATCATCCGCGAAGGCACGGCGGATGGCGGCATGCCGCCGTTCGGTTCATTCTCCGACGGCGAGATTCGCGGACTCGTCGTTTATCTGCGCGAACACCGCGCCGATTATCAGCGCCGGCGTCCTGCGCTCGGTCAGCCACGCCACGATCAGGTTGTTTCGAGCGAACTTCACCGATTCAAAATCGAAACGGTCGCCGACGGACTCGACACGCCTTGGTCGATCGCGTGGCTGCCCGATGGACGCCTGCTCATCACGGAAAAATCCGGCGCGTTGCGCATCGTCGAAAACGGACGCCTGCTGCCCGAGCCGGTGCGCGGCACACCGGCGGTGCACGCTGGCGGCCAGGGCGGGCTGCTCGAAGTCGCGCCGCATCCCGACTACGCGCGCAACGGCTGGATCTATCTCGCCTTCAGCCATGCGATGAAAAACGCCCACGGCGAAAACGTCTCGATGACCAAACTCGTGCGCGGAAAAATTCGCGATGGCGCCTGGCACGATGAGGAAACCATCTGGACCGCGCCGCCCGAGACCTACCGGCGCGCCGGCGGCGTGCACTACGGCTGCCGCATCACCTTCGACGGAAAAGGTTTTCTCTTTTTCAGCCACGGCGAACGCGGCGCACAGGAACACGCGCAGGATCTTTCCCGGCCCAACGGAAAAATTCACCGCATCCACGACGACGGGCGCGTGCCCGCCGACAATCCGTTCGTGGACCGCCCCGGCGCGATCGACTCCATCTGGACTTATGGCAATCGCAACCCGCAGGGCCTCGATTTCGATCCGCGCACTGGCGTGTTGTGGGAAACCGAGCACGGCCCGCGCGGCGGCGACGAACTTAACATCATCGAAAAAGGCCGCAACTACGGCTGGCCGGTCATCACGCATGGCATGAACTACGACGGCTCGCCCATCACCGGTGCCACCGCTCGCGACGGCATGGAGCAGCCGGTGATTCATTGGACGCCTTCCATCGCGGTGTGCGGCATCGATTTCTACGAAGGCGACCGTTTCCCGAAATGGACCGGGCATCTCTTCGTCACCGCGCTCGCCCAGCAGGAATTGCGACGACTGGTGATCGAGGACGGCCGCGTGACGCACCAGGAAGTGTTGTTGAAAGATATCTCGCGCCTGCGCGATGTCGGCAGCGGTCCCGACGGCTTACTCTATGTCGTGATGAACGATCCCGGACGCGTGATCCGGCTCGTGCCGGTGGAGTGACGGGTGTGAAAGACATTGTCGGGTTCTTGTAACGCGCCGCGGGTTTCACCGCGGAGGCGCCCGGCGCGGGACTTTCGTCCGCAGGTAAATCGCGAGATTATGCGCGGTGCTAAACTCTGCGGTCGCAAAGTGGGCTGAAGCCTCCACACTGCGGCGCTTTCTCCCCGTCTGTCGTTTTCCCTATCCGACTAACATGAGTGACCCACACTTGTCTGGCATCTTCGCCAGCCTCTCCTCCGCCTCGACCGGACTCACCGGCGATACCGGCTCCCTGACAAAACTCGGCCTCGAACTAATCGACTATGCGATCCTCGCCACTTACCTCGTGGTCGTGATCGCGATCGGTTTCGCCCTGAAGCGTCAGGCGCGAAGTGCGGAGGGCTATCTGCTCTCGAGCCGCTCGATCCCCGGCTGGATCACCGGCCTCGCGTTCATCTCCGCCAATCTCGGCGCGCAAGAACTCATCGGCATGGCCGCCTCCGGCGCGGAGTACGGCATCATGACTTCCCATTTCTACTGGGTCGGCGCGATCCCCGCGATGGTGTTCCTCGGCGTCTTCATGATGCCGATGTACTACGGCTCCAAAGCCAAGTCGGTGCCGGACTACTTGAAGATGCGCTACGACGAACGCACGCGCACCTTCAACTCGTACTCCTTCGCCGTCATGACGGTGTTCTCGTCGGGCATCTCGATGCACGCGCTGGCCGACCTGCTCAATTTCCTCCTCGGCTGGAACTATCACATCTCGCTCCTCGTCACCTCGGCCATCGTGCTCGCGTACGTACTCAAGG
Source organism: uncultured Opitutaceae bacterium (assembly GCA_964573305.1). Lineage (GTDB taxonomy): Bacteria > Verrucomicrobiota > Verrucomicrobiia > Opitutales > Opitutaceae > Nibricoccus. The sequence continues at coordinate 179,917 of CAZNJG010000003.1, forward strand.
GCGGCCTCAGCTCCGCCATCTACAACGAGGTGCTGCAGTTCTTCATGATCGTGTTCGGCATCGCGCCGCTCGCCTACCTCGCGCTCCGCGACGTCGGCGGCTGGGAAGGCCTCGTCGCCAAGATGTCCGTGCACAATCCGCAGGCCATGCACTCCTGGGCCGGCACCGGCGGCACCGACAACGCCCTCGGCGTTCCGTGGTTCGGCATCCTCTTCGGCCTCGGGTTCGTGCTCTCGTTCGGCTACTGGTGCACCAACTTCGCCGAGGTGCAGCGCGCCATGGCCGCCAACTCGATGGGCGCCGCCCGCCGCACCCCGATCATCGGCGCGATCCCGAAGATGCTTTTCCCCGCGATCATCGTGCTCCCCGGCATGATCGCCTTCGCCCTCACGCAGGACGCCGTCGGCAACGGCTACTCCATCCCGATGAAAGACGGCGCGCTGAACTACAACCAGACGCTGCCCTCGATGATGTTTCACTATTTCCCGAACGGACTGCTCGGCCTCGCGATGACCGCGCTCATGGCGTCGTTCATGTCGGGCATGGCGGCCAACGTGACGGCGTTTAACACCGTCCTCACCTACGACATCTATCAACGCGGCTCCAAAAAGACCGACTCCGAGCTCCTCCGCGTGGGCAAGCTCGCCACGGTCATCGGCATCTTTCTGGCCATCGGCTGCGCGTATGTGGCGGCCAACTACAACAACATCATGTCGATCCTCCAGCTGGTGTTCGGCTTCGTGAATGCGCCGCTCTTCGCCACCTTCCTGCTCGGCATGTTCACCCGCCGCTCCAATCACACCGGCTCGTTCTGGGGCCTCGTGATCGGCACGTCCTCGGCCGTGGTTTTCCATGGCCTCTCCCTCGCCTCGGGCAACGCCCCCGGCATCAAGGGCGCGTGGTTGAGCCCGATGTTCGAGTTCCCGAAAGAACTCTCGCAAAGCTTCTGGGTCGCGATCGTCGCCTTCAGCGTGACCTTCATCGTCAACCTCGGCCTGTCGCTCGTCAGCGGGCATCGCCGCACCGACGAGGAACTCCGCGGCCTCGTCTATTCGCTCACGCCGCATGACCGTACCTCCAACGACAAATGGTACGCCCGCCCGGCAATCCTCGGCACCATCGTCATCATCGTCTGCCTGCTCCTCAACCTCTACTTCTGGTAATCCGCCATGGACCTTCGACTTCCCATTGGAATCCTCTTCAGCCTCGTCGGCCTCATGATGGTCATCTACGGCCTGGCGACGCGCGACAGCGAAATCTACGCCCGCTCGCTCGGCCTCAACGTCAACCTCTGGTGGGGCGCCGTCCTCGCCGTATTTGGCGTCATCATGTTCTGGTTCGGCCGCCGCCGTCCGCAGTAACTCACTCATTCGACGCGAGTGCGCCCCTGCGGTGCACTCGCGTTTTTTGTTTTCGGAAAACCAACTGCTGGGAGTGCCTCACGCGTCTTGCGCCAGCGCCGCCAGCCGCGCGTCCGTCGAAACGCCGCTCGTTGCCACATCGTCGAGCCGCCACCACGTTTCGCCGGCGTACTCCAAAACGAACCCGCCGCTCTCCGCGCGACGCAGCACGATCTTTTGCGGATCGCTCGCACCATCGACCGCCGCCGCCGCACTTCCTCCGGCGACACATGCCAGCCAGCATTCACCGGCCGCATGTTCGCCGGTCAGTCCCGGCATCGACGAAAGCGACGCGAGCACATGGCTGCTCGCACCGAGATCGACACAGCGCGTCCGACGCAACGCGGCGCCTTGCGCCCGATCCTCGATCCACGAGCGCCCCGACGGCGTCGTCACCACCGCACGGCCTTGATCGTTCGCTTCGCGTCGCACCGTGGCCGGCGCGAGATACGGCACCGCAAAGCCGCCTTCGAAACTCCACCACGCACGCGCGCTCTCCACGCGATGCAACCGCACATGCGCCGAGGGAAACGCGATCAGCCAGGTCCGCACTTCCACGTCGGGCCAGGGCAGCCAACGCGAATACGCCACGCCGTCGCGCACCTGCATGTCGTGGCAATGCTCGCGCACGCGGTAGCGCCGCCGGGCGTCGCTCAACGCCAGCATGTTGTCGAAACCGCCTTCGGACGGCGTCGCCGAGCTCACCGGCACCGCGAAGCCGAAGCGCGTGCTGTATGCAAATTTTGAATACTTTTGCGGCGCATGACGCGGCCAGTCTTCCACCGCCTGGCCCGGATTGATCGCCGTCACATCGCCCGTGACCGGATCGATCGCCGCGATCAACTTCGCGCCCGCAATTGTCCGCACGCGTTGTCGCGCCGGCGGCGGCGCTTCCTGCGCGGCCCAGAAGGGATGATGCTCGGGCAGTGCGAGTGGCAGAAACGCTTTCATTGCCCAGTACGGCGAGCCCGACGAATTGTAGCTCTCCGCCATCGACAGATTCGGATACGCATAGCCGATGGTGAGCAGGCCGGTCTCGGAAAAGATCGGTTGTTTCAGCCACCAGCGCAGGTGACGCAGGTAATAACCTTTGATCACCGGCCACGGCAGCGCCTCGACCGGTGCATATGCGAGTGCGCCCCAAAACGCGCCTTGCGCAAAACGATACGTGAGGCTCCGCCCGAACGGCAGCGCCGCACCATCCGCCGCGAAGTAGTGCGCGAAATCCTGCGCGAACAATCGCGTGCGTTCCAGGTAGCGCGTGGAGCGCACCGGATCGGACGCCCCCGCGAGCCGCGCATACATCAACGAATAAAAATGAAACGCCATCGGCACGTAATAATCGCCCGTGCGTCCGTCGCGAAACGGCGCGCCTGACGGGCCGTCCTGATACCAGCCGTCGCCGAGATAAAAATCGTCGAGCCGCGCCAGATCCGCATCCACGCGCTCCTCCGACCACGCCTGCCCGCGGATGCGCAGCCCGAGATTCACCAGCACGCGGAAATACAGCCAGTTGCTCTGCACGAGCTTCACCTCGTTGATGCGCGACAGCCACGCGACGAGCCGCGTGCGCACCGCCGGTGAAAGTTTTTCCCACAGTTCGCGCGGCGCGAGCGCGAGGCTCACCCCAAACGCCGCCATCTCCACGCTGCGCTGATCGTAGTCGCCCGCCCGGCCCCAATACTCCGGATGATCGGGATCGGTGCCATTCGCGATGCCCGTGCGCCACAGATCCCAGTGCGCAAATTTCCCGCCGCCCGCCGCGAGTGGCGCGAGTCCCCACAGCGTTCGCGCAAATCCTTCGAGCCCGCTGGCCGGATCGCCGTACAGCGCGCGATTCGGTCCGGGCAGGACTTGCGTGCGGCCCGGCGAAAAATGAGGAATCAACGGCTCGGCCAGTTCACGCACGAGACGCTGCACGTCGGCGCGGGTTTTGAGGGGATTGTTCTGGATCGCGTGCATGGGGATGGGGAAACGAAAGCGCGCGTCGGCAAACGTCGCGCGCGGAAGCCGTCTGCCTCAATACAGACAACTTCCCGAACACTTCACAATCGACACGTCAAACAGCGCGCCGCACCGCCGGCGTTGCCGATTGCTTCGCACGCTTACAGCGCGAGCCGCGCGCCGACCGCGAGCACGACAACGCTGAAGAGTACGCACACGATGGTCGCCACGATCGCACCGCGCGCGTTGCCGCGGTAGTTCGTTTCGCCCACCGCGTTGGCTTCGGCGATCGCGTATCGCGCGATGCGGATCGCGCGCCACGCCAGCCAGAGTTTCAACAACGCACTCGCGACCAGCGCGGCGAAGCAGACGTGTCCTGGAGAAATGGATACACCGGGCACGAGGCCCGCGACCGCGAGCAGACCGCGCATTAGGAAGCCGGGCTCCGAGCCATGCGCCACGCCGTGCATCCAGCCGAGGATCATCGCATCCACCACGAGGATCGCGAGGATCTGCAGCACGCCGTACATCGAGGCGCGGCCGGCGATCGCCTGGATGCGAATCTCCTCCGGCTTCAATCGCGTGGGATCGTCGATGGTGATGACTTCATGTCCATTGCCCACGGGTTTGTCTGCCGTCGCTGGCACCGCCATCTGCTGCGATGCTTCGTCAGGACGTTCGCCTTCCTTCAACGGGAACGGCGCTTTCCACGCGGCCCACACCGAGGGAACCGACGCAAACATCACCACGATGAAAAAAGTCGAGAAGCCGAGAAACTCCGCGAGCGGACCCGAGATCATGTTGGTCGGCACGAGCATCAGATTCATCAGCGCCGTCGCAAATGCGTAGTGCGTCATCGTGCGTCGCCCCGGCGCGATCTGCTGCATCATGTAGATCATGTTGCCCACCATGCCGAAGCCGTAGCCGAATTTTTCGATGCTCACCATCGAAGCAATGAAACTGAAACTCGCGCCATCGCCATTCGCCGCGACATGGCTCAACGCGACATAGGTGAAATGCGGCACGTTGAGGCAAAGACCGAGGATCCATAGCGAGCGCGAGAGACCCATCTTGCTCGCAAACCATCCGCCGAGCAGGCCGCCACAGATCGCCGCCGCCGTGCCGTACACCGCATCGATCTTGCTCACTTCCGCCGCGGTGAGCCCGAGTCCGCCTTCACTCGTCGCCGAGCGCAGGAAGAGTTGCCCTTCCATCAAAATCAGTCCTTCGCCGAGGCGATAAAGACACACGAAAGCGATCATGCCCCAGAACGCGCGCTTGTGGAAAAACGTCACCGCCGTGTGCATGAAGTCTTTCACCACCGCCTTCGCGCCGCTCGGCCGCTCGGCGATCGAGCCCGTCGGGAGTTTCCAATAATGCCACGCGAAGAGCAGCACCATCGCGCCGGCGCACGCGCACATCACGCCCTGCCACATGCGTTGCTCGGTCCAGCCGAAGACGCCTTGCAGCGAGGTCATGAGGAAGATGAAGCCGCCCGTCGCGAGCACCTTGCCGCTCACCCAGAACATGCCCTGCACGCCCGCGAATTTCGCCTGCGTGGGTTTGTCGAGCGAGGTCAGGTACACGCCGTCGGCGCAGATGTCCTGCGTGGACGATGCGAAGGCCGCGACCCACAGCAGCGCCAGGCTGATCTGGAAAAAACCCGCACTCGGGATCGACATCGCCACGCCGACAAACAGCGCCGCGATCAGCAGCTCCATCGACAGCACGAAGAATTTTTTCGTGCGGTACATGTCGAGAAAAGCCGCCCACAAGGGCTTGAGGGACCACGCCACGCCGATGCTTCCGAGCGCGATGGTGATCTGCGCATTGGTGTATCCAAGCGACTTATACATGTTCGCGGCGGTGCCGCTCATGATGACGTTGAACGGAATGCCCATCGCCAAATACAGCGTGGGCACCCACATGAGGGGATGACGGCGGGGTTTATCCATGAAAACGAAACCGCCAGATGTCGGTCGCTTCCGAAAGCCTACCCCTAGACTTTTCGATCGACTCAACACCTGGCGGCAATTGAAGCGGCGCGGTGGCCGAAGCACTGGGTCGGCTGGACGCCCCGCTTCGCGAAAACGCGTCGTACTCAATCGACGAGGGTGAGGTCGCGAACAGCATGGGGTGGCGGGGTAAGGCGCCTTGGTACGTCTCGCGGGAGATTCCTCCGAGCCTCCCCTTGCTCTATCGGTAGAACTCCGCGACGGTCTTTTTCGCGATTTCGAACACCTCGTCTCACGTCTCGTGGCGTCGCTCCGTGGCAACCTCACGGGCGATTTGATTTTCCGTCGCAACACCAAACGTTAGAGTGGCCGTCCGCTTGAGACTACTCGCCTCCGCGTCCCTCCTGCCCCCGCCTTCCCCATGAACGTCCCGCCTGTTACCCCTGAGGCCGGCCCGCCCCGCCGCACCACACTCAAGGACATCGCCCGCGAATCCGGTTATCACATCACCACCGTGTCGCTCGCGCTCCGCGAACACGCGAGCATCCCGCCGCAGACGCGTGCGCGCATCAAGGAAATCGCCACCAAGCTCGGCTATGAACGCGATCCGGTTTTCCACGCGCTCAGTCGTTTCCGTCAGCAGGGTTCGGTGTGCGCACCCGCGCCGCGCATCGCTTATCTCGAAAACTATCGCGCGATGCCCGACCGCATGCGGCCGCCTTATCTGCAGATGATCTTTGACGGCGCGCGGCGGCAGGCGGAGCTGCTCGGCTACGAGCTGGAACCGCTCATGGTCGGCGAAGACGATCACGACTCGCGCAGCCTCGCGCGCCATCTGCGCGATCAAAAAATCACCGGCGTGGTCCTCGCGGGTTTCGTTCCGGGCTTCGCCGAGATCGCACTCAACTGGGATGAGTTTGCCGTCGCGAAAATCCATTCGCGTCACACCGGGCCCGACGCGCCGACCATCGGCAACGATCACATCCGCGAGGTGCGCCTCGCATTTCGCCGTCTCACCCATCTCGGCTACCAACGCATCGGCATGGCCGTCGGTCGCGCCGACGAAGATGCGTGCGGACATCGGCACTCCGCCGGTTTTCTCATGGAAGAAGCGTCGATCCCTCCGGAGCGTCGCGTGCCGCCACTGCTCTTTCCGTACAACAGCGATGCCACCTCGCTCGGCGGCATGATCAGCCGCTGGGTCCGGCGCCACCGGATCGACGCGGTGATATGCAACTGGGCAAACATCCACGAGCTTCTCGAAACCGACGGCTTGCAGGTCCCCAACCAGGTCGCGTGCGCATGCCTTTGTCTGTGCGATTCGTCTCCTCCCAGCCTCGCCGGCATCCGTCCGCACTTGCCGCTGCTCGGCGAGCGCGCCGTTTCCATCGTGGTCACCCAACTCAAATCCGGCGAACGCGGTGTGCCCGAGTTCGCCTCCTCTCTCTATGTCCAAAGCGTCTGGCAAGACGGCGAAACCGCTCCCGCCCGCGGCTGATTCCGCGCCGCCCAAAAAATACTACACGCTCGCGGACATCGCCGCGCGCGCGGGTGTGCATGTGACCACCGTTTCGCTCGCATTGCGCGATCATCCGAGCATCCCGCCGACCACGCGCGCCCGCATCCGCGCCGTCGCGCGCGAATTCGGTTACCAGCGCGATCCGCTGCTCGATGCGCTCAACTTCCATCGCGCGCGGCAGACCCAGCAATCGCGCTCGGTCAACTCCGCCTTTGTCGTGCACGCCGGCGCCTCACGTCTCTTCGGCGGCTTCGGCGGCAATCACTACCAACCGCTCGTGTACGAAGGTGCCAAGGCCGCCGCCGAGGCGCGTGGACACACGCTCGATATTTTTGTCGTCGGCCAGGGGCATCTCGCGCCCGCGCGGCTCAACTCCATCCTCACTGCGCGCGGCATCACGGGGGTGTTGTTGTCCACGTTCGAAATCGACATCGCCCAGCTCGATCTCGACTGGAACCAGTTTTGCGCGGTGAAGATCGAGTGTTCGCACCTCAGCCCGTCGCTCGACTCCGTATCCAACGATCAACTACAGGTCGCGCGTCTTGCGATGCGCCGTCTGCGCAAGCTCGGTTATCACCGCATCGGCCTCGCCACGGCGCGCGAGGATCAGATGCGCCTCTCCGAATCGTTCGGCATGGGCGTGCTGCTCGAGCAGGCCTCGCTGCCGGAGGCCGAGTGTGTGCCGCCGCTCATCTTCACGCTCGCCGAGGTGCCCACGCTGCCGCGTCTGGTCTCGGAGTGGATCCGCGAACATCGCGTCGATGTGGTGATTTCCAATTGGAACGAATTGTTCGACACCTTCGCCACCGCCGGCATCCGGCTGCCCGACGATGTCGCTTTCGCGTGTCTCGATGTGCCGCCGAGCATGCCGCATGTCGCGGGCGTGGTGCAGAATCACCGGCTCGTCGGACAACGTGCCATGGAGCAGCTCGCGATCATGTCCGACGCGTATCAACGCGGCGTCCCCGAGGCGCAGACGATCACGTATATTCCCGGTTATTGGCAGGACGGCGTAACCGCGCCGGAACGTCCGCATCACCACGTCACGTGGGAGTGATTCGTTCCCGGTAAGCTATTAGGAAAATCTCCGATACGCGGGCGCAGGTTGGCGTGAGGCGCGTGATCGCAGCCTGCATTGCACAATATTCGTGCGCTAATTCCGCAGGCTCCGACGGAGCTACACACAGCGTTTTTGCATCGCGCATGTCTGCGCAAAAAATGCGCGACCGGCTCGCGTGCGATCCCCCATGGAGCCTCTACCGATAGAGCATTGAAGCCTTTGTCTCCCGGCCGCGCGCCGCGCTTAACCAGCGATCACACCGATCAACTCGGCGCCGGAGACCCCTCTTACACGCGTTCCCTTTTGCCTACCCCGCCCGCGCAAACGTCCGCGTTTACGCACATCGCGAAAAGACAGAATATGCACAACCCAACACCCACACACCCTAGCGCTCGCCGTGCGCGCCTTTCGCAAATCGGCCTGCTGCTCCTGCTGCCTTCACTCGGAGGCATCGTCCACGCCCAGACCACCACCGTCGCGACTTCCGACAACGAAGAAGACGTCGTGAAACTCACCCCCTTCACCGTCTCGTCCGAAAAGGACTCCGGCTACCGCGCGTCCAACTCGATCGCCGGCACCCGCTCGAACACGCCCATCAAAGAGATCCCGCTCAACATCCAGGTCTTCACCAAAGATCTCGCGGACGATCTCGTGATCAAAAGCCAGATCGAGCTCGAGCGCTACAACGCGTCCCTCGTCAACGGCGGCGCCGATGTCCACTCGGACAACCTCATCCAACAAGCGTACAACGGATTTCTCTTCCGCGGCTTCATCCAAAATTGGGGCCTGCGCGATGGAATCCGTGAATACGATCCGATCGACGCACAAGGTCTCGCCCGCGTCGAAATCGTCAAAGGGCCCGCCGCCGCCCTCTACGGCCTCACTTATCCCGGCGGTGTCATGAACAACGTCAGCAAAGAGGTGGATTTCCAACGCGACTTCACCCAGATCCGCCTCACCGGCGGTCAGTACGCGGACTACCGTGGTACCATCGACGCGAACTACACGGGCACCATGGAAAACGGCTCGAAGTTCGGCGTCCGCTTCAACGGCGTTCACGCCAAAACCGAGGACCACCGCGAACACTCCGAAGGCTCCGTGCAGTACTCGCAGATCAACCTCGCGTGGCGCCCGCTCCCGGCCACCGAGCTGAAGCTCCTCGCGGAAACCGGCTATCGCGAGAAGCCAAACGGGCTCGGTTATTTCTCCCGCGCAGAAACCGACAGCCTCGGCAATCCGCTCGGCAACAACACCGATATTCCCCTGCAGATTTTCCATCCGGAAATCCCGTGGGACTGGAACTGGGCGACTGAGGCCAACATGCGTTCCGCGCGCACGAAACTTTATCGTGGCACCATCACGCAGGCCATCGGTGACGACCTCACCGTCACCGGCTACTGGCAATACTCGGACCGCCAGAACATCGACAGCAACGGCTGGGACGCCTCCGGCACGTATTCCGGCGCGAGCTGGGATGCACTTCCCAACACCGGCTGGATCGGAGCGCCCGGCTCCGACTTCATCCGCCTCGGCTACCACTTCCGCGACTGGAACAACACCATGCACTCGTACGGCGCGACCGGCGTGTACAAGGTCGATATCGCCGAGCTGAAAAACACCTTCACCGTCGGCGCCAACGCCTGGTCCGAACGCTTCCACACGCATCGCTGGATTCAACCGGGCGACACGACCAACTTCCTCGTGTTTCCCGTCCGCGCCGGCATCAACACCTCCACCTCCGACGCGCCGCCTCCGGATTATTTCGCCGACGTCGCTTCATGGGGCCGCGAGGACAACTCGAACGATTATTACTTCGCGTCGTGGCAACTCGGCGCGTTCGACAACCGCCTTCGCACCAACATCGCCGTCAACCGCACCAACCTGAAGCTCTTCAACGGCACCGCCACGACCGAGCTCTCGAAAACGTCGCCGATGTACGGCGCCATGTTCGACATCACCAAAAGCGTATCCGTTTTTGCAGTACACGCCACGTCGCTGTTCCCCACCACGGACAAGGACAGCTTCCTGCAACCGCTCCCGCCCACCATCGGCAAAAGCAATGAGGTCGGCGTGAAGCTGGAACTCCTTGAAGGAAAAATCAGCGGCACGGTGAGCTATTACCAGATCACGCAGGAAGGTGGTTCCCAGCGCGACCCCAACGCCTTCAACTTAAACAAACAGCGCTGGGATAACATGACGCCTGCCGAGCGCGAAGTCGCGTTTCCCGGCCAGACTCGCGATCAGCTCCGCGACCCCAACGGCAATCCCGGCGATCTTGTCCCCGGAGCCGAGCAGGAATCGAAGGGCTTCGAAGCCGACTTGATTTTCCAGCCCACACCCAACTGGCAGATCCTCTTCAGCTTCGCGCATAACAAACAGGAAGTCACCGAGGCGGTGAATCAGGCGACCATCGGCCAGTCCACCACTGGACATGTCGAAAACCAGGCCGCCGTCCTCACCAAATACTCCTTCACCGAAGGCTCCGTCAAAGGCCTCTCGCTCGGCCTCGGCCTCCACCACGCCGACGAGGCGCTCCAGGATTACAGCGGTCCGGGCGGCAGCGCGCGCTACAACCCGAGCACCTTCTACGCGGAAGCGTTCGGCACCTACCGGTTCACGGCGTTCGGCTACAGCCAGCTCATCCAGCTCAACGTGAAAAACATCACCAAGCAGGAAGAGTTCTTCGGCTGGCAGGCCACCGGCTCCAGCCGCATCTCCACCGACCGCTATGAGATTCCCACCAAGATGCAGATCACGCTCACCTACGGCATCGATTTCTAGAGCATATCAAATAAAATTGTAGCCGATCGTAGGAGCGGCGCATCTGCGCCATGGAACGTAAGTCCACGGCCACGCCGGGCCGGGTTTCCGGGGACCACACGCGGCCCGCGTGTGGTGTCCGGCGGCCCGCCGGACACGGCTCGATCCGGCTGCCGTAGAATTTAAACCGCTTTAATCTCCTTCCCAGGCTGCGGCGTCGTCCCCTCGCCGCCGCAGTCGGGGGTCATGCTAGTTGTTCTCTGGTTTGGAAGGCGGGCGAGCAGAACTCGCCCGCCTTTTTATTTCCCGCTTCATTCCCGACATGCCCCACCCCCGCCTGCAGGCTTCCCTCGCCGCGCTCATCACCGCCGGTCTTTGGTATTGGAAACCTGGATACATCACGGCCGCCTTCGCGCTCGCCGCCGCCGGACTCGCCCTCCTCGCGTGGATCTCGCCCGCCGCTTACGCGCCTTTTGCACGCGCGTTTCAACGTTTCGGCCACGCCATCCTCGTGTTGTTCACCTGGCTGATTCTCGGCCTCATCTTCTTCGGCGTCCTCCTGCCTCTCCGCCTCTGGCGCGCCGTCCGCCGCCAGGACCCTTTGCAGCGCCGCCCCGCCACGAGCTACCTGCACGCGCTCCCGCAAACACCCCCCAACTTCACCCGCCAATTCTAGGATCGGTCATTCGTCACCGCCCACTGGTCATTGGTCATTGGTCACTGGTCATTCCCCTTCAGCCTTCGTCATTCGGATCTCGCCCTTCGGATTTCCCCATGCGCCTTCTCGGCCTCAGCGCCTATTTTCACGATTCCGCCGCCGCCTTGGTGGAGGACGGCGCGATCGTGGCCGCCGCGCAGGAGGAACGTTTCACGCGCATCAAACACGACGCGTCGTTTCCCCGTCACGCCGCCGCGTTCTGCCTCTCGCGCGCCTCCGGTCCGATCGATGCCGTGGTGTACTACGAAAAACCGCTGCTGAAATTCGAACGTATCCTCAGCACCGCCATCGCCACCGCGCCCCGCGGTTTCCGCGCCTTCGCCGCCGCCATGCCGGCATGGCTCCGCGAAAAACTCTGGCTGCGCTCCGTCATCGCCGACGAACTCGCCACACTCGGCTGCCGCCACGCGCCTGTTCATTTCGCGACGCATCATCAATCCCACGCCGCCAGCGCGTTCTTCCCTTCGCCGTTTGAAAGCGCCGCCATCCTCACGCTCGATGGCGTCGGCGAATGGTCCTGCGCCACGCTTGGACGCGGACACGGCGCTCAACTCGAACTCCTCCAAGAACTGCGTTTCCCGCATTCGCCCGGGTTGCTCTACTCCGCGTTCACGCATCACTGCGGCTTCCGCGTCAACTCCGGCGAATACAAACTCATGGGGCTCGCCCCTTACGGCGAACCGCGCTTTGCCTCGCTCATCCGCGATCATTTTCTCGACCTGCGCGACGACGGTTCTTTCCGCCTGAATCTCGATTACTTCGGATTTCTCCGCGGCCAATCCATGACCAGCCCGCGCTTCGCCGCGAAACTCGGCATTCCCGCACGTCCGCCCGAAGCGCCTCTGCTTCAAGTCCACTGCGACCTCGCCCGCTCGATCCAGGTCGTGATCGAGGACATTGTGCTCCGCCTCGCGCGAACGCTGCACACGCTCACCGGCGAAAAAAATCTCTGCCTCGCCGGCGGTGTCGCGCTCAACTGCGTCGCCAACGCCCGCCTGCTGCGCGACGGTCCGTTCTCCCGCCTCTGGGTGCAACCCGCCTCGGGTGACGCCGGCGGGGCCCTCGGCGCCGCGCTCGCGTTTCATCACGCTCAGGCCGGCGCCCAACGAAAGTCCGCCGAATCCGATCCCATGCAGGGCGCTTTTCTCGGACCCGATTTCTCCGACAACGATCTTCGCGATGCGCTCTCGACGTATCAACTTTCCGAATACGCACAAAAACCTCCCGCGCACGAACTCCCGCAGACCATCGCCCGTCGCTTGTCCGAAGGCGCCGTGATCGGTCTTTTTCACGGACGCGCCGAATTCGGCCCGCGCGCGCTGGGCGCCCGTTCCATCCTCGCCGATCCTCGCGCCGCCGACATGCAGCGCCGGCTCAATCTCAAGATCAAGGGACGCGAATCCTTCCGTCCGTTCGCACCCGCTGTCCTCGCAGAAAAGGCCGCCGCATTTTTCGATCTCCACGTTCCCTCTCCCTACATGCTGCTGACCGCTCCCGTCGCAGTCGCGGAGCGTCTCAGCGCTCCACCGACCAGCTCCTGGCAAGCCGCACTCTCGACACCGCGCTCGACCATTCCCGCCGTGACTCACGTCGATTTTTCCGCGCGCGTGCAAACGGTCGATCGACGCAACAACGCGCATTTCCACGCGATCCTCTCCGCCTTCGATCAACTCACCGGCTGTCCTGTTTTGGTGAATACATCCTTCAACGTCCGCGGCGAACCGCCCGTCGGCAGCCCGCGCGATGCCATCGAGGGATTCCTCGCAACCGACATGGATGCGCTCGCACTCGGGCCTTTCTTCCTCGAAAAACAATCCATCCCCGCAGTCCTCCGCCGCCCACCCCAACGCCACTTCACCCCCGACTGAGGAGCGCGCTCCGCGCGCAATGACCAGTTTCCCAATGACCAGTGACCATTGAATACCTCCCCACGCCTGCGCCACTGGTCATTGGTCATTGGTCATTGGTCACTCCCCCCTTCGTCATTCGTCATTCGCCCTTCGGATTTCCCCATGCGCTCCCTAAAAAATCTCGCCGGTCTTCTCCGCGAACTCTGGGCATTCGCGCGCGAGCGCAAGGCGTGGTGGATCATCCCCGTCGTCGGTCTTCTACTGCTCGCGGGCGCGCTCATCGTCGGCGTCTCCACGATCTCGCCCTTCATCTACTCGCTCTTCTGACATGGCGAACGCGCCCGCATCATCGCCGCCGCTCCGTCCGCTCTCGCGTCGTCGCCAGATCGCCTACGCCGCGACTCTGACCGTTGTTGTTCTCACGCTTTTTGTCGGCGCGCTCGAGCTCACGCTTCGGCTCGCCGGTTTTGGAACTCCCACCGATTTCGCGCGTCGCGAAAAACTTCCCGATGGCTCCGTGATCTGGCGCGATAACCGCGATTTCACCGCCTCGTTTTTCCCTCGCCATCTCCTGCGGCGTCCGCAGCCGTTTCGCCTGCCCGCGAAAAAAGCCCCCGGCACGATCCGCATCTTCGTCCTCGGCAGCTCCGCCGCCATGGGCGATCCCGAGGCATCGTTTTCCATCGCCCGCCTGATCGAAGCCCAACTGCGCGCGGCGTATCCAAAAAACAACTTCGAGGTCATCAACGCCGCCATCACCGCGGTGAACTCGCACGTCGTCCGCAGCATCGCCGAGGATTGCGCGCGGCTCGAACCCGATCTCTTCATCGTTTACGAGGGCCACAACGAAGTGATCGGCCCCTTCGGACCGACCGGCGTCTTCACCGGCTTCCTGCGCTCTGAGCGCGCTGTCCGTTTCGCCATCTGGCTGAAATCGACCCGCACCGGGCAACTCGTCAGCGCACTTTCGGAGCGTCCCGCCGCCGACGACACGTGGCGCGGCATGGAAATGTTTCTCGCGCATCGCATCGCCGCCGATGATTCGCGGCTCGACTCGGTCCGCACACACTTCGTCCGCAATCTCCGCGCGATCGTCCGCGCTGCCGATCGCGCCGGCGCCGCCACGTTGCTGTGCACCACGCTCGCCAATCAGCGCGACTTCGCACCCTTCCTCTCGCTCCATCGCCCGGACCTCGATGCCGCCCAACTCGCGGAATGGGAAAAAGCGTTCGCCGCGGGCGACGCCGCCCTCGCCGCCGGCGATCATTCGCGCGCAGAGTCCGCTTACCGGACGGCGCTTGCGATCGACGATCACCACGCAGAAACGTGGTTCCGCCTCGCCCGCACGCTGCTCGCCATCGACTCGCAGCATCCCGACGCTCCCGCGCTGTTCCAACGAGCGCTCGATCTCGATGCCCTGCGCTTCCGCGCCGATTCCTCGCTCAACCAGATCATTCGCGCACTTCCGTCCACGCTCCCCCGGAGCCGCGTGCGTGTCGTCGATCTCAACGCCCCGCTCGCCGCGCCGGCCCGCCTTGGGTTTCCCGCCGGAAACCGCGTCCTCTATGAACACGTGCACCTCACCTTCCCGGGAGCGGCCGCAGTCGTCGAGGAACTGTTTCCAGCCATCGTATCCGAACTTTCACTACGCGGCCTGACCGCGCCCGCATCGCCGGCGGCGCCGCTCTCAGTTGCCGAACTTCGCCACCAGCTCGCCTTTACCGCCTATGAGCAGGCGCTGATTTTTCTGGAGCTGCAAAACCGCTACCAACGCGCGCCGTTCACCGCGCAATCGGACCAGGCGTTTCGCCTCGCGACGACCGCCCGGCAGCTTGCTCTCGCGCAGGAACTGCTCGCCCACCCGGACGCCACCGATGCGCTCCGCGCCATTTACGATGCTGCGCTGGACGCCGCGCCCGACGACTGGGTGCTGCTGCGCAATGCCGGCATGATGCTCGCCGCGCGCGATCACCCGGCCGAGGCCCGCCCGCTTCTCGAACGCGTCGATGCGTGGATCGACGACGATGTGGACACGCTGCTCACGCTCGATCGCGTCTATCGTGCACTCGGCGACACCCATGCCGCCGACGCCGCGCGCACCCGCGCTCGCAAGCTCGAGCCGCGTCACCCCGCATTCCGGGAGTGACGTTGCTCGTGCCGCTACGTCACGTGCGGTAAAATCCTGCCTCATTTCCGAGGAAGGCCTTGCAACTTTTGCCTAAGCGGCCGCGTCATTTCTCGATCGTCCAGATCACTCCCGCCACCCCCGCCGTCGCTGCTTTACCCCGCTCCTCCCGCTTCGTGACTGCATTCTTTTCCAGACTTTCAGCGCTGTTTCTTGGCGCCGCCCTTGTCGCTTCCGCTCAACTCGTTCCCAACGACGACGATGTCACCCTGCTGGATCCGCTCACCATCGGCGAAGAAGCCGACGATGGGTTCGATCCCACCGGCATGGGCGGTCCGGAGGCCGAGCTCAACGATCCGCCTTTTTCCAACGAACTTCTAGCCGGCGCCCAGCCCGAGGAGGAGTTTCAATCCGAGCTGAACACCGAGCTCGCCATCGCCACTGGCGTGAGCCCGGTCGATCTCGCGACGGGCGTGAACCGCCTGAATCTGCGGGGCTTCCCCACGCCGCGCCTGCGGAATGGTTTTTCCCAGATGGGAATTCCCGAGGTGCTTTCGACCGAGCGCGTCGAGCTCATCCAGGGACCGCTCACGCCCGTCACCGGTCGCGCCGCGCCCGGCGGTATCCAAAATTTCGTGACAGCCCGTCCGCGCGCGCGTCAGCACATGCGTATCGAGACAGCCGCCGATTCGCTCGGCTCGCTCTCAGCGCGCATCGACAACTCCGCCATCGTCCGCCCGAAAAAGATGTGGCATCGCTTCTCCGCCGGCTGGCAGCACCGCGAGGGACCCGATGTGTATTCGCGCAGCGATCTGAAGTTCATCAGCAGCGCGCTCACCGTCCGCCACAGCCGCTCGGCGAGCACCCTGTTCGTGCTCGATTATTCGGAGCTCTCCGCGAACCCCGCGCCTGGCGTCCCCGAATATCGCGAAACGTCATCGGGAAAAATCGTCGGCCCTTATCGTCCGCTCGCGGAGTTTCACACCTACGGCCCCGAGGCGGGAATTGAGAAAAAAATCGCCAGTGCGAGCGTGCAATTCGAGGGCCAGATCGGCCGCCGGCTCACCGTGCGCGCCAATCTTCAGGGATGGCTTCGCGACCTCGTACAGGATCGTTTCACCACCAGTCAGTACATCCTCGATCTCGGTCGCTTCGGTGGCACACGCGAACCTCAGCGCATCGAACAACCGCTGCGCGCGGTCAGTGCCGGCGTCGAAGCGACCGCGCGATTGTTTGCGTTCAAAACCGATCACAAGGTCACGCTTCTCGTGGAGTCCAACATGCTCGATTACGAACGCGAGCAACGCGCGCTTCCCACCGGCGTGCGCGCCAGCTTGCCGGTCGATGTGCGTCTCTTCGATCCCGATGAGCCCAACTATTGGCGCCCGGCGTTCGATCCCGATCTCTACAGCCGCATGCTGACCGATCGCGACGAGGTCACGCAGTACCACTCCGTGGCGCTCAGCGAACGCGCTGCTTTCTGGCAGGGCCGGCTCGTCGGCACCGCGGGCCTGCGCGCCGACTTCGTCGATCTCGAAGTGGACGATCATCGTCCCGATGCGCCGCATGCGCATGTCGTGGATCGCACGCACGAGCTCACCTGGCACGCCGGCGGGAACTATCAGTTGAAGCCGGGCCGGTTGTTGATTTTTGCGAACACCAGCAGCGCCTTCGAGCCTTCGACGCGTGTCGATGCCCGCACCGGCCGCATCCAAGGCAACGAAACCACGCTCGGTTTCGAAACCGGATTCAAGGGACTTTTCCTCAACCGCAAGCTCAGTGCCACCGCGCTGCTCTTTCGTTACTACAATCAAAACATCTCCCGTCGGAATCCACTCTACGACGACCCCATCGCCGACGCCGCGCAAACTCAGCCGCAACTCGTCTCCTCCGGCGAAGAGCGTTTCAGCGGCGGCACCATCGATCTGCGCACGGTGCTCGCGAAAGTCTGGACCCTCTCCGGCCGCGCCACCCTCACCGAGGCCATCACCACCGCGTCTCCCGACCTTCCCGAGGAAATCGGACGCGAGATCACGCGACTGCCGCGTGCGACCCTCGGGCTCACCACGCGCCGCACCTTCGATGGACGCCTCGCCGGTCTCTCGCTCAGCAGCTCACTCACGTACGTCAGCGAATTCGTCGCTCACTACGAAAGCCTTTCGCGCCATCATCTCGAATACCCGAGCAACACACTCGTGAGCCTCAACGCCGGCTACAGTTGGAAAACCGGCTCGAAGAAACGGCCTTGCTCGCAATACGTCGGACTCGGCGTGCGCAATCTTTTCGATCGCGACCTCCTCGCCTCCCACGCCCGCGTCGGCCAAGACCGCAGCATCAACGCCCGCTACTCGCTGAGCTTCTAGGCCTCCGCCCACTGGTCATTGGTCATTGGTCACTGGTCATTCGACCTTCGGCATTCGGCATTCGGAATTCGGTCCTCGAAATTCGCGCGTCGCGCTTCGCACAAACCACTCGATCGCGTAGCGACTCATCTGCCCGCCCGGCGTGCGCAGATCGTAATCAAAGGCATGCGTCGCCCACGGCAGCTCGACTAAAAGACACCGCGCACCCGCATGGGTCAGTTTCTCGGCGAGGCGTTCGCTCTGCCGCCGCCACACCAACGAATCCAGCGTCCCGTGCATGAGAAGGGTCGGCAACGCGCCCTCCGTCACCTGCAGGAAGGGCGATGCATCCACGAAGTTTTCCCTGGCTGAAGCCGGCGTGCCGCCCGTGAGCTGGCGCATCAATTTTTTCGAATCCAACACATCGCGCTCCGGCGTATCGCTCCACGCGAACAACAAATCCGCCGGCGCATACAACGCCACGACGCCGCGCAAGCCCGCATCCGGCCACGAATACGCGACGGCCTCGGCTATCTGCCCGCCCGCAGAACGCCCCAACAAGATCAACCGTTTCGCATCGATTCCGAGTTCGCCCGCATGCGCTTTCAAATAAGCGATCGCCGCCCGCACATCGTCGCGCTGCGCGGGCCACACATGTTGAGGCGCGAGTCGGTAACTCACGGCCGCCACCGCGATTCCGCGAAGCGCGAGGAAATGATTTAACTCCGTCATCTGCCCGCGGTCGCCACCATCCCAACCGCCGCCATGCACCACGATCACGCAGGGCGCGCTGGTGGCGTCACGCGCCCGATAAAAATCCAGCGTCAACGCCTCCGCCATGCCCGCATGTGCAAACACCCGAGACTCGCACTTCACCCGTTCGCCGCGTTTGGAGAAAAACGTTTTCACGGAAAAAGGTGCTCCCGCGACTTCCGCGCGGCCGAAGGCTTTTTCCAATCTTTCCGCCAGACCGCGCGACAGCCGTTTCGCCTGCACCGCCGGTTTCAAATACAGCATCACCGCCACGCCACACGCTGCCAGCGTCGCCAGATATACCCACCTCTCTTCTCCGGGCCCTCGCACAACCGTGACCGCCATGACGCCGAGGGAAGCGAGTGCGAAAAAATGCCCGAACTCACCCGCCAGAATGGCGAGCAGCCACGTCTTCACGGTCGGCGCCTTCACCGCCGTGAGCGACGATGCCCCTGCCAAAATCGTCGCGATCCCCAGCAGCACGCAATGTATCATTAATTTCCATACGAACGTCCCCGCCGCGCGAAGCAATCTTCCCGTCCTCACCTGAGCCCGCGGCAAACCTCTTCTTCAGCCTTTCCCTTTTCACCCGTCCCTCTTCACCCTTCACTCCTCGTCATGCGCCGTCTCGATCAACTTCTCGCCAACCTCGGCTACTGTTCACGCCGCGAGGCGCGCGATTGGATCGATGCCGCCCGCGTTTCCGCCCGCGGGAAAATCGCCGATGACCCCGCAACCAAAGCCCACCCAGGCGATGTCCTCGTTGACGGTCAGCCGCTCGATCATCCCGAGGGACTGCTGCTTCTCCTGCATAAACCAACCGGACTCGTCTGCTCGCACGACGAACGCGAAGGTCCCAATGTTTACAGCCTCCTTCCGCCGCGCTGGCGCGCGCGCAATCCGCAGATCACGAGCGTCGGTCGCCTCGATAAAGACACGTCCGGACTCCTGCTCCTCACCGATCAGACCGCACTCGTTCACCGTCTCACATCGCCGAAGCACAAAGTGCCCAAACGTTATCGAGCCACCGTGGACCGCCCGTTTCCGCCCGGCCTCGCCGAATTGTTTGCCAGCGGCACGCTGATGCTTTCGGGAGAAAAATCGCCCTGTCTCCCCGCCGAATTGCGTATCCTCGATTCCACTACAGCCGAGCTTGTGCTGACCGAGGGTCGCTACCACCAAGTCCGCCGCATGTTCGCCAGCCAGGGTTGCGAGGTGCTCACGCTGCACCGCGCCGCCTTCGGCGATCTCACGCTCGGCGATCTTTCACCGGGACAATTTCGCGAACTCCCGCTCAACCATTTCAGCTAACTTCGATCCCGCCTCCGCGACTCTGCGGTAAATCGCCGTCACTTTCCTCCTCGCTCCACCTCTCCCTCTACACCCTTCTCTCTTCACTCTTCCTCATGTACGACTTTCCTCTCACCGGCGCGCAAAAGACGTTTCTCCGCGGCCTCGGCCAGACGCTCGATCCCGTCATCAAGGTCGGCAAAGCCGGCCTCACGCCCGAGTTCTTCAAAGAACTCCAGCGCCAGCTCAACAGCCACGAGTTGATCAAGCTCCGCTACGTCGGCGTCGAACGCGACGAGCGCTCTGCGCTCAATGACCGCATCGCCGACGAAGGCCGTTGCATCTGCGTCGGCTCGGTCGGCCACACCGCTCTCTTTTTCCGCCAGAACCCCGATCCTGAGCGCCGCCAGATCGAGCTTTCCTGAATGCGTCTGTCAGACCGCGCCGAGGATATTACATCACTCGGTCGGTGAAATCTCCACGCGCGCCGGCTTCTTCGAACGCACGCAGGTTTTTGAGAAAATGATCCACGATCGCATCGTCCTGATCGTGACGCCCGCCCGCCGTGTGCGGCGTGATATGACAGTTGCGCGCCGTCCACAAAGGATGCGACGGCGGTAACGGCTCCGGCTCCATCACATCGAGATACGCGGCGCCGAGCCGGCCCGATTCGAGCGCCTCGATCAACGCCGTTTGATCGACCGTCGTGCCGCGGCCCACATTGTAGAATTTCGCGCCGCGCTTGCCCCAGCCGAGCCGTCGCGCGTTCACGTAGTTTCGCGTGCTTTCGTTGTCGGGCAGCACGTTGACTACATGGTCCGCCTCGGCGAGGACCGAGCTCACACGATCTTCCGCAATAACATGCACGCCGGGCTCGCTGTACGCTTTGCGGCGCACCGCGAAGATCCGCATGCGAAACGGCGCCAGCAGCTCCGCGAGACGCCGGCCAATCGCGCCGTAGCCGAGCATCAACACCGTCTCGCCCGTGAGCAGTCGCGAGTCGCGACGCAACTCCGTGTAAAGCCAGCGACGCTCACCGAGTTGTTCGAGTTGCGCGCCCGGGAGTTGCCGCCCGAGCGACAACATCATCGCGAGCGCGTGCTGCGCGCAGGGCTCCGCGAAAACCGACGAGGAATTGGTAAACACCGCACCACGCACACGCATCGCCTCGCGAAACGCTTCATGATCGTAACGCGTGTAGCCCGCACTGGTGACTTCGACCCACTTCACGCGTTCGCTGCGCATGCACTGCCCTGCGTCTGGCTGTCCGAAAACGATGTCGGCTTTTTCCAGCGCAGGATCTTCGCCACCCGCCGCGAGCACCGACGCGCTGCCTTGCGCCTGGATGAGCTGGTGGCCGCGCAAACCCTCGCCCAATCGCTTGGTCGCACTTTCTGAAAAGACGGCATTACTCCAAATGGTCAGCGGCATGATTGTGTGGCTCGTGAAAGATGAAGCGCGAAACGCGCGGCGCATTCATCGCGTCGCTCACATTCGCGTCACTCGGTTTCCGAATATTCACACAACGCGTGCACGCGCAATCCGGTCGCGCGGAGGCGTTGCGAACCGCCGAGTTCCGGCAGATCGATCACCGCCGCGACACCCACGACTTCGCCATGCAGCACGCGAAATAATTTCGCCGCCGCGAGCAAAGTGCCACCCGTCGCGATGAGGTCGTCGATGATCAAGATGCGATCGCCGGCTTTGCACGCGTCGGCGTGGATCTCCACCGCCGCCGAGCCGTACTCGAGATGATAATCCTCGGTCACCGTTTTGTACGGCAGCTTTCCTTTTTTGCGCACGAGCGCGAAGGGTTTGCCGAGTTTGTACGCGAGCGCACCGCCGAGGATGAACCCGCGCGCATCGACCGCCGCGATGATATCGATCTGCTGCTTCGCACAATCCTCCGCAAACGCGTCGATGATCGCGCGAAACGCTTCCGGGTCGTGAAAGAGCGTGGTCACATCGCGAAAATTCACGCCTGGCTTTGGCCAGTCGCGTACCGTCCGGATGCGGGATTTGAGAAAAGCGGAAACGGACACAGCCGCAGACGACACGCCATGGCCGACTTTTCCGCCAACTTATTTTTCAATCCCGGGAGCGCTCGCCTTCACCGCCGCGATCGCGCGTATCGCCGGATGATCGGCAATCGTGATCAGCGAGACCTGCAACAACGTCCGCCCCGGTTCCGTGCGATGCCAGGTGGATGCGCCCGAGGGATGCGGCAACGGGATCACATCAAACACGCGCCCATCGCGCTCGATGCGGAACACCCGCCCCACCACTTCCGCCAGCGGTGAGTCGGGCAGGAACTGCGCGATGGCGAGTTTGCCCACCGGGATCACCAAGCGCGGCTCGATCAATGCAAACTCGCGTCGCATCCAGTGCGAACAGTTCACGATCTCGTCAGGCGCCGGCACGCGATCGCCGCCCCGTGGATTTTTCCCCGGGAAACAACGACACACCGCCGCAAAATAAATCCGCTCGCGCGTTTCCTCCTCGCTCCAGCCAAGCGCGCTATTGAACCAACCGAAGAGCGTGCGCCCCGCCGTCCATGCAAACGGACGCCCGCGCTCGGGCTCCTTTTCGCCCGGCGCCTGCCCGATCAAGATTATGCCCGACGTCGCGGGCCTTCCCGTCACCGGCGGCGGCACCATGCGCGGACAACGCCGGCACGCACGCAACGCCCGAAGATGCCGCTCCAACTCACTGCGCATATCCATCCCCATTACATCGCACACCCGCCCCTCCCGCGCCAGCCACCCAATCGGTTGTCATCTATTAGATGACATTCCCTCCCTCGCCCTCGCCCTCGTTAACGAGGAAAACCGCAGTCAACACCTGCGCTGCTTGTCATCTATTAGATGACAAACCTCCTTCGCCTCCCTCGTTTTTCACGAGGGAAAACCAACGTCCCCCACTCATGGCAGTTGTCATCTAATAGATGACAAACTTCGTCCGCCTCTGGCCCTTCTACGGGCGATACATCAATCCTCAGGCCCGCGATGAATGTCATCTAATAGATGACATTCCCGATCCGGCCGGCGCGCCTGTGCCGCCTTGAGGGGGCGCGCTATCTTTCCTGGTGGAAAAACAAAAAGGACGAAGCCCGTGAAGGCTTCGTCCTCGGAAATTCAGTACGTGATGAAACGGACTGACTGGTTTTGTCGACTGGTTGATCAGCGACGGTCGCGACCGCCACCGAAGCCACCGCGATCACGGCCACCGCCGAAACCGCCGCGGCCACCACCACCGCCACCACCGAAACCACGGCCACCGCCGCCACCGCCAAAGGAACGGCCAGCGCCTTCTTCCTTCGGACGAGCTTCGTTGACCGTCAGCGTGCGACCACCGAGGTCGACGCCGTTGAGTTTTTCAGCTGCGATCTTGGCTTCTTCTTCAGAGCCCATGGTGACGAACGCGAAGCCGCGGGGGCGACCGGTCATCTTGTCCATGGCGACGTACACATCGGCCACCGTTCCGAATTGACCGAAAGCCGAGCGGAGCTCGTCTTCAGACGTCTTGAACGACATATTGCCGACGTAGAGTTTGGAGTTACCCATTTTAGATTTCGTAGATCCACCGTCTGCTGCCAGTCCGTTCCCGACCATCGGGTTTCGAAATCATCCTTGAACCCTGTGGTTCTCCTGACGACTCACCAGTTCCTGTCATCTAACGTTTTCTCTAACGAGGACCCGGAGCACACCTCAACGGCCTCCAAAAGCAAGGGCATTCTGGCGCGTTTGCCTCGGAGAAGGGCCCCGGGCTCCGGTTATTAGATGGCGTATTTGGCGCGGATATCGTCCGGGATCGGTGTCGCCCGGCCGCTTTGAAGCGAAACAAGCGTGTAGTCGGTGGTCCCGTCGCAGACCCGCTTTTTGTTATCCGCACGCTCGATCTCGAACCCCACCCGCACGCCATCGGTCACCATCTCAGCGATCCACGTCCGCACGATCATGCGGTCGCCCCAGCCCAGCGGACGGCGATAATGGATGGTCGCCGACCTCATGAACCAGCCGAGTCCGCGATCGGCGAAGGCCTTCATGCCCATGCCATAACAACGCTCCATCTGGTCAAAACGCGCCGCCAGGACGTAGTCCAGATAACGCGTGCTGTGGACGTGTTGATACAGGTCGATGTCATCCGGCCGGACCGCCAGTTCGGTTTCGAAACGCGCATAGAGATTCACGCTCATCCCATCACCCACCTAATTTCCAAACAGCCGGTCAAGCGCCCGGCGGTCGCGCTTGGTCGGCCGACCCGCGCCTTTCTCCCGCGCCAACACCTGCTGTACACGCTGCGTTTTGAGTTTCTCAAACTCCTCGGGCGGCGTGCGATCTTCACAAAATTCTGACACGCGCGGCGCACCCACACGCGAAGACGGCACGCCTCGCACGCACAGAGTCCTCACGATGACGCCTTGCTTCACCAAAACGATTTCGCCGGGACGGACTTCGCGCGCCGGTTTCACCGGCTGGCCGTTGATCTCCACCGCTCCGGCCCGGCACGCCTCGGTCGCCAGCCCGCGCGTCTTGAAAAGACGTACACACCAAAGCCATTTATCGATGCGATCAGTGGAGGGCGGAACGGCGGAGCTCATGCGATGCGAAACGTCTCACGCTGAGCGCATCCGTTTCATCGCGCAAACCCGCAGCCACTTCGCGGTCGCCGCGGATGCGCGGGATAATTTTCTCGCCGCTCTCGGCAGCCGGCGCATGATGCCTCGCGCCCCGTGGGAATGAAGTGGAACCATCCTGCCCGCGGGCGCCTCGTGTTGCAGTCTTCCTCCCTCCCTCGCGTCATGAAATTTCCCCACGTCTGGAGTTCGCTTCTGGCCCTCAGCCTCTGCGCGGCCGCCGTCCCCACATCCTCCGCGCAAACCACCCCGCCCGCCGGTCAGGCCGCGTTCGAAGTCTCCGCGCTGGATAAAGCGCCCGTGCCGAAGCGACGCATCCGGCCCGATTTTCCCGCTTCGCTTAAAAAACGCGAGACGCCCGCCGAGATCACGCTGCGCTTCATCGTGACCGCCGACGGACGCGTGGAAAACATCACGGTCGTCCGCTTCGACGAAGCCGACATGGTCGAGCCGGCCTACATCGCGTACGAAAAAGCGCGCTTCGATCCCGGCGAAAAAGACGGCCAGGCCGTCGCCACACGGATGGAGGTCACGGAAGTTTTCCCCGAGCCAAAAGCGCCGCGCAAAGAGCGGAAATAAACCCGCAAACCCACGCCCGGCAGACGCGCGATCCGCGCGAAACAAAAAAGCCGCTCCTCCTCCGAGGCGCGGCTTTTGAGTTTTTGCGGGGCAGCCGCGGGACGCTGTCGTATTTGAAAAACAACTACATGCCTGACGACCGTGTGCGCAGGCTGAATACGATCGGAACCTGCATGCGCGCATTCACCGGCTCGCCATCTTCCATGGCGGGGCGAAACGTCCACTTCGCGACACACTCCAGCGCCGGCTTCTCGAATTCACGATGCGATGAACGCACCACGGAGACTTCCGTCACCTTGCCTTGTTTGTTCACCACAAAAGCGACCACCACCTCACCATCCACCGAATCCTCCCGCCTCATCGAAGCAGGAAATTTCGGCCTCTCACGCTTCACGATTTGCGCGGGAGTTTTCGATTTCGGCTCCGCCTTTTCCGGCCCCCAAATCATAAACGGCAACGCGATCTGTCCCGCCTGTGCGACGCCGTCTTTTCGCGCCGGCGCGAAACGCCATTCACGAAGCGACGCCTCCACTTCCTTCCGAAAATACTCCATCTCCTCCTGCTCGAAAACCACCTTCGTCACCGCACCGGCCTCATTGAGCGAAACAACCGCCGGCGCCAGCAGGGGCAGCGGCGCATCACCTAGTTTGATTCTTTCCGCCGTCACCGGAGCCACCGCGAGCAAACGCGGCGCCACCGTGTCTCCCTCCGCAGCCGCCGCCTTGGAGTTAAAAATCACCGCGTACCACGCCTTCACCGGCACCGGTGAGCGTTTTTCCTGGGCCGGCATGTATTTCATGCGACCCAACGGCTTGGTCGCATGCTCAAACGCCGGATGCGTCGCGTGCCTCGACATGCCTTGGCGCTCGCCCTTCGTATTGACCGTCACCCGCACGAGCACATAGCCCGACTGGTCGCTTTCCGCCAGACTGCCCGGATACGACAACAACACGGTGTCTTGGAAGATCGGCAGCGCTTCCGCCGGCGGCTCCTTCGGATTATGCCAGGCCGGATCGCTGATCATCACGTCTTGGGCACTCAGGCGGAAACCGGCCAACACCGCGATCAGGCCCGCCAGCCTGATCGCACCGGAAACAGTGAGTAGTTTCATAGGGGTTTCCGGACGGTGCACGCGCATGCTTTCGCTGCGATAAAAAATGCCCGCACCCAAACGCAATGCCGCCCGCCGAAATCAGGAACGCTGCAAACGTGCTCCCCGGGCATTGACCCGCGCACGCGCCTCCGGCTAATTCTCCCGCCTTATGTCCACGCCCGAGTCATCCAACGAAGTCTCCATGGAAACCATCGTCGCGCTCTGCAAACGCCGCGGTTTCATTTTCCAATCCTCCGAAATCTACGGCGGCTTCAACGGCTTCTTCGACTACGGTCCGCTCGGCGTGGAACTCAAAAAGAACATCCGCGATTGCTGGTGGAACGACATGGTCCGCCGTCGCGACGATGTCGTCGGTCTCGAGTCGTCGATCATCATGCACCCGAAAGTCTGGGAAGCCTCCGGCCACGTCGCCGGCTTCAGCGACCCGCTCGTGGACTGCAAAACGTCGAAGCAACGCTTCCGCGCCGACCAGCTCTTTTTCTCGCCCGTCGTGATCGACGGCAAAACCGCCGGCTACGTCTCCGCCCTCGAAAGCGAACGCACCACCGAGGAACTCCAGGAGGCCGCCGAATCCTTTAAGCGCAAAAAAGCCCTCCAAGGCACGCTCGCCCCCGTCACGCCCAAAGATTTCACCGAGGCCACCGCCGACGAGATCCCGCTCATCCCCTCGCCCGCCACCGGCGAACCCGGCAGCCTCACCGCGCCGCGCGCATTCAACATGATGTTTCAGACCAACGTCGGCGCCCTCGCCGACGCGTCGTCCGTCGCTTACCTCCGCCCCGAGACCGCGCAGGGCATGTTCGTCGATTTCAAAAACATCGTGGACACCGGCCGCGTGAAACTGCCCTTCGGCATCGCCCAGGTCGGCAAATCCTTCCGCAACGAAATCACCCCGCGCAACTTCATCTTCCGCTCCCGCGAATTCGAGCAGATGGAGATGGAATATTTCATCCACGAAGACGCCGACTGGAAGAAATGCCACGAGGAATGGATCGAGTGGTGCCGCCAGTGGCTCCTCTCCATCGGCCTGCCCGAAGCCGACCTCTCGCTCTACGAACACCCGAAGGAAAAACTCTCGTTCTACTCCCGCGGCACGGTGGACATCATGTTCAAATACCCGTTCGGCGTGCAGGAGCTCTGGGGCATCGCCGCGCGCGGCAACTACGATCTCACGCAGCACGCCAACGCCTCCGGCAAACCGCACGAGATCTTCGACGAAACCACCAAGAAAAAATTTGTCCCGCACGTGATCGAGCCCGCCGTCGGCACCGACCGCGTCGTCCTCGCTGTCCTCTGCGCCGGCTACGCGGAAGAAGATGTGACCGATGAAAAAGGTAACGTCGAAAAACGCGTCGTCCTCCGCCTCAGCCCGCGCATCGCGCCGGTCAAAGTCGCCGTGCTTCCGCTCCTCAAAAACAAGGAAGCGCTCACGCAACGCGCCCAGGCTCTCTATAAAAAACTCCAGCGCCGCTACCCCGTTTTCTACGACGAATCCGGCGCCATCGGAAAACGCTACCGCCGCCAGGACGAAATCGGCACCCCGTGGTGCGTGACCATCGACTTCGACACCATCGAAAAAGAAGGCGACACCTTCACGCTGCGCGAACGCGATTCGATGACGCAAAAACGCATCACCGAAGCCGAGCTCTTCGCCCTCCTCGAAGAGCAAGTGTACTAAGCCCGGGAGCGCCGGCCTCCCGGCCGGCCAACGAGAACGCTTACGAGCGCGCGTCATCCAACACGCCGCCCGCGCTAACCCTTCCAAAACGCGCCGCAGCCCGGCGCGTTTTTCTTTTATCCACACGAAGCATCCGGAAACGGCAGAACGATTGCGCCACAACCGTCGCTTTCCTCTCATAGCTTTCCGTCACAAAGCCGCCCTCGCACGCCTTTCCGTCAGTGCCGATCAGTGAGCATCAGTGGTTCCCTCCACCCTTCACCATTCTCTCTTCACCCTTCTCCCTTCTCTTCACCCCTCACCCTTCACCATTCTCTCATGCCGCTGATCCCTCCCGCCGAAGCCGAGCGCATCGTCCTCGCCAGCGTCCCCGCGCTTCCCGCTGAAGATTGCCCACTCGCATCCGCCCACGGACGCATCCTCCGCGCACCGATCCGCGCCGACCGCGATTTTCCGCCGTTCGATCGTGTCACGATGGATGGCTTTGCGCTTCGCCACAGCGCGATCGCCGCCGGACACCGCCGTTTTCGCATCCAAGGTTTTCAACCCGCCGGCACGATTCCGCGCATCCTCGAATCCGACGAAACGTGTATCGAAATCGCCACCGGCGCCGTACTCCCGGCCGGCTGCGACTGCGTGATTCCTTACGAAGACGCCACGCGCGAAAACACGTTCGTCACGCTCGCCGACGACACCGCGGCATCCGCTTCCTCCGGCCAGAGCATCCACCGCCGCGGCTCTGACGCCGCCGTCGGCACTGAGCTCGTCGCCACAGGAACACGCCTCAGCGGACGCGAAATCGCCGTCGCCGCTTCCTGCGGCGACGCCACGCTGCGCGTCACTCATCTGCCGCGTATTGGAATTGTCGCTACAGGCGACGAACTCGTCGAAGTCGAAAACCCGTCGCCCGCGCCGCACCAGATCCGCCGCTCCAACGACCACGCACTGCGCGCCTCGCTCCTCGCCGCCGGCTACGCGCGCGTCGAACGCTTCCACCTCCGCGACCTCAAGTACGAACTCGAAACCCAACTCAAGCGCCTCCTCGCCGAATTCGACGTGCTCCTCCTCACCGGCGGCATCTCCAAGGGAAAATACGATTTCCTCCCCGCAGTCCTCAGCGAACTCGGCGTGGAAAAGAAATTCCACGGCATCGCCCAGCGTCCCGGCAAACCCTTCTGGTTCGGCCTCACGTCGCGCCGCACTCCGGTCTTCGCGCTGCCCGGCAATCCCGTTTCCACCCTCGTCTGCTTTCACCGCTACGTGCTGCCCGCCCTCGCCGCCATGAGCCGCGCCGCGTATTCATCGCCTGAATACGCCGCCCTTGCCGCACCTTTCTCCTTCAAACCCGCGCTCGCGCCGTTCGTCCCGGTCCGTCTCGAATCCGCATCAGATGCGCGCCTCCTTGCGCATCCGATGACCACCAACACGTCCGGCGACTTCGCCGGACTGCTCGGCACCGACGGTTTTATCGAACTTCCCGCCGGCCCCGTCGCACTCCCCGCCGGCCACGCCGCCCGCCTCTTCCGCTGGCGCGCCATTTGACCGCAACTCCCCGCGACGCGCTGAGATCTTCGATCCCCGGGCGTGGTTTCCGGACACGGCTCGCCCCGGCTGCAGTTCACTTTAAAGCCGCTCTCAAGCGAGCGATGGCGAACAACGCGCCGGGACGGCACGTTCCACCCGCGCGGTACGCGCTCGCGGCTACCGCTGGTCACGGGCTTTACCATCAGTGTCCATCCGGGTGCGTCAGTGGTTAAAAACCGATCGAGGTGTCTGCCGGCGAGGAGAGCGCGACGTAAAGCCGCCCCCTCAATTCGCCACAGTTTAAAACGCTTTAAGAAGCAGAGACGCGCCCCGCGGCGCCGTGCCCTTTGCAATCACGAACGCTTCGTATCCGTGCAAATCATACACGCCGCCGCCCGATCGTGTTACGCATCTTATTCATCCACAGCAGATGGCGAAAGCTGGCACCGCGTGGGCTAAACAGGGCCCGCCACCAAGGCACTCACTATGACACATCTCCTCCCCTTCCAAAAAACCTCCCTGCTCGGCGTCGCCGCCGGACTTCTGGCCGCTCCCGCCTGGCTCGCCGCGCAGGAGATCCCGCCGCCCGTCGCCGCCACCG
The DNA here is from genome assembly GCA_964573305.1 of uncultured Opitutaceae bacterium. GTDB lineage: Bacteria > Verrucomicrobiota > Verrucomicrobiia > Opitutales > Opitutaceae > Nibricoccus. The sequence continues at coordinate 209,765 of CAZNJG010000003.1, forward strand.
ACGCACAAACGCGCTTCGCCGTCGTCGTCGAAGGCGGCACCGCCGGCATCGGTCCCTCGATCATCTACACCGTGAACCCCAAATTCACGCTCACCGCGGGCTACACCTGGCTCAACCACAACTACGATGTCGAATCCGACGACAACGACTACGACGGCAAGCTGAAGCTCTCCAACTTCAAAGTCCTCGCCAACTGGCACCCGTGGGAAACGAAGTTCCACTTCTCCGCCGGCGTGTTCGCCACCGATAATAAAATCGACGTCACGCTCCGCCCCACCGAACGCCAGACCTACGAGATCAACGGCAACGAATACAGCAGCACGTTGATCAATTCCCTTGGTGGCAGCGCTTCCTTTGAAGACGACGTCGCCCCGTACATCGGCCTCGGCTGGGCCAAGCGCCCCGGCGAACGCGGCTTCGCCTTCTATGCGACGCTCGGTGTCTTCTTCGCCGGCGACGCCAGCGCGAATCTCAACGCGACTGGCCCGATCAACGCCGATCCTCAATTCCGCGCCGACCTCCGCGCCGAGGAACGCGACATCAACGACGATCTCGACGACCTCGGCATCTACCCGGTCCTCCAGCTCGGCGTACAATATAACTTCTAAAAACTCACTGCTCAGGCCTGCGCGCTGCCGGCCAACCCGCGCCTCCCTCCGGAGACGCGGGTTTCTTTTTTATATAAAACCACGCGCTCGCACCCGCATATTAGACGGCGAAAACGTTTCGTCGCATTCCGTCTCAGGAGCGCCGACGTCCCCGTCGGCTTTTCGCCTCTGCTGTCATCGCCAGCCGGTCTCCGCTTCCCCAGCCACGCAATCGAGCTCGCCACTGCTCCGCATGAGCACGCTTATATAAATGCGGCCTTTCGCCTGACCACAAACCACCAGCACAAAGCTTCGCGTGTATCATTTCCCGCTTGAGGGCCCGCTTTCGCCAGATACTCCTTGGCGAGCCCCACGCTGGCGCGAGCAGGACCGGCCTTTGCAGAAATGCAGAATCCCAAAAAAGCACCAGCCGGCAACCCGCTTTCAACCTCCACAAACGTCTCCACGCCAGTACCTGCTTCCTGACATCACGACACGCCCCGACCAACCTCCCATTTGATCTCCCATGCTAGCAGGCGGTCTTGAGCCCCGGAGGCCCGCGTTAAACATCCACGCATAAGCAATCACTTAAATCCCTTCCCCCTCAATCTGCCCCCAAAAGACCAACACCGTTCCGGTCAAAAAATACCTTTCGGCAAAATTTATGTCCCAGCTCATCAAAATAACCTTAGCTTTAATCACTCTGTCATTCGCCGGATGCGCCACCGCGCAAAAGGGCGCCATGATTGGAGCGTACTCCGATATCAAGAAATCCAAGTTTCAGGAAGCGCTTGCGGACTTGTCGCAGGCCGAGAGCTATGTGAAGCCGAGTCCCGCACTCCAAGCGGAGATCTCTTTTCTTCGAGGCCAATGTTATGAAGGCCTCAAGAGAATTCCGGAAGCAATAGGGAGCTATAAGTACCTCGTCGCCACGTTTCCCGAATCTATTTACGCCTATCAGGCAAAGGAGCGGATTCAGGTCTTGGAAAACAGTAAATAAAAGGAGCAGGACCAATCGATAACCCGCCCCGGGAATGCGCTCCTTTAGAAAACTTAGAGTCGCCAGCCCCGGCGCGGCCGATCAATGATCGGCCGGCAAAAAACATGAAGTCATTCCAGCAACGTTCCGGCGCGCTGATCATCCTACTTCTGTCACTTACTTGGCTTTGTCGTGCGCCTGACTGGGAGTCGTTGATCGCGTTTATTGCGGCACTTTTGGGTTACATTGGTTCGGATTTATGGCAGACGGCCCGAGATATCTCTGGCCATGATCGCGAGTTGGCTGATCGGTTTCTAGAGCTGATGCCGCCTGACTCCCCCACGACATATTTTCTGCGCGCACACGATGTGGCCGTACCTTTTGAATATTCGAACATAAAACCACTCTTCCGGCTACATGACACATGGAAGGGAGTCGGTTACGAATTCGACGACAAGAAGCTGGACAATGCGAGGGCGTCGTTCTTTTCGAACCTCGGAGAGTATGTCCCTATGCTTGCCAGTGAGTCATGGCCGCACGAGAGGAACTCAGCTCTCGTCACGATGGATTTTCGCGACTGGGATAATCCGCCAGAGAAGATAGCGATCCGTAACCGACTAAATCAGCTCGGGAGTGAGTTACTGCGGGAATACGAAAAGTTCATCCGTGTTATACGCGCGAAAAGAAAATAGGCCGAACAAGCGACCAGGGCCAATGGCGGACTGCACACCGCCATGGCTCACCACGGATTCGCGAAGCTATTGAGGCGATCCGAATCGAAACAGAAATCAAACAAAGGGCCAGCCTTTCATGAAAACCTACGGCGCTCCGTGGAGTAGATTTCTCGTTCTAGTATCCGTATTCGCGACGCTCTTTCTCGTGGGCATAAGCACACTGGTGTTGCTCAAGTCGTCGCAGGCATGGATCGCCTTGCTGGTTGTTGCACCCACGATTCTGGGCTGCGGTCTTTTCACTGTGCGCGGGTACGCCATCACGGGAAAGGACCTTTATATAAAGCGCCTGTTCTGGAATACTCGTGTTCCCCTCGCAGGGTTGCGCGATGCAAAGTTTATTCCCAACGCGATGCGACACAGCATCCGTCTTTTCGGGAACGGCGGATTATATTCTTTCACCGGCTTGTTCCGAAACTCCCGGCTCGGCTCTTATCGGGCGTTCGTAACGGAGCCTAAGAGCACCGTCGTGCTCTGGCTGCCGCGCAAGGTCGTGGTTCTATCGCCGGGCGAACCCGAACGGTTTGTCCGGGAGATCGCAGATCAAACCGGACTGATCATCGATCCCGCCGGCATTGCCGATGTTCGATGATGGCAAGCGCAGCCCGACGCGAGTGCGAGAGGCACTCATGAGCCCCGTGCTCTAGCCACATCCGGATTTTATGCTTCCCTCACGGCTTGAGGTTTTGGGATGAGCAGCGACTGTCGCGTAGCCTCATTCCCGTTCCCGATCATGCTCTCTCATCTCGATGCCCAGAACCAGCCGCGCATGGTCGATGTCGGCGGCAAAAACATCACCATCCGCCATGCCCACGCGATCGCCATCGTGCACCTACCGCCGGCCGTCGCTGCACTTGTATCCGCGAAGGAACTACACGTGAAGAAGGGGCCGGTTTTTCAGACCGCCATTCTCGCGGGCATCATGGGGGCGAAAAAGACCAGCGATCTCATCCCGCTTTGTCATCCGCTCCCGCTCGATGACTGCCACATCGAGATCGAAACCCGGCCGGCTTCGCCCGAGGGGACGATCGATGTTTTCATTCATTGCCACGCACGCACGCAGGCGCGCACAGGGGTCGAGATGGAGGCGCTTACGGGCGCATCTGTCGCCGCGCTCACTCTCTATGACATGACCAAGGCGATCAGTCATGACATCGTGATCCGCGAGATCCGTTTGCTAGAGAAATCCGGCGGCAAGAGCGATTACCGCGCGCCAGAGCCCTCTTCCACGTCGTGAAAACCGTCCACCTGGAATATTTCGCCCTTCTCCGTGAACAGCGGGGAGTCTCCGCTGAAACCATCACGACTTCCGCCGGCACCGCCGCGGATCTTTACCGCGAGTTGCGCGAGCGTCATCGTTTCTCGCTTCCGGCTGAGCGGCTGCGCGTCGCGATCGATGGGGAGTTTGCTCCGTGGACAACACCACTGCGCTGCGATGCGCGCATCGTGTTTATCCCACCGGTTGCCGGCGGTTGAAACCTTCGGCGCTCACGTCCTGACCAACGCCCGTCGCACCGCTTCCGCGAGCGTTTGCAGGGCGAATGGCTTCGTGACGAATTCGCAAAAGCCCTGCTCGCGCGCGGTCGCCGCGTCGAGTTGTCCGCCGAAGCCAATGGCGAGGATCATCGGCATGTCCGGGTGGACGGTTTTCACCGCCCGCGCGAGATCCAGACCCGTCATGCGCGGCATCAGATAATCCGTGACCACGAGATCGAAGGTCCGCGGTTCTTTGACGAGCCGGGCTTTCGCCTCCACGGGGTCGGTCATCGATTCGACAACATAGCCGAGTCTCTCCAGCAACCGCGCGCCGATGCGGGCGACGCTTGGCTCGTCGTCCACGAAAAGGATTTTTTCTCCTGCGCCGGCCGGAAGCGTCGGCGTCACCCCGGGGCGCGTGTCCTCGAGGCTCAAGGCCGGGAGGTAAATGGAGAAGATCGTCCCGCGTCCCGGCATGCTTTCCACAAAGATCGCGCCGTCGTGCGCCTGGACGATGCCGTGCACGACCGCCAGGCCGAGGCCGGTGCCATCGCCGACATTTTTCGTCGTGAAAAACGGCTCGAAGATCCTCTCCGCCGTCGCCGGCTCCATGCCGCAACCATTGTCCCTCACTTCGAGCAACACGTACTCGCCAGCCTTCAGCGGCGGCCGGACCGCCGCGCCGGCATCGGTGAGATCGGCCACGCCAAGTGTCACCATGATCGCGCCGTCGCCGTCCGTGACGGCGTGGGCGGCATTCGTACAGAGGTTCATGACCACCTGGTGAATTTGCGCCTCGTTCGCGAGGACGACTCGGTGGGCATGCAATTCGTCACGCAGGCCCACGGCGGCCGGCAGCAGCACTCTCACCAGCCGCAGCGCATCGGCCACGACGCCGTCGATCTGCACGGGCTTGCGCTCGACGGGCTGCTTGCGGCTGAAGGTCAGTATCTGCTTCACCATCTCCTGCGCGCGCGACGATGCCGTGAGGATCTCACTCACGCTGTCGCGAAGCTGGGCGGGCGTGCCCGTCCGCGGCAGTTCCAGATCGAGCAACTCTGCGTGTGCCATGATCGCGGTGAGGATGTTGTTGAAATCATGCGCGATCCCGCCCGCGAGGTTACCGATCGCCTCCATCTTTTGCGCCTGGCGCAGCTGCGTTTCGAGCCGCGCCCTTTGCGCCTCGGTCTGCCGGCGCTCGGTCAGATCTTGCAACACACCCACGTACCGCACTGCGCCCGATTCATCGCAGAACACGCGGCGCTTCATGGCCACCGGACATTCCGTGCCATCGTTGCGGACGAGACGGTATTCACATTCGAAATCCTCAGCACTGTCGTCGGCTTCGCCCCAGGTCTGGAGCACGCGTTCGCGATCGGCTTCGTGAACATGCCCGCGAATCCAGTCCATCGTGAGCGCGGTGCCAGAAGGCACGCCAAAAATCCGGCACGCTTCGTCGGAAACCAGCAGTTCGTCGCTTTCACCGAGTCGCTCCCAACTGCCCACATGTCCGATGCGTTCGGCCTGACTCAATAAATGCTCGCGAAACCTCAACCGGCGCTCTGCATCGCGCCGCTCGCGCGCTTCGTTTTCCAGCGCCGTCACCGTCGCGGTCAGGCGTTCGTTCAATTCGCGCACCGCGCGATCGGATCGGCGGAGATCGTCGTTGAGGCCTTCGAGCTCGGCTACTTTGCGCTCCAGTTTCAACGACAGTCGTTGCGTGTATTCCTCCATCACGGAGCCGGCATTATCCAGCGGCAGCGGCACGCGGGGTGGCGCAGCTTGCACACGCGCGACCGTTTCTTCGATGAGCTCCATCAAGCGCGCGGGTTCTTCGGGCTTCAGCACGAAACGATCCGCGCCGAGGTTCATCGCCATCTGCTCGTCACCGCGTTCGGTGTAGGTGGCGGTGTAGAAAATAAACGGAAGCCCACACCAGCGCGGATGACGACGAATCTCACGACACAGGCGGAAGCCATCCATGCGCGGCATGAGTGCATCCGACACGATCACATCAAAAGCCGGGCCCTTTCCGCGCTCCAGTTGTTCCAGCGCTTCCAACCCGTCGGCAACCGCCGACACTTCGTGCCCCAGACCGGAAAACAATTGCTGCAAGAGATACCGGCTCTCGGCGTGATCTTCTGCGACGAGGATTTTCATGGGGACGTTGAAGCGGGCGGCGGGAGCAAACGGAATACACGTCGCAGGAACTCGTCCACCTCGAATGGCTTCTCGAGATAGTCGGAGACGCCTTCCGCGAATGCGCGTTCGCGATCGGCCGGATGCACATACGAGGAAAACGCGAGGATCGGCGTGCGCGCCGTGCGGACATGCGCGCGCAGGCGTCTCGCCGCTTCGTAGCCGTCCATGCCGGGCATTTCGATATCCATGACGATCAGGGCAGGCGCGTGTTCGATCGCCAGCCGCACACCATCGATGCCATTGGCTGCCTCGACCACCTCCAAGCCGGCCTTCGTGAGCAAAAACGACGCAAGGTAGCGGTTGGCATCGTTGTCCTCGATCAGCAGCACCGTTCGTTTCACGAATGCACCTCCCCGCGTCGGGCAATTCGTTTCAACGGCAGCTTCACGGTAAAACACGAGCCCTGCCCGTACGTGCTCGCGACGCCGATGGTACCGCCGAGCAGATCAATCAACTGGCGGCAAAGATACAAACCGAGTCCGGTGCCCTCATACACGCGGCGCGCCGAGCCATCGACCTGCCGGAACGCTTCGAACAACAGCCCCATGTTCTCCGGGCGGATGCCGATGCCTGTATCGATTACGCGGATACTGACTTCGTTTCCGCTCACTTCCCACTCCAGGGTCACCGTGCCTGTTTCGGTAAATTTCACGGCGTTTCCTCCGAGATTCAGGAGCACTTGGTAAAGTCGCTGGCGGTCCGACTCGATTTCCAGAGCGCCTTCCGGCGGACGAAGGCTCAACCTCAAGCCGCGTTGCGCGACCATCGGCGCCAGCACCGCCTCCACTTCGCGAAGCAGCGACGGCAGATCGAAGACGGCCCAGGTCAGCGCCATGCGACCGGATTCGATACGCGAGAGATCCAGCAGGTCGTTGATCAACGAGAGCAGGTGCTTCGCCGAGCCGCGCACCATGTCGATCTGTTTCGTCTGCTCGTCGTTGAGCGGGCCCGCCAGACCCTGCCGAAGGATCGAGCTGAAGCCGATGATCGAATTGAGCGGCGTCCGCAGCTCGTGACTCATCGTCGCGAGAAACTCGGACTTCAACCGGTCGAGTTGCTTCAACTGCTCGTAGGCCGCGCCGAGCTCGGCGGTGCGTTCGCCCACGCGCCGCTCCAGGCTGAGGTTGAGCATGAGCACTTCCTCCTCCGCGCGTTTGCGCTCGGTGATGTCGGTGATGAAACCGACGAGGACATCGTTCCCGGCTGCCGATTCGTTGAGCGCCTCGCCGCGTTCCCACACCCAGCGCTCCTCGCCGTCGCGACGCCGGAGTCGGTATTCAAACGAAAAAGTATTTCGCCCGCTATCCAGCGAGTGCTGCGTGTCGTGCCACACACGCTCGCGATCATCCGGATGGATCAACTCGGCGAAATCCACCGCGCGGCCATGCTCGAGCTCCGCGGATGAATAACCGGTGAGTTCCGTCGCGCCGTCACTCACGAAGGTCATCGTCCAACGCCGGTCGTTTCGACAGCGGTAAACCATGCCCGGCAGGTGCCCGATCAACACCGAAAGAAAACGCTGGCTCTCGCGCAACGCGTGCTCCGCGGACTTGCGCTCGACGTTATCCACCAGCGTCACCAGCACGCACATCTCCCCGCCGAGCCGCACCTGCGCGGCAAACACCACCACATCCACCGGCGGACCGACGCGTGGTTTCAGGCGAAACTCGCGGTCGCGCACTTCGCCGTCGCGTTCGAGCAATCTCAGAAACGTCTCCCCGTCTTCCGGCCGCTCCCAGAGAGCGATCCCGGCCAGCGTCCTTTCCTGCACGTCCTCCCGACGACGCTCGAGCATCAGGAGCAGGCGTGCGTTCGCATTGATGATGCGCCCGTCGGCCCGCCGCAGAATCAACTTCGCCACCGAACTCGCTTCAAACACATGCTGGAACCGCTCCTCGGATTCCCGGATGCGGTCCTCCGCATTCAAGCGATCGCTCACATCGAGTACGATCGAAGACACGCCCACCGCTTGACCCTGCGGATCCACGAGCGCGGTGTGGTACCACTCGCAATCGAGCTCACGCCCTTCACGGGTCATGTTGCGTGCGCGGAGACTCGCGCCGCCATCGCCGGCGAGGAGCTTCCGCCAGGCTTCTTCGTGCGCCGCCAGCTGGCCGTTTGAAAAAAACAGGCGCGCGTCTTTTCCGAGCACATCGACGGCCTGCCAGCCAAAGACGTTCTCAGCCGCGGCATTCCACGAAAGGATTTTTCCGTCGGCCGACCAGTCGATCACCGCGAGCGGTGTGTTTTCCATATGCAGCCGGAGACGCTGCTGGCTGTGCCACAACGCTTCCTCTGCCCGCCGGCGTTCCGTCACGTCCACCGCCACACCGATGGCGCCTGTAACCGTTTTCTGGATACGCCTCGGCGCCAGCAGCCGGTGCATATGCGAGGTGCGGCCGGCGATCGTCACGTCCACATCGCCGCAGACAAACTCTCCGCCCAGAACCCGGCGATGATCGCCGTCGCTTTGCGCGCGCACCGGCTCGGGCAGCGCCAGTTCTTCCACCGTGCGGCCAAGCGCGTCGCCGTAGCGTTCGCGATGCAGCCGGCTTTGCGCAACAAAGCGCCCCGATTCATCGACCGCCCACAGCTCCACCGGCACCTCCGCCAAAAGCGTCGTCAGCTCCGCTGCCCGCCGCTCCGCACGGTCGCGCTCTTCGCGCAACGTCTGCGTCGTCGCTTCCCATCCACGGGAGCGCCGACGCCAGTGAAGCGCGGCCAGGCCGAACATCAGTCCCGCGCCGCCTGCCCCACCCCACGCGAGATCGCTCCAGCGAAAGCGCGCGGCTGAAGATGCTTCGTTTGAGCCGCCCGGCGCATTGGCTCCCACCGTCAACGCAGTCGCGCCCAGCAAAGTCAGGGCACAGAAAAAGCGTCGACAGCGATCCTCCGGGGTTACGGGCACCCCGCACGCTCACGCGAGCAGCGCGCCTGAGTCAAGCGACGGCCAGCGGCGCGACACGCGCAGCGCCCATCGCTGCCAGCATTTTGTCCGCCTCAACGCGTTACGCGGACCACTTCGACTTCGAAGATCAAGGTGGCGCGGCGCGGGATCTTGGGCGGATCGCCGCGTGTGCCGTAACCGAGCTCGAAGGGCACGATCAGCAGACGTTTTTCGCCGACCCGCATCAATTGCAGGCCTTCTTCCCAGCCGGCGATGACCTGGCCGCGACCCACGCGAAACGTGAAAGGTTTGTCCGGATCCTGCGTGCCGTCGAAAACCGTGCCATCGATCAGACGGCCCTCATAGAGCACGCTCACTTCGTCCCCCTTTTTCACCTGCTCGCCATCGCCGGCCTTCAAGACCAGCGAGCGCAGACCCGTGGCGGTTTTCACCGCGCCCGGCCAGGTTTTCTCCACAATCTGAAGATCTTCGTAGGGGAGTTTTTCACGCTGCGCCTGCACCGTAAGCGGAACGGCCAGCAGCACAGCCCAAAGCAGTGAACTAAAGAAACGCATGCCGATGGATTTGGCGTGCGCTCACCGCGATTGGCAACCGCGAACCTCTCACTTTCATCGCGGAAACGTCTCAGCGGCGCGGCTTGAGGCGCAATTTTTCGGCGCGCGCATTCACCTCGGCCAGAAGCTCGGTGTGCTCGCGCGCTTCGCGATTGTCGAGATGCACGAGTCCGCTCGCGAACGGCGGTTGTTCACCTTCGAGGTCCGCCCACGCCGTCCATTCGTAACCGACCACGGCCCGCTGCGCGCACAAGCGCTCCAGCGCGGCACGGCCTTTTTTCAACATGCGCTCGACGCTCGTCGTGGGTCGGGGTGGACGCGGCACCGGCGCCCGCAAAAACGCTTCGCCCGTCCAATCCACGCCCGTCATCAGCACCGGCATGCCGCGCGCCGCATGACACGCCTGCGCGGTTTTCTCCCAAGCATCGTCCACCGGCGAAACCGAGACGACATCGACCAGCGGATACACGCATTCGGTGAGCACCGCCGCGCCGGGATTTCCGCGAAAACGACAACCCAGCAACAGATGCTCCGGATCGTGCGTACGCACCACCGCCGCGCAGGTGCCGAAATACCGCCGCGCAAACTCCCGCGTGAACAACCGCTGGTCGCGACGATAGCCTTCGCTCGTCAACGCCACTTCGCGCTGCGTGAGCTGGCGCAGCGTTTCTTTGTTGGGCAGCTCCACCGCCCAATCGCGCGCGAGCGTCGCGAGATCGCCGCGCCGCGTCGCCAGCACAAATTCCCACGCCGCGTGATACGCGCGCTGCGACGGCTCCAGGCTCAGGCAAATTTGCAACAACGCCGGCCGTGCCTCCGCCTCGCCATCGCGCATCTGCGCCCAACCGGGATCGTCGTCCGAAAAATAGCCGATGAGCTCGCGACTCCCACGCCACGGCGCGCAACGTTCCTGCGCACGCGCCTGCGCCGCCTCGCGCCACCCGGGATCGAAAACATCGGGCAATCGCGCACCGAAGGCATGGATCTGCGGACCGCAGCCACCCAGTTCGAGCACTTCGGTCCGGGCGAATCCCATGTCTTCCGCTCCCCCGCCAGCCCACGGTCCGAGCGTATTGAAAAACCAACTACGCAGCCGCTCCTCGGCCTCGGCCCAGAAATAGAGGCCTTCCTCCCGCTTCGCCACGGCTTCGGCGTACGGCCCTGGACGCGGCTGGCGTCCATCGCGGCGCCCCCAGCGATTCACGCCAGCGACGCCTTTGCTGATGAACGCACGCCCTTCCGGATCGATCAGCCACCACTGGCCCGAGCGTGCGCGGCCCGTTCGGAAAAATCCGGGCGTTCCTCGCAAGGAGTCGGGGAGTAAATCGTCGGGCGTGGGGAGGATCGCAGGATCGCGCGGGGTGGGCGCCATGGGCCGCCACGCTGGCGGCCGGCGAAAAAAAGAAAAGCGCGGACTCTGCTCAGCGTTTCGCGGTGAAGCGCAGCACGGTCAGCGAATGCGCGGGAGCCTCGCACGCGATCTCCTCGCTCACCGCCAGCGTTGTCGTCTGCGGCACGACTGCGCGCGGGTTTTTCACATCATTCACCGCGGCCGGATCGCCGGTCAGCACGATCTTCACGCCTTCTTTCGCGAAAGATCCCGCGCCCGCGATCCGCACGCGCACGGTGTGCGCATCGGCGCTCGCGTTCACGAGTTTCACGATCAGATCGCCGCTGCGACTGTCGCGCACGGTGGAGACCGCGAGGCCGCGCTTTTCCCATTCGATGGCGTTCGCCGCCTCGCCACCCGAAACGCCCGGTTCCAACCAGGTGTCGCCGCTGTGCAGGCTGAACAACTGCTGCACGTAGTAGTTAACCGTTGGATACACCTCGGTGTTGGTGAAATAGATGAGGTTGGGATTCCACTGCGAGTTGCCGAGTTTGCCGAGCAAGGGCGCGTAAGAGGACAACGGCACGACGTCGGCGTTGCGCTCGAGCCCCGTCAGATAAGCCGCTTCGGCGAGCGCATTATTGAACTTGTTTCCGCGCGAGGCCCACTCGCCGAGATAGACCTTCGAGCGCTTGCGATCGTACGCGTCGTAGCGTCGCGTGTTCGCGAGCAACCACTCCGGCGCGACGTAGTAATGCTCATCCACCATCTCCAGCTGGAGTTCATCCGCGATCTTCCAGCCCGCTTCGTAATCCTCGCCTTCGTGGAACGGCCCGACAGTGCCGATCACGACGATCTCGGGATGCTTCGCTTTGACCGCGCGATGGATCATTTCGAAGCGTTCCTTAAACTCGGGCGTGATCCGGTCTTCGTTCCCCACGCCGAGATATTTCAGGCCAAACGGCTCCGGATGACCCGCGGCCGCGCGCTTCGCTCCCCACGTCGAGGTGGCCGGTCCGTTCGCGTATTCGATCAGATCGAGCACTTCCTGGATGTACTCATCCATCTGATCGAGCGGGAGACCGCGCTGGCCGACGCCATGACGATGTGCGGCGTTCTGGCAGCACACACCCGCCGGCACGACCGGCAACGGCGCCGCGCCGATGTCTTCGCAGAACTGAAAATATTCAAAATAACCCAGCCCCACCGACTGGTGGTAACCCCACAGATTCTTCTGTCCGCGACGCTGCTCGACCGGCCCGATCGTGTCTTTCCACCGATACAGGTTACTCAACGCATGGCCATGCACGAGGCAGCCGCCGGGGAAGCGCACGAACTTCGGCTTCACGTCCGCGATCACCTGCGCGAGATCCGCGCGCAAGCCGTTTTTCCGACCGCGAAAAGTCTTTTGCGGGAAAAGCGAAACCTCGTCCAACGCCACGCCGCCCGGCGCCGTTATCAACACGACCAGGCGCGCCGCATCGTCCGAACGCTTCGCCGTGATCGTCGCCTCCAGACGTGTCCACTCGCGCGTCGGCGCACCGAGATTCGCTTCGCCGAGCACTTCGCCGCTCGCTGTTTCGAGTCGGGCCACGAGCGGCGCGGGATCGCCTTCGTTGGCGGTCTGGCTCCAGCGTTCGCCCTTGAAGAGATGTTTGGCGAAAAGCGACACGTCGTACCGATCGCCCTCGCGCAAAACGATGCCGCCAAAACCCGCATTCGCGATGCCCGCACCGTCGCCGATGGCATTCACTTTCAAAATCGCGCACTGCGGATTGTTGGGATGCAGCGGCTCGGAGTCATCGACTTCCCACTTCAACTTCGCCCCGCCGCGCGCGATGAGTTCCCAGCCCGTCAGCGGCGTCCACGTCGGCTGCTCGAGCGGGCTGTATTCAAACGACCGATTCTGCACCAACTCCGCGTACAAACCGCCATCCGCGGCGTAGTTAATGTCTTCAAAAAAAATCCCCAACAGATCCGGGCTGATTGGCCGGCCCGCCGCGCGAGCATCGACCGACACCGTCACCGTTTCCGCCAGCGCCGTCGTCGTCAGCGCGCACACACTCAACACAACCGAACCAATACGAATAAGAGAGGCCATGGGTAAACAGGGTAAGCCCGCACCATGCGCCAGCATACTGTCATTTCACCACTCGTAAATCTGGACGGTAAAGCGGCGGGCCGTCGCGCGGCCCGCAATGACCAATGACGAATGACCAGTGACCAGTGACCAGTGACCAGTGGACGACCAACAGGCCCCGAATGGCCAAGTACCAGAACCACAGATCGCACAACGGGGAATCGAATGTCCAACTGCTCAAGCACGCGGAGGACGCTCGTCATTGGTCATTGGTCACTGGTCATTGGTCACTCCTTCGGCATTCGGCCTTCGGATTTCGGATTTCACCGCGCCTCCGGCGCGGTGCGATCCGGTCGCTTGAGCGAAAACATCTCGCCCATGCGCACGTACGATTCGCCACCGAGGCGCGCCACGAGATCGAGTTTCACCGGATCGACCTGCCCGCTCGCGTCCAACACCGCATCGTCCACGTGCATGAGTTTGATGAGGCCGAAAACCACATTCGCAGCCGCAGGGCCTTCGCCGATGTGCGTGATCGAGTGCAGCTCACATTCAAAGCTCACCGGAGCGCCCGCCACGCGCGGCGGTTTCACGATATCCGAAGCGACCGACGGCACCTTGAACGCATCGAACTCGCTCTCGCCATACGGCAGCACCGCGGCGGAATTATTCATCAATTCCGCCTGCGCGTACGACACGAGGTTCACGACAAACTGCTTCGTCGCTTCGATGTTTTTCACCGTGTCCTTCTTCGAACCATCGCGGAGATTCACCGGCACAAACATCAACATCGGCGGATTGGACGTGATGCCTTGGAAAAAACTAAACGGCGCCAGATTCGTTTTCCCCTCGGACGAGATCGTCGACACCCACGCGATCGGTCGCGGCAGAATCGTGCTGGTCATCCAACGGTAGGCGTCGCGCGACGCGAGCGAACAGAGATCGATGCGCATAAACCGGATCGTATTGCCGCCACCCGCCAAGTCCACCCCTCGCCTCTCCGCCTATCCCGCCTGGATTTCGCCACCCACCACCCAGCGCCCTCACCCCTTTGCCCCAAGCGAGGTTGTCATCTATTAGATGACAAATTCCGCCAGGCTTCCTGCGGAGCGAAAACTGAATGTAATCTATTAGATGACATTCGGAATAATCGGGAATGAATGGATGCTCCAAAATATCGCTACTACCCCTTGTTGATCGCCGATCTCGCACTCACGCTTTTCGAGCTGGCTGAGAAAACGGCCCGACAGCGCGCAAACGTCGACAAGACTTTCTCCGTTGGAGCGCGATCCGCGGGTCGCGTTCTCCGGCCGGGTCCCCAAACGCCGCTTTGGTCCGAGCTCACGCGGCAGGCGCGCCCGCTGCTCCGTCGTCGCGGCGCCAAGGCCTCGCTCGCCCGCCTGCTGGGTATTCCGCGCCAACGCCTGCATGTTTGCATCGGCTCGCCCACCGCGTGTCTGGATGCCGAGCGCACGTTGCTGCTGCTGTGCTGGGTCGGCGCAAAACAGAACGGCCAAACCTTCCTCGGGGATTAACCAGCCCCGCGCCATGGCCCCGCTTCAATCAACTCTTCGTCCGACCATTTGTCATTTAATAGATGACAAACTCCTCTCTTCCCACGAGGGAGTCTTCAGTGAAGTTGTCATCTAATGGATGACAACCGACTCGCAACTCAGCGCCTGACGATAGCCGAAGACCAGCATCAGGATCCGCCGACCACCATCGGCATCTCTCGGTATCATCGACGCTATGCGACCGCCTGCGCGCGCCGGCGGAGCTTTATGGGCAGGCAGCGCCGTTTAATGCCGCGCCCCGTTTCTGCGAAGCGGGGGCGGGAGATGCTCAATACGGCCCGCGAATATGCGGCGCGACTTCGGCGGTATAAAACGCCTTCAACCACGCGTGCTGCTCTGCGCTGAGGTTCGGTAGCGACGACGCTTTTGTATTCCCCGTCGCCTGCGCCGGATTCTTCGCGCCTGGGATGATCACGCTCACCGCGTCGAAATCCAGGATCCACCGCAGCGCCCAATCCGCCATCGTCCAGCCCGCCGGAACCTGCGCTTTGAGTTTGTCTGCGAGCTCCACGCCTTTCTCGAAAGGCAGGCCCGCGAACGTCTCGCCAACATTAAACGCCTGGCCGTCGCGATTGAAATTCCGGTGATCGTCCGCCGAGAAACGTGTCGCCGTCGTCATTTTTCCGCCGAGCAATCCGCTCGCCAGCGGGAGGCGCACGATGAGCGCGACTTGTTTCGCTTTCGCTTCGTCGAAGAGCGTCGCGATGGGTTTTTGGCGGAAGATGTTAAAGATGATCTGCAATGCCGCGCAGCCGGGCTGTTGGACGCACCACGCGGCTTCGTCCATCGACTCGACGCTCGCGCCGTACGCTTTGATTTTTCCTTCGCGCTTCAATTCATCGAGCCAGCCAAACAACTCGCCGCGTTTCAGCACCTCGGTCGGCACGCAATGGAGCTGCGTGAGATCGACCGCGTCCACGCCGAGTCGAGAGAGCGAATCCTCCGTGTGCTTGCGCACGGCTTCGCGCGTGAAATTCGCCGGCCATCCCGGATCACCGCGACGCCCCAGCTTCGTTGCGAGAAACAATTTCGCTGATTCCGCCGCACCGATCTCGCGCAAAAACCGCCCGATCAACCGCTCGCTGCGACCGCCGCCATACACGTCGGCCGTGTCATAAAACGTCACGCCGTTTTCGCGCGCCGCACGCAAAGTCGCCAGCGCCGCGTCATCCGTGACCTCGCCCCAATTCGCGCCGAGCTGCCAGGTGCCCAACCCGATTTCTCCAACTGTGCGTCCGCTGCGTCCAAACAAGCGCGTATTCATGCGGCACTTACTGCCCGCATCACCCTTCGCGTCAACTTTCCCGCCTCATTCCAACCGCCCGCGCCCGAAAAAAGTGTCACGTAATACGTGACACTTCGCGCGTCACCCGGGACATGCGCACATGCCCGACCGCCCGGCGTTGAAATCTGCCCGCAGGTAAAAATAGCACCAGCCGCGGATCATCAGAGCGTCGCGCTCCGTCAGCGTGAAACGCGGGCGGACCATAAAAAGTGTCACGTATTACGTGACACTTCCGTCCGGCGGTCACCCGGTTGTGGTTAACTATCGCGTTACCGGTCTGCCGCATCGGCCCTTCCCCCGCGGGCGCGATTTTCCTTCAGGACCTTTGCCTCCGATTTCGTAATACCTTTCACTTTGCCCATGTCGTTTCGCCGCCTTTTCGTTTTTTTCCTGCTGATCGCGTCCGCCGTGAGCGGCGTGAACGCCCAGGTGACCGCCTCCCTCATCGCCGCCGAAACTTCGGTGCAGCCTGGACGCGCGTTCACCGTTGCCCTGCGCCTCGTGCATGAACCGCACTGGCACACGTATTGGATCAATCCCGGCACCGGTTATCCCACCTCGATCGAGTGGAAACTCCCGCCGGGCTGGACCGCGAGCGACATCCAATGGCCCACGCCCTTCGTCGTGCGCGATGGCTCCGGAAACATTGCCGGCAATGGCTACGAAAACGACACGCTCCTGCCCGTCACGATCACGCCGCCCGCCGATCTGCCTGCCGGGCAAAGCGTCACCCTCCGCGCGGACGCCGATTGGTTGATGTGCGCCGCCTCCTGCATTCCGGGGCGCGCGTCGCTCACGTTGACCCTCCCGGTTTCCAACGACGCGCCCAAAGCCAACCCGACGCATCGCACGCACTTCGCGGCGATTTCGCTGCCAGCGCCGGCCGATGATTTGAATTTCACCGCCACGCGCTCCGACAAATCGCTCACGCTCATCGTCGAGGGCTCGCGCGTCGCCTCGTTGCTCAAGCCGCATGTGTTTTCGAGCGACGCGTTCATTCAATACGATCAACCACAAACCGCCGCGAACGACGCCGGCCGGCTCACGCTCACGCTCCCCATTTCGGCCGCCTATGATGGCGACGGGAAAAAGCTCACCGGCGTGCTCGCGTACACCAACGCTTCCGGCGCCACCCGCGGGCTCGTCCTGGACGTACCCGTCACCGAGGCTGGCGCAGTCGGGGGATCATCCGCAACGGGCGCCGGCGCGACGACTGCCGGCGGGCTCGCCGGCACGCTGGCCCTCGCCTTTGTCGGCGGACTCATCCTCAACCTCATGCCCTGCGTCTTCCCCGTGCTCGGCATCAAGATCCTCGGTTTCGTCAACCAGTCCGGGGCCGACCGCCGCAAAGTCACGCTGCACGGACTCGTTTTTACCGCTGGCGTGCTCGCGTCGTTCTGGGCGCTCGCTGGCGCACTCGCAGCGCTTCGCGCAGGTGGCGATCAACTCGGTTGGGGCTTCCAGCTGCAATCGCCCGTCTTCGTCTTTGTGCTCGCCGCGATCATGCTCGTTTTTGCGATGAGCTTGAGCGGCGTGTTTGAGTTCGGTCTCCGCGCGACGGCCGTCGGTGCGAACCTGCAGAGCAAATCCGGCTACAGCGGCTCGTTCTTCACGGGCGTGCTCGCCACCGTCGTCGCCACACCGTGCAGCGCGCCGTTTCTCGCACCTGCGCTGGGCGCCGCGCTGGCTTTGCCGATCGCCGCATCCTTCGCCGTTTTCACCGCCATCGCGATCGGCCTCTCGCTTCCGTACCTGCTGCTCTCGATCTTTCCCGATGCGATCAAAGTCCTCCCGCGCCCGGGTGCGTGGATGGAAACGTTCAAGCAATTCATGGCGTTTCCGCTTTACGCCACCGTCGCATTCTTGGTGTGGGTGCTCGCCGGTCAAAGCAGCGGCGATGGTCAGGAATACTCACTTCTTTTCGTCCTGCTCGGCCTCACCGTGATCGCGCTCGGCGCGTGGTGGTACGGTCGCTACACAGCGCCCGGAGCCAAGCCCGCCCGCGTGCGGCTCGGCGTGATCGGAGGCATCGCACTGCTCGCACTCGGCACGGTCCTCGGCTGGCCTCGCGCCGCGGCGCCGACCGATCTCGTGTGGGAAAAATGGAGCCCGGAAGCCGTTGCCCAGGCGCAGGCCGACGGGAAGATCGCCTACGTCGATTTCACCGCCCGCTGGTGTTTCACCTGCCAGACGAACAAGGCCGCTGTCTTCAGTTCGTCCGAGGTCAAAAAATTCATCCGCGACGAGAAGGTCGTCCTCTTCAAGGCCGACTGGACCAATCAGGATCCGCAAATCACCGCCGAGCTCGCGAAATTCAACCGCAGCGCCGTGCCTTTTAATCTGATCTACAAACCCGACGCGACCGGGCCGCACATCCTGCCCGAGTTGCTCACGCCCGGCATCGTGCTCGATGCGCTGAAGGGCTGACGCATCCAGTTTTTGGATACGTCATGCGGCGCGATCCCACCCGGGCGCGCCGCAGGCGGTCGCTCAACCGCGGTTCGTATCGAGGGAATCCTGTTCGCCGGCTGATGCCGCGTCATCCTCCTGCGCGGGCAAAAAATTCAGCGCCAGAAACCCAAGGACGGACCGGGCATTGGTCGTGAGCGAAGCGATTTCCTGCTCGAGCGGGTTCTGCTTCACCCACTCGCGCGCGGGCGCGGCCAGTTCGCGCCAGTCCGCGGGACGGTTCTCTTCGGCCAATTCGATCGCGCGTTCGGTCCGGGGCAGCTCGGGCTGGATGGCGGTGAAAAACGCGACAGCCGCCACCATCGCAGCGCCCGCGAGCGCCCAGCCGGCTCCCGCCCACGAAAAGCCACGCACCGGTTGCGCGGCCTCCGCCTGCGCTCGCAGGATGCGTTGCTCCAAACCGGTCGGTGCCTCCACCTGCATCCCGCGCGCGGACTGGCGTAGTGCTTTTTCGAATACATCGTCGCCCGCGAAAAAGACTTCGCAGTCGGGACAATGCGCGCGATGACGGCGCGCGAAGTGCGATTCACCGGTCGAGCGGGCAAAAACGGCGTCCCACCGGCGCACTCTCCGGCAGATTCTCGGTGTGTCTGAATCTTCAAACGAGTTCATGGGCGGAGTCTCCTTTCAATAATTGCTGGCGGGCTCTGAATACGATGACCTTGACGTTCGCGACGGTCAAACCGGTGAGCTTCGCCGTTTCTTCCGTCGAGCGCTCTTCGCCAAAACGAAGCCAGAGCACTTCAAATTCGCGCTGCGAAAGCACGCGCCGTGCGTGGTCCCACACATTGGCCGTGCGATCGCGACTCTCCACTTCGCGCGCCGGCGAGGGCGCCTGGCTCGCGCTGTCCTCGGGGATCTCCTCCCAGCGTTTGGTGTCGCGAAAATGGTTCAACGCCGTGCGCCGCGCGATGGTGAGCAGCCAGTTGATCAGCGGTCGCCTCGGATCGAAACGATCCAGGTGGCGAAACGCCTTGATGAAAGTTTGCTGCGTGAGGTCCTCGGCGTCCTGCCGGTGCCGCACCATCTGATAAAGAAAATTGAAGACGCGGCCGCTGTAACGACGCACGAGATCCTCGCTGGCACGTGCGTCGCCCGCCGCGGCCGCACGCATAAACGCAATCTCCGCGGCGGAGATGCCGGGAGCCGCGTCTTCGTGCTCAGAGGCACGCGTTTCCGACGAAAAAAACATGGCGCTGTCTCCCGCCGACATCAGCGCGCGGTCGGTGCGACCGGCGCCGCGGGGGCTTCGGGTGCAGCCGGAGCTTGCGGCGTTTCCTGCGTATCCGGATTCAGGATACTGACGGTAAACGCCGATTTGCCGTCCGTCTCATCGCAATAGCGCACGCTCACCGTGTAGAGGCCTTCGGCGCCCGAGAACTGAAACCGCGCGGTGGCGACGTTCGATTGCGCCTTGATGAGTTTTCCACCGGAGGCGGCTTCGAAACGTTCTTCGGAATACCCGCGGAGATTCATGTATTCCGCCTCGAAGGTCAGCGTGCGGCCGCCGTCCGTCGGCGTCAGATCGATGCGATCGACTCGCGCATTTTCCCCGCCTTGTCGTTCGCCGGTCAGGATCACCACGGCGCCCGGCCACAGCGTGACGTTCTCGAGCGTCTTGGTGGCGAGACCTTCCGCGGAAGGGCCGTCGCTGCCGAGTTGCTGGTCGGCGATCCATGTGCCGACCACGGTGCCTTCGATTTTCGTTTTCGGCCGGCTCGGCCGTTGCGGGGTCTGCGGCGCGCGCGGTTTGCGGTGCGACTCCTTCATCTCTTCGAGCATCTGGATCAGGCGCTCGCTCGCATAAGCGAGATGCAAGGTCACGGTGTTTTTCTCACGGCTCACCGTCACCGACTTCAAAAATTCCGCCAGGTATTTGTCGTTGGTCTCGGCAAACGAGATCATTGCGGTGATGCCCTGCAGGATCTTCATGAGCTTGTCGGCCATGTCGTCGGAGGCGGCGAGCAACTTCACATGCGCGAAGGTCTGCCGGCCCTCTTCGCCGAGTTCGACGGATGCCGATTTTGCCATCTGCAAGATGCGCGCCTGCGGTGCGTCCGCCGGGAAAAACTCCGCCGAGGGCACCACGCTGGCCGCGAGCACGAACGCACCGGTTTGATTGCGGACGAGCCCCGTGAGCGGCGAGTTTTTTGCCTTGGCCAGCGAGGCGACCTCGCCCCGGGAAACTTTATGCGCGGTGAGCAGCTGCGCCTTCGATTTGCTCACGAGGACGATCGGCTCCTTGGGGAAGGCGATGACGAGTTGTCCCTCCAGCGAATACGCATCGAACGGCAGATCCTTTATTTCCGCGACCTTGGCCGGCTCCGCGATATTCGCCTGGATCACCATGCCCTCGACCATCGAGCGCAGTTCCGGCGCGCCTTGGAGGATCAACGTGCCATCCACCAAATTCGGATCTTGGGAAAGATTGGTGCCGTACGCGGTGATGGATCCGATCGCGGAAACAAGTTTCGGGATGTCCACCTGCACCGGCAGTTTTTGCTGCTGCATCATCATCGCCTGAAGCCCCATCGCCTGCGTGATGAGTTCCTTGCCGATGGTGCTGTCGCGCATCGCGTTCAAATCGAGATGCATCACCCACAGGGCGTCCGCACCGACGATCTTCTGATCCAATGCGGCGTTGAGTGACAGAGGGGCAAACGCGGCCAGTGGCAGGCTCAGCGTGAAAAAGATGCGGTGCAGTCGTTTCATGGAATCAAATGGGTTTATGCCTCTTCATTCACGGATCGCAGGTCCGAGGTTACACATCGCCGGGTTTCCGTGCGAAGATCTCGGCTCGCGCGTTTAGTCGCGAGCGCGCGCTCCAGTCATTTCCTGGAGGGAAAACAACACGGCTGCGATACCGACAAACACGACCACAAAAAGGGCCATTGTCGCAGTCGTCGCAGCGAGCGATGCCAGCGCGAACCCACCGCCGTCCGGCGCGAGAGAGCCGGTCACTTCGCTGATCTGTCGCAGCATCGACACGCGGCTGAGCGGCGCGGGGATGTTGCCGATCCCGGCCTCGACCACACCCGCGTACAACAAACCCGCGATCAGGTAACGCGCCATCAGCACCGAACAGAAAAATCCCAGCGCGGAAAAACCCGCGATCGTCAGCGATTGCGCGAACAACACCGTCGTCATCGACGATCCCCACGACGCCAGGTCGCGCTGCCACACGAAGAACGCCAGCACCGCGACCGCCGGCAGCCACGCGAGAATCATGCACGTGGTATGCGCGAA
Organism: uncultured Opitutaceae bacterium; assembly: GCA_964573305.1. Taxonomy (GTDB): domain Bacteria; phylum Verrucomicrobiota; class Verrucomicrobiia; order Opitutales; family Opitutaceae; genus Nibricoccus. Next base: position 231,186 of record CAZNJG010000003.1, read on the forward strand.
ATATTTGAAGATCACAAAGGCCCAGCGGCGTATTGGCCGCGTGAATACGTAGTCGACGACGCCCGCCTTCGTTTCGTCGCGCATCGCGCCGGCGCCGGAAAGAAAGGCGAGCACCGGAACGGCGAGCTTGAGATAAAAGCCCGCGATCCATTCCACATACTCGTCTGCGTCCCGCGGTGTCGCCTCGGTCGCCGAGAGCAAAATCAGCAGCCCCAGCAAACCGGCGTTCGCCAGCAGATGGCCGCGCGAAAGGAAACGCCCCGCCGTGAGCCGCCACACGCCGCCGAAAGCGCGCGCTTGATTCGGCGCAACACGCGGCGCGGAGAATGGGGTGCTGGTCATGTTCGCGTTCATCACTCGTGCGCGGCCGGGCCCACGGCCTTTTCCAGAAAGCTCTCCGTGCTCCGCACTTCGAAAATGCGCACACCGCTTTCGAGCAGCGTGTCTTCGAAGCGCCCATAAAATGTCTCCGCGCTTTTCCAACGCACATGCAGCACGCCGCGCTCGGGAGCGATGTCGCAGCCGCGGATCAATCCGCGATCGAAGAGGAAGCGCGCGAGTTTGTCGGCATCGTCACAGCGAATGGTCGTCGCCTCGGGCCAGCGTTTGCGCGTTTCAGGCGATGCCATTTCGCGATTCGCGTTCGGCACGCGTCCCCAGCGCAGCAGGATGAAGTCGCTGCACAGCGCTTCGAGATCGTGCAGGATGTGACTCGAGATCAGCACGCTCGTGCCCTCGCGCGCGAGATCGCGCAGCACATTGCTGAACTCCTCACGGCCCATCGGATCGAGTCCGTTCATCGGTTCGTCGAGGATGATCAACTCCGGCTCGTGCAACAAACACTGCGCGAGTTTCACGCGCTGCCGCATGCCTTTCGAATAAGTCGTGATGCGGTTCTTCCAATGCTGCGGTGCGAGCTTCACGCGTTCGAGCGCGGCGATGGCGCGACGTCTGGCTTCGTCCGATGAAAGCCCCGAAATCATGCCAAGCCCGACCAGCCATTCGAGCGGACGCAACCCCGCCGGTACCGCTTCGCTTTCGGGACAATACGCGAGTCGCGCCTGCACGTCGGGATTATTCCACGGATTGCCGCCAAACACGCGGATCGTGCCCGAGCTCGGTTTGATCTGGCCGGTGAGCAAACGAAACAGCGTGGTCTTGCCCGCGCCATTCGGCCCGACGAGGCCCGTGATGCCGCGGCGCAAGGTGATGTTCACGTTGTTGAGCCCGAGCACCACGCCGTAGAAACGGCTGAGATTTTCCGCTTGGACGATCGTGCTCATTCGGGACGCAACTTTCTCAAAAACACGACCGACGACAGCACGACAAACAACGCGAGCGCGCGCAACGTGGCCGGCAGGCTTTTCGCCGCCGCTTCACGACTGCCCTCGTTTAGTTTTCGCACCACGTCCACATCGAGCAGCGGCAGTTTTGCAGCCGCATCCGCAAACACCGCGTCCACGCGCAACACGCTCTTGCGCGTCTCCTGAAGATTGTACGTGAAGCTCGCGCGCTTCAGCCACTCCGGCGCATTCGGCGGCTTGGCCAGAGAGCCCACGATCACCCACAGAAATATCCAGAGCAGAATGGTGTTTCGCGACGAACGATTGAGCGCCGACACCCCGAGCGCCACCGCCGCCAGCACGACGAGACAGATGCCGTTGAACAGCAGCGCGCGCAGCAAGGGCTCCAGCGAATACACGAAGAAATCGCTGTTCGGTGCGAACAACATGCTGAGCAGCCATCCGAGCAGCAGCGGCCCCGTCCACAACAGCACAAGCAGGCCGGCCACGGTGCCGAGTTTGCCCAATAAATAATCCAACGAGGTCAGCGGTCGCGACAGGTAGATGATCAGCGCATTGCCCGCGCGGTCGCGCGCCACGAGCCGCGGCACGAGCACCGTGAGCGCGATCAGACAGAGCACCAGGCCGACATACGATTGCATCCAGAACATCCACGTGAAGAGCCCGCGCACGCAGATATCCGGATATAACAACACGAGCGCGCCCACGGCCGAGGCCATCGCCTCCGCGCGCGGACCGAGCGACTTCGCCCCTTCTTCGAGCCAGCCGCCGGAAATCACTGTCTGGCTGAACACAAAACCGCCCGCCGCCATCGCGAGACTCGCCGTCCACGCGACGATCAACAGGATCACAAAAAAGCGTCCGCGGAAAAGCTGCCGCAGCCCCGTCGAGGCAATCACCCAGCGCCGGTAGAGGACGCCGCGCAGCGGTTCGCGGCAACGACTCAGATCAAGCGCGGTTTCCATGGTCGGTCGCGAGAGCGCGCAGGAAGAGCTCATGCAGCGCGTTGGGATTGGCCACGATTTCGCCCGGCGGCAGACGATGCGTGCGCATCAACTCGAGCAGCCATTCGACGGATTCGGACGGCGATTCGATGCGAAGACGTCCGTTCGAGCGGCGTTCAAAAACATAACCTGCCTCCAGCAGCGCCGCGGCGAAACGCTCCGCCTCTCCCGAGGGTGCGACTTCGACGATGTGACGGTGGCGGTTCTTTAAATTTTCCAGGCTGTCGTGCTCCAGCACGCGTCCGTTCGCGATGATGATCACGCGATCGCAGATGCGTTCGATATCGTTCAGCAGATGCGAAGAAATCACCACGCTGATCCCTAGCTGGCGATGCAGCGAACCGATGAGTCGCAGGAAATATTCACGGCCCGCAGGATCGAGGCCGTTGGTCGGTTCGTCGAGAAATACGATCTCCGGATCATGCACGAGCGCCTGCGCGAGTTTCGCGCGCTGCTTCATGCCCGTGGAGTACGTATCGATTTTTCGATAACGCTCCTGCCCCATGCCGACGAGATCCAGAATCTCATGCGCGCGCTGCCGCGCCTGCTTGAACGACAGGCCCGAGAGCTGCCCGCAATACGTCACATACTCGCAACCCGCCATGCCCGGGATGTGTGAATCCTGCTCGGGACTGTAGCCGACTTTCTCGCGCGATTCCCGATTGCTCGTGCGGATGTCGCGCCCGAGCACCCGCGCGCGACCCGAAGTCGGCGGCTCAAGATTGAGCAGGCATTTGATGAACGTGCTTTTGCCCGCGCCGTTGGGCCCGAGCAGTCCGATCGTGCCCGCCGGCACGCGGAGCGAGACGTTATCGAGCGCGCGTGTGCCACCGCCGTAAACCTTGGTCAGGTTCTCCGCTTCGATCACGCAGTCGCCCGGCCCGATCGAAAACAGGGCCGCGTCGGAAGTGGCGAGCGGGGAAACATTCACAGGGACCAGAGAGCGTGTGACACGACGGAAGTTCGAACGTCTAACACGACTGCAAGGCGGCGGGTTACACGGCAACGGACAAAATCTTTCCGCACATCGCAGCGAAGCGAAGGTCGCACCTGGATGGATTGTTTTAAAACAAACTTTCCCCGCTAACAAATTCACCCAACCTGATTTGGCGCGAGGGCGCTTACGTCATGCACCGCATTCTTACCCCATGTTTTCGGCAAAACGTCTTCTCTTCTTCGCGCTCGTCATGACATCGCCGGGCATCGCCTCCGCGTCAGAAAAGTCCACCGCGATTTCCCCGGCCGCTGCCGCCAGCGCGCAATCGTCCGAGGTCGTCGTGCTCTTGCATGGGCTCGGACTCAACCGCCTCGCGATGGCGCGGCTCGCCTGCGGCCTGCGTCGCGATGGCTATCGCGTGATCAACCTCTCCTACGATTCGCGCCGCATCCCGCTCGAGCAACTCGCGACAGACTGGCTGCCCGGCGTGCTGCGTATTCACAAAACGGATACAGCGGCGCGCGTGCATTTTGTCACGCATTCGATGGGCGGCATTCTCCTGCGACTCCATTTGCGCGACCATCGACCGGCCAATCTCGGTCGCATCGTCATGATCGCTCCGCCCAATCAAGGCAGCGAAGTCGCCGACAAGCTCCGCGAGAACTCTTTGTTCCGACTCTTCACCGGCGTGAATGGACGCCGCCTCGGCACCGGGCCGGAATCGCTTCCGCGCCAGCTCGGACCGCTGCAAGCCGACCTCGGCATCATCGCCGGCAGCCGCTCGCTCAACCCGATATTTTCCGCGTGGATCGGCCGCCCCAACGACGGGAAAGTCGCGATCGAAAGCACGCGTCTCGAAGGCATGCGCGATCACCGCGTGTTCCCGATCTCGCACACCTGGCTCCAATACCGGCGCCCCGTCATCGCCGAAGTCCGCACCTTCCTCCGAGAAGGAAAATTCACCCCACTCCCAGCCCCGTGACCACTGGTCATTGGTCACTGATCATTGGTCATTTCCCACCGCCCTTCGTCATTCGGCCTTCGGATTTCGTCATTCGGATTTCATCCCTCTGCCTTCCCCATGAACCCCCGCGTGCTCCTCTTCGCACTGCTCGCCACCTCCCTCGCGGCCAATGGCGTTTTCGTTGTTCGCGAGCATAGCTCCGCACGCGCTCCGATCGCCACTGACCAATCGCTGCCCCCGGCGGATCATCCCGGCGGAGCCGCCGCATCCTCCGCTTCTTCGCCGACTCTTTGGCAGCGTCTCGCGCACGGGGATGTTTCCACAGTCGCCGCTCTTCGCAGTGCCGGGTGGCCCGAGGAAATTCTTCAGCGGCTCGTCACCGCTCTCGTCGCAGAGCGTCTCCACGCACATAGAACGGCGACCCTCGCGCCCTCGCAAAACTACTGGATCGAACACCAGCGCACCGCCGCCGCCTTCGACACCTATCACACGACTTACCGCGCGAAAGAACGCGAGAACTCCGCCCTCCTAAAAACCCTCTTCGGCGACGACTACCTTCCGCCCGAAGCCACGGAGCCTGGACTCCAAGGTCTTCCGCGCGAAAAGGCGGCCGCCATCCTCCGCATCAGCAACGACTACGCCGATCTCAGACGAGAAATTTATGCAAAGCACGGCGAGGGTACGCTCACCGGAAAACAGCTGGCTCTCCTCGATCGCGAAGAACGCGCCGACATCGCCCGCACCCTCACCCCAGAGGAGTTTTTCGAATACGAACTGCGCAACTCCATCACCGCCTCCGAGCTTCGCTACAACACCGCCGCCTTCGAACCCACCGAAGAGGAATTCCGCGCACTGTTTCGCATCAAAAACGCACTCGACGAACCCGCGTTTGACCTCGATCCCGCCGCCGCCCGCAAACTGCGCAAAGACACCGAAGCAGCACTCGACGTCCAAGCTCGCGCCATCCTCGGCGAGGAACGTTTTCAACAATTGGTCCTAAGCCGTGACGCGGAATACCGCCGCTTCTATCATCTGTCCAAACACCTCGATCTGCCCGCCGAAACCGCGCGCACCGCCTATCAACTCAAAGCCGACATCGACCGCCGCTCCCGCGCCCTCGATGCCGATCCCGCGACGACCGCCGACGAGCGCACTGCCCTCGCGCAGGAAGCCGAGGCCCGCCTCACCGCCCTCTACGGCGCCGAAGGCGTCAAAATCTACAAACACAACAGCCGCTATCTCGACCTGTTGCGTCGCCCTCCGTCTGAACGGCCGCGCGGCCGTTGACCCCAACGCCCCACATGAAACGCGCGCTCTTCCTCACGCTTCTTCTCTCCCTCGGCGCCAACGCCGTCTTTCTCACGCGGGCGCTTCGTTCCGGCCCTACGCCCACCGCCACGCCGTATCCAGTTTTCCATGACAAGCGGCCGGCCCGCGACACGGCGGAAACCATCCCCACATTCTCCGCCACCGATTGGTCGGCGCTCGAAAACGCGTCGCCCACTGCCGTCACTTTCCTGCGCCAGCTCGGCCTGAGCGATCCCCAGATTCGCGCCGTCGTCCGCGCCGAGGTCGACGCCCGCTATGTCGACCGCGAGCGCGCCCTCCGCCGACCGCCCGCGTATTGGGAGCGCACGTTTTCCCCGCAGTCAGTCGCCCGGCTTGAGAAAGTTACTGACCCCGCCGCCGCTCTTGCGCTCGCCCAGCAAAAAGAAAACGAACTCCATCACATCCTCGGAAACCTCTACGAGCCTGCCGACCCCGCGCTCCGTCGGCTCGCGAGCTATCTCCCTTTCGAAAAGGCCCGGCAGCTCAAACGCATCTCTGACGACTACCGTCTCCTCGCGTACAAGGCCGGGGGTGGAGGCGGCCCATTGCAGCTTCCCAAGCCACGCGGTCATGCCGTTTACCTCGAAGAGCAACAGCGCGCTGATATTGAGGCCTTGCTCACGCCCGAAGAGCTCCGCGCGTACGATCTGCGCACGTCCCGCGCTGCGAATTTTCTCCGCGCGCTCGCAGGCTTCAATCCCACCGAGCAGGAGTTCGTCGCGCTTTACGACATCCGCAAATCTGCAGGGTCCCTGGGCGCCTCGCGCGAAGAATCCGATCGACTCATCGAACAACAAACCCGCGCCTTCTTGGGCGCGTGTGTACTCGGCGTAGCGTTTCTCGCCCAAGAAGGCGCGGGTTT
>CAZNJG010000004.1:0-219524 GCA_964573305.1 uncultured Opitutaceae bacterium
GACGCCCTAGGCTGGTTTGCCGCCTGCGGCTATAACTTCATTTGAAATGCTCTAGCTACAGTTTAATTTAAACCACGCTAACTCTGACGATGCGTTGATCCTCGCGCAAAAATTTCCCTGTCGGATTCCCGTCTTCGCTGACGATATGCCTAAAACGCGATGACCGATACCGAGCTCCTCCAGCGCTACATCTCTGACTCCTCGCACGAGGCCTTTAACCAACTCGCGCCGCCGCCACCTCGACTTCATCTACGCCTCAGCACTTCGCCAGACTCGTTCAACAGCCCTCGCCTCCGAAGTTGCCCAAGCTGTCCTTATCGATCTCGCCCGCTCCGCGAGAAAACTGCGTTCCGACACGCACCTCCCATCCTGGCTCTCAGTCGTCACTCGCCGGACTACGATCGACGCCATCCGGCGCGAGTCCCGACGGCAGACCCGCGAACAAATCTCCGTCGAGCTCGCCGCTGTGAACGGCCCACACACAGGACAATACCCTGCCTCCGACTTCGCTCCCGTTCTCGACGACGCCCTCAACGCCCTGAGCGAATCCGACAGGCGCGCGGTACTGCTGCGTTTCTTCGAAAACCAATCCCTCAAAGCCATCGCGCAACATTTCCGCTCATCGGAAGACTCCGCTCAAAAAACGCGTCTCGCGCGCCCTCGACAAACTCCGCACGCAACTCGCCCGCCGCGGCATCGCCACCTCCGCCGCGCTTCTCGCCGCGCAACTGCCCCTCCACGCCTCAGCTCCAGCTCCGGCCTTCCTCGCCGCTGCCATCTCCTCGCCAACTTTCTTTGCGGCAACGGCCGCCGTACCAGCCGCCTCCGGGCTTCTTCATGCGCTCCTCATGATAACCACGCACAAAACCGTCCTCACGACGGCCTTGCTCCTCTCTCTCTCGCGACCGTGGTATATCAGGCCCGTTCCCTCGCGGATCGAAACGAATATCTTGGTTCGGTCGAAAACGCCCTTACCGCAGCCCGCGCCGAAATCGCCCGCTTGGGAACACTCCCCAGCCCCGCTTCGGCCCTGCCACCCCCGCCTGAGCCCGCTCCCCTCTCTCCGACCGAGCAACGCCTGCGCACGCTTCTTGCCCGCGTCGAAAAACTAAAAGCCGTCTTCGATCTCACCCCTGAAGAAAAAATCCCCGAACTCGCCTACCTCACTGAAAACGACTGGATCAGCGCCGCCATGACGCGCTCCTTCGAGAGCGCAGGCGACTTCGAGTTAGCCCAGGCCAGCTTGCGCAGCTCAGCGAAGTATAACTTCGCACCACGCATTCAAGCCGCCCTCTTCAAGTACGCCGCTGTATCCGGAGGGCAACTACCGACGTCCACCGCCCAGCTCCTCCCGTTCTTCGAGCCTGCCATCGATCCCGCCATCCTCGACCGCTACGAAATGACTGCCACCGGACTTCTCTCCAAAGTCGGGCCTGAGGTATTTGTCATCTCGGAAATCCCCGGAGCTTTCTTCGATTCGCCCGTAGATCGCCGCATCGACATTGCGCCCCGCTTTATCAGTTCCCGCGACATGCCCGAAATGGCGAGAAAACAAGCCATCTTTGAAAGCCGTCAGCGCCCACCGCTCCCCGACTATCTCCAGATAGCCTTCAACGAAGCGCGAAGTGCCTTCCGGGCTGCTCACGGCGGCGACGAATCCAATGGCATAGACTCCCTCCGCCCCTACTACAAAAACCCCGAGCACGCCGAAAAGGTCTACCGATACTACACCAGCCGCGACCCAGAAACCGGCGAGCCTATCATAGAATAAAACCCGCTCCCGGGTTTGTCGGCACTCGTATCGGGCATCATAAGATGCCGGCGCTCCATTGAGCCATCAGTCAATGGCCCTTGGCCTCCTGTCGTCATTCGGCCTTCCGATTTCGGATTTCGGCCTTCCGATTTCGGATTTCGGCCTTCGAGCTTCTCTCCTATCGTTTCGCGGCGGCGCGGGTGAGCCGGTCGTTGATCGCGAGTGCGAAGCCGTCGCTTCCGGGTGCGAGTTCCGCGTGAATGCATTTCCAGCGTCCGTCGTCGAGCGCACGCAATGCGGCGAACAACTTCCGCCCCGCTTCGCGCAGATCGCCGCGCTCCGCCAGCCAGCGCACGTTCTGCGCTGTCGTTATTTTCGCCGCCGCCGGCTTGAAAAGGAAAAGCGCCACCTCGTCGGCGGGCAGTGCACGCACATGTTTCGCGTCGAGCTTGCGGTGCAGCCGGATCGGCGAGCGCGGGCTGTAGTGTTTGCTCAACATGCCCGGCGCAAGCGCGGCGCCGCGCGTATTCGTTTTTCCACTACTGGTCACGGGGCGACTCAGCACGCGCGCGATCTCTTTTGCCGGGATCGCACCCGGCCGCAAAATCGCGGGCCGTCGCGGATCGCGCAGATCGAGGATGGTCGATTCGAGGCCGATATCGGCTTCGCCACCGTCGAGGATGTAGTCGATTTTTTTGCCCAGACTATCGCGCACATGCGCGGCCGTGGTCGGGCTGATGTACCCAAACGGGTTCGCGCTTGGCGCCGCCAGCGGCCGCCCGCAACGCTTCAGCAGTTCGCGAAACAACCGGTGGCCCGGCATGCGCACCGCCACGCTCGGCCGGCCCGATGTCACCAGATCAGGCACCGCCGCTTTTTTCGGCAGCACGATCGTCAACGGCCCCGGCCAAAACGCGCGCGCCACCTGCTCCACCGCGTCGTTGCGTTCGGCCAGCGTGTCGAGCTGCGCCAGCGTGTGGATGTGCACGATCAACGGATCGTTGGTCGGGCGTCCTTTGGCCTTAAAAATTTTCCGGCACGCCGCCGGATTCAACGCATCGCCCGCCAGGCCGTACACGGTCTCGGTGGGCACTGCGACGAGTTCGCCTCGCTGCAGGACGCGGGCGAGCCGGGCCAGATTGTGCGAAGTGCCGCGGAAAATACGGGCTTTCGATGCGAGGGACATGGACACGAAAAAGGCCGGAGAAATCTCCGGCCCGAAAAGTGGCACAGGCGGTCCGCTTATTGCGCGAGCAGCATGTTGCGCGACTGCTTGATCGTCTTGGTGACGGCGCGCTGCTGTTTGGCCGAGAGGCCGGTGTACTTGCGCGGCAGGATCTTGCCGGTGTCGGTGACGTAGCGGCTCATCAACTGGGGAGCCGTAAAGGGAAACTCCTCGGGGGTGAGGCTGCGTTGGGTCTGTTCGGTCGTGCTCATTTGAAAAAGAGGTGGAGAAAAAACCGCCCCCACCCCGCTTGTCAACCTGCGATTCCGACGTGTTCCGCGCTCGCCTTGGCCGCCTCTCGCGGGGAATTTCAAACGCGCAGACGACCAGGCGCGTCCTCCGGGCTTGCCGGCGCCCCGTCGACGCCTCATCTCCTAACCCTCTTTTTCGCATGACCGATCCGCTCGTTGACCGTCTCAAAACCCTCATCGTCGAAGCCCTCAAACTCGAAGGCGTGACGCCCGAAGAAATTGCGGACAACGAACCGCTCATCGGTGCCGGCCTCAATCTGGACTCGATCGACGCGCTCGAGCTGGTCGTCCGTCTCGAAAAAGAATTCGGCATCAAGATCAGCAATAGCGAAGAATCCCGTTCCGCCCTGGCCAGCATCCAGTCGCTCGCAGCCTTTGTCCGCGAACGCGCCGATCCGGCCCGCCTCCCGTCTTGAAACACCTGCCCGTCGGGTTGGGTTCTTTCTCCTTCTTTCGTGGCCGTTTCCTCCGCTCCTTCTTCCGCACGTCTGGCCGCCATCGGCTGCCTGACCGCGCTCGGTGACGCGTCTGCCACGCACGCGGCGTTGTCACAAGGCACCTGCGCGCTTCGCCCGACGCCTGTGCTCGGTCGCGATGGAGGCGACTTGGTGCCCATGGCACTTTGTCCGGACCGCACGCTCGATGAGACCGCGCCGCCGAACTGGCTCGCTTCGCTCCGCCCGCTCGCGGCGGCGATTCCTGCCGGGGATTGGGGAAGTCTTCGCCGGCCGGTTTTCATCACCTCGAGCAATTTCGGCGTCGGCTCCCTGTACGCTTTCCGGCGCACCAACGATCCGCATCACCTGCGCTACGGCACGCCGAGCACCTGCGTCGAGTGGCTGCGCGGCGAACTCGGCTGGGGGCCAAACATCACGACCTTTTCCCACGCCTGCGTGTCGGCGCATCTCGGTTTGCTCCAAGCCGCGCGCGCGCTCCAGGCAGGGTTCGCGGACGAAGCGCTGGTCTTCAGCTTCGATTTTCTCAGCCCGTTTGTCGCCGGCGGATTTCATTCGTTGAAAATCCTCAACGCGGATTTCCCCGCGCCGTATCAAGACCGTCCCACCGGCTCGATCGGTCTCGGCGATGGCGCCGGCTTCGCGGTGCTCACGCGCGATCGCGGCGATTTCGCGATTCTCGGGCAAAGCCTGCACAATGAGATGCATCACTTCACCGCGAATCAATCCGATGGCGCCGGCTTCGCCGCCTGCCTCGCGGGGCTCGCGACGTTCACCGTGGGTCGCCGGCCTTGGTTGAAAGGACACGGCACCGGCACGCTCGAAGCGGGCCGCCTCGAAGCACACGCTTTCGGCAAAGCATTTCCCGACGCGCCGCTCGTTTCGTGGAAAGGCAGCCTGGGGCACACGCTCGGCAGTTGCGGGCTGGTCGAACTCGCCATCGCCGTCGAATCGTTCCGCGCCGGCCGCACACCCGGGACAGTCGGCGGACGCACTCCGGGCTTCAGCGACGCCATCGCGTTCGATGCCTTCGACAACCGCGGCTTCGACTCCGTTCTCTGTGCCAGCAACGCCTTTGGCGGCGCCCACGCCGCGCTTCTTCTCGCCCATGCCTGAGCTCTTCATCCAAGACCTGCGCACGGACGATGCCGGTACCGAAGATCCCGCCGCCACACGCGAGCGGCTGAAAGAAGTTTTCCCAAAACTCACCAGCCGCCGCATGACCCAACTCGGACTGGTGCTGGGCTCGACCTTGCTGCCGCTGTCGCCCGGCGAGAGCGACACGCTGATCTACGCCTCCGAATACGCCGAAACGCGCGCCCTCGAAGGTTATCTCGACAGTTTTCCTTCCGCCAGCCCCACGCTTTTTCAGACATCGATCCACCCGAGTGCGGTGCAACAAGCGCTGATCGGACGGCAGCAGCCCGTGCGCGAGTTTTTCCCGCTCGCCGGCCGCGTGCATCTCGTCGTCCGCGCCCTCCAGACCGCGCTGCTCTCCGACGCACCCCGTGCGCTCCTTTGCGGCGGAGAAGAACGCGGCACCTGGCTCCTTGAGCGCGGCACCGCCAGCGCCCGCACGTTTGGTTTCTCGCTCGCGCTTTCGCGACAGGGAACCGGTTCCGCCGGCTGCATCCAACTTCTGGATACAGACGATCTTTCGGGCGCGCTCCCGCTTCCCGATTTTTTCGATGCGCTGCGCAACCGCGCACCGCTCGACCTCGTCGCCGCCCCCGGCGTCCGCCTTGTCCTGCAGTGGTCATGAACGCAGTCGCCGAGAGTCCTCCCGCACCGCCGCCCGCCGTCCGCAATCCCGGTCCCTCCTGGGGCTATCGTTTGCTCCGCTCGCTCGACCGCGTGCTGCCCGAGTTCATCTACCGGCCGCTCCGCGCGGCGGGCACCTGGGTTTCCCTCGCGTTCATGCCTGAGCAGCGCCGCCACTCGCGGGCGTACTTGCGCACGATCTTCGAACGCGAGCCGCGCCTGATCGAAGTTTTCCGCCACTTCTTCGCCTTCGAAGAAGCGTTGCTGATGAAACTGCGCGCCGCGAGCGGACGCATCCCGCGCACGGTCCTCGCGCCCGGCTCCGAGCACTTCAAGACCTTCGTGAATTCGGGACGCCACGCCTTCCTCGGCACGTTTCATGTCGGCCATTCCGACTTGCTCGGGTTCCTGCTGGGCCCCGTGGAAAACCATCGCGTCTTCATGGTGCGCCAGCGCGTGGGCAACTCGCACGATACCGACCGCCTCGGCACGCTCTTCGGCCAATGGATCCAGTTCATCTGGGTCAACGAACCGGAGAACCTCCTCTTCGCGCTGAAGGATGCGGTCGCCTCCGGCGGCTCCGTCGCCATGAAATGCGACCGGCTCGAATTCAGCGCCAAGACCGAGTCCTTCGAATTTCTCGGCGCGCGCCGCCTCTTTCCGTTCACGATTTATCACCTCGCGCAGATTTTCGACCTGCCTGTGCTGCTGACGCTCGGCGTGCCCGGAGCGCGCGACGAAGCCATCATCCACAGCTCGCCCTGCTGGGAGCCCGACCGCTCGGTTTCGCGCGCCGAAAACATGCGCCGCGCCCACGCGCATTTTCAGGATTTTCTCCGTCAGCTCGAAGCGCACCTGCGCCTCAATCCTTATTTGTGGTTCAACTTCATCCCGCTCAATCCTCCCGCCAACGTCGCGGCGCCGGACGCAGCCCCGTCACCGCGCCTTCCGCTCTTAAAGCGCTGAACATGCGGTTTCTTGGCCACTGCGTCCGCGCGGTCATTTATTATCTGCCCTGGCTTTGGTTCGGCCTCGGCGGATTGCTGCTGAATATAGCCTGCGCATTCCTGCTGCTCGTGCCCGGTCGCACGCGCCTCGGCCGTCCCGCGCGCCGCACGATCAGGCGGTTGTTCATTCTCTGGCGCCAATGGTGTCACGCGACCGGCGCGTTCCGCGTTCGCTGGCGCGGCTTCGAAAATCAAACGTTGGAAACCGGCACCGTGTACGTCGCCAACCACCCGTCGCTGGTCGATGCGCCTGTGTTGCTGTCGTTGTTGCCCGACGCCATCTGCATTTTCAAACCCGCGCTGCTGCACAATCCCGCCATCGGTCCCGCCGCAGTGATCGCGGGGTACGCGTCGGGCGGAAATGGCTTCGATGCCATCCGCGACGCGGCCGACAAAGTCATCCAAGGGCGTTCGCTGCTCATCTTCCCCGAGGGCACGCGCACAACTCCCGGCCACAATCTCGAGCCGCTCAAACCCGGCTTCGCACTCATTGCTCAACGTGCTCACGCCCCGATCCGACTGCTCTCGATTGAAGTCAGCCGGCATCTCGGGGTGCGCGGTCGCGCTTGGTGGAAATTACCCGATCTGCCCACGTGGATGACCGTTTCCCTCGGCGAACTGATCCCGGCCGATACGTCGATGTCGTGTGCCGACATCACCGCCTACGTGCAAAACCAACTCAGCGCCTCCGCCAAGCCCGTCGCGCCGATCGCGTGAACGCGACCGGAAACACCCCATGCCAGAACGCCAAAGGGGAGAAGGACCAAGTGCCAAGTGCGACTCCTCAAAACTGTCGCCTTAAATAATTTCCACGACCTCCCTCCCTTGCTCACTGGTCATTGGTCACTGGTCACTGGTCACTGGTCACTGGTCACTGGTCATTCAAATTTCGTCCTTCGTCCTTCGTCATTCCTCCTTCGGATTTCCCATGTCTCCCTCCCACCTCCTGCTCATCCCGAGCTACAACACCGGACCGCGCCTGCTCGCGACGGTGAAGGAGGCGCTTGCCGTGTGGCAACCGGTCTGGGTCGTGGTCGATGCGAGCACCGACGACAGCCACCTGCCTGTAGTGGAACTTTCACTACACGAGCCCGGCCTCCGCGTCATCGTCCGCACTGCAAACGGCGGCAAGGGCGCGGCCGTGCTCACCGGCGCGGAGGAGGCACTCGCCGCCGGTTTCAGCCATGCGCTCGTCATGGACGCAGATGGACAACATCCCGCGGACCGCATCACCGAGTTCATGTCGCTTTCCGCCGCGCAACCCGACGCGCTCGTGTTGGGAAAACCCGTTTTTGGCCCCGAAGCGCCGCAGCTTCGTCTCCAAGGTCGCAAACTCTCCGTCGTCCTCGTGTATCTTGAATTACTCGGACGCGGCATCGACGACCCGCTTTTCGGTTTCCGCGTTTATCCGCTCGCACCGCTCGTGCGCGCACTTCGATCCACGCGTTTTGCCCGACGCTACGATTTCGATCCCGAAGTCGCGGTGCGCATGGTGTGGGATGGCACGCCGACGATCAACGTTCCCGCGACCTGCCGCTACATCGCAAAATCCGACGGCGGCATTTCCCATTTTCATTATCTGCGCGACAATCTCCGCATGATCTGGCTCCACTCCCGCCTCCTCATGCAACTCCTCTGGCGCTGGCCGGCGGCCCTTCGTCATCAACGCCGCCGTCGCCGCTGACATATTTCCCCCATGATTTTTCGCCGGCTGGCTCTCCTCATTTTTTCGATCGCCGCGACCGTCCTCACGGCCGCCACGCCCGAACTCATCTCGCCGGAAAACCGCATCGTCGTCGGCGAAAACGACGCCGCCTGGCGCGAGCTTTCCACACAACTCCGCGCTCACGGAAATGTCACCGCGCCGTTCACGGAAAACCGCTTTCTGCCCTTCAAGAAAATCCCGGTCGTCTTCACCGGGCAGATGCGCCTTTCCGCCGAGGGCGGACTCAGCCTCCAATACCTCAGCCCGGAAAAACAACTGATGCTCGTCGATGCGCGCGGCGTTTTGATGCGCGACTCCCGCGGCCGCACACGCGAGCTGCCCAACGATCCACGCGCCCAAGCCGCCACCACCGCTTTGCTCCACGTGATGCGCTTCGACCTCGATGAACTCGCGCGCAACTTCGAACTCTACGGCCGCCGCGACGGCGATGACTGGCAGCTGGTCTTCGATCCGCGTCCCGGCGAGCTTGCCCGCGTGCTCAACCGCCTCGTCGTCACCGGCCGCGCGGCCGAGGTGAAAAAACTCGAGATGCGCAAATCCGCCCTCCAGGGCATCGAGATCCTCATCGGCGACGTCCGCACCGGCGTCGAATTCACGGACGAGGAGCGGCGCGAATTTTTCCGCTGAGGACGTAGTTAATTTCTCAATACAACCGCGCCGCATCCTCGATGGAGCCTCCCCGCCAGAAAAATTTCGCGCGCATCGCACTGTTTCTCTTCGCCGCCGTCTGCACACTCTGGCTGGCGCGTCTCGATTATCAGTCGAAGATTTCGACCAATGTCATCGACCTGATCCCCGTCGATGAACGCGCGCCGGAGCTCAGTCTTATCCGCTCGCTCACCGATCAACAACAGGCGCGCGTCCTCCTGCTCGCACTTTCCTCCGGCGATGAATCCCCCCCGGCCGAAGCCGTCGCAACCTTCGCCGATTCGCTGCGCCGCTCCCCGGCGCTCGCCGAGGTCGAAGTCCTCGGCACGAGCGACACGCGCGACGCGCTGGGCGCCTTCATCTTCGAGCGTCGTTTCGACTTTCTTTTTCCCGGCTGGCTCGCCGAAAAACACACGCAGTTCCGCGCCACCGGACAGCCTGACGCGGAGTTTTCCTCATGGCTCGCCGACGAAACCACGCAGCAACTCGATCGCTTTCTCGAACGCGCCGAAAGCGTGGCCTTCCAGGAGTTGCTCCCGCGCGATCCGCTGCTGCTGGTGCCGTCGTTGGTGGAAAAAATCCAGACACTCGCCACCGATTCTTCCAACGAAGTCCGCGGCCACGCGCTCGTTTGGGCGATCATCAAGGACTCCCCTTTTGGCGAGGCGGGGCAGGACCCTGTGTTTGCCGCGATCGATCGGGCCTTGGGCGAAGCGCGCGCGCAGGCACCGGGCATCGAGCTGCGCTGGACCGGCGTCAATCGTTTCGCCGCCGAGAGCAAGGCGCGCATCAAGGCCGAGATTTCGTGGCTCAACACCGCATCGCTCATCGGCGTGATCGGCATCGCGTGCCTGTTCGTCCGCCGCTTGTGGAAAGTGCTTCATCTCATCCCGATCGTCGTGCTCTCCACGCTCGGCGCGTGGGTCGTCACCACGATGGTGTTCGAGCGCGTTCACATCCTTGTTTTTGTGATCGGTTCGCTGCTCGCGGGCGTCGCGATCGACTACGGATTTTATCTGTACATGCAGCCCGCGCTGCGGCCCGGCGAACCGTATCGCGAAAAACTCCGGCGCCTGCTCAAGCCACTGCTCACGAGCTGCCTCACCACGGTCATCGGTTTCTCGCTGCTCTTCTGGTCGGAGCTGCCGCTCGTGCGGCAGCTGGGCGTCTTTGTCAGCGCCGGCCTGATCACCGCCGTCGCGGTGGCGATGCTGTACTTCGCGCAACTTGAGCGCGCCTTTCTCGAAACGCGTAATTTCGCCCTGCCAACCTCGGGACGCGCGCGTCTCATCGTCCGGCCGTTGTTTGCGATCGCGCTGCTCGTTGCCGTCATCGGACCGTGGCGCCTGCATTGGCGCGACGACATCCGGCAGCTCGAAATTCCTGCCGTCGAGCTTCGCGAAAACGATGCGGCTGTGCGGCGTCTCTTCGGCGACGCTCAGGAACGCACGGCCTATCTCACCCGCGGCGACACGCCCGCCGCCGCGCGCGCGGCCCTCGAACGTTTCACCGCCTGGCACGACGCGCAGTTTCCCAACTCACCCGCAGCCAGCGCCGGGTTTCTGCTGCCTACAGAATCGGATTGGACGCAACGCAGCGCGCTGCTGGAAAAGCTCGCGGATTTTCCCGGTCAGCTTCGCCAGGCTTTGGAAACCCGCGGGTACACCGCTGAAAGTTTCGAGCCGTTTTTCGAATCTTGGGAAAACCTCCGTCGAGCCACCGCCCCCACTTACGCGTCGCTTTTTGCGGATGTCCGCCAGGCGCTCACCGGACCGCTCGCGCTCTTGTTTCATCTCGATGAAGCCGGCGGGCCGAGCTGGTTCCTCACGCTCGCCGATCATCCGCCTGGCGCCGAACCTCCGACGGAAACCGCGACCTTCGGCGTCGCTCAACTCGAGTCGCTCAACTCACTCTTCGCTCGTTATCGCGCCGACACCGCGAAGCTCAGTGCGATCGGGCTATCGCTCATCGGCCTCAGCGTCTTTGTGTTGTACGGGCTCCGGCGCGGCATTCGCATATTCATGATTCCCGCGGGCTCCTGTTTCTTCGCGCTGGGGTTGCTCGGCCTGCTCGGACAAACGCTCAATCTCTTTCATCTACTCGCCGCGTTTCTCGGCGTCTGCCTGAGCCACAACTACGCAATTTTTTCCGCGGAAAACGCACGCCGTCGCGAACCGCCGCCACCGTCGATCCGCCTCTCCGCGCTCACCACCGGCATCTCGTTCGGCGTGCTCGCGCTCAGCAAAATCCCGGTAGTTTCCGCGCTCGGCGCCACCGTCGGACTGATCGTGTTCACCGCGCTGTTGATGGTTGAGCTCGAACCTCTCGGACAATCGGGCAGCGCCGACAAAAACCCGGCGTCCTAAACCGTCACGCCGCGGAAATCCTGCTTTCGCTTTCAACGACAGCGGAGTTAACTCGGCGACGGTCCGCACGAGAAACGAGCACACGCACCCGCTGCCACCGATCCCGCTTGGACCCGCACGTCCGGCCACTTCACTCATCGCTACTTTGTCGTCCTCCGTCGCATCGCCCGTCACTTTGCTTTCCGCCTGGCTTTCACTCGTTGAAACCGCGCCGCACACACGCGCGCTCATCGAAGCGGAAACCTCAACGGTTTTTTCGCGCGCCGAAATCGAAGCGCGCGCCCAAGCGGCAGCCGCGCGTTTCCGTGAGTCGCATCCCGATGCGATTTTCGCGGGCCGGTGGATCGTTTTTTCCCGCGCCAACGGCGCCGGCTGGCTCGCGACTTTTCTCGCTTTGCTGCGACTCGGCGCGGTGCCTGTGCCACTCGATCCAAGCGAGCCGCGGGAATCGCAGCGCTCTCTCGCGCTCGCCGCGCGCGCTCATTTTCTCCTCGGCCCCGACGATCGACTGGAAACACTGCCCGGCCCGACGCGGCGTGCGACACCTGGCATTGCGCTGGTGAAACTCACGTCGGGCAGCACGGGCATGCCGCGCGCACTGGCGTTTACCGACGCCGAAATGCTCGCCGATGGACGCCAGGTGTGCGCCTCGATGGATATCCGGGCCGACGATCTCAATCTCGGCCTCATCCCATTCGGCCATTCCTACGGCCTCGGAAACCTCGTCGTGCCGCTGCTCGCTCAAGGCACCGCGATCCTCTGCGTTTCCGCACCGCTTCACCACGCCATCGCCGCCGACGCCGCCCGCTGGCAACCCACCGTTTTTCCCGCCGTGCCGGCCATCCTCCGCGTGCTCGCGCTCACGGATGTATCCAAAGAATCATTACAAAGCATCCGCACCATCATTTCCGCCGGCTCGATGCTTCCGCCCGAAACCGCTCGCGCGTTTTTCGAGAAGTTCGACCGGCGCATCCACAGCTTCTACGGCTCCAGCGAAACCGGCGGCATCGCCTACGATCGTAGCGGCGAAGGCACGCTCGCCGGCCGCAGCGTGGGCACGCCGGTGGCGGGCGTGCGGCTGGACTTCGGACGCGGGCGGCGCGTGACCGTGAGCAGCGCCGCCGTTTTCACGCATGGCAACCGGCGGCGTTCGTCCGCGGGCTTCGGCGCGCACATGCCCGCCGATCTCGCGGCGTTAAACGAACACGGTGAACTGGTGCTGCTCGGCCGCACCGGCCGCATGATCAAGATCGCGAGCCGCCGGCTCGACCTCACCGCGCTCGAGCTCGAGCTCAAAAAAATCGACGGCATCCGCGATGCCTGCGCCAGCGCGCATCCCGATCGCGCCGACGAACTCGCCGCCGTGCTCGCGACGGATTTATCCGCGATCGAGATTCGCGCGCTGCTTCATCGCGCACTCGCGCCGTGGAAAGTCCCCAAGCGCCTCGTGCTCCTGAAAGAGTTTCCGCTGACCTCGCGCGGCAAGACCGACACCAAGGCGCTGCGCCTCGCGCTCAAGTCCGTGCGTTAACCGGACGCACCAGCGTCGCCTCTATTTCGATATCGAGTTCTGCGCGGCAGATATCGCTGCGCAGCCAGGTGACGCGATCGCCCGGCACGACCAGCGAGCCTTCGAGCAACTGGCGCGCAACCGGAAGATCTGCCGCACGCCGCAGATAAATTTTGAAATGCCGTTCCCACGGGCCGCTCGTCGAACCCTGGCCGAGCGAGTCATTGACGCCGCTGCCGAGCGAGATGAGCCGGAGGTTATCGAGCGTACACGCGATCTGTTCGTGCAATGACCCGACTCCCACCGTGGTGTGTCCTTTTATCGAGGCCGTGCCCGAGACGAAAATCCATTCGCGGCCGCCCTCCGTAACCACCGTCGCGCGCGAGAAACTGGGCGAGCGCGGACCGTAGTCGCGCGGATAACGATACGCCGGCACTTGCTCGGGATTTTCCACGTGGCGCGGCGGATGTTCGCCTGAGGCGAAGACCACATCGAGCGTGCGCCCATCACTGCCCACGGCCGAAGCGGCCGGCAGACGGATCTCATAACCGGCCCCGTGACTCGCCTCAAACGCGAGCGAGCGGCCTTTGCAAAACGCGCGGTAATGTTCGAGCCCGTCCGTATGAGCATTGATCCGCGGCACGTAGTTCCACGCCCGATACAACGGGCGGCTACCACATGCATTCAACACGCGTTCATAAAGACGGCGCGAGGCGGCCTCGACGGTTTTTTCGTCGAACGCCTCCTGCGCGTGTCCGACCAGCAATCCGCCGCGTTGGAAAAGCGTCACCCCGTCGCGCGCGGGCAGCGGCTGCAATCCCTCGAAGATCGTTTCGTCCGCCTGCCCCGCGAGACAGGGCACGTCCAGGCGAAGACTCGCGCCGGATTTTGCCAAAGCGGAGTCGCCAAAGGAGATGCGGAGGGCCGCCGATCCTGAACGGGAAGCATCCGTGCTCATGCGTCGCGCCCTCGGCACGAGAGCGATCTTTCGGCACTGGCGATTGAGACGTGATTCATTTCCGCAGATTAGTTGTAGCTGCGCACAAAACAAAGATGCTGGCACCGCCTCAAGTGATAACTCACGGCGGCCGGCTGCGGGCGAAATTCCCGCTTGCGCCGCGTAGGGGCTTGGACGGAAGTGGCCGGCCCCCTATGACACCCTTCGAGCTGTCGGTGCAGTTCTTTCTCCAGCTGGTCGTGATCCTCGGCGTGTGCCGATTGGTCAGCAAACTGGCGATGAACGTGGGGCAGCCGCCCGTCGTGGGCGAGATGATCGCCGGCGTGCTGATGGGGCCGTCGTTGTTCGGGCTGTTTTTCCCGGAGTGGCAGGCGGCGCTTTTTCCGCCGGCGTCGAAACCGATCCTGTTTTCCGGCGCGCAAGTCGGCCTCGCGCTCTACATGTTTGTCGTCGGGCTCGAGTTCCGGATCGATCTCATCCGCTCGCGCATCGCCAGTGCGCTGACGATCTCGCTGTCCGGGATCGTGGCGCCGTTTGCCATGGGCTGCGTCATCGCGATCTGGTTGTGGCGCGACGGGCGCTTTTTCAACGACGGCATCTCCCTGATAGCCGCGGCTCCGTTCCTGGGCGCGGCCATGGCGATCACCGCTTTCCCGATGCTGGCGCGCATCATTTTCGAACGGAAACTTTCCCATACCACCGCCGGCGCCCTCGCGCTCGCGGCCGGTGCGATCGATGACGCCGCCGCGTGGTGCGTGCTGGCGCTGGTGCTCGCGGGATTGTCGGGCGATTTCATGCTCGCTTTGTACGCGGTCGGCGGCGGCGCGTTGTTCGTTCTGGCATTGTTGACCATCGGCCGTCCCCTGCTGGCTGCGATCGCGCGCCGCGCGGAAAAGAGCGTCGAGGACGAACGCGCGATGCTCGGCACGATGCTCGCGCTCCTCATGGCCGCCGCCTGGTTCACCGACAAGATCGGGCTGTACGCGGTCTTCGGCGCGTTTTTCCTCGGTGCCGCCGTGCCGCGCGGGAAGTTCAGCGAATACCTCGTCACCACGATCGAGCCGCTGACCACGCTGCTTTTCCTCCCATTGTTCTTCATCTACTCGGGTCTCAACACCCGCATGGATATCGTGGCCGCGAGCGGATCGCTCTGGTTGGTGACGTTTGTCGTCCTCGCCGTGGCCATCCTCGGCAAATGGGGTGCGTGTTACGCCGCCGCCCGTTTCAAAGGGGAAACGCATCGCGAGGCGATGGGCATCGGCATGCTCATGAACGCACGCGGGCTCATGGAACTGATCATCCTCAACATCGGCCTCGAACGCGGCGTGATCACGCCGGCCTTTTTCTCGATCATGGTCGTGATGGCGATCGTCACAACCCTCATGTGCACACCACTTTTCAACCTCACGTACGGTCGTCCAAGTCCGCCCACGGTACGTGGATAAACAGAAAAATGTCGTGCCGTTTTTGGGAGGTTTCAGCACTTGCGCTGCCGTGGGCAGCTGCCAACCGTCCCGCGCGCCCCACCTATTTTTCGAACGGTAGATCGTCGATGAGCGGGAATGAAGTTCAGTGATGATTTGAAACTCGATGGACGGGAACGGCGGGAAATACCGGGGCGCCAACATGAACCATGAGTAGCAAGCTCTATATCGGAAACCTGCCGTTCGCCACGACGGCGCAGGACTTGGAAGAGCGCTTCAATCAGGCCGGCGCCGTGACCGCGGTTGATCTGGTCTTCGACAAATTCACCGGACGCTCACGCGGATTTGCTTTTGTCACCATGGCAACGCCGGCCGACGCGCAACGCGTGATCGAGCAATTCAACGGCAGCGATTTCGCGGGGCGCCCCCTCACGATCAACGAAGCGCGTCCGCGCGAAGAGCGCCCCGCCGCGGGCGGATTTGGTGGAGGCGAACATCGTGGATTCGGCGGAGGCGGCCGCGGCAGCCCGCGCAACGAACGCAACTACCACCGCTGAGCCGGCCGCGGTTTTTTCCGGGAGCCGCACGCCTGCGTTGAGGCAGTCTTGGTGACGGACGATGCGGAGCATTGTCCCTGCCTCGCAGCTCGCGCCGCGGCGCCGATCGCAAAACCCGGAAAGTAGTTGATATTTGGATACGCGAACGGCGCGCGCGCGGGGCATTCAGGCCTTCGTCGTTTGCACGATCGTACGGACCGTTGCTCCGTTGACCCACGAGCCGCCGACCAACGTGGCGCGCGGGAATGCCGGCAGGCCGATCTCGTTGTTGTGCACCATGCCGACGAGCATATCGACCGCGCTCTCACCGGTCAGATCGTTGTGCTGATCGATGCCCGCCCAATCCTTGCTGTCGGCACGGCGCTCAAGTTGCACAAGGCCCATGTCGCGCGGCGTCTTCAGCCCGAGCCCTTCGACCCAGGTCTTCACGACATTATACAGGGTGAAAATCACATCGGGCCGGTGCGCCTTCAGCCATTTTTCGAAGATCGCAGGGTCCTTGCGCGCTTCCTCCACGGTATAAAACCCGGGCACGCGATTCTTTGCCGGCAGCGCCTGCTGCCCCACCCACATGGCCGAGCTGAAACGTCCATCCACCAGCCGGTCGATATGGTCGTCCACGACCAGCGCGGGCCGCTCATACCCCAGCGCCCTCACCTGCTCCATCGCTTGCAGCACCAATGCATGATGATCCACGCAGCAAAACGGCAGCGTGGGATTCCGCGTGCGCACCCCGGTGACGACGCAGGCATGGTTTTGCCAGATCGAGGCGAAGCGCTCGGGCAACTGGTTTTCCTTCATCAAGCCGACCACGAGAGCGCCGCGGATACCGCGCGCTTTCAAGATGCGATCGAGGCGGTCGCCGTTGAGTTCGGGATCGTGCAGCCAGAACTCGTCGAGCTTGTAGCCGTGAAATTCGGCGCGTCTCCGGCAACCGGATACATACACCGGCACGGTCGGATGCGATTTGAACGCACGCGGATCGAGATTCGCGTTGAGCAACGCCAGCGTGCGCCGGTAACCCGCCGGGTGCGCCTTACGCAGCTCCGTCATCAACTGCGCGACCACCGGGTTCTTCGTGTAACCCATCGCCTTCGCGATTTTTGCGATGCGCTTCCGCGTTTCCGGCGGGATCTGCGGATCGTGACGCAAGGCGAGCGAAACGGTGTTTTTCGAGACGCCGGCCTTCTCGGCGATGATCGCCATGGTGACGCGTGACATGCTCCTGTACTGTCAAGGAGGTCACCGGATTTCCAGCGCGAAAGGTCCGCAATAATTGCTCCTGCGTCCTTTACTGGCACGTGATCGACCTTTTTGCTCGTGCCTCTGTTTCCCATCATTCCCCTCCTGCCCATGAAACTCCTCCGCTGTCTGCTGCCCGTTTTTGTCCTCTGCCTCGCCGCCGGTTGCTCCAAGAAAAGCGAATCCGCCGAAGACTCCTCCGAAAAAATCAAAATCGCCTTCCTCGTGAAACAGCCCGAGGAGCCGTGGTTTCAGCAGGAATGGAAAGGCGCCGACAAGGCCGCCGCCCAATACGGTTTCGAAGTGATCAAACTCGGCGTGGCCGATGGCGAGAAAACCCTCACCACCATCGACAACATCGCCGTCTCCGGAGCACAGGGCTTCGTGATCTGCACGCCCGATGTCCGCCTCGGGCCCGCCATCATGAACCGCGCCAAACAAAAGGGTCTCAAGGTCATCACCGTGGACGACCAATTCGTGCGCGACGGCAAACTCATGACTGACGTCCCCTACGTCGGCATGTCCGCCACCCGCATCGGCACGCAGCAGGGCGAGGCACTCGCCGCCGAATTCAAACGCCGCGGCTGGTCGATGGAAGAAACCGGCGTCTGCGCCGTCACCTTCGACGAACTCGACACCGCCCGCGAACGCACGGACAGCTCCATCGCCGCGCTCAAGGCCGCCGGTTTCCCCGACGACCGCATCTTCCGCGCTCCGCAAAAAACCACCGATGTCCCCGGCGCGTTCGACGCCGCCAACATCCTCCTCACGCAGCGCTCCCAGATCAAAAACTGGCTCATCCTCGGCATGAACGACTCCGCCGTGATCGGCGCCGTCCGCGCCATGGAGAATCGCGGCTTCACCGCCGACAACGCCGTCGGCATCGGCATCAATGGCACCGACTGCCTCGACGAATTCCGCCGCGCCAAACCCACGCCTTTCTACGGCTCCATGTTTGTCTCCGCGCCCTACGAAGGCTTCGTCTCCGCCGAGATGCTCTACAAGTGGATCAAGGACGGCATCGAGCCGCCGCTCGATACGCGCACCGAGGGCAAACTCATCACGCGCGAAAACTACGAGAGCGTCCTGCGCGAAGCCGGCATCCTGGAGTGAGCGTCACCCGCGCCGCCGTTTTCATCGATCGTCGTTTTCGTTTTTCCCTCCGCTGATTCTCCGTGAGCACCGCCGCCCAGCCTTATCTCGTTTTCGATGCCATCACCAAAACCTACCCGGGCGTGAAAGCCCTGCGCGGGGTGAGTTTTGGCGTGCGCGAGGGCACGGTGCACGCGTTGATGGGCGAAAACGGCGCGGGCAAATCCACCTTGCTGAAAGCGCTCAGCGGCGCGCACCTGCCGACCTCGGGGCGCTTTCACATCGGCGGACGCGAACACGTTTTCCACTCCACAGCCGCAGCGATGGCGGCGGGCGTGGCGGTCATTTATCAGGAGCTCCATCTCGTGCCTGAGATGACCGTCGCGGAAAACATTTACCTCGGCCACATGCCGGTGCGCGGCGGTATCATCGATCGCAAACAACTTCGCGTACTCGCCGCACGTCAGCTTCAACGTCTCGGCGAAAATATCGATCCCGACACCAAACTCTCCCGCCTGCCCATCGGTCAGCGCCAGATGGTCGAGATCGCCAAAGCCCTCACGCGCGGAGCCAAAATCATCGCGTTCGATGAGCCCACCAGCTCGCTCTCCGCGCGCGAGATCGAAAAACTTTTCGCCGTCATCAACGACCTCCGCCGCGAGGGCTGCGCGATCCTCTATGTCACGCATCGCATGGAAGAAGTTTTCCGCGTCTGCGATGCGTGCACGGTGCTGCGCGACGGCTCGCATGTGCGCACGTACGAATCGCTTTCCGAAACCACGCCCGACGCACTCGTCAAAGACATGGTCGGCCGCGACATCGTGGACGTTTATGGTTATCAACCGCGCCCCCACGGCAGCGTCGGACTCGATGTGCATCGTCTCTTCGGCCCCGGCCTCAACGCGCCTGTTTCGCTGAAAATCGCGCAGGGCGAAATCCTCGGTCTCTTCGGCCTGATCGGCGCAGGGCGCACGGAGCTGCTCAAACTCCTTTTCGGCGCCACCCCCGCCACCGCCGGCGACATCGCGATTCACGACTCGCCTGTGCGCATCCGCCGTCCGGCCGACGCGATCCGCGCCGGCCTCGCCTACTGCACCGAGGACCGCAAGAAGGAGGGAATCCTGCCGATCCTCTCCATCATGGAGAACTGCAACCTCTCCGCACGCCGTCACCACGTGCACCTCGGCGGCATCATCAACGAACGTTGGGAACAACAAAACGCTGCCGAGCAAATCCGCTCGCTCGCCGTCAAAACACCTTCTCTCCAGCAACTCATCAAAAACCTCTCCGGCGGTAATCAGCAAAAAGTCATCCTCGGCCGCTGGCTCTCCGAAGACGTCAAAGTGCTCATGCTCGACGAGCCCACGCGCGGTATCGACGTCGGTGCGAAGAGCGAAATCTATCAGCTCATTTTCCAACTCGCCCGCGAAGGCGTCAGCATCCTCGTCGTCTCGAGCGATCTCCCGGAGGTCGTCGGCCTCGCCGATCGTCTCATGGTGATGCGCCAGGGCCGGCTCTCCGCCGAATTCACCCGCGCGGAATTCGAGCCCGAGCGCATCCTCGCCGCTGCCCTCCCCGTCGAATCTGCCGTCGCGTGACCGACCGGAAAGACATCAAAACGCCCGCGGCCAAAACCGGCTGACTTCCCGCGCACTCCGCACCTTCACTCTTCACCCTTCACTTTTCCCTCTTCTCCGAATGTCTGCCAGCCCGTCGCCTGTGTCCTCCCCTCAATCCCGCGCCGCATTCGTTTTCCTCGATCGCGCCGGCATGTTGCTTGTGCTCGCCGCGCTGGTCATCGCCTGCTCGTTCACCGTCCCCAATTTCGCGACGCCCAACAACGCCGCGAGTGTGCTGCTCGCCGTGTCCACCGTGGGCATCGTCGCCACGACAATGTTGTTCTGCCTGGCCTCGGGAAATTTCGATTTGTCGGTTGGCACGATCATTCCGGCGGGAGGCGTGCTGTGCGCGCTCATCCTGCGCGACACCGGCAATCTCCCGCTGGCCATCGGCGGCTCGCTCGCGTTCGGCGCGATCGTCGGTCTGGTCAACGGAGTCGTCGTCGCAAAATTCAAAATCAATCCGCTGATCACCACGCTCTCCACGATGATGATGGTGAAAGGCCTCGCGTTTGTTTTTGCCGATTACCGCTCCATCGGAATCAGCCACGAAGGCATCCTCGATCTCGCCAACGCTGCGTATCCCACGTTTCACAACGATCGCGGCGGTATTCTTTTCCAGATCACCACCCCCGTCTGGATCTGCTTCGCGCTCTTCGCTGTATTCGGTTTTGTCCTACAACGCACCACTTTCGGCCGCAACACGCTCGCCATCGGCGGCAACGAAGAAGCGGCGCGTCTCGCCGGCATCCCCGTCGATCGTGTGAAGATCGCGATCTTCGTGCTGCAAGGCGCGGTCGCCGCGCTCGCGGGCGTGCTGCTCGCGTCGCGCATGGGCATCGGCGATCCTAAGACCGCGCAAGGCATCGAACTCTCGATCATCTCCGCCTGCGTGCTCGGCGGCGTATCGCTCAGCGGCGGCATCGGTCGCATGAGCTACGTCATCGCCGGCGTCTTCATCATGGGCATCGTGGAAAACGCGATGAACCTGCTCAACATCGACATCGCGTTCCAATACGTCGTCCGCGGCGCGATCCTGTTGAGCGCCGTCCTCTTCGACCGCTTCCGCCAAGGCCGCTGAGCCCACGCCCCCGAATCCGCCATTCAGCATTCGGGTTTCGGCATTGGTCACTGGCCATTCGGCCTTCGTCATTCGGATTTCGTCATTCGCCTTCCCCTTCGTCATTCCAACCGCGTCCCGCGCGGTCGGCGGTACTGTCAAGCCCACGTACCGTTTACCCAGGGTCGCGCCGGCCTTAACCCTGCGTCTTCCCCTCCCGACCCACTATGTTCACCCTCGGTATCGATTACGGCACCAACTCGGTGCGCGCCCTCATCGTCCGCACCTCTGATGGCGCGGAATTCGGCAGCGCCGTCGTCAACTACCCGTCCGGCTCGCAGGGCATCCTCCTCGATCCCAAGGACCACAATCTCGCCCGTCAGCATCCCGGCGACTATCTTTTCGGGCTCGAGAAGAGCGTGAAATCCGCGCTCGCCGCCGCGAAAAAGAAACCCGGTTTCAAGGCCGACAAAGTCATCGGCATCGGCGTGGACACCACCGGCTCCAGCCCGATCCCGGTCGACAAAAACAATCGCGCGCTCGCCGAAAACAAGAAGTGGGCGAAAAACTTCCACGCCCAATGCTGGCTCTGGAAAGACCACACCAGCTGGCGCGAAGCCGCCAAGATCACCGAACTCGCCGCGCAACACCGCCCGCAGTTCATCGCCAAGTGCGGCAACACGTATTCTTCGGAGTGGTTCTGGTCCAAGCTCTGGCACTGCCGCACCGTCGCGCCCAAGGTCTTCGACGCGGCGTATTCGTGGGTCGAACTCGCCGACTGGATTCCGTCCGTGCTCGCGGGCGTGAATGATCCAAAGGCCGTCGTCCGCGGCGTTTGCTGCGCCGGACACAAAGCTCTTTACGCCGAGGACTGGGGCGGTCTGCCCGACAAAGAATTTCTTTCCCTGCTCGATCCGAAACTCGCCGATCTTCGCGACCGCCTCTACGAAAAGGCGTACGACGCCAACACCGCCGCCGGTCAGCTCAGCCCCGAATGGGCCAAAAAGCTCGGCCTCCCTGCCGGCATTCCGATCGCGATCGGCGAAATGGATGTCCACTACGGCGCCATCGGTTGCGGCGTGAAAGAGGGCACACTCGTCAAAGTCATCGGCACCTCCACCTGCGATTGCGGTGTCGTCTCCGCCGATAAAAACGTGCCCGACATCCCCGGCATCTGCGGCATCGTCAAAGGCGCGATCCTTCCCGGTTTCTACGGTATCGAGGCCGGCCAGTCCGCCGTCGGCGACATCTTCAAATGGTACGTCGAAGGCGTGCTCAAGGATGCGAAACTGCACGCAAAACTCACGACCGAAGCCGCGAAACAAAAACCCGGGCAGCACGGTTTGCTCGCGCTCGATTGGAACAACGGCAACCGCACCATCCTCGTCGATCAGCGTCTCACCGGTTTGCTCGTCGGGCAGACGCTCCACACCACGCAGGCCGACATTTACCGCGCGTTGATTGAGGCCACGGCCTTCGGCGCCCGCGCCATCATCGAGCGCATCCGCGAATACGGTGTGCCGATCGAACGCGTCGTCTGCGCCGGCGGCATCGCCGAAAAAAATCCGCTGCTCATGCAGATCTACGCCGACGTCACCGGCTGCACCATGCTCGTCGCCGGTTCGTCGCAAGCCTGCGCCCTCGGCTCCGCGGTCAGCGCCGCCGTGCTCGCGGGTGCGCACAAGGATTTCCCGACCGCGCAGAAGAAAATGACTTCGCTCAAAAAGGTCGCGTACAAGCCCATCGCCGCGAACCGCAAAATCTACAACCAGCTCTACGCGCTGTATCGCCAGCTCCACGACAGCCTCGGCGGCCGCAACCCATCCGCCGATCTCGGCAACGTGATGAAGGACCTCCTCACGATCAAAGAGTCCACTCACGCCTGATCTCTTCCTAGTATGAACCACAGAGACACAGAGGACACAGAGAACGGATCGGCTGAGCGGTGTTCTCTGTGCCCTCTGTGTCTCTGTGGTTAAAATAAAACCACCTTTGCACAGATCATAGCGCCTTCGCGCTTTCGCGATTCACCTCACCACCGCCCGCTTTCGTCCGACTCCTTACACCTCTTACAGCTTACACCTCTTACAGCTTACACCTCTTACACCTCTTTCCTCCCATGTCCCTCGTCAACCTGACCACTCCCGAAATCTGGTTCGTCTGCGGCTCGCAGCACCTCTACGGCGAAGGCCCGCTCAAGCAGGTCGCCGCCAACGCCCAGGCCGTCGTCGACGGCCTCGTGAAGTCCAAGCGCCTCCCGCTTCCGCTGAAGTTCAAGGCGCTTCTCGTGGACTCCGACCAGATCGCCAAGGTCTGCGTCGAAGCCAATGCCGACGCCAACTGCGCGGGCCTCGTCCTTTGGATGCACACGTTCTCGCCATCCAAAATGTGGATACGCGGCCTCACCTCGCTGAAGAAGCCGTTCCTCCATCTCCACACCCAGTTCAATCGCGACCTCCCGTGGTCCACGATCGACATGGATTTCATGAACCTCAACCA
The DNA here is from genome assembly GCA_964573305.1 of uncultured Opitutaceae bacterium. Taxonomy (GTDB): domain Bacteria; phylum Verrucomicrobiota; class Verrucomicrobiia; order Opitutales; family Opitutaceae; genus Nibricoccus. Next base: position 23,154 of record CAZNJG010000004.1, read on the forward strand.
GGCCGCCCATGGCGACCGCGAGGCCGGGTTCATCCACACGCGCCTCCGCCTCGGCCGCAAGGTTGTCGTCGGCCACTGGTCCGATAGCGAAGTCCAGGATCGCATCGGCGCCTGGATGCGCGCCGCCCACGCCTGGCACGACTGGCAGGGCGCCAAGGTCGTCCGTTTCGGCGACAACATGCGTTACGTCGCCGTCACCGAGGGCGATAAGGTCGCCACTGAGATCCGTTTCGGCTTCGAAGTAAACACCTACGGCGTCGGCGATCTCGTCGCGAAGGTGAATGCCGTTTCCGACAAGGCGATCGACGATCTCGTGGCGGAATACCAAAAACTCTACGCCGTCGTCCCCGCGCTCAAGAAAGGCGGCAAGCGCCACGACGAACTCCGCTACAGCGCCCGCCTCGAACTCGGCATGAGCCAGTTCCTCAGCGAAGTCGGCGCCAAGGCCTACACCGACACCTTCGAAGATCTCCACGGTCTTCGCCAGCTCCCCGGCATGGCCTCGCAACGCCTCATGGCCGCAGGCTATGGCTTCGGCGGCGAAGGCGATTGGAAAACCGCCGCGCTTGTCCGCGCCATGAAGGTCATGGCCGGTGGCAAACAGACGTCCTTCATGGAGGACTACACTTACCACCTGTCTCCGAAGGGACACCAGGTCCTCGGTTCGCACATGCTCGAAATCTGTCCGTCGATCGCGCAGGGCAAACCCGCCGTCGAAGTGCATCCGCTCGGCATCGGTGGCAAAGAAGATCCCGTGCGCCTCGTCTTCGACGCTCCGGCCGGTGAAGCCCTCAACGCCTCGCTCGTCGATCTCGGCAACCGCTTCCGCCTCATCGTCAACGAAGTCAAAGCGGTCAAAACGCCGAAGCTCCCGAAGCTCCCCGTCGCCCGCGCCGTCTGGGAATGCAAACCCGATTTCAAGACCGCCTGCGCCGCGTGGATCTACGCGGGGGGCGCGCACCACACCGGTTACAGCTACGTCGTCACGAGCGAAATGCTCGAAGACTTTGCGACGATCGCCGGCATCGAAACGGTCCACATCAACGCCGACACGACCTTGCCGCAGCTCAAGCAAGACCTCCGCAACAACGAGGTCTACTACCACCTCGCCCAAGGCTTCCGCGTGTGAGCGCCGTCACAAAATTTGGCGTTTCCCTGTAGGGCCTGAGCTCGCTCAGGCCGCTCCGCGTTCTCTTCATCCCCGGCCGGTCCCAAAAAGGACCGGCCTTTTTATTCGTCCCATAGGTCCCATGGGACCTATAACCCCCATCTCCCAAGCGCAGCACCACCGCTTCGCCCCTGAAAATTCCCCGTCACCTTTCCCGCCTTCGCAACCACTGGAGAGCGTGAAAACACTCCCCTCCTCCTCAGCCGCCTCCGCCTCCAATCAGGAAACCGTCCTCGTCGCTGCCAGCCTCGGCGGCGACCGCGCCTCCTTCGGCCAGCTCGTCTCCCTCCACCAGGCCGCCGTCTCCGGCGTCGCGTATTCGATCTGCGGTGACTTCGCCGCCAGCGAGGATCTCGCCCAGGAAGCCTTCGTCGCCGCCTGGAAACAACTCCCCGACCTTCAGGCGCCCGCCCGCTTCCGCGCCTGGATCTGCGGCATCGCGCGTCTCCTCGCGCTCAACTACGTCCGCTCCCGCGCCCGGCATTCCCTCGACGACGTCGCCGATCCTGAATCCGAAAATCTTTTCGTCGACGAGCCGTCCCCGCGCGACGCCGCCACGACCGAAGAGGAAAAAGCCCTGCTCTGGCGCACCCTCGCGAGACTCCCCGAAAATTACCGCGAGCCGCTCGTTCTTTTCTATCGCGAACAAAAATCCATCGCCCACGTCGCCGCCGCCCTCGAGCTCACCGACGATGTCGTGAAACAACGCCTCAGCCGCGGTCGCATCCTCCTCCGCGACGAGCTCGCCAGCGTTCTCGAAACCGCCCTCTTCCGCACGCGTCCCGGCTCCGCGTTCACCGCCGCGGTACTCTCCGCACTTCCGCCCACCCTCGCCGTCGCCGGCCTCGCCGCTTCCGCCGGCACGGCCAAAGCCGCGTCCATCGCCGGCACCGCCACCCCGGCGGCTTCGAGCACCGCCTCCGCCGTTTCCATTTCCTTGTTCGGCACCCTCGCGAGCGCCGCCATCGGCCTGCTCGGCATCTACGTCGGCATCCGCATGTGGCGCAACACCCACATCGATCCCGCCGTGCGTCGCTTGATGCTCCGCGCTTTCGCTGCATCCACGGTGCTCGGTGCCATTTTCGCGGGCACTTTCACATGGATCGCTTTGAGCAAAAATAACCCGTTCGCCTCCGCCGGCGGGGGGCATGGCGCAACCCTCACGGCCCTCGCACTCGCCAGCATCCTTCCGCAGATCGCCCTCGCCGGGTTTCTGTTCGTGCGTCTGCACACCCTCACCGCCGCAGCCGCGGCCGCGAAACGTCCGCCGCTGATCGAGCTTCCAGCCTCCGTCCGCGCGCGGCGCTACCAATCGAACGCGCGTTTCCTTGGACTCCCCCTTGTTGCCATTGCCCAAGGATCCGACTCCGCCCGGGGCGAACGCATCGGCATCGCCCGTGGCTGGATCGCCGTCGGCGACATCGCGATTGGCGGTTTCGTAGGCATCGGCGGCCTGGCCCTCGCGCCTGTTTCACTCGCCGGCGCCGGCCTCGGCCTTTTCTCCGTCGGCGGCCTTGCGTTGGGCGCCCTCGCCCTCGGAGGCGCGTCCTTCGGTTATCTTTCGTGCGGTGGACTCGCCTTTGGTTGGGAACTCGCGATCGGCGGGCTCGCCTTCGCGCGTGAAATCGCCCTCGGCGGCATCGCGGTCGCCCGCGACATGGCACTGGGTGGGCTCGCCTTCGCCTTCGATGCAAACACCGCTTCCGCCTGGCAGTCCGTGCAATCGCATCCCACCGCGCACGCCGCCCTCCGCTGGCTCCCGTACAGCGGCCTGATCTCCCTGCTGGCGGTCCCTTCGCTTATGCTCGCGCTGCGCCGCCTGCGTTCGCGCTCACTTTGACATCAATCGCTTCGGCTGCGGTGTCAGCGACAGCGCGTGCGCGGGCGATTCCGGCAACGACTCCGGTAATTCGATCTGCAAATCGTCTCCCACGCGTGTCCACCGCAGCCGCCCTTCACTCCCAAGAAGGGTCACTCGCAGATCGTCGCCCGTCGGGACAACACCCGACAAAACAACCGTCCGCCCCTTCGGTTTGCTCAGCAGCAACGCATAAACCGCATCGCTCGCATTCGCGTCCGCCTTCGGTTCCCCTCCGTCGCGCTTCGGCCGATACGTGAAACGTACCTGCACGTCTTCGCCCTCCAGCGAGCCCTCCGCGTCCACCCATGGCCGCGTTCCGAAAATCGCCTCGCCGTTCACGTCGAGCCAGCGTCCAAGTCCGCGCAAACGTTCCAGTTGCATCTCGGGAATCGTGCCGTCCGCTCGCGGCCCGACATTGAGCAGCAGGTTTCCATTTTTGCTCACGATATCGATAAACGAATCCACCAGCTCATCCACGCTCAGCAGGTGCTTCGGCCCTTCGGCGAGGTTGTAGCCAAACGAATTTCCGATCCCGCGATTCGCCTCCCACTTCTCCGCGACGATCGTCGGATGCACCTTGTACTCCGCCGTCGTGAAATCATGTGGCATCCAGCGGCCCCAGCGATTGTTGATCACGCCTTCCGGGTTCGCGTTGTAGAAATCCGCCACGATCCGCATCAGCCCGCTCGCCTGCGGATATCGAATATCGTTCCACAAAATCGCCGGCTGATATCTCGCGATCAATTCGCGCAGATGCGCATCCGCATAGTCCGCGTAATCGCCGCCCGGCGTTACCTCCGAGCCTTCCTTCGGTCCGTCGATCAGCACGGGATGAAAACTCCAGTCGATCCCGCCCGAATAATAAAATCCCATGCGCAGCCCGCGCGCTTTCACCGCCGTCGTCAGCTCGCCAACCAGATCGCGGATCGCGTGCGCCTCGGGCCGGTGAGGGTTTTTCACGTCACTCGGCCACAGCGTGAATCCGTCATGATGCTTCGTCGTGAGCACCACATAGCGCGCATGCACGCTCCGAAAAATCTCCGCCATCGCCGCCGCATCCCAGCGCGCCACCTCCCGGTTAAACGTCTCTCCAAAGCGGTAATAATCGAAATCCTTTCCATACGTTTTCGCATGATGCTCCTGCGTCGCGGTTCCCTCGATGCGCATGCTGTTAAAGTACCATTCCGCGTACGGATTCCGTTTGAAAAACTCCGTCTCCGGCAGGTGCCCGAATTGCTCCGACGGCGGCGCAAACGCGGGCACCGAATAAATGCCCCAGTGAATAAAAACCCCCAGCTTCGCATCATCAAACCACGCCGGCACTTCGTGATTATCGAGCGACTTGTAGTTCGGCTGAAACGGCTCCGCCGCGCCCGCCGCCGACACACCCGCCATGACCACGATCGCTGCACGCAAGAATTCCATGCTTCACTAGAAAACCGCGTCTCGATCCGGGCCATTCCGAAAATACGTGACACGCCTGCGACGCGTTTTTCGGAGCGCCACACGTGACGGAACAGCGCCGCCCCGCCAAAAACTTCTCCGCTTTCGTCCCTTTCGTGTATTTCGTGGGCTCTCCTCAATCATCCTTTCCCCGCCATGCTCGAAGATCTCAAACGCGAAGCCTACGAAGCCAACATCGCCCTGCCCAAGCACGGCCTCATCAACCTCACCTTCGGCAACGCCTCCGCCATCGACCGCAGCAAGGGCATCTTTGCCATCAAGCCCAGCGGCGTGGACTACGTTTCCCTCAAGCCCGAGGACATGGTCCTCGTCGATCTCGACGGCAAACAGGTCGAGGGAAAACTCCGCCCGTCGTCCGACACGCCCACGCATCGCCGTCTCTTCCTCGCCTTCGAATCCATCGGCGGCGTCGTCCACACGCACAGCTCGCACGCGACCGCGTTCGCGCAGGCCGGCCGCTCCATCCCGATTTTCGGCACCACCCACGCCGACTACTTTTTCGGCGACATCCCCGTGACGCGCAAAATGACGCCCGAGGAAATCGCCAGCGCCTACGAATGGGAAACGGGCAATGTCATCGTCGAGCGTTTCACCTCCGCCAAACTCGACCCGCTCGATTTTCCCGCCGTGCTTGTGAATCGCCACGCGCCGTTCACCTGGGGTCACAATGTCGCCAAAGCCGTCGAGGTCGCCGTCGCCGTCGAATGCATCGCGCACATGGCGCTCATGTCGCTCCAACTCGAACCCAAGCTCCCGACCATCGAGGCCGAGCTCCTCAACAAACATTTCAAACGCAAGCACGGTCCCGGCGCGTATTACGGCCAGACCGGCAACTGCTGAGCGACGCGCGCCGCCTCAATCAGCGGCCGCGTCAAACACCTGCTCCGCCGGTGCCGGCTTCACCTCGGCACCGCGCGCTGAGAACGGATCGAGCGAACCAAACGGATTTTTCTTCAGCGCCTTCAAACCGGCGACGACGAGCTCCGCATTCACTTCCGCGCCTTCGGGTCCGGTGTGCACATAATCCTTCGGGAAAAACACTTTCACGGCCTCCTCGCCCAGCGCGTCGTAACGATCCGCGATCAGCGTCGAGAGATCGATGTACGCCGCACCTTCGCTGCGCGCGAGCGACGCGGACCACTCCGCGTATTTACCATTCGTGCGCTCCACTTTGCCGTCCTGCCAGCGTTGTCGAATCGTCAGCGAGAGCAGGACCGGCGTCGCGCCCTTTGCTTTCACGTCCGCGATCATCTGCCGCATGTACGAACCAAACGTGCGCACCGTTTCCTTGCGCCCGTCCGGATGTTCGCCCGTCTGCGTTTCTTCGCCGAGCCCCGGCAGCGAAGCCCGCGCGCGTCCGGTGAACATCGGTCCGCCGTCGTTGTGACCAAACTGAATCAAGACCACATCGCCCGCCTTCAATTGATCGACGATCTGCGCCCACAATCCCTCCGTGACAAAGGTCCGGCTGCTGCGTCCGCCGCGCGCGCGATTCACGACATTGATTTTTTCCTGATCGAAGAACAGCCCGAGCGGTTTCCCCCAGCCCGTCGCATTGGGATTGCCGTTGGCCGCGGTCGAATCGCCCGCCACCCACAGGGTCGGCAGCGACGCGTTCAACGCCGCCGGCGCCGCGCCTTCGACCTTCTCGACCACGCGCTGCTCCTCGCTCGCGACGGCAAACGACGCCAGCCACAGCGCCATCGCGCCGGTCAGAGCCTTCAACCAAGTGAATGCAGTTGTCATGTTTTCAGAATTTCAGAGCCGATCGTTTCAAGCGCGTCCTGATCCGACGGGCGCATCCATTTTTTGAATACAGACCGGAGTCGTGAACATCACCTGGCCCGCCGGGCTTTGTTTCAGAACCGGGATTTCGACGGCACGTTTTGCACCGCGCCGTCGCTGACGAGCGCTTTCTCGGCCGCGCCCCGGCGGAGCTTCAGCATCTCCGCGCCGGCAAGCAGCACCGGGCCGTATCCATGCGCCGCATACACGCTCACGGGACGGTAATAATAAAACATCGGATCGAAACCCATGCCCGTGCCCACGCAGACATTTTCCACCTGCCCGCGCGCATTCACTTGCTTCGCCACCGCATTCCAGCCGAGCGAAACCACCGGCACGTAAGCGCGCGCATCGAGCCAGCCGGCATTGATGCCGCGCGCGATGCAATACGTGAAGATCGCAGAGGCGGAGGTCTCGAGATAAGAATCCGTGCGGTCCATCAATTGATGCCAAAGTCCCGCGCCTCCCTGCGTGGCGGCGATGCCGCGCACATGCGCGCGATAAATCGAAAGCACTTTTTCGCGGCCCAGATGATCCTCCGGGAGCACGTCGAGCAGCTCCGTCATCGCCATGATCGCCCAGCCGTTGGCGCGGCCCCAATGAAACACCGGATGCGGATCCATGCCGCCGATCCAGCCGTGCATGTAGAGCCCTTTTTCACCGACAAACATGCGCTCGGTGAACTGCACGATCTGCTTCACTGCATCGTCGAAATATTTCCGTTCACCCGTCAGCGCGCCCATCTGCGCCAGCGCGGGCACGCTCATGTAGAGATCGTCGAGCCAGAGGGCATCGTCGAGCGGACGATGCCGCGCGAGCGTGCCGTCGGGGAAACGATATTGTTTCTCCGAAATCCAGTTCAGGTAACGATCGATCAACGGACGCAACGCCTGCGCCTGCACCCCGCCGCGCGCGGCTTTGATCATCGCGGCCGCCATCGCGCCGGAATCGTCGAGCGAGCGCGGCGCATTCACCGAACGAAACGGTGTGCGCCAGCCCGGTTGCGGCGGCGCGCCGGGCACCAGATCCGCCGGCAGGCCCGCGACCTTGTCCGCGAAGCGCGGCGCCGCATCCGCGATGAATGCGAAGCGCTCCGCGACATAATCGCGGTACTTCGTTTCACCCGTCACTTCCGCCGCCAGCAACATGCCCGAATACGTGACGCCCCACTCGTAACTCACCACTTGGAAATCGCCGCGCGCGAGCATCGCGTTGGACAAATCGCCAGAGAGATCGGTGATCGCCTGCTGCGTGCTGCGATCGACGAGTTTCGCCGGCGTGACCTCCGCAAGATACCCGTGCACGCGTTGGAGCACTTCGGTGATTTCCTCAGCGGAAGCCGGCGCGTAAGGCACCGGATACGCCGGCGGATTTCGTCCGGCGTTGATCGCCGCGAGCGCCGCGGCATCCGGCCGTGAACCGGTCGCCGGAGTCGATTGCGCAAAAAGACCATTCAGGGAACCAACGGCGACGAGCGCCGTGATGAGCAAACGAGGGGTATAATTCATGGCGCAGGGAGGTGACGGATGCCGAAGCGATTGGTTGCTCCACAACACGCTCACGGTGCGGCCGGCGGCGGAGTTTGTGGCGTTGACAGTAAATGCGTCTCACGGACTGCCCCGGCGACCGGCCAGCCATCGTCGCCCCACGTCAGCGTTCGCAGCGCAAATGTCGGCCGGCCGTTCTGCGCCCGGTCATAAAAATGAATGCCGAGCCAGTCCTTTCCGTCCTCGGAAAAAATCCCCACATGCCCCGGCCCGATCATCGTGCCTTCTGTCGCGAGAAACGCCGTGCCGCCGCCCTTCATCAAATCGACGCCGTCGCGATCCAGATACGGTCCCGTGATGTCGCGACTCCGCCCGACGCGAATCTCATACGTGCTTTCGACACCGCGGCAGCAGATGCCCCAGTTCACGAAAAGATAATACCAGCCGTCACGCTTATGAATCGCCGGCGCCTCGATCGCCTCTTTCCACGCGATCGAAAACAGCGGCGAATCCGGCGCGACCCGCTTCCCCGTTTTTGCATCGAGCTCGATCAACTTCAGCCCGCTCCAAAACGATCCGAACGACATCCACAAGCGTCCGTCGTCGTCCCGAAAAATCGCCGGATCGATCGCGTTGAATTTATCCTCCTTCCGCGTCTGCACGATGATGCCTTCGTCGCGCCAGCCATAATCCGGACTGGCCGGATCGAGTGTCGCCGCCGTCGCCAGTCCGATCGCAGAGGTGTTCACGCCAAACGACGACACGGAATAATAAACGAAATAACGGTCGCCGTTCTTGATCACATCCGGCGCCCACAAATGCCCTTTCTGATCGGGCACCACGTCGCGATGCCACGCGGGCATCTGCGTAAACACCGGCTTGCTCCCCTCCCACGTCGTGAGGTCGCGCGAGCGGTACGCGTTCACGCCCATGCCCGTGCAAAAAAACCAGTAGTCGCCGCCTTCCCGGATGATCGTCGAGGGATCGTGCACGTACGGTTGCCGCGGTCCCGCGCTGTTCGCCGCGGGCGGTGCCGCTGGGTTTTCGCTCGCCGCCGTCGCTGCTGGCGTTTGCGCGGAAATCGAACAGGTGACGATAAGCGTACAGGCCAGCGCGCGGCGGACGTGAGGTTTCATCGGTTGGGGTTGATTGAAAGCAGTTCCACATGCGTCGGCGCATCGCGATCGCAGCTCAACACGCCGTCGTTTTCGAAAAGCTCCACCACTTGCAGCGAGCTGCGGCGTTGCTCTGCGCCATCGAGTTTCGCCGCGCGCGCTTCGGGCGTGCGGCCCGGATGCGTGAAATAAAACAGATACGCGCGATCGCCGCTGATAAACACATCGGGATGCCCGCCGATCACGCCGTCGTCTTCGCCCGCGCCGGGTTTCTCCAACAGATTTCCGCCGGGCTGACGTTTCCACGTTTCGAGATCCTCGGAGCGGTAAACGGCGAGGCCTTTCCACACATCGGTGATCATCCAGTACGCGCCGCGCCAGCGAAACACCTTCGGGCCTTCGCCGCCTTGATCGCCGACCGCCTTGCCTTTGTCGCTCCATGTCACGAGGTCGTCGCTGTCGGCATAATAAATCGATTTTCCGGCGCGCTCGTTGTTGTACCACATGCGCCAGCCGCCGCCGGGCAGCTCGATCACGCACGCATCGATCACGCGGTCCGACGCGAGCTTGAGCGTCGAGCGATACTCCCAATCGATGAGATTCTTGCTCGTGAGATGGACGATGTCGCGCGGATGACGCCAGTCGGCGAAGATGCCCGGCACGAAGGTCAGGTACATGTGATACTGGCCGCCCCACTCGATCACTTCGGGCGCCCAATGCGTCATGCCCTCGCCGCCGTAAGGAATGTTCGCCGTGCCGCGATAGGTCCATGTCGCGCCGTCATCGGACGACTCGGCGATGCCGATTTTTGTGCCGTGCACCCAGGTGACACCATCGAGCCCGGGCACATTCGCGCGACGATTCGTATAAAACATGAACCACTTCCGTTCCGGGCGATTCCAGATCACCACCGGGTCGGCCGCGCCGTCGTGTACAGGGTCGCGGAAGAGCGGCTTGGGCGCGATCTTGCCGCGCGGCGGCACGCCCGTGGTGAGTTTTTTCACCGTGTCGATTTCTGTATCCGGATTATAACTACCGTCGGGCACGGGCACGCCGAAATCCGGGGTGCCGTCCGCACGCCAGTGCACGATCTGCGCGCGCGTGTGACGATCGGGATTGCGCAGCGGATCGCCGCCGATCTCGCGGTAGTTGCGCGCGTGATACACGAGGATGTCGGTCTTGCCGTCCTTCGATGTCGTGAAGCTGTTGTGGCCCGGGCCGTACTGGCTCGTCGCATCGCTGGCGACGAAGACCGGGGATGGCGATTTCTTCCACGACTTCGCATCGAGCAGGTCCGCGTTTTCGTCGGCGGTGAGGAGTCCGAGGCAATACTCCGCGCCGGTGCCGCTCGCCGAATAGGTGATGAAAACACGACCATTGCGGATCAATACCGCGGGACCTTCATTCACCCAGTGCCGGATCTGCTCCCACGGCAGCTCGGGTTGCGAGATCAACACCTGCGGACCGGTGAGCGACCACGGTGTATCCATTTTTGCGATATACAGATTGGTGCCCTTGATCTTCGGGTCGCGATCGGTCCACACGAGATAACGCACGCCGCGATGCGCGAAGGTCGTCGCATCGAGCGAGAACGTTTCGAACTGCGACTTGATCTGGCCCTTCTCGATCCACTCGCCTTCGAAGGGATCGTCCGACGCGTTTTCCAAAACATACATGCGGATGTCCCAGATTTTTTCCGCGCGGCCCGCCGCGAAATAAATGTACCACTTCCCGTCGATGCGGTGCAGCTCCGGCGCCCAGATATGCGCGCTCATCGGACCGCTTTCGTGACGACGCCACAGCGTCTTCGGCTCCGCATCGCGCAGCGCATCCAAGGTCGCCGCGCGTCGCAACTCGATGCGATCGTACTCGGGCACGGTCGCGATCAGGAGATACTGATCATCGTGCAGCGTGATGTGCGGATCGGCGCGTTGCGGCACGAGCGGATTGGTCCAGCGCAACTCCTGCGCGTGCGAATTCAGGCAAACCAAAAACAATGCGGCCATCAGGCCGAGGAAGGGGCGAAGGGTTTTCACGGCGTAATCTTTGCCAGCCAACTCCGGTTATTCGACGGCGCAACGCTCGCCTCTGCAAAATAGCTCCTTACAGTCCAACCCTCACTCCTCCACGCGACCGTCAAGCGGCGGAAACGTGGCGGGCCCGCGTTGCCTCGATTCCTTTTCCCGCCATGCCCCACCTTCGCCGATTGTCCTCGTGCGCGCTTTTGCTCGCGTCCGTTTTCAGCCTCCCGCTCACCGGCCGGGCGACAACCGCCGCAACCGCGCCGCTCGAGTTTTTTCCGCTCAGCGATGTGCGCCTGCTCGACGGTCCTTTTCTCCACGCGCAGGAACTGAATCGCGCGTACTTGCTCGCGCTCGATCCCGACCGGCTGCTCGCACCGTTTCGTTCCGCCGCCGGCCTCGAACCCAAAGCGCCCAAATATCCCAACTGGGAAAGCACCGGCCTCGATGGCCACAGCGCCGGTCACGTGCTCACCGCGCTCGCGCAAATGGTCGCCGACACGGACGACGCCGAGCTCCGCCGCCGTCTCGATTACATGATCGCGGAGTTCGCCGCGTGCCAGAAAGCCTCGGGCGATGGTTATGTCGGCGCCGTGCCCGATGGGAAAAAATTCTGGGCCGAGATTCACGCCGGCCAGATCGACCCGACTAATTTCAGCCTCAATGGAAAATGGGTGCCGTGGTATAATCTCCACAAACTTTTCGCCGGCTTGCGCGACGCGTGGTTGATCCTCGGACACGAGCAGGCGCGCGATGTATTGATCCGCCTCAGCGACTGGTGCGATGCGCTGCTCGCTCCGCTCAGCGACGAACAATTCCAAGCCATGCTGCGCACCGAACATGGCGGCATGAACGAAGTCCTCGCGGATGTTTCCGTCATCACCGGCGACCCGAAATACCTGAAACTCGCACGACGTTTTTCGCACCGCGCCATCCTCGATCCGTTGCTCGAAAAACGCGATGAGCTCACCGGCCTCCACGCGAATACGCAGATCCCGAAGGTCATCGGTTTCGCCCGCATCGCCGAGCTCGAAGACGACGCCCGCTGGCGCGACGCGGCGGAGTTTTTTTGGGACACGCTCGTGCACCGCCGCAGCGTCGCCATCGGCGGTAACAGCGTGCGCGAACACTTTCATCCGACCGACGATTTTTCACCGATGATCGAGTCCCGCGAGGGACCGGAGACGTGCAACACCTACAATATGCTGCGTCTCTCCGAACAACTTTTCCGCGGCGAGCCGTCCGCACACTACGCCGATTATTACGAGCGCGCGCTCTTCAATCACATCCTCTCGTCTCAGCACCCGCGCACCGGCGGCTTCGTGTATTTCACGCCGATGCGGCCGCGCCATTACCGCGTGTATTCGCAGCCCGAAACATCCTTCTGGTGCTGCGTCGGCTCCGGCATCGAAAACCACGGCAAACACGCGCACTTCATCTACGCGCATCGCGGTGCAGATCTCTTCGTCAATCTCTTCATCGCGTCCGAAGTTCACGCCAAAAAACTGGGCGTCACGCTTCGCCAGGAAACCCGCTTCCCCGACGAAGCGAACACACGCCTCGTCGTCGCGACGGATACTCCGCGCGCATTTCGCGTCTTTGTCCGCCATCCGTCTTGGGTCGCCGCGGGAAAATTCTCCGTGCGCATCAACGGCCAGCGCGTGGACAACCTCCACAACAAACCCGGCAGCTATGTCGCCCTTGAACGCACCTGGCGCGACGGCGACACGATCGAGGTCGAGCTGCCGATGCACACCACACTCGAACGTCTGCCCGACGGCTCCGATTACGCCGCGATTCTTCACGGCCCGATCGTGCTCGCCGCAAAAACTGGCACCGAAAACCTCGACGGACTTTTTGCCGACGACAGCCGCATGGGCCACGTCGCCCCCGGCCCGTATCTCCCACTCGACGCCGCGCCCGCACTCGTCGGCGACGAAAAAACTTTGGTGGAAAAAATCACGCCCGTTCCCGGAGAACCGCTCACGTTCACCGCGCCGGAGTTGTTTCAACCCGCTTGGCGCGACCTGAAACTTGTACCCTTTTTTCGGATACACGAGGCCCGCTACATGACTTATTTCCGCGTCGCGTCGCCCGAACGCTACGCCGAACTCACCGCGCGTCTCGCAGCGGAGGAAAAGGCGCGCCTCCATCTCGACGCACGCACGCTCGATCGCATCACCCCGGGAGAACAACAGCCCGAGGTCGAACACGCATTCGCAGGCGAAAAGACCAACACCGGCGCACATCTCGGCCGACTCTGGCGCGACGCCGCCGGCTGGTTCGGCTACGAACTCCGTCTGCCCGCCTCCGCGACGCTCTCCGCCAACACACCGCTCGAGCTTCGTCTCACCTACTTCGGCGCCGAACGCGGCCGCCGTTTCGACATCGTCATCAACGACCGCGTGATCGCCTCGGTCGATCTCCAGGGACATCAGCACGACCGCTTCACCGAAGTCGCCTACCCGATCCCGGCCGATCTCACCGCGCAGGCGCTCGATTCCGGATCGCGCACCCTGCAGGTGAAATTCATCGCGAAAGAAAAATCCCGCACCGCCAGCCTCTACGACCTCCGGCTGTTGCGGACGGAACCTTCCGCACCGGCGCCTTAACATCTCCGCTGCCCGCGCGACCTCCCCCCATCCTCCCGCCGCGCCGCGGAGCTGCCCCTAAACCCAAGCGTCCGCACCGCCCACGAGCCTCCTCCCGAGGACGTGCACCCGCCCACCTTCGAGGCCTCAACTCCCAGCAGTTTGTCATCTATTAGATGACAAATACCCCGCCCCACCCGGGAGAGACCAGACTGGATGTCATCTATTAGATGACATCTTCGTGCCGCCCTTTGCCTCGATGCGTTGCGCTACGGGGTGGATTTTTTTACGGGATCGGGGCTTGGCATCGGGGCTTCGCCGCGTTTGCGCAACAAAGCGCGCAAACCTCCGGTCGCGCATCCTCGGGATCGCGCAAACGTCTCTCCTTTCGCCTGACAGCGGCCCCCCGCCGCGTCCGGCACGTCACCGATCCGCGTCCCCATGAAATCCGCACGCCTCGTCCTTTCCGCGCTCATCCTTTCCACCGCCCACACCGTCTGGGCAGAAACACCGGCCACCACGACGCTCGCCGTCGCGACAGCTTCGCCCGAAAAATTCCGCAATCCCGATCTCCCCATCGCGGAGCGCGTGGATGACCTCATTTCGCGCCTCACGCTCGAGGAAAAAGTCTCCCAGATCGGCATGGAAAACGCCGCCATCCCGCGACTCGGCATTCCGTCCTACCATTGGTGGAACGAGGGCCTCCACGGCGTCGCGCGCAATGGCGTCGCCACGGTTTTCCCGCAGGCCATCGGCCTCGCCGCCACATGGAATCCCGTCCTGCACGAACAGATCGCCGACGTCATTTCCACCGAAGCTCGCGCGAAATACCACGAGACGCTGCGTAGTGGAAATGGGGATACAAAAATCTACGAGGGCATCACCATCTGGTCGCCCAACATCAACATTTTCCGCGATCCGCGCTGGGGCCGCGGCCAGGAAACCTACGGCGAAGACCCGCTCCTCTCCGGCGTACTCGGCGTCGCCTTCACGCGCGGCCTCCAGGGCAACGATCCGCATTACCTCAAAACCGTCGCCACACTCAAACACTACGCCGTCCACAGCGGCCCGGAGACACCGCGCCATCACTTCAACGCCATCATCTCTCCGCGCGATCTGCGCGAGATCGAACTCCCGCCTTTCGAGATGGGCATCCGCGAAGCCGCCGCGACGTCCGTCATGAGCGCGTACAACGCCGTCAATGGCATCCCGTCGCCCGGCCATCGCGGCCTGCTCACCGACATCCTCCGCACCGAATGGGGCTTCGACGGCGCCGTGGTCGGCGACGTCGGCACCGTCTCCGACATGCACAACGAGCGTGGCCACAAATACGTGAAGGACGGCGCGGAGGCCATCGCCGCCGCCATCAAGGCCGGCAACGAGCTCTGCTCCGACAGCACGTTCAAACACATCCCGCTCGCCATCAAACGCGGGCTCCTCACCGAGGCCGATGTCGATAACGCCCTGCGCCGCCTCTACACGCTGCGCTTCCGTCTCGGCATGTTCGATCCCGACGAGCGTGTATCCTTTTCCCGGATACCGATCTCCGCCAACGACAGTCCCGAACACGACCGGCTCGCGCTCGAGGCCGCGCGCCAGAGCCTCGTCCTTCTCAAAAACGACGGCTCGCTCCCGTGGGACGCCAAAAAACTCAAACACGTCGCCATCCTTGGCCCCACCGGCGACGACTATCTCGCGCTCCTCGGCAACTACGCCGGCACCCCGTCGAAGCCCGTCACGCTCGCACAGGCACTGCGCAAACGCTTCGAGTCCGCAGGCATCAAAGTCACTTACGATCCCGCCGTGCCGCTCGTCGCCGGTTTCCGTGAAAGCGGACGTCCGTTCGCCGACAACGTTCTTTTTTCCGACGAAAAACGCTCTTCCGCCGGCCTCACGCGCGAGCTGTTTGCCGCCGCCGATTTCTCCGCTGCGCCGGCCGACACGCGCCGCGACAACCAGATCGATTTCTACTGGAATCCTGCGCAACCCGTTCCCGGTCTCCCGGTGGAAAACGTGAATCTCCGCTGGTCCGGCGTGCTCGTGCCGACGCAGTCCGGCGAACACGATCTCGCCCTCACTTACATCGGCGCCGCGCAGGTTTTCATCGACGATAAACCCGTCGCCGGCGATCCCACGCACGGCCGCTCCATCCACAGCGCCGCCGTCGAACGCGTCGCCAGCGCCAAGGTTTCTCTCGAGGCCGGCCGCGCCTACAAGGTCCGCCTCGAATACACGCAGCGCCCGGGCACGCAGATCGGTCGCATCCAATTCGGCTGGCGTCCGCCCGGCGGTCTCGACGAGGCGCTCGCGCAAGCCCGCACCGCCGACCACATCATCCTCACACTCGGCATCACGCCCGCGCTCGAAGGCGAGGAGATGAAGGTCAATGTCGAGGGTTTCACCGGCGGCGATCGCACCAGCATCCTCCTCCCGAAATCGCAACGCGACCTCATCGATGCCGTCGCCGCACTCGGCAAACCGTTCATCGTCGTTCTCACCAACGGCAGCCCGTTGAGCTTCGATGTGTCGAAACCCAACGCGATTCTCGAGGCGTGGTACTACGGCCAGCGCGGCGGCGACGCCGTGGCCGACGCGATCCTCGGCGACTATAATCCGGCCGGACGCCTCCCGCTCACCTTCTACCGCGACGACAGCGATCTGCCGCCATTCGAGGACTACAGTTTCGCGAATCGCACTTACCTCTACTTCAAGGGTAAGCCGCTCTTCGCCTTTGGCCACGGCCTCAGCTACACGACCTTCAATTACGAAAAGTTCGCCCTCTCCAAGCGCACCGCCCGCGAGAGCGACACCATCACCGCGCGCGTCACCGTGAAGAACACCGGCAAACGCGATGGCGACGAGGTCGTGCAGATCTACGCGACCGCCGAGAACGCGCCTGTATCCATGCCGCTGCGACAGCTCGTCGGATTCACCCGCGTTTCCCTCAAGGCCGGCGAAACCAAAACCGTCGCCGTCGAAATCCCTGTCCAACGTCTGCGCCGCTGGGACGAATCCGCGAATCGCTACGTCGTCGATCCCATCACCTGGTCCTTCGCCGCGAGCAGCGCGTCCGACAAACTGCTTCGCACCGCGAAACTGCGCATCGTCAAATAACCCGTCGGTTCCTTCGCCATGCGCCTGCTGCTCTGCGTCTTCGCCGCGCTCTCTCTGTTCGCATCCGCCCACGCCGCGCCTGTTCCCATTCCGCCCCTGCCCGCACTTCCGATTCCCGCGACGTACGATGCCGTGGTTTCTCCGGAAAAAGGCGCGACGTTTAACACCTTGCAGGCCGCGATCGACGCCGCCCCCGATCACGCGACAAAGCCGTACGTGATCCTCATCAAGCCGGGCCGCTATCGCTGGCAGCAGACGCTCATTCCGAAATCGAAGCGTTTCATCCATCTCGTCGGCGAGGATCCCAACACCACGATCCTCAGCTTCCACCTGAACGTTTACGAAACGCTCGAGGAGCGCCACCTCCACAAGCTCGAAGGCATCACGCTCATCGCGCAGGGCGACGATTTCTCCGCCACGAATCTCACCATCGAAAACATCGCCGGCGACCGCGGACAGGCGCTCGCGCTGCGCCTCGATGGCGATCGCGCCGTCGTGCGCAACTGCCGCCTGCTCGGCTGGCAGGACACGCTCATGGTGAATCACGGACGCCAGTATTTCCGCGACTGCTACATCGAGGGGCGCGTGGATTTCATCTTCGGTTCCGCCACCGCCGTGTTCGAAAACTGCGAACTGCGCAGCAAGGCCGGCGGTCACGTCACCGCGGCGAGCACGCCCGCGGAAAAACCCTTCGGTTATGTTTTCCTGCGCTGCCGCCTCACCGGCGACGACACGCCTTGGGAAACCACCTCGTCCAACAAACGCCGTCCACTCGCCACGCTCGGCCGTCCATGGCGACCGCACGCCGCGGTCGCGTTCATCGAATGCGAAATGGGCGATCACATCGCTCCCACCGGCTGGCACAACTGGGGCCGTCCGGATAACGAAAAAACCGCGCGTTACTCCGAATACAAATCCACCGGCCCCGGCGCCAATCCCGCCGCGCGTGTCGCGTGGTCGAAACAACTTACCGACGCCGAAGCCGCCGCCTACACACTGGAAAACATCCTCTCCGGCACCGATGGCTGGCATCCGCACGCAACCATTCCTCTTCCATGATTTCGCGTCCCGCATCGCTCCGTTTTCTCGTCTCCACTTTCGTCGCCCTCGGCGCCTCCGCGCTTCACGCGGCCCCTGCCGGCGCGGGACTTCGCTTCGACGAGAACCGTTCGTTCTACGACACCACCACCACCGAGATCGGCATCGGCCGCACCTACAGTTTTGAAACCTGGCTCACGCCGGCCCGCGATTGTCCGGCCGGCGCCATGATCGTGGACGCCTTCGGCCCGGGATCCTTGCTCGGCTCGCGTCTCTTCATGAGCGACGGCGGGCGTATCCAATTTTCCACGACAGCACCATTCGTCTGCGAATCGCCCGCGCCTTTGCCCACGGACCGGCCCACGCATGTCGTCGGCGTTTTCGATTATCGCGACAAAGTCATCGCGCTCTACATCGACGGCCGCCGCGTATCCACCTTCACGCCGACCAAAAACAAAGTGATGAGTCCCACCGAGCATCTGACCGTGCGCATCGGTGCCGATCAGGATGGCGGCAATCGCTTTCGCGGAGAAATTCGCTCGCTCATCTTTCACCGTCGCGCGCTGACCGACGACGAGGTTGCCCGCGCCTTCGCCGGTCAACCGCCCGCGAACACGCTCGGCGCCGCGTGGACATTCCCTTCCGACGCCGGCCATCGCATCGCAGCCAGCGAGGGTCGCGCCACCTTCGTCGCGCCAACCGCAATCGTGCCCGCCGCGCAGGGTCCGGCCGGCGATTTGAATCTCTGGTATCGCCAGCCCGCGCGCGAATGGGTCGAGGCACTTCCTTTCGGCAATGGCCGCCTGGGCGGCATGGTCTTCGGCGGCATTGAGCGCGATCGCATCCAGCTCAACGACGACACCATCTGGTCCGGCGCGCCTTACGATCCGGCGAATCCCGCCGCACCCGACGCCATCCGCAAATCCCGCGAACTTATTTTCGCCGGCAAACGCGAAGAGGCCGAGGCGCTGCTCACGCAACACGCGCTCGGTCTTCCGCCGCGCATGGTCCAGTACCAGACGCTCGGCAGCGTCATGCTCGATTTTGTCGAAGAAAATCCCCGCGATGTCTCCGGTTACCGCCGCTCGCTCGATCTCGACACCGCCGTCGCCACCACGACCTTCACGCGCAACGGCGTCACTTACACACGTGAAGTTTTTTCCAGCGCCCCCGATCAGGTCGTCGTCATCCGCCTCACCGCCGACAAACCCGGCAGCCTCCATTTCGCAGCATCGTGGAGCACCCCGTTCCCCGACGCCGTCGTCACGTCTGAAAACGGTCTGCTCACACTTTCCGGCAAAGGCAGCGACTGGAACGGCAAGCCCGGCGCGATCCGCTTCAAGGGACTTCTCCGCGCGCTCAACGACGGCGGCTCGGCCAAAATCGCCGATGGAAAAATCACCGTTTCCTCGGCCAACTCGGTGACGCTCCTCGTCTCGAGCGGGACCAACTTCGTCAACTACGAGGACCTCTCCGGCGATCCCGAAGACCGCGCATCGCGCGATCTCGCCGGCGCCGAAAAACGTTCCTACGCCGATCTGCGCGCGCGCCACATCGCCGATCATCAATCGCTTTTCCGCCGCGTCTCGCTCGACCTCGGTCGCACCGCCGATTCCGCGCTGCCGACCGATGAGCGCATCCGCAAATTCAAAGGCGCCAACGATCCCGCACTGCCCGCGCTCCATTTTCAATACGGTCGCTATCTGCTCATCGCCTGCTCACGACCCGGCGCGCAACCGGCCAATCTCGCCGGCATGTGGAACGACGCGCTCACCGCGGCGTGGGGCGGCAAATACACGATCAACATCAACACCGAGATGAACTACTGGCCCGCCGAGGTCACCAATCTCGCCGAGTGTGCCGAGCCGCTTTTCCAGCTCATCCGCGACATCTTTGTCACCGGCGCACGCACCGCGAAAATCATGTACGAAGCGCGCGGCTGGGTCACGCATCACAACACCGATCTCTGGCGTGGCACCGCGCCCGTCGACTCCGCCGGCACCGGCGTGTGGCCGACTGGCGGCGCCTGGCTCTCCACGCATCTGTGGGAGCGTTATCTTTTCAGCGAAGACAAAAAATTCCTCGCCGACGTTTACCCGATTCTCAAAGGCGCGGCCGAGTTCTTCATCGACACACTCGTGCCCCAGCCCGGCACCGGCTGGCTCGTCACCAACCCGTCGCACTCGCCCGAACACGACGGTACGGTCGCCGGCCCGACGATGGATCTCGGTATCGTCCGCGATGTGTTCACTCAAGCCGCCAAAGCCTCCGAAATTCTCGGCATTGATCCCGATTTCCGGGCGCAGGTTTTGGAAACACGCGAAAAAATGGCGCCGTATCAGATTGGTCGATACGGCCAGCTTCAGGAATGGCTCGACGATCGCGACCGCGAGAAAAACGCGCACCGCCACTCCTCGCATCTTTACCCGCTTTATCCGTCCGCGCAGATCACGCCGGAAACGCCGGAGCTTTTTGCCGCCGCGAAAAAATCCCTCGATGGACGCGGCCTGCTCTCCACCGGCTGGGGCATGGCGTGGAAGGTCAATCTCTGGGCGCGCGCGCTCGATGGCGACAAAGCTCATCAACTCCTCGTCCTTCTGCTCACGCCACCCAAGGGCGGCACGCAGGGCGGCGGCGCGTATCCGAATCTTTTCGACGCGCACCCGCCGTTCCAGATCGACGGCAACTTCGGCGCCACCGCCGGCATCGCCGAACTGCTCGTTCAATCGCACCGCGAGGGCTTCATCGATCTGCTCCCCGCGCTACCTTCGACTTGGAAAAACGGCAGCGTCAAAGGCCTGCGCGCACGCGGCGGTTTCGAGGTCGATATCACGTGGCGCGACGGTCGGATCACCTCGGCCACCGTGCGTTCGTCGCTCGGCAATCCGGTGAAACTCCGCCACGCCGGCCGCGTGAAAGAAATTCCCCCCGCCCGCGGCGAATCCATCGTCTGGGACGGCCGCTGACCGATCGCTCTCCGAAAGTTCTCCGCCTTTAAACCCTGCTCACTCTGTAATCCTGTCCACCATGCCACGCCTTCCCATCTTCGCCTTTCTCGCACTCTGCCTGTTTGGTTCCGCCCACGCCGCGCTCACCAGTCCTGTCGTGCCCGCCGCTCCCGCCGCTCCGGTGATTCCGGCCACTCGCACCAATCTGCTCGATTTCGGCGGCGTGCCTGACGGCATCACGCTCAACACCGATGCCTTCGCACGTGCCATCGCCGCGCTTTCCGAGAAAGGCGGTGGCACGCTCGTTGTCCCGCCCGGCATCTGGCACACCGGCCCCATCGCGCTGAAGAGTCGCATCCGTCTCCACATCGAAGCCGGCGCGCTCATCCAGTTTTCGCGCGACACCACGCTCTACCCGCTCCGCCATTTTAAAGCGCGCAGCGAGACCTTCGTGGACACCACCTCACCGCTTTCCGGCGACAATCTCGAAGACATCGCCATCACCGGCGCCGGCGTGATCGACGGCGGCGGCGATGCGTGGCGTCTCGTGAAAAAAGCCAAGATGACCGAGGGCAACTGGAAGGCGCTCGTCGCCTCGGGCGGTGTGCTCAACGACAAGAAAAACGAATGGTGGCCCAACCAGGCCGCGCTCGAGGGCGGCCCCGCCGTCCGTGCGCTGGAAGAACGCGGCTCCACCGAAATCGCCGACTACGCGCCGTGGCAGATTTTTCTCCGCCCACGCATGGTCCGCCTGCTCGATTGCAAACGCGTCCTCATCGAAGGCGTCACCGTCCGCAACGCACCCAACTGGACGCTCCACCCGTGGCTCTGCGAAGACCTCGCCATCCGCGATGTGAAAATTTTCAACAACCGCTGGGCTCAAAACTCCGACGCGATGGACATCGATTCCTGCCGCCGCGTGCACATCCAAGGCTGCATCATCGACACCGGCGACGACGGTATCTGCATCAAATCCGGCATCAACGAATCCGGTCGCCGCATCGGCGTTCCGACCGAGGATGTGCTGATCGAAGATTGTGTCGTGTATGAAGGCCATGGCGGCTTCACCATCGGCAGCGAGATGTCCGGCGGCGTCCGCAACATCCTCGTGCAAAACTGCACCTTCATCGGCACCGCGCTCGGCCTGCGTTTCAAAACCTCCCGCGGCCGCGGCGGCCTCGTTGAAAACATCCACATGCGCGGCATCAACATGACCCACATCGAGGGCAACGCGATCGACTTCAACTTCTTCTACTGGGTCAAAGGCCATCCCGAACCCACCGCACCCGCGGTCGATGAAGGCACGCCGCAATTCCGCAACATGCTCTTCGAAGACATCGTTGCCCGCGACGGCGCCGGCACCCTCGTCCTCCGCGGCCTGCCCGAAATGCCCATCAAAAACGTCACCTTCCGCAACATGTCGCTCGCCGGCGGCAAAGGCGCCGACATCGCCTACAGCGACGCCGTCATTTTCGAAAACGTCCGCATCGAAAACAAAACCGGCGAAGCGCTCACCACCACCGAAGTCACCAACTCCAAACTCGATCTCGCCCAGGTGAAACACGCGCAGGTGGAACGCGCCCAGGTGGAACGCGCCGTCCCGGCGCGTTAAAAACCGTCGCCGACCAAGCGCGTACTCATCATTCCCCCTTTCGACGACAAACAGCGCGCCGGGACGGCGCGCTCCACCTCAAGCAACCTCCGCGCCGCCCTCTCGCATTTACTCACCCAGGCCGCAGTCCCTCCCATCCTGTAATCCCGTCTAAAAACTCGCGCGCTTTCCGCCCGCCTGTCCGCCCCCATGAGAATCCGCCTCTCCGCCGCCGCGCTCCTCGCCACACTCGCTCCAGTCGCTCACGCGCAATCTCCGTCGCCTACCGTCTCTGAAAAACCCCGCGAGTTTCGCACCCAGCCGCTGATCTCGCACCTCCACACGGCGGACCCGTCCGCACATGTCTTCGACGGCAAACTGTATCTCTATCCCTCGCACGACATCCCCGGAGTCACCGACAAGACCGATGGCAATCACTACGCCATGCGCGATTATCATGTGTTCTCGATGGACGACGTCGGCGGCAAGGTCACCGACCACGGCGTCGTCTTGAAACTCGAAGATGTCCCGTGGGCTGATCGCCAGCTCTGGGCGCCCGACGCCGCGTATTCAAACGGTCGATACTACTTCTATTTCCCGGCTCGCGACAAAAAGGGGATCTTCCGTGTCGGTGTCGCCACCAGCGATTCGCCGGCGGGCCCGTTCAAACCGGAACCGCGGCCGATGGAAGGCGTGTTTAGCATCGATCCCGCGGTTTATCGCGACGACGACGGCGCGTTTTATTTCTACGTGGGCGGCATCGGCGGCGGGCAGTTGCAATTCTGGCCGGGCAACCGCTACACGCCCGGCGCCGTCGAACCCAAAGGCGACACACCCGCGATCGCTCCGCGCGTTGCCCGCCTGCGCCCCGACATGCTCGGCCTCGCGGAAGAACTTCGCGAAGTCCAGATCCTCGATGAATCGGGAAAACCGATCACCGCGGGCGACACCGCGCGCCGATTCTTCGAAGGCGTCTGGATTCACAAACACAACGGTACCTATTACCTGACCTATTCGACCGGCACGACCCATCTGCTGTGTTATGCGACGGGCGCTTCGCCCTACGGTCCGTTCACGTATCGCGGTGTTTTGTTGAAGCCGGTCCAAGGCTGGACCACGCACGGCTCGATCGTGGAATACGAAAACAAATGGCTCCTTTTCTATCACGACTCGCAGCTCTCGGGAGAAAGCAACCTGCGCAACGTGAAGGTCACCGAGATCACGCACAACCCCGACGGCACGATCACAACCATCGATCCGTTTAAGTAATAGGTGGAACGCGCCGTCCCGGCGCGTTGAAAAACCGTCGCGAACCAAACGCGTCATCATCCGCTCCGCTCTCCGACGACAAAAGCGCGCCGGGACGGCGCGCTCCACCAGGCACTCTGAGTTTCCACACGCTCTTGCCCTCCCGCTGCGCCCAGCGTCAGCCTTCGAGGATGAACAACGCGGGAGTTCAGCAGGAGCCGCATCGCTATCCTCAGCGGCTTCATCACTCCACACCCGCTTGGGTGCCCGATGGAGAAACATTTCACATCCGCATTCGCGTCTCCTCGCAGCAACGGGACGCCCTCGCATCGCCCCGCCTCGGACCTCTCCTGCTGCAGTCGGTCGTCTTCTACCAGGAACACCTTCGTTGGCACTGCCGTCTCTTTCTGCTGATGCCCAATCATCTCCACGCTCTCATCGCGTTTCCCGGCGACGCAAAAATGAGCCGCACGATCGGCGAATGGAAAAGTCATCATCGCCGGACAAACCGCATTCTATGGCAGGACAATTTTTTCGACCATCGCCTGCGTAGCGAAGCTGAGCTGCTCGAAAAACATCATTACATTCTAAACAACCCCGTCGCCAAAGGCCTGTGCCAAACCTTTGAGGACTGGCCGTGGATTTTCCCGAACGTGGAACGCGCCGTCCCGGCGCGTTGAAAAACCGTCGCGAACCAAACGCGTCATCATCATCTCCGCTCTCCGACGACAAAAGCGCGCCGGGACGGCGCGCTCCACCCTCGCGATCTTCTCGGCTAACTCAGCGTCCTCTCAGCGTCGCCTTGAAAACGATCGCCGGCGTTGCTGTCGGGCGATCGCTCAACGGCTGAATCACCAAGCCCGTTTCGCTCTGCTGCCAGCGTACCGTTTCGCCCGCGCCGAGCAGCGCGAGGCTTTCAATGCGCGCATCTGCACTGCCCACTTTTTCTAGTTTCAGCGGCGCGTCCGGCACGCCCATGACGATGATGTAGAGCGCGTCACCTTTCTTGCTCGTCGTGTAGCGCACGTCCGCGGCGGTGAAGGGTTTTCCTTTCCCCTCGTTGAAACCTTGCCGTGAAAGCGGCACGCCTTCGCTGGCCGGACCTTCGCCAAAAACTTTCCACGGGCGTGTCGCGAAGATCGCTTCGCCGTTTCGCTCCATCCACGCGGCGATCTCTTCGAGGATCGCGACTTCTTTTTCGTCGATCGATCCGTTGCCGCGCACCGGCACGCTGAGCAGGAGATTGCCGTTCTTGCTCACGACATCGGCGAGCATGTGAATCACCGTGGTCGCGCTCTTGTACCGCGACTTCTCATAGACCGAGCGGTTGTAGTGCCAGCTGCCAAGGCAGGTGTCGGTCTGCCACGCGTACGGCAGGATGTCGGCCGGCACGCCGCGCTCGATGTCCCACACGAGACACTGACGCTGCTCTTCGTTAAGAATCTTGCCAAAGAGAACACCCGGATCGTCCGCGCCGCGTCGCGCCAGGGTGTGATTGTAGAAATGCGCGGCGATCTTCAGCCCCGCATCGGAGACCGGCCACAGCGGCAGCGCCGTGTCGTCGAAATAAATCAGATCGGGGTTGTGCTGATTGATCAGATCGACCGTGCGATCGTAGAAGTTCTGGCAATACGCGAGGTCCGGAACCGACACGCCATTGCCCCAGTTCCAGCGGCTGCTCGACAAACTGAGGTCCTGAAAATCCGGGCTCGGCTCATGGTTCTGCGCATAGAGTTTTTGCGGATCGAGTCCCTCCCACCATTTACCCTTTCCATCCGACGCGGTCAGTTTCCCGTCGTACGGAACTCCCGCTTTCGGCCCTTCGCGATCCGCGCCTTGCGATGTCTCCAACCAGCTCCACGCATGCGCCGCGTGCACGCTCACACCGAAGTGAAGATTCTGCGCACGCGCCGCCGCCGCCCAGCCCGCAATGATGTCTTTCTTCGGCCCCACGCGCACGGAGTTCCACTCGTGATGACGGCTCGCCCACAGGTCCAGATTGTCGTGGTGATTCGCCATCGCGAAAAAATACCGCGCGCCCACGCGCTTGTAGAAGGCCACGAGTTTCTCCGGCTCCCATTGGTCCGCTTTCCACACATTGATCACATCCTTGAAACCAAACTCCGAAGGATGCCCGTAGTGCTCCACGTGATGCTTATATTGGCCGTGCTCGGGCGCGTACATACGGCGCGCGTACCAATCGCCCGCCTCCGGTTCGCACTGCGGACCCCAGTGCGCCCAGATGCCGAACTTCGCGTCGCGAAACCACTCCGGCACTTCATACTGCGCGAGCGATTTCCACGACGCCTCGAACGGCCCGCGTGCCATCGGCTCCGTTTCAGTGGCGACGATTTTATCCGGCTGCAGATCGATCGACAGCGGTTCCGCCGCGAAACAAATGCCGGACAGTGTGGTGAATAAAAGGCAGCGAACAGGCGTAGATAACGTCATACGTTTTTTCGGGGTGGGTGCATCGATTCCGCGAGCGGTTTTTCGTTCACGCAAGAACGCATTCACTCAGTCAACGAAGACACCGATTATTGCTGGAAAATCCTGTCAGCGCCGAATGCTCGTGCGTGTACCACGCCGCCTTTCACGAAGGCCGGTTCACGATTTGATGGATTTCCCGCGCGTCTTTTTCAGTCCCTTGGCCAACAACGTAAATCTCCACGATATCGCCCTGGCTGCGGGCGTCTCCCGTTCCACGGTGTCGCTCGCGCTCAAAAATCATCCGCGCATCTCGGAGACCGTGCGGAGAAAAATCCAGGCCCTCGCGCGCGAGATGGGCTACCGCGTCAATCCGCTGGTCGCCGCGCTCATGGAAGCGCGACGTCGCGGAAAAACCGCCGGCGAACAAGTCATCGCGTACATCACCAACTACCCGACGCGCTGGGGCTGGCGTCCGCCGCATCACGACCGGCCCGATTATTTTCCCGGTGCCGCCACGCGCGCGCAGGAACTGGGTTTTCGTCTCGAACATTTCTGGCTCGGCGAACCCGGCATGAGTTCAAAACGTTTCTGCGAAATCCTGACCAACCGCGCCATCCATGGCGCGATCATCGGTCGCCTGCCGCCCGGGCTCGATACGATCGATCTTCAATGGGATCGTTTCTCGTGCGTCGCCGTCGGACGCACGCTGCGGAAGCCGAGACTCCACTACGTCACCGAGGATCATCACGCCGGCGCCGTTCTCGCGATGCGCCGCCTGCGTGCACTCGGTTACCGGCGCATCGGTTTCGTTTTCTCCGAGCCCGACGACAGTCCTGAAGTCGGCGACCGCTGGATCGGCGGTTATCTGCGCGAGCAGCTGCGCCTCCACGCAGCCGATCGTCTCCCGCCATTTCTCTTCAAAGAAAATATCGATCATACGACGGCGTTCGGCGCGTGGCTGAAACGCGGCCAGCCCGACGCGATCCTCGTGACTCAAGCGGCGCCGGTTTTCTCGTGGATAAAATCTCTCGGCAAACGCGCGCCAAAAAATCTCGGCATCGCTACCCTCGTCAACGACCACCTCGACCGTCACTGGGCCGGCATTCACTCCTGTCCTGCGCAAATCGGCGCTCTCGCGGTGGACATGGTGGTGGGCATGATGTCGCGCTGCGAACGCGGCCTTCCCGCAACGCCGCACGAAGTCCTCCTCTGCGGCGAATGGATCCAAGGGGAAACCCTCCCGGGCCTCCCCCTCCCCAACCCTGCCTCCCCCAACACACCCCGTAAGTTCCCGGAACTTGTCATCTAATAGATGACATTCTCCCGGCCCCAGTCCCCTCGGGTTTGTCATCTAATAGATGACATCGGTGCCCGTGCCGGGTGTCTTCACGAAAGCGTGTGACGATGATGCAGAGGCTCGCGTGCCGCCGGCTGGGGGTTGCGCGCGTCAGCGGTCGTTGTCATGCCCAAGGCCTCCGTGCGGTTGCAACCGGCACGGAGGGCACTCGGGCTAACAACATCTCACTCGCTGGTCAGCGCGATTTCCGCGCCGCGCAGACCTTCGCCGCGCGCTTTGAGCGTGATCGTGCCGGACTCACCCGGCTTCGCGCGCACGATGACGAGCGCGAGTCCGTTGAAGGCATTGCGCTCATGCGAGGGAAACGCCGTGAGGTCCGTCGGATCTCCATTATCAGTCGCGACAATTTCGCCCGGGCCGCTCACCTCAAACGCCAGCGCGTGTTTCGAACGCGGCACGACGACGCCGTCCTTGTCCACGATCTTCACGGTCACGAACGAGAGATCGTCACCATCCGCGCGGATCTTCGCGCGATCGGCCGCGAGCGTGAGTTTCTCCGCCGCACCCGTCGTGCGCGTCACGGCCTCGGCCCACGGCTGGCCGTTTTTATACGTCACCACTTTCAACTCGCCGGGCTGATAAACGACCTCGTCCCAACGGAAGCGATACTCGTACTCGCCGCGTTTTTTCCGTCCGAGCGAAGCGCCATTCAGGAACAACTCCGCTTCGTCGCCCGAGGTGTACACATGCACCGGCGTCACCTGGCCGACGCGCTCCGGCCAGTTCCAATGCGGCAGGATGTGCGCCATCGGCAGCTCCGGGCGCCAACGCGCTTGATACAGATAAAAACGGTCCTTCGGAAAACCCGCGAGGTCCACGATGCCGAAGTACGAACTGCGCGAGGGCACGCGGATCTTGCCGAGTTTATCCAGTTCCTCCGCCATGCGCGCGCGCTGCTCCGGATCGGAGAAGTTCAGCAGGTTCGTCGCATCGCTGTTATACGGCGTGGGTTCGCCGAGATAATCGAAACCCGTCCACACAAACTCGCCGCCGACAAACGGACTTTCGTCCTGATGTTTGAACTCAAAGTCCGGACTCGAAGCCCACGGCGGCGCGAACAAATCGTACGAACTCATGTGGAAATTTTCGCGTCCCTGCAGCTTGTCGTCGGTGATGACCGGGAAAAAATATTCCCCGCGCGAGCTGATCGTCGAAGCGGTTTCCGCACCGTACACGGGGATCGTCGGATTGCGCCGGTTGAAGGGCACATACTCCCACGGCTTGTAATTAAACCCGATCGCATCCACCGCCGCCTGCATGCCGATGTAGCCGGCTGCGGGATTGTTGAAACCGCCGGTGATCGGACGCGTGCGATCTTCCTCGCGCACGATGCCCGACAAACGCACCGCGACTTTCCAGCCATCGGTGAACCACTGTTCGATGATCTCATTGCCGATGCTCCAGATCACCACGCTGGGGTGATTGCGATCGCGACGAATCAACGCCCGCATATCGCGCTCATGCCAGTCATCGAAGATGCGGCCGTAATCGTAATAATAAATGTTCGGATCAAACTCCGGGATGTGCGCGGGCCATTTTTTTCCGCGACGCCAGGCGTCGAAGCTTTCCGCCATCACGAGAAAACCCATGCGATCGCACAGCTCCAGCAACTCGGGTGACGACGGGTTGTGACTGCAACGAATGGCATTCACGCCCATCTCGCGCAGGATCTCCAGTTGACGCTCGGTCGCGCGCACATTCACGGCGGCACCGAGCGCGCCGAGATCGTGGTGCATGCACACACCTTTGAGATAAACGCGTTCGCCATTGAGGAGAAATCCCTTGTCCGCGTCCCACGCGACCGTGCGGATGCCAAAACGCGTTTCCACGCGATCAACCACCGCGCCGTCCACGCGCAACTCCGTCACCGCGACATAGCGGCGCGGATCGTCGAGCCGCCACAACCGAGGATTAGTGATGACCAGCCGGTTGCTGCGCAGCGCTTCGCGCGCACGCACCGGATCGATTTCCACGTCCATCACTTCCGACTCCGCCACCTGCGCACCGAGGCCGCCGTCCGCATCCAATTCATGGATACGCGTGCCGACGCCAACGCGCAGCTTGCGATCGCCGGCGTTGGCGAGCTCCACCTGCACGTTCACCTCGGCCGCCTCTGCGGTGATTCGCGGCGTGGTGACAAAGACGCCATCTTTCACGACGTGCACGGGATCGGTTTTCACCAGCCAGACATTGCGATAAAGCCCGCTGCCCGGATACCAACGCGACGACTCGGGAGGATTATCGAGCCTGATCGCCAGCGTATTGGTGTCTCCAATTTTTAGATACGGCGTGAGATCGAGCCGGTAGGACGTGTATCCGTACGGCCAGCCGCCGACGAGATGCCCGTTCAGCCAGATCGCCGAATACGACATCGCACCATCGATATCGAGAAACACGCGACGGCCGGCGTCCGCCGCCGGCACCTCAAACGTCTTCCGGTACCAGCCCACGCCCTGCCACGGCAGCTTCGCTGTCTCGCCCGGAAGATCCTGCTGAAACGGCCCCTCGATCGCCCAGTCATGCGGCAGACGGACCGCCCGCCACGACGCATCGTCGAAATCTCCGCGCACAAACGACACGTCCGCGCCTGGATTGCCTTCGGGTCGCACCGGCTTTTTCACGCCGGCGTTGATCAAGTTTACGCCGGTCGCGAGCACCCACGGTTTTAGTTTTTCGTAATCGAGCGCGCCGTTCGCATCCGGCGCGTCGCCGCGATGAAAGCGCCAGCCATCGTTAAAGGACAGTCGTTCACGTCCTGAACTTTTGGATACAACCACCGGCGCGGGGGCGGGTGTTTCCTGCTGGGCCCATGCCGGAACAACCGAGGATAACAGAAGCGCAGCCGCCAGGCAGGCGGGCGCAGCGTAGCGTAGGGGCGTGTGAGTGCGCATAGGCTCTATGCTCATGCGTCGCCGGCGTGGATTGCCGAGCCAAAAGCGTGCGATTTAACGAAAAACAGACCGTCTGAAAACGCCACGTGCGGACGGCGGGCGCGCGATGAACGACGTGATACGGCCCGCAACCATCACCGGCTTTGCAGCGCGCCGTCGAACACCCGGCTCTCCGCCACCGCGAACTGCGGCAGCTCCACCGATGCCTCGCCAAGACGCACACGCAACGGGCGGCCCGCCAGGCTGCGAATCGTCGCCGACGTGAGCCGGCCTTCGCTCCACGCGAGATCGACTTCGAAACCGCCGCGCGCGCGCAGACCGCGCACCGAACCTTCACGCCAGGTGGATGGCAGCGCGGGCAGCAGATGAATCTCCGCCCACCCTTCGCCGCCGACTTCCACGGAGCTCTGCAGCAACATC
This sequence comes from uncultured Opitutaceae bacterium, assembly GCA_964573305.1. Classification (GTDB taxonomy): domain Bacteria; phylum Verrucomicrobiota; class Verrucomicrobiia; order Opitutales; family Opitutaceae; genus Nibricoccus. The sequence goes on from CAZNJG010000004.1 coordinate 53,683, forward strand.
TCAGTGATGCCGGCCGCGCCGCCGAAATTACCGTCGATCTGGAACGGCGGATGTGCGTCGAAAAGATTGGGGTAAGTGCCGCCGCCCTGGGTGCTGATGCCCTCGATCGCGCCCGCGGGTTTGAGCAGCGAGCGGATGAGCGTCAGCGCACGATCACCATCGCCGAGGCGCGCCCAGAGATTGAGTTTGTGCGCAATGCACCAGCCCGTGCCCGCGTCGCCGCGAACATCGAGCGTCTTGCGCGCGGCGTCGGCGAGCGCCGGTGTGCGCGTGACGGAAATTTCATCCCCCGGGAAAAGTCCCCACAGATGCGAGATATGACGATGGTGCGGATCGACCTCCCGGTATTCCTCGATCCACTCCATCACCCGGCCATCGCTGGCGATGCGGGTGGGCACGAGACGCGGCAGCGCTTTGTCGAGTTCGTCGCGCAGCTCTGTATCCACGCCGAGGATACGCGAGGATGTTGCGGTCGCGGAAAAGAGGAATCGCAACAACTGCATGTCCATCGTCGCCCCGAGGGTGATGTGCGCCCGCTGACCGTCAGGCGTGAGGAAGGCGTTCTCGGGTGAATTCGAAGGAGCGGTGACGAGCCATTTGTTCGCGGGTTCCTCGATCAGCATATCGAGGTAAAACTGCGACGATTCGCGCAGCACAGGATACGCTTTCTCCAGAAAATCCCGGTCACCGGTGAACAGAAAGTGCTCCCATAAATGATGACACAGCCAGGCGGAACCGGTCGTCGTCGCGCCCCAGTCCGCTCCTTCGCCGGGAGACGTGAATCCCCAAGGATTTCCCAACACATGCGCCACCCAGCCGCGGGCATTGTAGTAAGCCTTCGCGGTTTTTGCGCCCGGTTCGCGCAGCGAATGAATGAACGCAAACAACGGCTCGGTGAGCTCGGAGAGATTACAAATCTCCGCCGGCCAGTAATTCATCTGAATGTTGATATTGAGATGCCAGTCGCCGTTCCACGGGGTCTGCACGCCATCAGCCCAAAGGCCTTGCAGGTTCGCCGGCAGACCGCCTGGGCGCGACGAGGAGATCAGCAGATAACGGCCGAAGTCGAAGTAGAGCGCGATCAACGCCGGATCGTTGGCGCCCTGCGCAAACGCGCGCAGACGCTCGGGCGTGGGTTTCGCCGCGGCTTCCGCATCGCCGCCCGCAAGTGAGAGCGCCACGCGCTGGAAATAGCGTTGATAATCCGCAGTGTGCGCGAACCACAGCGTGTCGTACGGTTGCGAGACCACACGCTCCAGGTCGTCGCGGGAGGCGCGTGCGGCATCGTCGATGCGGCGGCCGGCGAAGGTTTTGATATCTGTCGCGGCCGTCACAAACACGAGCACCTCATCCGCACCGCTGACCTTCACCTGGCCGCAGTCCGACGTCACCGCTCCGCCCGAGGAAAGCACCCGCAGCCGCGTGGAAAATCTCACGCCGGACTCACCGCCGTGGCCGTCAGGCAATTGGCCGAAAAGATGCAGCCCCGCGTCGCCGTCCGCTTCCACGCGGGCGTTTTCCGGGCGCTTCAGGCGAAAGGCCGCGGAGATCGCTCCGGGCCGGTCCGCGCGCAGGCGAACAACAACCGCTTCATCCGGCGCCGACACAAAAACCTCCCGCGTGAAACGTACTCCGCCCCGCTCATACGTGGTCGTGGCCGTGGCGGTGCTTAGATCCAGCTCGCGTCGGTAGTTGTTTATTGGATACGCCTCACCGGCACCGTCGGTAAACACGATCAACAAATCCGCCAGCACTTGATAGGAGCCGTAGGGAACATTCGCCCCCCTGCCATAGCCGGAACCTTTTCCGGCGCAGGTGAAGTTGGCATGAATGAGCGCCTCGGCTTTCGCGTTTTTTCCCGCGAGCAACAATCGCCGGATCTCCGGCAACACCTTCGCCGCGTCAGGCCGGTCGGCATCCTGCGGCGAGCCGGACCACATGCCGGTCTCGTTCAAAACAATGCGCTCTTCCTCCACGCCGCCGAAAACCATCGCACCGAGCCGGCCGTTGCCGAGCGGTGCCGATTCGGTGAAATGCCGCGCCGGTGAATCGAACCAGAGAGACGACGCGGAAACGGTGAGCGTGAGCGACAGAAGCGAGGCAAACGAGATGGCGGCGAGGCGGAGTTTCATGCGGGGTATTTTTGCGGTGATTCGAGCCCGTGAGCGGCCGGCGCTCCCAGCGCGAAGTTACTCGATGAGTTGTTTGGCGAGCGCGACCGGATCTTCACCACCGGTCAGCACGCGCAGACGATAACGCAGCGACATCGGCCATGGATTGAGTCGGAATTCCTCGTGCGGCAGCGCGCCCCACGAGGTGTCGCCGCCGAGACCGCGTTGCTTGAGGTCGAGATTGAGCGTGATCGTTTTCCGGTCGGGGATTTGGAACTGATAAAACGGTTCCTCCTGCGTGGCGGAGAACAAGTCCTCGGTCTGTTGATGCGTGGCGTTGGCGCTGAGCAGCGGTTGTCCGACGGCGAGCAAGCCGCGCCCGTTTTTATCCGTCAGCGCGAGCCAGCGGACGGCCTCCTTGTTGCCCGTTTCCTGCGGACGCATGTACGGAAAATACTGTTCCGCGACCGTGCCACGGTAGAGGCCGACGCGCGCGTCCTGGCGATCCCAATACGTCTCGTGCGGACCCTTGCCAAACCACGCGAGCTGGTCGAAACTCTCGCGGATAATCACCTGCGTGCCGAAGCGCGGAAGCTCCGGGGAATTGCGTCCCGGCGCGGGCAGAAACTGCGTGTCGAAGAGGATGTCGCCAGAGCCGAGCACCGTGTACGTGATGCGCTGTTTGCCGATGCGCGAGGGATCGAGGGTGATCGTGCCCCAAGTCGTGATGACAACGCGGCCCGGCGCGGGCTGCGCAACGTCGAGCGACTGCAATTTCCAGGACTGATGCGCGTGGCGCCAGAAACCCGGAGGTGGATTCCAACGGTTCACGATCGTGGTGCTCCACATGCGATTGCCGCGATCGTTGTCGATGGGCGCGCGCCAGAAGTGCGGCGTCAGCGGCGTTTCAATCAGCTCGGTCTCACCGCTCTTGAGCGAGGCGAGCAAACCCGTGGCGCGATCGATCGTCGCGGAAAACACGGGGCCGGTGATCACGATTTTTTCAGCCGAGTCGGAAAGCGTGAGTGCGGCAGGCGCGGGTGGCGTCGGTAGTTGTTCTGTGGATACGACGGGAAGCTTGAACTGCTCCCACGCAATCTCATGGCCGGCCTTGGCCCAAGGCGTATCGTGTTTCAGCGCGAAACGAACCTCCACGAAATACTCGGTCGCATGCGCGGCTTCGAAGGAACGCAGAGGCAGCGCGAGGATCTTCTTCTCGCGAGGAGCGAGCGTGAAGTTTTCGAGCGATCCTTGCTGAAGCGTTTTGCCGTCGGCGACGAGTCGCCAGTCGGCTGCGAGCCATTCTTCGGACGAGAGAAAATCGTACCAGTTGGTGAGCTCGATCTCGGCTTTCGCGAGATCTCGCGCGCGCATCTGGATCGGCTGATAGATCTTTTTGATCTCGGCCATCTCCGGTTGCGGCGTGCCGTCGGGATTCACGAGACCATCGCCAGGAGAACCGGCGTCGGTGCGTTCGCGCTCCGGATCGAAAAGCCCGCCATCGCCAAAGAAGGTGCCGAGTTCGGGATCGAGCGGGAACGATTTGGTCGTTTCGTATTTCGCGAACTTGCGGCCTGGAGGCACGGGCAGACGCAGCCCCTGCTCTTTCCAATCCCAGATGAAGCCGCCCTGGAGATACGGCGCGCCCTCGTAGATCGGTTTCCAATACGCCCACGTGTCGCCGCCACTGTTGCCCATGACGTGCGCGTATTCGCACATGATGAAGGGTTTTTCACGCGGCTGGGCGGAGTAATTGATGACCGATTGCGGGCTCGGATACATCGGGCAGATGATGTCGGTCACTTCGCCGCTCGTGTGCGCCTCGTATTGAACGGGACGCGACGGATCGCGCTCTTTAAGCCAGCGATAAGTCTCGCGAAACGCTTCGCCGAAATGCGCTTCGTTGCCGAGCGACCAGATGACGATGCTCGCGTGATTTTTTGAGCGCTCGTACATGCGGATCGTGCGGTCGAGATGCGCGGGAACCCACGACGGCATGTCGGCCAGTGGCGTCACATCCTTCGCACGCGCGAGATCCATCTGCGCGTGCGATTCGATGTTGGCCTCGTCGACGACATAGAGCCCGTATTCATCGCAAAGGTCGTACCACTCGGGTGTGTTGGGATAATGGGAGGCGCGCACGGCATTCAGGTTGTGCTGCTTCATCGTCACGATATCCGCGATCATGCCGGCGCGCGTGACGACCTGACCGGTGTCGCATTCCCATTCGTGGCGGTTCACACCGCGGATGAGCACGGGCATACCGTTGACGAGAAACTGTCCGTTTCTGGTTTCGCTCGAACGAAAACCCACGCGCCACGGAATCACTTCGAGAACGCGTCCGTTCGCGTCGAGCAAGGTGATCTCCAGCGAATAAAGATGCGGCGTTTCGGCGGACCATTTGGCGGGATTCGCCACCGGTTTTTCGATGCGAACGGTGGTCGAGCTGTTTGCCGCGGCTGAAACCGTCGCGTCAGCCACGAAGACTTCGCGGCCCGACGGGTCGCGCAGCCGCGCAGACACTTTTACCGGCGCGGTTTTGTCGCGGGTATTTTGTATCTCCGCCGAAAGCGAAAAAACCGCGTCGCGGTAATCGCTGTCGAGCGTGGTGCGCACATTGAAGTCGCGCACGTGAACGGGCTCGGCGCACCAGAGGGTGACGTCGCGGAAGATGCCGCTCAACCGCCAGAAATCCTGATCCTCCAGATACGAGCCGTCGTTCCAGCGAATGACTTCGACCGCGAGCAGGTTTTCCCCCGCCTGCAGATGCGGGGTCAGACGAAACGTCGCGGGTGTGCGGCTGTCTTTGTTGAAGCCGAGTTCGCGGCCGTTCACGCATGCCGTGAAGAACGAGTTAACGCCGTCGAAGGTGAGATAGATTTCCTTCCCCTTCCAGGCATCCGGCACCGTGAACGTGCGGCGGTAGGACGAAACGGGGTTGTAGTCGCCGGCGATGTTGGGCGGATCGATTTTTTTCCACGGATAATCGATGTTCGAAAACACGGGCGCGCCATGTCCCTCGATCTCGACATTCGCGGGAACGGGGATGGTCGTCCACGCACTGTCGTCAAAGTCCGGCGTATGGAATCCGTGGATACGCGCATCCGGGTGCTGAACCCAGTGATATTTCCAAGTGCCGTTGAGCGACTGGACGAAGGGCGAGGCGTCGCGGCGTATCGGCAGCGCGCGGGCGGAGGCCGCATCCGGGAAACGCGTGAAGTGCGCGGCCGGCGCTTCGGTGCCAGCGTGAAGCTTGGTCTCGTCCTCCCATAGGGGACGGGATGATTGGGAGAAGACCGGAAGGGCAAGTCCAAGGAGGAGGCTCAAGGCCAGTACGCGATTCATGGGGTTATTTTTTGGACGGGATTAACGGGTTTTACAGGATTCGGAAATGGAATGGGGTCTGACGGGGAGGATCATCGGCTGCGCGCCATGACCGTGCATCGCAAACTCGGACCGGGCTTATGGAGTCCGTGGATGTCAAAAGTCCCGGTCAGTTCTTCAGCAGACGTTCGATGACTGCGTAGGGCACTTCAATCGCAGTGCCGTGGCGCGCGCCTGGGGGGATTGAAATGCGATCGGTGACATCCTCGAAGGTCTTCCAGTCGCGCGTGCGCTTCGCGCCGTAGTGCTTTTCTCGATACACGTCGTAATAGATCAGATAATCCTCGCCGACTTTCAGCACCGTAGGACCTTCGACCCAATCGCGCGTAAAGGGCGCACTGAGCGCCTCCCACGGACCGGCCACGTCATCGGAGGCGGCGTGCAGCAGGTGCTTTTTCACCGGGGTTTTCGTCTCATCTTTGACCACCATGCGGTAACCATCGCCGGCCGGTACGATCGTCGCATCGATCACGGAGAAACCCGGATCGTACCAAAGCCTGGTCGGCGTGAACACTTTCCAGTCCTTGGTCGTCGTCGCGTACATCCGGTGATTGAGCCCGTCCTCCGACGCGCCCGCGGTCTCGGCGAATTTCCCCGGTATCGTCGACGCCCAAAAGATCAGGAACTCCCCGCGCTTTTTATCCCAGATCAACTCCGGCGCCCACGTGTTGCGCACGGCGGGTTCGTGCGCCATCACGGGAATCGCTTGCTGTTCGGTCCACGTAATAAAATCCCTCGTCGAGGCATGGCCGATGTTGTTCTCCCACCAACCCGAGGTCCACACCATGTGATAACGACCATCGGCTCCGAGCGCGACGCATGGATCGCGCATGAGCTTCGCATTGCCGACTTGCGGCGTCAGATAACTTTTCCCGCCTCCGAGCGTTTCCCACGTCAACCCATCGGCGCTCCACGCGAGGTGCAGTCCACTCGCGCCGTTGCCGGTGAAGTAAGTAAACAGATACGCCTTTTCCGGCGTGGCCGCCCGGAGAGGCGCGAGGGATAGCAGGGACACGATCAAAGCAAAGACAGGTTTCATGACGTAGCGGGGGTTGAAACGGCACCATCCAAAGGAGAAGGGGCCGCGGAAAGGGCAAAGATTTCAGTCAGATTGAGTCAGCAAAACGCGATCAGCTTCCATCGGGTTTAGCGCCGCCGCCGCCGGGGCTCGGTGGCAGGAAGAACGCATCTGGATCATCCGGCATCGCGGGATTATAACCTGAAAAATCAGGGCTCAAATGCGCCGCCAGTTCAGGCACCGACTGACGAATGCCCTGCGCCACGCATTTAGCCAGTTGATACGCGCCATACGCATTGTGATGCGTGCGATCGCCTTCCTTAAACGCGAGCCCGGAGCGTTCCGGCCCAAGCGCTTCGTACAATTGCGCGCTCATCGCATGCAGATCGATCCAAGGCACTGACAACTCCGCCGCAACCGCACGGGCCGTCGGTGGAAAATCGCGATGCGAGTCCACCACCCTGCCCGCCTCATCGAAGTTGCGGCGATGCATCGACGTTAAGATCACCGGCTGCGCGCCTTTCTCGCGTATCGCCGCGACGTATTCGCGCAACGTCGCGCCAAACTCCTCCGCAGTGACGCCTTTCTGATCGTTGTGCCCAAACTGCACCAGCACCCAGTCGCCGGGCCGCAGCAGACTCGTCACCTTGTCCAGGCGGCGCGCCGACTTGGAGCTGTCGAGCGATTCGCCGGATTCCGCGTGATTCGCCACCACGATGCCCGGGCCAAAAAAACGCGTCAGCATCTGGCCCCAGCTCGCATACGGTTCGCGCGGTTGATCAGCGACGGTGGAGTCTCCGAGCAGATAAACAACCGGCATCGTATCCACGGATTGAATATTCAACGCAACCAGCGCGGCATTTTCGCCCGCAAACTCCAGCGTGAGTTTATCGTCCCACGCCCACGCCTCCTCGGCTTTCTCGCGAGGCTTCAAACGCACCGCACCGCCTCCTGCGATTTCCGGCCGGCGCGTGTTAACCATAAACTCGACGCTGCGCTGCTCCCCCGCAGCAAGCGCTTGTTTCTCAATCATCAGTCGTCGCAGTTCTGCACGCACCGTCACTTCCCCCGGTCGATCGCCGCCGCGCAGCACGGCCCGCACACGGTGGTTTCCTTCCGGAACTCGCGTTGAAAAATAAAATGGATGCCCTTCGCGAATCTGCGCGGCGACGGAGTCGTTGCCGTTTGCCGCGCCCGCAGGCTCAAATCCGAAACCGCGCTCCGCATCATAAATCGTGGACGCGGTTACCCTGATCGCGTCGCTTCCGGATGCGGCGTCGCCAAACACAAACGCCTGATTCTGCGCCCACAACGTGGACGCGATGCACAAACAGCCGCCGGTTAACCCGCGAAGGATTTTTTTCGTAGAAGCCATGCGAGGAACAAAGGTTCCTCACGATGCCGCGAGCGGGCGTCCGGGCAACCGTCGTTGGTCGCGCTCTTACCGTCAGGCAATCATCCCGCCGATGCTCGATGGATGACGGCTGAGTTCGTCGCGCGCGGAAAACGTGGATCAGCGAGAACGGTCTTCAGCACCGTTTCCGCTTCTTCCGGCGAATAATCGGTTCGCGCCCGCTTTTTCACGCCGTAATCGGTGAGCAGATAATGAACGGTTGGCTCAATCTGATGCCGTTTCAAAATGTGCAGTGCGCATTTCAACGCACAGCCATCGAGCGCCACGATCGGACGGCCCGATTTCGCCACCCGCACAAGCGGAGCAACGTCGCCACCGACACCCGCGATGCAGGACATCTCGGCCGCGCCGAGTCGATCCATACGGATGGCGAGATGGTTCGCCACTTGCGCCGCGCTGGATGCGCCGGAGCACGAGTAAACCAGAGGTTCGGACGTTTGCATGCTGCGAGCACAAGCCCTCCGTTCCGTCGTGGGCAAACATCCGCCGCGGGATGTTTGATCCGAATCAAGCCCGCCGTATTTTCCGCCCCTTCAGCGCAGGAGCGTCGCGCCGAGCAGGCCGATCACGACTTCCGTTGAAAAGCACGCGGATCGTCAGTGAACGCCGCTCCTTGTCCGGATCGAGCGGCAGCGAAAGGGCCGTGGCCACGCCCCCCGCCGTCGGGCTGTGGGGATGCCGTATTCATCCGACGAATACACGTTGCCGGTTTCGTCCTCGATCTCCTGCAAAACGGTTTCCGCAGTGGTCTTGTCTTAGAGCCAACGTTTCAAGGCTGCGCGGGAACCGCTGTCCCCGGGAACGCACGGCGCAACTCGGCGAAACGAGTTTTCGATACAGGATCGGATGCGATCTTTTCGCCGAACCGGGCGAGCAACGCGGTTTTATCGGCGAAGCCGTGGCTGGCGTAAGCCTCGGTCGCCGCGAGGACCATCGGGACATCACGGGGAAAACGCGTCACACCGTAGTCGAGGACCTGGAGTTGCGCGGCGGACGGTTTCGTTGCGGCCTGACGCCACGCTTCCGCAATCAACGTGTAGGTATCCGCGAGTCCGGGCTTGTGATCGAGCGACTCGAAAAGAGGCGTCAGGACGCTCGCGAGCTGGCCGTTGCCGAGTCGTCCGCCCGAGGCCGCGGGTGCCGTGCAGGCCTCCGCGAGACGCAACCGCGCCAGCTCGACGAGCGCGAGGGCGCGCGTGGTTTTTCCCGCATGAGCTTTTTCCAGAAATCTACGGGCACGCGCGGATTCGCCGACAGCGAGTTCCGCCAGCCCCAAGGCGGCGAGGAGTTCCGGATCACGTTCACCGCGGATATACGGCGCGATCAGGCTTATGCGAGCCGCCTCGGCGATCCCCGTGAGCCGGAGGGCGTCGCCCTTCAGGCGGCCGATCTCGGCGTCGCTCGCTTCGCGCAGGACGACGTCGGCCGGTTCGCCAAAGGTTTCACCTTTTTTCAAACTGAGCCGCGGCACTGTGAAGGCGGTGAACTCGACATAGCTGCGGAGCTGTATGCCCATGGCGCGATAACTGCGGCCGAAACATTCCTTAAAAAGCGCCTCGTCGACCGGTTCGTTTAGCGCCCGCTGCGTGAACTCGAGCAAGCCCTTTTGCAGCTTCCCGCCTTCTCCGAGAATGCACATGTGGACAAAGGCGTAACATTGCATCTCCCACGTAAGACGATCCACGGGATCCATATCGCTTGGAGGAGAGAAGAGTTCTCCCATCGGCAAAAGTACATGGCCCTGCGTACTCTGGACGGTCCATGCGTTCCTCAAATGGCCTCCTCCACTCAGCAGCGGTAAAGGCGAATTTGGAAAAGCCCCGCGCGGCGGCTCCGCATTAAACCGCATGACCGGTGGCGCGAATGAGGTGCCCCCAGCGAAAAAGGAGTGGAAGCTCCCGACCTTCTCGCCGTGACTGCCCAGCCGCCCAAAGGTGATGACTCTGTCGGTAAACTCTGTCGCGCCGACTAGGCGGACGAGGCCGGCTTCCAGCCACGGCTGCACGGCAGGGCCCAGGAGTTTCCGCAAAATAAAACGAAAGTACTCCCGGTTGATCGCGTCATAAGGATCGTCCACCAGCCGCATATCCTCATTGCTGGTGATCTCGCCGGCGATCATGTCGAGAACGATGACCGTGCGCTCCCGATCGGCACCGTAGATGCTTCGGGTGAAGTCGCCGTGGCCGTTGCTGTTCTTACGGAGGAACCGGCCGAAAGCGCGACCCCGTCCGCAAAGGATCAAGGTCGTGGGCGCCTCATCCTGAATCTGGCTCACTTCCGGAAAAATCGCGCCCAGGACGACGCGGTACTTTAGAAATTCGCGCAGGAAGTGACGCGTGTTCCGGTCGGAAGTGCTGGCGAGAATCTCGAAGCCCGGCACCGCCGCGTAACGCCAGTACTCGCGCGGTTCCGCGAGAAATTTTTCCTCCACGACAAATGTCGGCAGCTCGTTAATCCGCTCCGATGCCAGAGCGGGCTCGTTCGCCCGGGCACACGACAACAGAACCAACAACGCCGCACCCAACCCTAGATTTCGAGGAAGCATGGAGTAAGCCCGCTCCCGCGCGGAAAGCGCGGAGAGCACGCGTTCGCGAAAATCGGAATGCCGCTTCCTCCTGACAATCCCGAAACGAAACCGCGTGCCTCGATAGGCGCGGGGTTTACCCACCGGGTTCCGGCGCGGTCCGGTTTCCGGTGGGAAGCCTCCTCAGCGCACGAGCGTCGCGCCGAGCAGGCCGATCACGACCTCGGTGGACAGCGCGCGAATCGTCAGGGAACGCAGCTCCTTGTCCGGATCGAGCGGCAGCGAAAGGGCCGTGGCCGCCCCGCCCGCCGTCGGGCCGTATTCACCTGGCACATACATGCGGCCGGTTTTCAATTCGACGCGCAGCGGAACCGGCGCTTCGCGCTTAAACGCGTAATCGTCGATCATGTAATCCTGCTCGATCGGCCACCAGGTCGTCGGATTGTGCAACGCCAGCCGCGCCGTCGTGCCGTCCGTGTAGGTCACCACGACTTCGCCATTATCGATCTGCGAATGCATCGGCGTGGTCGATCCGGCGACGAGCAGGATAACGCTGCGTGCACGGCCCGACAGCTGCGCGGAAAGTTCGGTTGGATAATTATCCCAGAAGGAAACGAACGCCGTATTCTTCGCGTCAGCCGCCGCCGGTGTGCGCAGGGGCACGCCCGAAGGCAGACGAATGGCTCCTCCATTCTCCGCGGCCAGACGTCGCAGGCCACCGTCGTCGATCTCCGCCATCTGGCTGAAGGCCGACCAGCTGCCGATGCCTTGTTTCGGCATGCTCAGCGAAACATACGGCGAGCGAGGGGAGAGATACTCGTTTCGAAATATCTGCGTGATCTTGTCGTTAAAAAGTCCGCCCAGATCAACCGGCTCGAAGCGGGCGTCTCCGGGAGCCGTGTAGTTGGCAAATGAATACACCGGTTTCGCGGGCGCCGGCGGCGCCACCGGACGCCACCAACCGAAGTCCCCGCGGCGCACCTGTTCGAAGTTCGCGGGCACGCCGGCCTGATCCGGCTCTTGCTCAGGCGCGATCGCTTCCCCGCTCCAGCGAATCACCACGTCGCTGCGTGCCGCCGCCGGACCTTCCACGATGAGTCGCGGCTGGCCGATGGCCGAGCCGTCGCTCTTCCACACGGCAGGTTTTCCATTCACTTCGACCGATTCCACGCGCGAGAAAATCGCCGGCACACGCAGGCGCAGCGCCCGCGGCCCGGAGTGTTTCCATTCGATCGTGTAGGCGTCGCGACGGCCTTCGCGCTTGAACGCATACTCGATATCCGGCGTGCGGATCGATGCGTGTTCCCAATCAGCCGGATAACCGGGCGTGATGCGCAGCTCGCCGTCGAGTCCATCCGGTGCGATGCCGAAAAGCCCTTCCACGAGACTGCGCGACGTGATGCCCGTTGAATCGCCGAAATCGCGATAGGTTTCGCGACGATAAACATCGTACTGCGAGAGATTCGGCATGCTGCCGGGATTGAGTCCCATGAACATCGAGTCGAGCAGCGTGCCCTTCCAGAGACGCCACGCGACATCCGCGCGTCCGCCCTGCCAGTAAGCGAGCGCGGTGTGCGCCGTCTCCCCGAGGTAAACATTGTTGAGACTCCATTCGTACGGAACCCAGTTTGTTGAAGGGACCGTGAACCAGTCTCCTTTTGGCACGCCGGGTCCGCGCACAGGAATGCGCGCGAGATGCGTGTCCACGTATCGAAGAGTTCGATACGCTTGAAACGGATCGGGCACACGCGAATCGAGCGTGTGGTAAACGGTCCACAACGCCGCCGCGGGATGCGCCCGCTTGAGGCCCTGGTACTCGCGGTATTCCGCGTACCAGCCGCGATCTTCCAGCCACAGCTCGCGCTGCATCGCTTCGTGAATGCGCTCCGCTTCGGTCGCGTAGGGCGCGGGATCTTCGCCGATCCACCGCGCGATGCGCGCGGCCATCGTGTTATGAAAATAATTGTACGCGGTCGAATGCGCTGCGCCGCCACCGTTGTACGTGAGTCCATCGCTCGCCCAGATCGCCGCGTACGCTTCGTAGAGGCCACCGCGGTCGAAGTTGCGTTTCTCCCAGGCGAGATAGCGCGTCAGAAACGGCCAGATCTCGCGGGCAAACTCCCGGTCGCCCGTCCATTCGACATGGCGCAACAGTGCATCGACGAAACCGACACCCATGTCGTAGTGACGCGCAGGAATGCCGCCGAAGCTGTGCAGCGATTTCCAGTCGTCCGTCGCGAGGTTTTTTTCCGGGTCCGCGCGCGGCGCCGGTGGAATGCTCGAGGGATCGAGGTTTTGCCGGGATATCCACAGGCGGAAATGCTCACGCGCGCGATCGTGCCAGCCAAAGCTGTTGAGCGCGTATTGGCCGCGCCAGCCGAGCAGCGGCATGCGCCACGCGTTGTTGCCATGCATCACCGTGGACTGCGCCCAAAGTGCGTCCCCTGAAATCGCCATCGCGGCCGGCATCGCGTTCACGAACGGATCGGGCGTATTCACGACCACGCGATTCACGACCTCGCGACGATAGGCTTCGGCCGCGGCAAAAACATCTTTCAACTCCTGCGGCGTTCGCGCGATGGGTGTGTTCTGCGCGCTGCGCTGCAACGTGAGAAAAACCGGCGTCCCCGCCGTCAGCGTCGTGCGTCCGATCGCAATCGGATGCGCATCGGCCGCCACGGACGCGAGTGCATCGTTCAATCGTGCCGCGGTCGTGGCATCGCCGACCGACCACGCGCCCGCCGACAAAGTGCCGGCGATCGTCCCCACTTTCCCGCGCAGTTCAAAACGTGCCTCGGACGCGATCACCGTCTGGCCCGCGCAGTCCGCCGGCAGCAATTCCCACTTCGCCGCATTATCACGACCGCCCATGATGTCGCCGTTGCGGTTGTTGATGGCTTCGTTGCTCGCGCCTCCGAACAGGAAAACAAGCTCCACCGGCGCGGCGATTTTTCCCGTCAACTCCGCACGAAGCACGAGCCCTTCAGCATCCTTGGTCGGCAGCACCGTCAGCGACAGCGTCGCCTCTCCGAGCAGCGCATCGCGCACCTCATAGAGCATCGAGCCGGGCCGGTAGCGCGCCCGCACCTGCGCGGCCTCCGTGAGCCAGCGCCGGCCTTCTGTAGTGGAAATACCAATACGCAGGACGCCGCCTTTGCGCGAGGTCGCGAGGCCGAACTCCGGCCGGTCGCCCGCCTCGATGCGAAACGCGGTCTGATAGCCGTAAAGAGGCCGGTTGAAACGCGCCGTGCCGTTATCGATCACGAAGTCGCCATTGTCGGGGCGATAGCGAAGCGGGCGCCCGATCTCGGACGCACGATTGGGCGAAGCCACCGGCGCCCCCGGCGAATGAACCACCGCGGGCGGAAAATCATCCGCTTGCGCGGGAGCGGACCCGGCAGGTTCCGCGGCGAACAACGCACAAGGGAAAGCCGCCAGACTCATGAGCGCGGCGAACGGAGAACGGCAGGGTGAGCAGGGGTTCATGGAGGGAAAAAGGGAAACGACCGGCCGCGTATGAAGCGCGCCCGATCGCTTCCGGACAGTCATGCGATAACGTCCGCCTGCGACAAGGTGGAGCGCGCGAAGTGATGCGCTCCACCACCGGAGGTCGCGGCAGAGGTTTATTTCAGCGGAGCGCTGAAACGATGTTCACCGGAGCCGAGTTCGAGAATCGCGATGCCATCGACCGTGCCGATGTGTTTGATGTCGTCGAGGTGGGACACCGGACGGCCGTTGTCCTGGATCGTCGCGAGATCGCCACCGGGAAGCGGCAGATGCACGCGTGCAGTCGTGCCGACGGGCACCGCGACGTCGAGCAGCAGAATATGACCCTCGCGAGTCCATTTCGATTCGACGCGACCATACGGCGTTTCGTGATGGGCGCGCACCCAGTTGAGGCCGTTCACGAGCGCGGGGTTGATCACCACGCGTTTGAAGCCGGGGGCCTCCACATCCGGCTGGATGCCGGCGAGATCGTGGAACAACCACTCGATCACCTGGCCGAGCATGAAGTGGTTCTGCGACGCGTGCCGGTTCGCATCCCACGCCTCGATGAGGCTCGTTGCACCACGCTCGAGTTGGTACGCATAACCCGGCTTTTCGCTCTGCAACGCCATCGCGAGCAGCACATCGGAGCGGCCGGCATCGGCAAGCGCGCGGATCACGTAGCGATAACCGACATCGCCCGCAGTGACCGCGTAGCCGCGTCCTTGAATTTCGGATACAAGTGCTTCGAGGATCGCCGCACGATGTTCGTCCGGCACGAGTCCGAGCACGAGCGGCAGCGCGAGCGCGGTTTGCGAACCGGTGGAATACGTCGGACGCGAAGCATCGAAGAATTCGCGATTGAACACCTCCGCAATCGCGGCGGCCTGCGTCGCATATTTTTGCGCGTCGTCGTTTTTTTCCAGATGCGCAGCGATTCGGCCTAGGGTGCGGGTGATCTCGAAATAATGCGCCGTGGCGACGAGCGACACCGGCGTGAGTTGGGCAAAGCCAGGACGCGCGGGACCTTGATCGTACCAGTCGCCGAGTCCGTGCGAGAGCAGATGACCTTTCGCCTGCGTGCCGAGATAAGCGACATAGCGCTTCATCGTGTCGTAGTGGCGGTGCAGCAATGTATCGTCGCCGGTGAAGACGTAGTGCTGCCACGCCGCCAGCACCACCGAACCGCCCCACTCCGGCGAGTCGCGGAAGCCGCCTTCGAATTTGATATACTCGGGCGACGTGCTCGTCACGAGGCCGCGCAGCGTCTGCGAATCGGCCATGTCCTGAAACGTCTTGCGGTAGAGTTGCGCGACATCCCACTGATAACGCAGCGACGGTCCGTTGAGATGATACTGCTCGAGCCAGCCGAGGCGCTCGCGATGCGGGCAATCGGTGAAGACATGCGCCATGTTGCTGCGCTGCGCCCAGCGCACGAGCGTGCGGATGCGGTTCAACAACTCGCTCGACGACTCGAAATCGCCCGCCGGTGCGGAATCCGAATGCACCACGACCGATTCCAGCGAGAGAATCTCCGGACGCGGGCCGTCCTCCGCGTTCTCCGCAGGTAACAACTCCGCCTGAACATAGCGCGAACCGTGATAAAAGAAGCGCGGGAAATACTCTTCACCGTCTGCGTCACCACGCAGCGTGTATTGCCAGTAAGACGGTGCGGCGCCGTGCGCGCTCGATCCGCGATCAAGTGAACCATCGGCGCGCAACAACTCCGACGGCGTGAGGCGCACGACCGTGCCAGCCTCACCGCGGACCTTCAGGCGCGGCATCATCGCCGTATTTTGACCGAAGTCGTAGACGAACACGCCCCGGCGTAGTTCTTTTACGGATACAGGCTGAAACGACTCGAACTGCGCAAACGCCGGCGAAGCCTGCGTAGCGCCGCGAAGCGTGCCGCTGGGCGCAGGCGCTTCGGCAGCGGGCGTCCAGGCTGAATCGTCGAAACCCGTGCGATCCCATCCCGGGATTTCGCGGCGCGCATCGTAGTCTTCGCCGCCATACACATTGGAAAACGTCAGCGGGCCTTTGCCGACTTTCCACTCGGAGCCGGTGGTGACGAACTCGACCGAGCCGTCATCATATTCGAGCCGCAATTGTCCGAACGCCATCAGTGGGCGGAACGCCGAGGCAAACTTCACATAGCGGCCTTTGCTCTCCTGCACGTTATACATGCCGCCCGCGAGCGTGAGGCCTAACGCGTTGGCGCCGGGCTGGAGTTTTTGCGTGAGGTCGTGCGTATCGTAGAGAACAGTTTGCGATGGCTCCGTCCAACCGGGCGTGAGCAGACGATCCGTCGCCGACGCACCATTCACGGAAAGCGTGTAATGGCCGAGTCCTGAGACGTGAAAAATCGCGCGGCGCAGACCCGGCTTCACGGTGAATTCGCGACGCAACAGGATGGCGTCGTTCGCCCGCGGATTGGCGCCGGGCAATCCAAGTCCATCGACGACGGCCGCGGAGGACCACAATCCGCCTTCGCGCGAATCGCTCGCAGTGACCTTCGCCCCCAGCGCGATGTTTTTGCCGTCGGAAAGCACCTCGATCTGACTCAGCGCCAGGCAGGCAAAATCATCGAATGCGCGGAGTTTGGTGGCCGTGACCCGCAGATAACGGCCCGTGGCGCCACCTTCCGGCGCGGCGATGTCGGTGCGCGTGAGCCATTGGTTGTAATCTTCCTTCGTGAAATCCGCGAGAAGCGTCGGCACGAGCATCGCACCGTTGTTGGCGAGTTCGACTTTGAAGCGGCGCGGATAACCAAAACGTTCGTGCACGGTGTGCCGCAGCGCGTAGAGCCGCACGCGGTCGATTTTCACCATACGGCCAAGATCGATCTGCACCCATTTCACCTCGTTCTCATCGGTCGTGACATCGGAGCTGAACCCCAAGGCCAGCCGCGCGCGGTTGAGCAGGTCGCCATCAGTGATCCAACGCGCCTGCGGATGCCAGCCGGCGTTTTTCGTTTCGCCCAAAATCCCCATGATCCACGTCGCCGGCTCGCTCCACGCCGAGGGATTTCCTGCGGCGTCCCATGCGCGCACTTTCCAGACGACGCGCTTGGACGAACTCAGCGGTTTGCCCGCGTACGAAATAAACAACGTGTCACCCGAATCCACGCGGCCGCTGTCCCAAAGATCGCCCTCATCGCGCGCCAGGACCTCCTCTGATGATGCGACAAGCACTTGATACGCGGTCTGCGCATCCCCGCGCACGTCCGAGGCAAGTTTCCAGCCGAGTCTCGGCCGGGCGACATCGACGCCGTGCGGAGCGGGTAGATTTTCCACCCGCAGCGCCGAGACGGTCAGCGCACCATGGGCGACGCATACGAGCGCTGCACAGCCGGAAAACAGGAGGAAAACAATGCGGAGAAACGACTTCATAATAACAAAAGCTCGGGACGTATCCGGACTGACGCGGGGCAGCCCGGGAAAGTTGGGAAACAAAATCGACGAAACGTCCGGCAGAGGAAGTCCCGAATGCGAACCGGGCTCATTTTGGGCAGCGCACTGACGACAAAGCCGCGCAGGCATAGCTCTGCGCAGACCGATCACTCAGGACGCAGCAGGCAGCTCGCAGCGACGCGGGGGTGTGGCCCGGCCATCCAGTTCCGAGGCGCGCTGACGCAGGCGTTCTGTTTTCCGGAGCTCGACCCGCGCATTTCGACGGGCACGGAAACGACGCGTGAAAATTTCCGTTTACACGCAAGCCGCCGTTTCTACGGTGGCGGATCTCGTTCGGTTGCGCCCAGATGGCGGAATTGGCAGACGCGCTAGACTCAAAATCTTGTTCCGAAAGGAGTGTCGGTTCGATCCCGACTCTGGGCACCAACGATTAACGCCAGAAATATACCTGGCACAGCGGGAAGGCACCGGGAGGAAAAAATGGGAGAAAATTTTCCCAAAAAAGACCGGAATATTTTGAACGTCCCCCGCCTCACTGCGTCTGACTCCGCGTTAGTTACTCCGTTCTTTTTGGTAGTCATAGTTTGTAGTTTCTAAAAGTCGGCAAGGGCGCTGGTCTTTCACGAGGCCAGCGCCCTTACTGTTTCCTGATTCCGGCGTTTTTCCGCCCTCTCCATGCCCGACTTTCGCGTCTATCACCCGACTCCCGAAAACAACCCGACGACACTCCGCCTTTCGCCCGGCGAATCGCACCACCTCGTGGTCGTCAATCGCGCACGTCGCGGCGATCCGGTGGTCGCCTTCGATGGCAACGGTGCCGAATGGGACTGCGAACTCACGACCGACGCCAAAACCGCCGCCGTTCTCACGGTTCGCACCGGGCGTCGAGCCTCGCCGCTTGGGCATGAAATCACGCTCGCCCAAGCGCTTCCGAAAGGGCCCGGCATGGATGGCATCGTTCGCAAAGCCACGGAAATCGGCACCGCGCGCATCGTGCCCATCGTAAGCGACCGCACCCAAGTCCATCTCGACGGAGAGCGTCAGGACAAAAAAACCGACAAATGGCGCACCGCCGCGCTCGAAGCCGCGAAACAGTGCGGCAACCCCTGGCTTCCGGAGATTGCCCCCGTGCAATCGCTCGAAACCTTCCTTGGGACTGTTCCGAGTCTGGGCGCGCCGGAGGGTCCCGACCTCGCCTTGATCGCGAGTCTCCACCCCGGCGCACAACCGCTGAAAACACTTTTCACCGCAACCCGCGCCGCTCTCGGTCGCCCGCTGCGCCGCGTAACCTGGCTGATCGGCCCGGAAGGCGATTTCACCCCGGCCGAAGTCGAAGCTGCCATCCGCGCGGGCTTTTGTCCCGCGACGCTCGGACCGTTGGTGCTCCGTTGCGAGACCGCCGCCACCTACGCGCTCAGCGTGACCGCGCACGAACTCGGCGGTTGAGCGCCGGACTTTATTCGTCAACAAGCCATACGGGAGACGCAGCACGCCGCGGAATGGCGGCGCTGCATAACATCTAAAACCATGAATACACTTCGTGCGATGGTCGTAGTTTTATTCGTTGCCGTGCTGGCAATCACGCCGGGCTGTAGTATACCGGCCAAGTTTCAGGACGTCAGCGAGGATAAGGCATTCTCGGCATATGTTGGCGCTCAATATACACTCAAGGCCCCCATGCATCTATCGGGCGTGAATCTTCCGCCCGGCTATCGCCAGGTCATCGATGTATATTCCATACATCCGACCTCGCCAAACTGGTCGGGACCGGAACTCATTACCCGCGATATCCTGCCAGCCGGAACACGCCTGATCGTCGAATCGGTCCATCGCTGCACGAATTGTATTTTCGAGAAAGAGCGCTTCGAGGCACGCGTGAAAATCGTCGATTACACCCCCGCGATCGACCGCCCGATCAAGATATCGCTCAAATACCTGTCGGCCGAATTCACAGAACCCCGCTCAGCAGGTACAAATTAGCCGTTCAACGCCATGCCGAGGTCCGCCGGCTGTTGCGAAGCTCCGGCAACCACTCATCGAGCCGCTTTCCTCACGCACTCACGGCTTAAACTCACTGGCTTTCTTTGCGCCTTCGCGCCTTTGCGTGAGCAATTCCGGACCTCAGACTGGTCGCACGCAAAGGCGCGAAGGCGCAAAGTTACGGAGAAAACTCCGGCTTACCTTCGGGAAGTCCCAACACCACACGGGACACGCCATCCTTAAACAGAGCTGATCCAAAGTTAATCAGCAGTCCCAGCCGCTTCCCGGATAATTTCAGATAAGTCTTCAGCTGCTTCTTATGCACGGGGTGGAGTTGCTCTACAGACTTGAGCTCAACAATCACGAGACCCTCCACGACCAAGTCCGCTTTGAATCCCTCGTCGAAAACCAACCCGTTGAATTCAATCTTCACCGCTTGCTGCCTGACCACGGACAAACCGCGACGAGCCAGCTCAGATGCCAGCACCGTCTCATACACCGATTCCAACAACCCCGGTCCCAACTCCACGTGAATACGATAAGCCGCATCCACAATCTCCCTCGCGACCTCATTTTCAGTCATAGGTTTTCTTGGCGCCTTCGCGCCTTTGCGTGAGCTCCTCCGTATCTCCGCCCCTCCCGCCGCCGACCCTGCAGATCACCACACCAGCAATCCGCCGGCAAATGTCAGACCGGCGCCGACGCTGCAGAAGATGATCTTGTCGCCGGCGTTGAAAATCTCCTCTTCGGCCGCCCAGCCGAGCGCCATCGAGACACTCGCCGCCGACGTGTTGCCGTATTTGCCGATCGTCACGACGAATTTTTCGTAAGGAATCCCCACGCGTTTTCCGACCGCGCGCAGGATGCGTTCGTTCGCCTGATGCGGCACGATCCACGCGATGTCGTCGGGCTTGAGATTATGGCGTTTCAGCGTCGCTTCGATCTGATCGGCGAAGGCGATCACAGCGTGCTTGAACACCGCGCCTCCGTTCATCTGCAGGAAAAAATCTTCCTGGTCCTTGCCCTGCGGATCGGGGAAGGGACGCGTCGCGCCACCGCCCGGACGCTGGATCGCCGCAAATTGATCGGCATCGCCGGACAGCGCCATGCGCGCGAGTCGATGACCGCCAGAGGCATCGGTCAAAATCGCCGCCCCCGCACCGTCGCCAAAGAGAAAGGCCGTGCCGTGATCGCGCGGGTTGGTGATGCGCGACAACAGCTCGGCTGTGACCACGAGGAGTTTTTTTGCAGTGCCCGCGCGGATGAACGCGCGGCCGACTTCCAGCGCGTAGAGCCAGCCCGAACAGGCGGCATTCAGGTCAAACGCCAGCGCGCGCGGGACGCCCAACTGCTTGGCGAGCGCACTCGCCATCGCCGGCACCGGTTGATCGGGAAGCAACGTCGCCATGATGATGCCGTCGATCTCGCGCACATCCATGCTGGCCTGAGCGAGGGCGCGCTGCACCGCGATGGTGGCGAGGCTCGTGGCAGTTTCACCGGCCACGGCGTAACGACGTTCGCGGATGCCGGTGAGCTTGATGACCTCGGCCTCCGTCATATCGGGAAACGCTTTTAAAATTTCGCTGTTCGAGCGGATGCCCGAAGGGATCGCGTAACCCACGCCTGCGATGCAGACCGTTTCCGTATCGGTGCTGCCTTCACCGGCAAAAACAGGCGTCCCCTCGGGAGCGGGCGCCGCGGTCGGCGTCGGCCGGCTTTCCAGATAACGCGCGACATCGTCACCCGAAACACGGCCGCCGGGTCCGGTGGCGACGATGTCGGTTACCGTGGCCGGATCGAGTCCGGCTTCCTGCGCGAGTTTCGCGGCGCGCGGTGTCCAGAGCACGCCGTTGACCGCCGGGGCCGGCGGCGGGACGGGACGCGCCGCGGGTGCCGGGCGCGAGGCCGGAGCCGGCGCACTTTTCACCGGAGCAGCGGCGGGCTTCGCGGGTGCGGCGGCCGGCGCGTGAGCGGTGATCGCGGCAGGAGCGACCTCGAGGTGTTTCAGCGAAACGTCGGCCGTTTCGATGCGCAGAAATGGCGCTCCCGTGGTCAGGATATCGCCTGCGCGGCCGATCACCTCGCGGATGGTGCCGGCGCAGGGCGATTCAAATTCGAAGACCGACTTGTCGCTCTCCAACTCCGCGAGCTTTTGACCCTTGGTCACGGCTACGCCGGGTTGCACCACGATATCGATCACCGTGAGTTCGTTGACGGTCGCACCCATTGAGGGCACGGGCACTTCGATCAGAAATGTTTCCATCGGAGGTCACGGGTAAATAGGACTGCCTCGCGCGCGGCAAGCACGGCGGCAGCTTTTCCCGCGATCATTTCCAATCAGCCCGTTGCGACGTTTTGAGGTGGAAAAATCGCGCAAATGCTGAACACGCCGCAGCGGTCGGCGCTTCAGCGCGATTGCTGGATGCCGAAAGGTACGGCAGGCAGGCGCGTCGTGCCGATTTCCGGCTGACGAATGAAGATCGAGAGCGACTGCTCTTCCACCGCTGCTGCTTTTTGATCGTCGCCGGCCGCGCGGTAGAGCGCCGCCTGCTGGCCGAAGGTGGATATCGCCTGCAAGCGCAACTCCTCCTGATACCTCAATCGCGCATACGCCTCGTCATCGCGACCGATCCGATAGCGGCTCAACATGTTGCGGTGAAAATCACTCAGGTAACGCTGGGCGGCGAGCTTCTCGAGCTGGCGGGCGTTATAGAGATTTTGCTCCGAAAAAATCGGCGGGCGTTGCTCCTCCACGAGAAAGCGCGGCAGGCGGATGATCTCGTTGCGCGGCTTATCGACGTCGCGCATATCCACGTCCTCATCGTCCTCCGGTTCTGGCGGGGGTGGCTGATATCTGTAAGCCGCCGAAAGGGCCGCTGCGGTTTCGCGGGAAATCCCCCGCGAGGGCGTGGTCGGCTCCGAGGCGCGCGACTGCTCGGGCGATGACTCAGGTGCTTGCGCCCAGCTCGATGCGGTCAGACACGCGACCAGCAGAATCGGAAGAGGTTTGCTCGTGGCCATGGCGTACAGAGACAGCCGTTTGCGCGGCTTGTTTAGGAAAAAATCTCGGGAAACAATTACGGGGAAATCACCGGGGAGACGTCATTTGCACTCAACCACGGACCTGGCCGGTGCCGTCCACGAGGAATTTATAGCTGCACAGTTCGCGCAACCCCATCGGCCCGCGCGCGTGGAGGCGATCCGTGCTGATGCCGATCTCGGCACCGAAGCCGAATTCAAAGCCGTCGTTGAAACGAGTCGATGCGTTCCAAAACACCGCCGCGCTATCGACGCCGGCTTGAAAGCGGCGCGCCGCGGTTTCATCCGCGGTGACGATCGCATCGCTGTGCGCGGAGCTGTCGCGATTGATGATCGCGATGGCGGACTCAAGCGAATCCACGATCCGCACGGCGATGACGTAATCGAGAAACTCGGTGCGATAATCCGCCTCGGTCGCGAGCGTGGACGGAACTTTCTCATGCGTGAGAATCGCCGCGCTCGCGATGTCGCAGCGCAACTCCACGTTTTTCTCGCGAAGCGCGCGCGCCACGCGCGGCAAGAGCGCTGCGGCCACGTCGCGATGCACGAGCAATTGCTCGGCCGCGTTGCACACGGATACGCGCGAGGCCTTGGCGTTGGCGGTGATCGTTTCCGCGAGCGCAGGATCGGCGGCCTTGTCGAGATAGACGAAGCAGATGCCGTTGTAGTGCTTGATGACGGGAATGGTTGCGTTCTCCGCGACGAAACGGATGAGCCCTTCGCCGCCGCGCGGGATGATGCAGTGCACGTATTGATCGAGCGTGAGCAATGTATTGAGCGCGGCGCGATCGGTGGTGGGGATGAGCTGCACGGCGTCGCCGGGGATGCCGGCGTGTTCGAGCGCTTGCGTGATCAACGCGGCGAGCGCGGTGTTGGTGTGGAAAATTTCTTTGCCGCCGCGAAGGATGGCCGCGTTGCCGCTTTTCAAACAGAGAATCGCGCAGTCGATCGTCACATTGGGCCGCGCCTCATAAATGATGCCGATCACGCCGATGGGCACGCGCACGCGACGGATGCGCAGGCCGTTGGGGCGCGTGGTTTCGTCCAAAAGTTCGCCCACCGGATCGGGCAGCGCGACTACCTGGCGGACGCTTTCCGCGAGGAGCGCGAGACGTGCCGGGTTGAGCGTGAGGCGCTCGATCTGGGCTTTGGTCAGGCCGTTCGCTTCCGCATCGGCGAGATCGCGGGCGTTGGCCGCGAGGATCGGCTCATGTGATTGCTCGATCAATTCCGCCAGCCGCGTGAGCGCGGCGTTTTTGCGCTCGGTGGGCGTCGTCGCCAGAACAAGCGACGCCGCGCGGGCGCGTTGAGCGATGGAAGTGACGAGGTGGGCGAGATCGGCGGACATGGGACCGCATATCTTGCCGCAGAATCTGCCAAACGCACGGAAAAATACGCGCGGCGCTCAGGCGAGCGACGCGCCGTTTTCGCGCAATAACTCACGCAGAAGCGACCGATGACAGCGCGCTTCATTTTCGCAGTAGCAGCCGACCGAAAAATTCGTCGTGTGCGACAACGCCGCCAACAATTGCAGATCGTGACGTGCCGCCGGCGTGGCCATCTCGGCTTTGTATTTCCGCGCGAAACGCGCCCAGTCGGCGTCGGTTTTTCCTTTGAGTGCGATCGCCATCGTCGCGGGCGACGGCGCGAGATTCGGAAACCAGACGTCGTACCAGTTGCCTGAAGAAAACGTTTCCTTCGGCACGCCACGCGGCGGACGTCGCACCGTGCCGATGCGCAGGCCTTCGCGGGGCAGGCGCGGCGTGCCGAGACGCACGATATGCACACTCATGCGCGGACTCCGTTCATCGATGCAAAAGTCGCTGACGCAACCCACGCGCGCGACTGCGCGCACGCAACGTGAGTGTCTGTGGCGCGTCCGCAGGCGCGTAGAGATATTTTTTCAACAAAGCCTGCGCGCGCGTCGCATCGAAGATCTGTTTCCGCGCAAGCTCCACGAGCGTATCGACGCGATGCACGACTGTGAAAAACTCCTCCAACAGATGATACTGCCGGCGGTCGGAATAATCATGCACCAACACCCGCGCAGCGGGCGCCTCGAGCGCGGCGACCAGTCCGCACGCCACACGAAAACGTCCATCGATGAGAATCGTGTCGGGGCGTTCACCCGCGAGATACGGACTCAGCGCGTAATTGGGCCAAAGATATTTTTTCGACTCGTCGCGCGGATGCCCCCACTCGCCGGTCGCGCCGATATCGATGATCAAAAAACGCAGTCGGCCCGCGCCTTCGGCAGCCGTGACCGCGGCATCGTCGCGCACATGCTCCGCAACGTAGGCCGGATCCGATTCGACGGAAACGAGATGACGAAGATTCGACAATTGCGCGGCCAGCTTGGTGCTGCCGCCGGAACCATATTCGAGGTAACGCGTGCCTGCCGTTGCGACCGTGAGGAAGTATTCCCGCTCCGCCTGCGACATTCTCATAAACCGCTCCGAGTTGATGGGTGATGGTCGTCGCACGCGAACATCACGCACGAATCCGCCCGACGAAGAGCCGCAATCCGACGGCGGTCAACCCGCCGTCCATGCCGGATCGCTTGTCCCGTGAAGTCGGGACTGTTTGAAAACGATCCTCCGCGGATCCTACCTGTCTAGTCCCGTTCCCCAACCCCTACCCATCATGTCCCTTGCTGCCCCGCTATTTCGGAGCACGGCCGCCATTTTTGCGCGCGCCTGTTCTCTTCTCATCGCCAGCACCGCACTGGCTGCCCCGCTCAAAGTCGATATCAACAAGCTCCGTCAGCAGCGCGACGAGTTATAAAGTTAAACGCGCCACATCCTCCGGCGGCGCCTATAATGTCATCGCGACAGTGACCGACACCACCTACAGCAACACCGGACTCACCAACGGCACGACCTATTATTATGCGGTGGCCGCGGTGAACGCGACCGGGGAAGGTCCCCATTCTGCGCAAGTTTCCGCCACCCCGTCCGCAGGCTCGGGCATCCCGGCGGTCACGATCCAAGCCGAGTCCGGAACGATCTCGGGAGGTACGTTCGACAGCAATAACGCCGGCTTCAACGGCACCGCCTTCGCCAATCTCAACGTATCCGGCGGCTCCCTCCAGCTCGGCGGCATCAGCGGCGGAACCTCCGGCGGATCGGCCACGCTCACGACCCGATTCGCCCTCGGCGCCACCTCCACCCGCACCGGAAATCTCGTTATCAACGGCGTCAGCCAGTCGATCACCTTCCCCGTGACAGGTTCGTGGACAACATGGACCACCCTCACCCGCTCGATCACACTCACAGCCGGCTCCTCCAACACGATCCGCTTCGAATCCAACGGCCAGGATCTCGCCAACATCGACGAGATTTCCATCGCGCCCTGAACGCGCGATCAACTGGTCATTCGCACCTACGCGCCGACGCCGCCGGGGAAATCTATTCCTATATAGATATCCCCCGCCGGCGGTCGTCGTTTTATACTTCTTTCTAGAGTGGATTAACGAATCCGGCGGCCTCGTCGCGCACATGCTCCGCGATGCAGGCCTGTCCTCCATGTCGGATCAACAGGCGAGCGCGTGCGGGACTAGTCCATCAGCACCGGTTCCATGGAAAGATTAAGCGACTCCGACGACTTCGCCGGCCTCGTCACGCGCCAGATCAGATGATCGATCGCGAGCTCGATCAAAGTGCCGAAGCGCAGATTCATCACCGCAAATCCTTCGCGTGGATCCTGCATCAACACCTTCTCCAGCACACAGGTTAACGTATCGATACGGTGCCCCGCCGGATTCGTCACGGCCTCGGAGAGACGCAATGCCGTTCCGTGATCCGGCGAGAAAACAGCCGACACCTGCTCGCGGGCAACTTGCTCGCAGGCAGCCGCTCCCGTCTCGCGAATGGCGGCCACACGCATGCCATGTTTTCGCGCACGTTCCGTGAACGCCGTTTTCATCAACGCGTGCCCGTCCTTCCTGCCATCGCTGACAAAGGCGACGTCGCGATGTCCCCGCCCGGTCAGAAAATCCGCGGCGACGATTCCCGCGCGCCCGGCATCGACGCGACACAGCACACCCGCAGTCGAGTTCGACGGACGTTCATTGACCCACACATGCGGGACATGCCGCGCCAGCCGGTTCGCGTGCTCCATCCAGTCGTCTGCCTCGCCCCCGCCCAGGTGAATAAAAATGACGCCATCGAGGCGCCGGCGCCGCAGGAACTTGTCCGCCGAAAACTGGCCCGACATGTTTCCCACGACCAGACTGCGGCCCTGCACCGCCAGCGCACGCTCCGCGCAATGGATCATGCAGGGGACATCTCCGCTTCCCATATAGTTGCCGCCCGCGCCAATAAACAGCACCCCCACATCGCCGGAAGCGCGCCGGAACTTTCGCTTGGTCAGCCACGGCCACGGGCGCGGACTATAAACATAGCCCGTCGCCGCCAACGCCTGCCGCACCCGCTCGGCCATCAACGGACTGACTTTCTCGTCGTTCAATACGCGCGACACCGTACTGACCCCGACCCTCGCCTCCCGGGCCACATCGCCAATCGTCACTTTGACCCCGGGTGAGGGTGTGACTTCAGCATGCTTCAATGCCGCATTCATGTATTCAGAGCTTTGATACATTTTAAAAGGGCTGCCCGCGCAGCGCTGGCTGCGCAGGCAATTCCTTGATTGAAGCCCCGCCCGTCACCGGGCGGGGACTTCACGTTAACACACTCAGAACGAGCCGCGGACGCCCATATAGAGGGCCACACCATTGTAGGTCTGGCCGGCGTAGCTGGCATATTCTGGCTGGATGCCGGTCATCACATCGCCACGACGGGTGAAGCGACGGCCGTTCAGGATATTCTGACCTTGGGCGAACACCGAGTAGCGCTTCGAGATCTTATATCCTGCCTGGATGTTCAGACGCAGATCATGCGGGAGGATATTATAGAACTGATGGCGCACAGCGACGGACTCACCCGGAGGAACGAACGAGACAACCGACTGGCGGGAGATGCCACCTTCCGTGTAGATACCACGAACCTGCAGGCTGAAGCGCTGCGTGCTGAACGAAATGCCACCGGTGTACTTGTCACGGGTCGGCAGTTTCGCGATCCAGCCACGGGTTTCGTTCTCGGGAGCATCGGCGGCCGCGTTGGGGCGGTGCGAGTAGGTCGCGAACACATCGATGCCGCGGGTCCAACGGCTGAGGAAGCCCATGTTCTGGGAAATCTCCGCCTCGATACCATCGCGCTTGGCTTCCGCCGCGCTGTTGGTCGTCGAGGTGATGCGCCAGTCGACATAGTCGGCCGGATCGAGACCGAACGAACGCAGGATCGCAGCGTACTCAGGCGAGTTGTCGTAGAGTTCGGTATCGTCCCACAGATTTTCGGTGATCTTGTAGAAGTAGGAGACAGAGATCTTGCCGCCGTTGGAGGTGCGGTAGCTCAGCTCGGCATTCCACGAGTTGGTGATTTCCGGTTGGAGATCCGGATTCGACATCGTGATCGTACCCTGGCCGCCCGGGACGCCCGAGTGGACCAGGTTTTCGTTGATGTTGAAGCTGGAACCACCGGTGAGGATGCCACCGTGGGTGGAGCTTTCGATGTTCTGCAGACGGGTCTCACGGCTCCAGGCGAGTTTCAGCTGGAGCTTGTCGGTGATGTCGAAACGACCTTGGAGCGACGGTGTGGCAGGCTCGCGACGGCTGATGTCGATCGGGCGGTGCTGGAGGCGCAGCTTGGCGAGCGTCTCATTGTTGTTCTGGTTACCATTGGTCGTGCCATTGGGCGCACGCTCGATCTTGGTCGGGATGACTACACCGGCTGCAATCATGCGGGCGCGCAGGTCCATATCGGTCAGGATCGCATCAGCGGCATAGTTGTTGCCGTCGGCCATACGACCAGTGGCGCCGTTGAACTGGACGCCGTTGATATAAACGTCGTCCGTGTAGATCGCACCATTGGGCAGCTTCACATAGTTGAACTTGCTGTCCACGTATGGCTGGACGCCTTTGACCGACTTCTTCGTCTGACGGGCGCCGCCGACGATATACAGGCGGTTGTCGAACAGCCGGGCTTCCACCATGGCAAAATACGAGTCGCGGGTCTCCTTGACCGACTTCGTCTGCGTGGTCGCGCTATTGTAGTTTTCAGCCGTGAAGTTCGTCGTGCCTGTCGGGTCCTGGAAGTCTGCGTCGAACATCTCGGGATTGGCTTCGAAGATATCGTAGAGCTTATAGGTGGAGGCCCATTGCTGGGGCGCCACGAGGCCATAGACCGGAGCGGTCGAGTAATGATCATCTCTCAGCTGGTCCGCGGTGAGCTGCGGACCGATATAGCGCATCTTGAAGCCGGTGCCCTTGCCACCCTTCTGGATGTGCTTGATCGAGCGGTCGCCACCGAATTTCAGCGCCGTATAGAACGGCATGAAATCCAGCTCATACGTCATGTGCAGCTTGGCATCGGTGACGGTGTCCTTCGACCACGTTTCACCCGATTGCGCATTGATCGTGCTGCCAACCACCCAGTTCGAGAAGTCCGAATAATCGATCGGGTTGCCATTGCGATCCCACACACGGATCTCCGAGGGAGTGCCTTTGGAGATCCCGTAGAAATCGATGCGGCCGGTCGTGACCGAAAGGTCGAGTCCGGAGAAGTGACCGTTCTTCATGTCCACGTACGATCCATTGGAGATGGAGCGAGAGAACAGACCATCGATGGTGAAGGGACCCTTGCGGAAGTTAGCCTTGATATAACCCGAGGTGGTGTCGCCCTTCTTGTCGCGGGTCGTGATCGTCATGCTGCTGGAGTGACCGGGATTGAACGTGCTGCCGTTCACCGAGGCGGACGAGGTGCGGTACTGATAACCACGCACGAAATCCGCACCCCAGTCTTCGGCCGCGCCGAGCTGGAACTGCGCGCGACGGTCAACGTTCACGCTGTCATAACGTGAATACTGAGCGTTGCCGGTCAGCTTCAACGTGGGGATCGGGCGCCAGTCCAACTTGATGTTGCCGGACTGCTTGAACGAGTTGAACGGCACATCGTTGACCGTGGAACGATCCAGCGAGGGATTGGCGTAGCTGATCGGGCCATTGGCGTTGGTGATCGGCGTGTTGCCAGACGGGCCGCCGATAGGAGCCAGATTGATGTTCTGGTTGGCGACCTTCCAACGCGGCTGCGAACGCAGCGAGGTGGCGAACTTGTTATCCGACGCCACCGACACCGTGAACCCGAAGGTCTTGGTGACCGGAACCGCCATGGAGATGCGGCCCGAAGGAAGCGAGTGATACGTCTTCTTCTCCGCGGGACCGGGCTTCTTCTTGAAGAGCGAAGTCTCCGCCGTGTTCATCGACAGTGTGAGATCGAAATCGAAGCTGGGACGGGCGAATTCGAAGGCGCTTCGCGTCACAAGATTGACCGCGCCGCCTGGCGAATTGTTGGGCATGTCGGGCGTCGAGACTTTGAGGATCTCGATACGGGACGCGTTGTTGATCGAGAGCATGTCGAGGCCAACCGTACGGGTGAGACTGCCCGTGGAAGCACTGGCAACCGGCACGCCGTCGATCATGACCGCGGTGTCTTCAGGACCGAAACCGCGCACGCTGATCGAGGAGGGATCGCTGTCGTTGGAGTAGTCGCCACCGTAGTTGATATCAACGCCCGGGAGGAACTGAACGAAGTTACCGATGTTGCCGTCACCGATGTAGCCGAGGGAGTCGGCGGCGACGACGTTTTTGATGTTCACCGAATTGCGCTCTTCGTTGTTCGCAATCTCCTGCGCGGTGCGCATGCGGTTCGATTCGACGACAAACGCATCAAGCGTGAGCGTGCCGCTGTCCGCATCGAAACCGGGATCGGTGGCGTTGAACGCGAAGTTTTTGGAAACCGACTGTCCGGCTTCGACAACGACGGTCGAGGTGAGCGGCTCCTGGCCGGTGAAGGTCACCTGGATGGTGACCGAACCTGCCGGCAGATTGCGCAACTCGTATTCGCCGTAATCGTTGGTCAGCGTTTCGATATTGGTGCCTACCACCGAGAGCTTGGCTTTGCTCAGGTAGTTACCGTTCATGGCATTCATCACGCGGCCCTGGACTATTCCGGAGGCGGCCTGCTGCGCGACGGCCGGCGTGGCGGCTACGAACGCAATCGCGGCGGTGACGGCGGCCGCGGGCGACGATAAGACAAGCCCTGCCGAGGCACATGCTCGGGAGACCAGTCTGTTGAGGGGGGGGTTATGGCTCATTGTGGGTACGTTGAACGGCTGGATGTAGTTGGTGTTTGGATACACAGTGGCGCACTGCCCGGGGGACGGACAGCAACGGCCCTGTTTCACATCCCTCGCAGTCCGGACGCATGCACCGGTCCCGCAGGCGCAAAAGCGCCGCGACGACCACGTTCGCAGGGTATTGAAAAGAGCCCGGTGTGCAGACGGGCGTTCTCAAGCGTTCAGGGCACACATCCCGGACGTCGCCTTGGATGAGCGGTACGTCGCGTTCACGACGAACTGCATCTGCGGCAGACCGCTTAAAAGAGCGGCGCGGGAAGTGATTGTTGGGGGAGGAACGCCAAGGTTGCGCACCGTGGATTGGCGGCGCGGTCACCTTGACGTTCCTAGACTAACAAATACCGCCGGTCCCGTCTTGTACCTAAAACTCGGGACACGCGCGCGTGCATCCATTTTCACTTCGTGCGGAGCGTCCGCTGATTTCTCTCGTTGCAGAAATCACGGTGAAGGCCCGTTTTTAATCGTCGATGCCGGCGTCCACGTTTCTCCGTTTTTTCCTCATACTTCTCGCGGCGCTCCTGGCAGTCACGGCCGCAGCCCAAGAGCCGCCGCCGCCTTTCACGGTACGTGCATGGACCCAGCAACATGGCCTGCCGAGCAACCAGGTCATCGGACTGAGCCTGAGTCGCTCCGGACACCTTTACGTCGGCACGCCCAGCGGCGTGGTCTCCTTCGACGGCCAGCGCTTCACGCCTTTGCCGAGATCCGCTGACAGGGCCTTCTCTGATTTCGGCTTGGGCGCACTGACAAACATCCCCGGCAGCGACGACATCCTCGTGGCTCCGCGGACAGGCGGGCTGTTGCGCTTATCCGGAAACGCTTTCATCGAGCAGGCGCTTCCTCCGGAATTATCCGATCGGCCAATCCAAACTTTTTTCTACGAAAACGCCGATACGCTGTGGATGGGTTTTCAAGGCGGGTTCGCTCTCCGCCAATCGCCGGGCACAAAAGAATTTTTTGGCCCGAGCGACGGGTTCAGCCCGCATCATCCCACGCAATTCGCTCGTGATGGCGACGGGCGTGTCTGGCTCGCCAACGGCACCGTGCTCGTCCGTTACGAAAACGGAAAACTGCTCCCCGTGCCCGTCCGCAGCCAGAAAGAACTCCTGCGCATAGCATCCGCAAAAAAAGATGGTCCATGGATCGTAGCCGACGAGCACCTCTACAAATTCGAGAATGGTGCGGCTCGAAACATCTCGCGCGTGAACACCGCCACGGGAGCTTATTTCCTGCAGGCACTCATGGAAGATGCGCACGGCGCACTCTGGCTCGGCACACGCTCGCGGGGACTCCGGCGCATGACGCCCGATCTCGACGTGCGCCGCATGTTGCAGGCGCCGGAGGACATCTCCGCACTTCTCGAGGATGACGATGGAAACATCTGGGTGGGCACCACCGGTGGCGGCCTCATTCGTATGAGCGACTCCACGCTCAGGACCTTCGACCGCTCCGTGGGGCTGGTCGAGAATCGCAGTCTCTCCGTGGCCCAGGACGACGAGGGCCGCATGTGGTTCGCCAACCGGGACGGAGGCGTCGTCCATCTCAATGCGCGCGGCCGGTTCCCCTCCTTCGAACCCACCCGCCGATGGGATGCCTTCAGCGCGTACGCGGTCGCGCCAGCCCAAAAGGGCGGCATCTGGGCGAGCACCACCCACGGTCTGCTACTCCTCAAAAACAGCACCATACGAAAACATTACTTTCCCGAGTTTCTTCTCCAATGGTCGGCCCCACGCATCATTCTGGCCGCGAAGAACGGCGATCTGTGGCTGGCCCTCCCTTCCGCCGGATTATGCCGTGTCCGCGGCGATGAAATCTCGCGCTTCGACACCGGCCATGGGTTGCCCCCGAGCCCCATCCTCTCACTCGCCGAAGACGCGTCCGGACGCATCTGGGCGGGCGGAGAAAACGGCCAGCTCTTTCAGATGGATGAGGAGAACCGTTTCGCCTCCGTCAGCCTGACCGGCACACCCGGCGACCATGGCGCGCTTCAATCACTCTACTTCGACTCCGCAGGCGCCTGCTGGATCGGCACCCAGCGCGAAGGCATCCTCCGCCGCACATCATCTGGTATTCACTATGTGAATACGGAAGGAGGACTCCCCACCGACAATATCACCCAGATCATCGCGGACGATCACGGTGCGATGTGGTTTGGGTCCCCCGGCGGCATCTTCCATATACGCACCACCGAGCTCGACGATTTTTTTGCCGGCCGCATTCCCCGGCTTTATCCCGTCCTTATCGGCCGGGACGAAGGCCTCGCCGAGGTCACGGCAGTCAGTGGACACCAACCGTCTGTCTGGAAAAGAAAGGACGGCACATTGTGGTTCGCCACGCGCCAGGGCATCGTCGCGATCGACCCTGAAAAGGCACACCGCCCGTGCGCCCCATTGCGCGTCAACATCTCGCGGATCCGCTTCAACGCCATCAGTCAAAAGATCAGCAAGTCCATCGTGGTGCCTTCCAGGACGCAAACGCTCGATCTGCAAATCTCCACGCTTCATCTGAGCAAGCCGGAACGTGCACGCACCCGCTACCGCATGCTGGGTTTCGACGACGACTGGATCGATGCCGGCCCCGACGGAGCGGTTCGCTACGTGCGGCTCCCTCCCGGGAAATACCGCTTCGAAGTCTCCGCGCATCTCGCCGGCGTGCCGGACAGCGACGTCGGCACGCACCTCGCCGTCCATGTCGAAGCTCCTTGGTGGCAGACGCCGTGGTCGCGCTTCATCTTCGCAACGGCCTTCGTCGCGTCGCTCGTTTTTGCCGTACGCCGCTGGTCCCAACGTCGCCTCAAACAAAAAGTTTCCCGCCTCGAGCAAGAATCCGCATTGGAGCGCGAACGCGCGCGCATCGCGCAAAACATCCACGACGATCTTGGCGCCGGCCTCACCCGCATCAGCCTGCTCACCCAGTCCGCGCAGAAAAACGAAGGCGAAGCCCAGCTCGACAAAATCTACAGCACCGTCAGCGAGCTCACCCAGTCGATGGATGAAATCGTCTGGGCCGTGAACCCCAAGAACGACGATCTCGAAAACGTCGCCAACTACATCGCAGAATTTGCACAAAGTTATCTGTCCGACGCGTCCATTCGCTGCCGCGTACATTTTCCCGAATCACTGCCCGCACATGTCGTCACCGCACAGTTCCGGCACCACCTCTTCCTGATCTGCAAGGAAGCGCTTCACAACATCGTCAAACATGCGCGAGCCACCGACGTCTCGATCCAGCTGGAGGTCGCGGAAAATTCCATCACACTCACCCTCTCCGACAACGGCATCGGCATCCCTGCCGCCCCGCCCGCACCCTCGCATCGCAACGGCAGAAACAACATGCGCGCGCGTGTGGACGCCATCGGCGGCACTCTACAAATATCCCGCGCGTCCCCTCACGGGACCACGATCACCATAACCGCTCCTCTTTCTCCCGCACGCCACACGCCATGAACCTTCGCGTCTCCATCGTCGATGATGACGAACCCACCCGGGAAATTCTCAAAGGACTGATTCAACAGAGCGAACAGTTGGAGTTCGTCAGCGAACATCCCGACACAGAATCCGCTCTGGAATTTCTCCCGGCAAACAAGCCCGACGTCGTCCTCATGGACATCAACGTCCCACTGCTTAACGGCATCGAATGCGTCCGGCAGCTGAAGCCGCAATTGCCCGCCACGCAATTTCTCATGCTCACCGTGTACGCGGACGCCGATCATATCTTCGCGGCACTTTCCGCCGGCGCCACCGGCTATCTGCTCAAGGGCACACGGCGCGCGCAGCTCCTCACGGCCATCAAACAAATTTCCCAAGGCGGATCGCCCATGAGCTGCGCGATCGCACGCAAGGTCGTGCAATCGTTCACGAAAACGTCCGCCACGCCCGACCGCTCCGACATCGAGGTTCTCTCCCCGCGCGAACGCACCGTGCTCGATCTGCTGGCCAAAGGTTATCTCTACAAAGAAATCGCCGACTCGCTCGGCCTCTCCGTGATGACGGTCGATACCTACGTCCGCCGCGTGTACGAAAAACTTCACGTCAACTCGCGCTCGCAAGCCATCGCCAAATACCTCGCGCGCTAACGGCGCACGCGCCGCACAGCCGATCACTGATCGTAGCTGTGATAGTACGGCGCGAACACGTTCGTCGCTGCGGCCGGCTCGCCGAAATAACGTACGAGCGCGGCAGGCCATCGGTTGTCGAGCGGCACGAGTGAGAACGCTCCACTGATTCGCTTCAGCGTTGTCGCATCGATCGTTGTCTCGGGCGGCGTGAACTTGTTGCCGGGCCCGGCAATCACCGCGTTGTGACTCAGCAGCATTTGCGCGCCCGCGCGCTCCACCGCGACGTCGGCGGAGTCCGTCACCAACGCCACGCCCGCGCCACCGGGGGAAGTCAGCAGTGCCAGTCGCGTCTCGCGACGATTGCCCTGAAAATGCAGATCCTCGCGCGTGAGGTGATAAAGCCCGATTTCAGTCAAAAGGTCTTTGCCGGGATAACCCGCGTACGGTCCTTGTCCGAACCAACGAAGCTCCGTTGCGCTCGCCGGCAGCACCACCGAGAGACCGGCTTCCGAGAAAAGTCCTTTCGCATTTTCGAGTGCGAAATCATAGCGCAGCGTGATCACACCATTCGCCGCGATCTCCGTATCGTAACCGCCGACAAACGCCTGCTCCGGCGCATCTGGGCGCGGATAACGCCCCTTCACCGAGAGCCGCGCAACATCGCCTTCCCGCACAATGGCCACCACCGGCGTTTCGATTTGCGTGAGCGTCGAGGTGAGCCAGAGACCGGCTTTCTTGCCCGTGTTGACTTCCGACATCGTCGGATGCCGACCCGCATGCGGATAAATGCCTTCGACCAACACGCGCCCCGCGCGATCGCGGATCGTGAGTTCGCCCGACGCGCGCTTCACGGAGAGCGTCCAGCGTTCGTGCGCGATCGTGATCCCATCGGCAATTTCTTCGACGCGCACCACACTCGTCGGCAGCTGCGTCGTCCACGCCGCGATGTTCGCGCGCGGTTGTTCAAGTTTCACCGTGCGCTCGTTGATCTGGAACCCGTTTTCGTCGAGACAACGAAGCGCCAGCAACAGGACGTCGTCGGTCGCATCCGCGGGAATATTCACGCCGATCAAGACGCGTTCCTTTTCACGCGACGCCGCCTGCAATGGCCGCACGCCGCTTTCGATCTCGCGGCCATTTCGCGTGAGTGACCAAACCAGTTTCATCCCGGTGAGCGCGCGGAAGTCGTGACGATTTTCCACCGTGACCGCGATCTCACGACGCCCCGGCTCAACCGTCGCCGAGCGCTCCTCGATCTGCACCGGCGCATACACTTTTCGCACGAGCCAGAAATCCGTTTGCGGCGTGCGGTCGGCATACACGATGCCGTCCGCGCCGTCGTTGCCGTTGGTGTCGTAATAATGATGCCGGTCGAGCCACGCGTACATCGTCGGCTGACTGCGATCAACCGGCTCGGCGCTGCGGCGCAGGATGCCTTGATCCATAAAATGCCAGATGGCGCCGCCCGCGAAATGCGGATGCGCCTGCATGATTTCCCACTGCGCCTGGATGCGATCCGTCGCGAGTCCGAGCGCATGCGCGTATTCGGTGAAGATGGTCGGGCGCCGCAGCTTTGTCGTGTAATCGAGCAGCGTCGCGTTGACCGGATAATGCGGCGAAAAGATGTCCACGAACTCCGGGATGCGGTCGTAGTTCTTCGCGAAATAACTTCCGATTTTCGGAATGCAGATCGGGCGCGATGGATCGAGCTGCTTCGCGAGCCGGCCCGCCTCCATCTCGATTTCGGTCACAGGATTTTCGTTGCCGATGCTCCAGATGATGACCGACGCGCGGTTTTTATCGCGCGTGATCGTGGGCTCCACGCGCGCCAGCACGGTGTCGCGATAGTCGGGTTTTTCCAGATGCTCCTCACCTTTGCCGATCGAGACTTCGCACATCACGTAGAAACCGAGTTCGTCGCAAAGCTCGATGAAGCGTGGATGCGACGGGTAATGCGACGTGCGGACGAAGTTGATGTTGCCGCGCTTCATCACTTCGAGATCGCGGCGCATCTGCTCCTCCGTCACTGCGCGCCCGGTCTCCGGATTGAGATCGTGACGATTCACACCGCGGAGTTTGATCGGACGTCCGTTGAGCAGAAGTACCCCATCGACGATGGAAATCTCGCGCAAACCGATGCGTTCTTCGATCGTCTGCAAGGTCTCTCCGCGCGACGAAAGCGTGAGTTGCAGCCGATAAAGCGAAGGCGTTTCCGCAGTCCACAAAAGCGGGCTGGCAATCTTCACCGAGGTCGCGTGACGCCCCTCGGCACCACGCGGCAAATCAAACTCAGCGACACTCGCTCCCTGCGGATCCAGCAGGCGTGCGTGAACGCGTGCATCGGCGTTGTTTGTCTTCACCGCGACATGCAGCTGCGCTTCGCCCGCCGGCGAAAGTATCGTGTGCGTGGCGAGGTCGCGCACATGCGTCTGCGGGAGCGCGAACAAAGTCACCTCGCGATAAATGCCCGAAAGCGCCCAGTCGTCGTTGACGTCGAATTCGTAGCCCTGCGGCACGGTGGTGACTTTCACCGCGAGAATGTTTTCCGCATTCGCGTCGGTTTTAAGCGCGCTCGTGATGTCGAAGGAGTGCGGCGTGTATGCCCCCGAATTGGACGTGCCCACGAGCACGCCATTCACAAAAACGTCGAAGCCGTAAGCGACGCCTTCGAAACGAAGATACACCACACGATCGCGCCAGTTCTGCGGCACCTGAAACGAGCGGCGATAAAGCCCGAGCCCGCTCTTCAGATCCAAGGCGTATTTCGGCTCGGCGAAGCCTTGCAGTTCCCAATTGCCCGGGACGCGAATCGATTTCCACGCCGAGACATCAAACGCAGGCGCAACAAATCCCGCGTCGTCGCCCGCATCCTGGCCTTCGAGATATTTGAACGACCACATACCATCGAGCGATTGAGTGAAACCATCCGCCCGAGCCGGATAAACCAACGTCGGCGCCGGTGCCGCCAACAGGGCCGATGCGGGCAGACAACAACCGGCCAGCAGCCAGCGAAGAAAAAGAAGACGCAGCATTTTCATGGAGAAACAGGGTTAAGAAAGCAGCGGCCACAGCCGGCATCGCATGCACGCAAAAGCAGACGAAACAATGCGGCGGAAAATGCGCATTCACGCCACAGAGTGGACCGCGGCGGCATCGGACCGTAAGAGGCCCAGCCTCCCCTTGCGCCGGCGTCGTGTATTTAAAAATCAAATACAGCCGCGGCTTCGCCTCGCGCGAAAAACCCGTGCAGACGTGACGGCCGCCGGCAGCGCATTACTTCTGCGTTTTCTCCGCCGTTTTGCGGGCTTCCTCGGCTTTCAGGACGGCGTCGACATCAAACCCCTGCGCAGCGAGATACGCGTGCATCCGCATTTTATTCACACGAAAGACATCGAGTTTGGTCTCCGCCGAGCCCGCGACGATCGCGATTTCGCGCGCATCCACCAGCCAGTCGTAAACCTGCGTTTTTTGCCGCGCATTCATGTCAGGAAACAAGCGTTGGTAGGTCGCGAAAGAAAGCGGCACCATGTCGAACGTCATGCCGTCCTTGAGCGCTTCGATCTGTTTCTCGTCCACGATCGCCGCCAGCCCGCCGATCAATTCGCCATAAACGGTTTGAATGCGCTTATCCGCCTCGAACTGCGCTCGATGCAATTGCGCCAAATCGCCGGGCGCGATGCCTTGCAGCTGCTGATCGCGTTGCTCCTGCGCAGCGTTCAGATCGCGATAAAAGCGCGTGACCACGGCGCGGGCTTTTCCGGCGCGCTCGTCATCGGAGAGTTGAAGGCGCTTCACCTGGTTGGCAGCGCGGCCTGCGATGCGCCGCTCAAAATCCGAAGTCGCGTGAGCAGCGGCGCCCGGCGCCGACACTTCGGCGTGAACGAACGTCGATAGACACAGGGTGGAGAGGACGGCAAAAAAGAATCGCGGCATGAGTGGATAAAAGAGTGGCGGGAGCCTTCGTGGAAATGAGCAAGCGACGCAAAACGCTCGTCGCGCGATGTCCATAATCCGCGTGATCGGACGCTGTCCGATTTTCTCCGGCGAGCCCACCGGGAAACCTACCGATCTACCGGGGCGTTGACGGGTTTTGGAGCGAGACAGCGCATGAAAGAGTGAAACCGGCCGCGATGGCCGGCGAGACATCGTTTCCGGCACTACCCCACTCGCCGAATCACCCCAAAGTCATGAAAGCAATAGTCACTACCCCACCGCTTATCCGCCGCCTCCTCGCCTGGCTCTTTCTGCTGGTGCTCGGAACAGGCATGCTCCACGCCCAGCCGCCGAGCCACGATCCCTCCACGATGATCCGCAACACCGACGGTCGTTACTGGATCTTCACCACCGGCAACGGCGTATGGACGATGTCCTCCAGCAGCGCGAACTTCACCGACTGGCGTCCGGAAAACACCGTCTTCCCCGCCGGCACCTGGCCGAGCTGGATCAATAATTACGTGAGCAACTTCAACGGTCACTTCTGGGCTCCCGATGTGATCTTCATGAATAATCAATATTATCTGTATTATTCATGCGCCGGCACCGGTGCGGCCGCCGCCATCGGTCTCGCCACCGCGACCAATCTCGCCGGACCGTGGACCGACCGCGGACTGATCGTCGCCGCCAACAATGCCATCGATCCCGCCATCCTCCGCGATGGAAACAATCTCTGGATGACCTATGGCAACTGGCAGTCGGGCATCGATCTCATCCAGCTCAACCCATCCACCGGCCTGCGTCAGGGGACGAGTCGCTGGCTCCTCGCGCCAGGCGATGTCGAGGCTCCTTATCTGATAAAAAACGGAAGTTATTATTATCTATTCTTCCAACGCGGACTTTGCTGCAGCGGCACGAGCAGCTCGTATTATACACAGGTCGGCCGTTCGACTTCCATCACCGGACCGTATCTCGATAAGAATGGCGTGAGCCTGCTAAACAACGGCGGAAGCACGTTTCTGCCGAATCGCGACGGTCGCTATATCGGCCCGGGCCATGTCGGCCTGGGCGAAGGCAAACTTACCTATCATTTCTACGATGGAAATGATAATGGAAACGCGAAGCTCCGCATCACCACACTTGGCTGGAGCAATGGCTGGCCGGTGGCCGCTGGCGTGAATATTCCGTCTCCTCAGCCGATCGCCAACGGCACGTATAAAATCCGCAACCGCGTCACCGGGCGTTATCTCGACAATCTCGGCTCCACCGCCGATGGCGCGACGATCGTCCAGTGGTCCTCCAGCAGCAGCAATAACCAGCGCTGGAACGTTTCTTTCAGCAGTGGATATTATAAGATCAGCGCCGTCACCGGCGGCAAATATCTCGACAGCTTAAACAACTCGGGAAACGACACGCCGGTAGGCCAGTGGGCCAATTCGCCGAGCTTTAATCAGCAATGGACGGTCACCGCAGTCGGCTCCGGTTATTATAAACTCATCAATCGCGGCAACGCGAAGAGCCTGGATACCGGCGGCGCCAACGCCAACGGCGCAGTCGTGGAATTCTGGAGCGATGGCTCCAGCCAGAATCAACACTGGCAGTTCGTCGCGCCCTAGCGCGCCCTTCCGCGCCTGCGTGAGCACGGTGCGTTCTTGCGTCACCCCCGGCCGTTTCGCGCGGCCGGGGGGGTTGCATCGCGAACTCCCATTCGACTGCGGACTTTCCAAGCGCGCGGCGGTGCGTTTTAGTTTTCGATCCCATGAGCAAAACCCTTCGCATCGCAGTCGTCGGCTACGGCAACATCGGCCGTTCCGCCGTCGAAGCCGTCCAAGCCGCTCCCGACATGGAGCTCGCCGGTGTCATCCGCCGCAGCGCATCCAAATCCGAGGTCCCGCCCGAACTCGCCGGCGTGCTCATCTCGGACCAGGTCGAGTCGCTCGGCAAAGTGGATGCCGCACTCCTCTGCGGCCCCACGCGCAGTATTCCCGAGACAGCGCCGCTCTACCTGCGCAAAGGCATCCACACCGTCGATAGCTTCGATATCCACGGCCAAAAACTCTGGGATCTGCGCCAGTCGCTCGATGCGATTGGCAAAGAGCACAACAGTGTCGCCGTCATTTCTTCCGGATGGGATCCGGGCAGCGACTCCGTGTTGCGGGCACTGCTGCTCGCGATGGCGCCACGCGGCATCACTTACACCAATTTCGGCCCGGGCATGAGCATGGGCCATTCGGTTTGCGCGAAGGGCAAACCGGGCGTGAAAGACGCGCTCTCGATGACCATCCCCACCGGCACCGGCGTGCATCGGCGCATGGTTTATGTGGAGCTCGAAGCCGGCGCCGACTTCGCCTCGGTGGAAAAGGCGATCAAGTCCGACGACTATTTCGTCAACGACGACACGCGCGTGTTCGCGGTGCCAAGCATTGATGCCCTCAAAGACGTCGGCCACGGCGTGCGCATGGAACGCAAGGGCGTCAGCGGTCTCACGCACAACCAGCTCTTTGAGTTCCGCATGACGATCAACAATCCCGCGCTCACCGCGCAGATCATGGTTTCGTGCGCGCGCGCTGCAGCGCTGCGACTTCGTCCCGGCGCCTACACGATGCCGGAAATCCCGCCGATGGATTTCCTCCCGGGCGATCGCGAAGAGCTCATAAAAACCCTCGTCTAAAAAACTGCCCGTTTTCGCGAAGCGCACACCAACCGCGTGCACTTCGCGAGCGGGCAATTTGCGCGGCATCAATCGCTGCGCTTTCGCGAACCGCGCAGGAGATTCCGGGTCGAAGCGTCCTCGCTTTCCCCATGAACCTTACTCGCTTCCCTTCCCCCGTCCGCTCCGCCTTTCGCGCGCTGAGCGTTGTTTTCGCTCTCACGGTTTCGAGCCTTGCGTTTGGCGCCCCCCTCCTCGGCAAGAACATCGTCGTCACCCAAGGGTCCGCTCAATCCACGCTCGTGGATCTTCAGGAAAATCCTGACGGCACGCTTTCGATCCTCGCCGAACAGACCGGCAAGCTCTCGGGGCTCGGCGCTTTCACCGGTCATTTCGCGTACGTCGCGACTATCGATTTCAACACGGGCACCACGTTTATCAACGGCGAGGGCATGCTGCATCTGCCCGGCGGCGATCTCGAAGTCAGCATCCACTTGATTCAGGTCGGCCTCGATTATCCGCGTCCGTTTACCGGACTGCTCATCGTCACCGGCGGCACCGGCAAATTTGCAAAAACGTCCGGTTTGTTCAGTATCACCGGCATCGACGTCGAAGATCTGACCGACAACGTTCGTCTCGTCGGCACGCTCTTTAACGTCGCTAAAAAATAGACCCTTCCCGCGCCGCTTCATGTGCGACGCATGCTAAACAACAAGCCGGGCCGTGCTTCGAAGCGCGACCCGGCTTGTGTTTTGCGAGAGCGAAAAATGCGCCCGCGTCAGAACCCTTTGAGCGTGCCGCGCACGAGCGAAACGGTCTCCGTGCCTTCCGCTTCGCCATACACCTCGCCGGCCGCATCCACCGGCACCGAATAATAAATCGTCGTCTCGTATCCCCCGGTTTCTTCGTCGAAAACCGAGACCGTGGCCGTCGTCGCCACCCACTGGCCGGATACTTTCTGAATGTTCTCGAAAACGATGCTCACGCCCGCCTCGCCGGCGCGGCCATACGAACATTCCGCAAAATCGCCATACCCCGCGTAAGCCGTCGCGAAGCCTCCGGTGTCATCGGCCAGCACGGCCTGAAAACTCAGGGTGTAATTCTCAAAGCCGGCGGCATCCAAATCGATCGAGGTCGTGCCGGAAAACGTCTGCGCGCGCATGCCGCCGACGGAAATGATCGCGAGCAGCGCGACCGCGCAAAAGCACCTGAATGAAACGAATAACATGCGGTTTAAAGGACGTGGGGTTGAAAATGACCGCCTTCCCGCGGTGAAGTTGCACAAAATACGACCGGCGCGCCGGTGTCCGTCAATCATCGTCCGTCTCCCCCGAGTCGCCTTGCGCACGGAACTCGCGCACCGCCCCGCACTCTATCCGGCATCATGAACGCGTCGCTCGGCACCTATCTCAACGATCACCTCGCCGGCGCCGCATTCGCCCTGAAACTCCTGAGCCGCCTCGCCCACGACACCAGCGATCTCGCCTTGCGGGAACTCGCCCTGCGCCTGCACCGCGAGATTTCGCACGACCGCCAGCAACTCGAAGCCATCGCGGCTCGCATCGGCTCGAAGCCCAGCCGGCTGAAAAACGTCGTCGCACGTCTCGGCGAAAAACTCAGCCGGCTCAAACTCGGGCACACCTCCTCCGGAAACCGCGGTACCTTCGAAGCACTCGAAGCCCTCGCCCTCGGCATCCTCGGTAAACTCGCCCTGTGGACCGCGCTCGAATCGATTAATCATCCGCAGTTGAGCGACATCGATTTTTCCATGCTCAAACAACGCGCCCTCGAGCAGCACGCCGAAGCCGAAAACCACCGGCTTCGCATGGCCCGCCTCGCGTTTGCGCCGGCCGAACGGCGGACAAACGCGGGCTGACTTTCCTCGCTTACGGACGAAACACGAAGTTCTGAAACTGCCACGGATCTTCGCGATCGATGCATGTATCTTCGTTTTCTTCGAAGTACACACGCTGCTGCACGAGCGGCGTCCAATCCGAGCGCATCGACACCGCCTCGCCGAGGTATGGCTTCGCATCGCGCAACACATCTTCGTGCGGCAGATCCTCGGGCAGGCAAAGCCCGCGGCGCGGATTGCGCAGCGACCACAGCACCGCGGCAAGCACGCCCGCCGCGACCTGCACCGACGTCGCATTCACACCCGGCACTTTTTTGCGCGCCTCCGCGATCGAGAGCACACTGCCCGTCCACCACGAGCGCAACGCATGACCCATGATGAGCGCGCCCACGCGATCCGTGCCCGTCACGATTTCGTCGGTGAGGATGCGCTTGCGCGGATGCAGTTCATAATTGCGCGCCCGCAATTCGTGCAACGAGACGAGCGCGTCGTTGCCGGGCACATACGCATAATAAACCGTCGGCCGGTATACGGTGCGCCCGCCGTCGCGCACGGTCAGCGCGTGCGACAACCCAAACGCTTCGCCATGCGGGACCGCCATGCCGACGACTTCCTCGTTCGGCACCCACGTGCGCACCCATGTGTTCATGCCCATCTGCGGAAGCACGATCTGATTGCGCGGCCCGTGCTCCGGTTTCAGCGCACGCGGCGGCAGCGTCTTTTCATGCGTGCCCCAGCCGAGTTCGACCGGCGCGATCGACTCCTCCCACATGCCTTCGACGCTCCACGTATTCACGAACTCGTCCGGCGCTTTCGCGGTGTCAGCGCGCTGGGTGTCGCGTTCGCTGCAATGGATCACGCGGACCTCCAACGCCTGCGCGAGCGCCGCGAAATCCTTCCCTTCCGCGCTGCGTTGCACACGTTTTGCCTGCGCCGCCGGCAGCACTTTTTCGCGCAGCGTCGCCTCGGCGATATCGAGCAGACCTTTCTTCACGAAATGCGAGACGAGGCCCGGATTCGATCCGTGATCGACCACCGCCGTCGTGCCATCGCGCCACTTATCCTTCAGCGCCAGCAGGCGCACATAGCGCGCATAAAGCGTCTTGTCCAAGGTCGGCCGCTGCTGCGAGTCCGCGGAAGGATCCCACGACTCGAGCGATGCATTCACGTACAACACCTGGTTGTCGTGCGCCCAGCGGATGATGTCGAAAAACTCCACGCTCCACGCGAGATCCACGATGAGATCGCCGGGC
Source organism: uncultured Opitutaceae bacterium (assembly GCA_964573305.1). GTDB lineage: Bacteria > Verrucomicrobiota > Verrucomicrobiia > Opitutales > Opitutaceae > Nibricoccus. Next base: position 98,050 of record CAZNJG010000004.1, read on the forward strand.
TTCACATGCACGGAAAGCAGGCGCCCGAGGCTGAAGGGCGTCACTTTTTCGTGCACGAACTTCACGCCGCGCGCCGTCCAAGGCCGCAGCTTGTCGCCGCGATCCGCGAAATCGATCACCGTGATGTGCTCCGCGGGGACGCGGAGATGCTTGAGGAGCATCGGCAGCAACGCCTGCGCGACGATGCCATAACCGATGATGAGAACGTTGTTTTTGAATTCCATGTTTGGATGAGATTAGGGCGCGACCGCGCAAACGCCTTCCGGCGGCCGGACGCACCTCGGTTGGAGGAAAAACTCCCGCGGGAGTTGGGAAAACATTCACCGGTGTTCGCGGTGACGGCTGGCCGCGCTCAAGGCGCTTCGCACCACCGTTCAGCTCACGACACCGGATAACCTAGCAGGATAAACGGCTCCGTGCCCGCGGGAGTGCGCGGGCCAAAGTCGTTCGATCTATGCCGGGTCGGTTTCACCCTTCGAGTATGCAGAAACGAAAACGCTTCTGTCAAACCCCCGAGGCCGCCGCAGACGAACGTATCCACAATTCAACTACACTACATATTCGCGCGGCAAGCAATGCCTTCGTCGCATCCAGTTCGCACGACTCCATGCCAGTCACTCCCAGTCAGTAGCCTCGGAAAACCGCTGCTCACTGCACATTGCGCTGAGCCCGACCGCGCAGCCAAGCATTTTGCATTAGTTTGAAAAACAATAACTTATATAAACAAAAACCTTGCACACCCGCGGAACAATCACAGCGCGCAGCCCACATTTCGGTGCACCATGCACACACTGTTCCGCACCTCCTCTTCGCCCAAGGCTTTGGCTGGCGCAGCGGCCGTCGCGCTCGCCACTCTTGCTCTCGCATCAACCGCTCACGCGCAATCGAGCGCGCCGGCTCACACCGACGAACCGCCGGCAATCACCGGTCCAGGTTCGCATCTCGATGAAAACGGTTCCGCCCGCGCGCGCTCGGCGCCCGTGTTCAGCATTTATTTTGAGAACGACTACTTCGGCGGCACCGATCGTCACTACACCAACGGCGCGAAATTCTCCTGGCTCTCCGCCGATCTCAGCGCGTGGGGACGTGAGGGCATGCGCCGCCGCTTCTTGGAAATTCTACCCTTCATCAATCGCGAAGGCGCGCAGAAGAACTTCGGTTTCGCGCTCGGCCAAAACATCTACACGCCGCAAGACACGGACGCATTCGTTCCCGATCCTAACGATCGTCCCTACGCCGGCTGGACCTACGCTGAACTCAACTTCGTCAGCAAAACGGCGACGATCATGGACACGCTCTCGATCCAGGTCGGCATGATCGGTCCGCACTCCTACGCCGACACGACGCAGCGCCATGTGCACGAATGGATCAACGACTCACGTCCCAACGGCTGGGAGTATCAGCTCGAGGATGAGCTCGGCGTAAACATCATCTACGAACGCAACTGGCGCCTCTACGCCCGCGCGTTCAGCAACTCACTGGGCGTCGATCTGATCCCGCATCTCGGCGGCAGCATCGGCAATGTGCAGACGCACGCCAACGCCGGCGCTTCCGTGCGATTGGGCATTAATCTCCCCAGCGACTTCGGCGTGAAACTCATCCGTCCAGGCGGCACCGTCAGCGCTCCGCTCGACGACTACGACCCGCGTGTCTCGCCGCGCCGCAACTGGAGCGTGTATCTCTTCGCCATCGCCGACGGACGCGCCGTCGCTCGCGATATCTTTCTCGATGGCAACACGTGGGAGGACAGCCCCAGCGTGGACAAAAAGCACTTTGTCGCCGACCTCAGCTACGGCGTGGGCGTGATCGCCGGCAAATGGCAGCTCACCTTCGCGCAGAGCTACCGCACCCGGGAGTTCGACGGTCAGCCGGAGGAGTTCAACGAGTTCGGCTCTGTGTCGTTGTCGCGCGCGTTTTAAACGCGCCTTGAAACCCAGCGCCTTGCGTGGTGTCGGTGAACCGCCGGCACCACGTTTGTCTTTTTGCGATCCCCACGCAGCGTGCCGGATTTCCCCATGAGATCCCCGCTTCGCCATCCGTTCACGCTCCTCGCCACCTTCGGCGCCGCGATCGTTTTATCGTCCTGTGTGGACAGCCCGGTGCAGGAACGCGCCGCACCTCTGCCTGCGGTGTCCGCAGAAGTGCGTGTCCGTGAACGCGCCAGTATGCTGCGAACGTTGTACCCCAACCTCACGCCGCAAGAAGCCCGCGAGCGCGCCGCAAACGAAATCTCTCTGGCCGACACCGAGGCGGAAGCCGAGTGGCGCAAAAAACAGAAAGAGAACGCGCAGAAGGAAAAGTTCATCAAGGACCTCGACAAGTCCTTGGAAGAACAGCGCTAAAACACGCGCCGTCCTCGCGGCCTCAAACACCGGTGGGGACAAGGCGCCGCGTCGTTCACGTTTCCGCGCTTCACGTCGGCGTCGATCGACGCGCCGTCCTGTTGCGCTTCATTCGCTTGGCGCGGTGCCGATCATGAGCCCCGCGTTTTCTTTTGAAACCCGGCTTTGCCTCCGCCGCGGTTTCCCCTACGTTCGGGGGCTTCCATGAGCGATCTCAGCGATCTCTACCAATCCGTCATCCTCGATCACAACAAGCGGCCGCGTAATCGCGGCAAACTGCCCACGGCCACCCGCTACGCCACCGGAGACAATCCGACCTGCGGCGACAACTGCACCGTGTACCTGCACACCACGCCCGAGGGCCGCATCGACGGCATCAGTTTCGAAGGCTCCGGCTGCGCCATTTCCCAGGCATCGGCTTCGCTCATGACCACCCAGCTCAAGGGCAAAAATCTCGCCGAAGCCGAGCAGGCTTACAGCGAATTCGCCCACATCGTGAAAACCGGCGAAGCGCCCGAGGAATTCACCGAACTCGCCGCGTTTGCCGGCGTGCACGCGTACCCGGCCCGCATCAAATGCGCCACACTGTCATGGCACGCCGCGATCGACGCGCTCAAACAACCGGAGGGCCAGCCATGAGCGCCGCTCCTGCCGCTATTCTTCCTGTTTTGCAGCTTCCCCCGCGCGTCGATCTTCACGGCTGGCGCGATGTCCGCGCCGATTTCCCCGTGCTCCACCAACACGTCGGCACCAAGCCGCTCGTGTATCTCGACAACGCCGCCACCACGCACAAGCCGCGCACGGTGATCGATGTGCTTTCGCGCTTCTACGAAGCCGACAATAGCAACGTCCACCGCGGTCTTCACGCGCTCTCCATGCGCGCGACCGATGGCTACGAAGCGGCCCGCGTTCGCGTCGCACGTTTCATCAACGCCGCCGCACCCGAGGAAATCATTTTCACCCGCGGCACCACCGAGTCCATCAACCTCGTCGCGCAAAGCTGGGGTCCCGCCAACGTGAAAGCGGGCGATGTGATTCTCCTCACCGAGATGGAGCACCACTCGAACTTGGTGCCCTGGCAGCTGCTCGCGCAGCGCACCGGCGCCACGTTGCGCTACGTGCCCGTCGCCGGCGACAACGCCGAGCACGGCCTCGATCTCGACGCGCTCGATAAACTTCTCACGCCCGAGGTGAAGATTTTCGCGTTCACGCACATCTCCAACACGCTCGGCGTCATCAATCCCGTCGCCGATCTCTGCGCTCGCGCGAAAAAAGTCGGCGCCATCACCGTCGTCGATGCCGCGCAGTCATCCGGCCACGAGCCGCTCGATGTCCAAAAAATCGGCTGCGATTTCCTCGCGTTCTCCGGCCACAAAATGGCCGCTCCCACCGGCATCGGCGTTCTCTACGGTCGCCGCGCATTGCTCGACGCCATGCCTCCGTGGCAAGGCGGCGGCGGCATGATTTCCCAGGTCGAATTTTTCCAAAGCAAATGGAAGCCGTCGCCCGAGCGTTTCGAAGCCGGCACGCCCAATGTCGCCGACGCGATCGGTCTGCACGCGGCGATGGATTACCTCGATCTGCTCGGCCGTGAAAAAATCGCCGCGCACGATGACGGTCTCGCCGAGAAAGCGTACGCCGCACTCAGCGAACTGCCCGGCATCCGCATCCTCGGCCCGAAGGGCAAGCGCGGCGGCCTCGTCAGCTTCGCGCTGCAAGCCGCGCATGCACACGATGTCGTCACCTTCGCCGATCAAGACGGTGTCGCATTGCGCGGCGGCCATCATTGCAATCAGCCGCTGATGAAAAAACTCGGCCTGCCGAGCACCGTTCGCGCGAGCTTCTACGTGTACAACACGCCGGAAGACATCGACGTGCTCGTCGCCTCCCTGCGCCGCATCGTGAAGTTCTTCAGCTAAGCACTCGCGAGTTCATTTCTCGTTCAGAAAGCGCCGCCCATCCGCGGCGCTTTTTTTATCCATACATCGCTGTGAATGAGCTCCGCGTTAAACAACGCCCGCTGCGTCAGCACAAACTCCGCCCGCAACAACGCTTCGTCCGGCGGAGTCAGTTGTCGCGCATCCAGTCGCGTCGCGATGCGAAAAAATGCGTACATCATTCCGTGCACCAAACGCGCACGCGATCGTCTCCAGCCGCGCGCCGGCACGCAAAAATCCGCCAGCAACCAAAGCGCGCCATCACTCGTTTGTCGCGCGATGCCAGCGACAATCGCTTCGAGGTCCTTCGGCGAAAAACAATCGAGCAGGAACGGCGTGAGCACCGCGTCGAAGGTTGTCCCGTTTCCCGGATCCACGCGCGCACTTTTCTCGGCGAGCCACGATCGCACATCCGCGTGAATCCAGCGGATGTTTCCAGCGCCCGGCTGCTTTTGCGCGAGTCTTCGTTTCGCAACTGCGATCATGCCAGCACTGGCTTCGACAACGGTGACCGATAGCTCCGGAAACCGATGCCGGATCACCTCAAGCGTTCGTCCCGGCCCTTCACCAATGATCAAGAGATGACGTCGCCCGCGCAGATGTTCGAACCAACGCGTGCGTGCACGCTGGAGCAGCGATCCCGCGAGCAACGCCTCCATCCAGCGATAATGCGGCGCGAGCCGGTCGAAACCCGTCACGCGGTCACCGTCCGGGCGCGCGCACTTTTTAGATTCCAAAACATCCATGCGATCACGGCGCCGGTTGCGTAAGCGACGACGTCGCGCCAGTCCGCCGTGCCCTGATGAAACCAACGCGGCCCGATGCCTTCGCAGATCAGCGCCCAGAGCGCTGTGTGCAGCGCGATCTCACGTGCATCCGGCGGCGAATCATGCGCGCGCCAGCTGAAGCGGCGGTTGAGCCACACTACAAACGGCAGCGCCGCTGGTATCAGCAGCAGGTCATTAAAATGTCCGAGCAAAAATTCTCCGCCAACATGTGGTTTCATCCACAAGCAATTCAGCGCGTAAAGCGCGCACGCAGTCACGCAGAGGGGATCGAGCGCGTAGCGAAAACGCTTCACAGCAGCGCGAAAATCAGAAAACCCGCACCCACCGCGATGCCCATTGGCCCAACGAGCGGGATAAGGCGCAGAAACGAATCAGGCAGTTTGTTCATAGAGAAAAAGGAGACAGCTCGGTCCAACGCGCAAACGAGGCGCTCATTCCGCTTCGCTTTCGGACGCGGAAGCCACGACGTCCGAGAGCACCGCCGCGAGCTCGGGTCCGACGCGCTTCAATTCGGCGCGATGGGCCGCCGTGAGCTTTTCGAGGAGGCGCAATCCTTTCGGCGTCACCTTCAACAACACTTGCCGCGCATCTTCCGTCCCCGTCGTTCGCTTCAGCAGCCCGGCCTTTTCAAGCCGGTTTACCAGTTCAACCGCACTGTGATGCTTGAGCTGCAACCGCCCGGCCAGCTCCCCCACGGTGATTTCGTCGCGCCCGGGCATGCCTTGCACCGCCAGCAACGCTTGATGCTGTTGCGGCGTCAGCCCCGCCTGGGTCGCCGCCTCTTCGCTGAAACGCAAAAACCGGCGCAACGAATAACGCCAGGCGGCGAGCTGCTCGTAATCGGCCTTGCTGAAAGTTTTCTGACGACGGGAGGTCCGCGAATTCACCCTTATATCGCTAGACGATACTTTTCCTCGCGCCAGTTTTTTCTCAGCGTCGCTCGCGAATGGCGCTCTCACCCTTCTCCGTCCCACAGACAGGAAAAAAACGGGCGAGCATGGCGGCGAGTTCAGGGGCGCGCAGCGGCTTGGTGAGATAATCATCCATGCCCGCTTCCACGCATTGCTCGGCGTAACCTTTCATCGCATGCGCGGTGAGTGCGACGATCGGCACGCGCCCGGAAGCGGCCGTCTCCAGTTTTCGGATACGTCGCGTGGCTTCCATGCCATCCATGCCGGGCATCTGCACGTCCATCAGGATGATGTCGTAGCGGCCGCGCGTGAATTTCGCGAGAGCCTCCTCGCCGTTGGCCGCGGCATCGGGCGTGTGACCGAGTTTGCGGAGCAAGGTCGAGGTCACGAGCTGGTTAACCGCATTGTCCTCCGCCACGAGCACGTTCAGCGAGCGCACTCTGGCTTCGCCGGCCGGCGTGGGCTCGGTGGCGGCAGGCGCCGCGGCCAGTCGATCGAAGCAATCATCGAGTCGCTTGTCGGTCACCGGACGACGCAACGCGGCATCCGCCCCCAAGGCGCGCAAGCGCTCCGCATCGAGCGGACGATCGATCGCGGTCAGGACGACAACACGCGCACCTTCCGGCGCTCCTGTGCGAACTGTTTGAATCGTCTCGAGTTCCACACCCGCGCACGACGCGATATCGACAAACCACCAGCGAGCGGGCGAAGCCGCCGGGGCTTCCATGGTTTCCACCTCAAATCCGCGCTCATGCAGTCGCGCCGCGAGATCCGCCCGCAGCGCTCCTTTGCGCGCAACCATCACCGCCAGCGCTCCCGCGCCGGGACGGAAACGCCGGGGCTCGTTCGCGCCGGACGCGACGCGCTCAAATTCCAACGAAAAATAAAACCGGCTGCCCTTCCCCGGCGTGCTTTCCACGCCAATCTGGCCGCCCATCAAATTAACCAGGCGCCGGCTGATCGTGAGCCCCAGACCAGTGCCGCCGAAACGACGCGACATCGATCCATCGGCCTGCTCGAACGGATCGAAGATCGACCCGAGGCGCTCCGCAGGGATGCCGATGCCCGTATCCTCCACGCTGATACGTACACGGTAGCGATCCGCATCCTCGCCGATACGCTCGGCCCGCAGCACGACCTCGCCGCGCTCGGTGAATTTCAAGGCGTTTCCCAGGAGGTTCACCACCACCTGCCGCAGGCGGGCGGAGTCTCCGCGCATCGCCGTGCGCAACGTGGGATCGATGCGACACACCAGCTCGATCGCCTTTCCGGCGGCGCGGATCGCGAGTGTATCGACCGCGTTCTCGAGCGTTTCCAACAAATTGAATTCGACCGGATCGAGCGTGAGTTTCCCCGATTCTATTTTCGAAAAATCGAGGATGTCGTTGATCACCGTCATGAGCGCATCGCCCGAGGCCAGCACGGTGCGCAGATAATCGATTTGCTCGCGGTCGCGGGCGACGCTCAGCGCGAGTTCCGCCATGCCGATCACGCCATTCATCGGCGTGCGGATTTCATGGCTCATGTTGGCCACGAATTCGCTCTTCGCGCGATTCGCCGCCTCGGCCGCATCCTTCGCTTTTTCGGCGGCTTCCTTGGCCGCCTGCAGGTCGTGCGTCCGCTCCGCCACCAGACGCGTCATCTTCGCATGCAGCCGTCGCAGGCGCCGCGTCCTCCATCCGTAGAACAACGCAAAGCAGGCGCAGACTCCCGCGCCCATCGCGCACCAGCCCCACCATGTCTGATAAAAATGCGGTTCCAGATAAAGGGTGCACGCCGCGGGCTCATCGCTCCAGCGTCCGTCGTTATTGCAGGCGCGCACTTCGAAGCGATAGGCGCCGGGCTTGAGACCGCCATAGTAGGCATCGCGACGCGCCCCGGCATCCACCCAGCCGGCATCGATGCCGACGAGCCGGTACTGGAAGCGGTTCGCCGCCGCATTGGTGAGGCTCAACGCCGTAAAGTGAAACGCCAGTTCGCCCCGTCCGGGCGGAATGCTCATCAACGCGTCGCCGCGCCGCTCGATCTTGTCGGCGACCACGCGCTCGATCACGACCGGTGGCGGCACGTTGTTATGACGGATGCGCGACGGATGGATGATGGCGACGCCCTTGCTCGTGGCAAACAGGAGCGCTCCGTCGCCGCGCAAGGCCGCGCCGTGCGATGAAGATGTATTCGGAGCAGGACTACGCATGCCGTCCTGCTCCGTGAAAAACGTGAAATCCAGCTCCGTCTTCCGGCCTGCGGCCACCGCGTCGAACTCGGTGAGCTCGATGCGCGCCACACCGTTGCGGAAATTCACCCACAACGCATCCTCGTATTCGAGTCCTGAATACGTCAGCACGCCGACCCGCGGCGGCATGCGAAATGTTTCCAGCCGGCCCTCGCGGATGCGCTGGATATAGAGGCCGTCGCGCAACACCCAGAGCGTGCCGGTGCCGCTTTCGAAGATCCGCGTGACGTTGTGCGCCGCCGCCGGATCGCCGGCCAGTGGCGCCCACTCGCCAGTCTCGGGAAAATACCGGCCGACTCCACCGACGCCACCCGCCCACATCCGTCCTTGCGAGTCAATGAGCAGCGCGCCCGCTTGCGAGATGCCGGGCAGCCGGAAGAACTCGAAACGGTCGCCCGTCCGCCGGTGCAAACCGCGCTCCGAGGCGGCCCAGACCACGCCGTTTGCATCGCTGGTCAAAGCGCGCACCCGCGCGTTGATATTCTCGCCGGGACCGAAATGCGTGAACTGTCCGTCCTTCAGATAACTCACGCCGGCGACATAATAGCCGATCCACAGACCGCCTGAGGCGTCTTCGTGCAAAGTCAGCACGCTGTCTTCACGCAAGCCCTCCGATGCGTGCAGCGTTTCCGCCCCATCTTCTGTGAAGCGCGTGAGCCCACCGCCCCACGTTCCGGCCCACCAGGAACCGTCGCGCGAGACTTCCAGAGCCAGCACCGAGTTGGCGCCGAGCCCGTCGCGACGCGTGACATTGGACGCCTTCACGTCCGAGAAACGCACCACACCCGCATCCGTGCCGCACCAGAGATTTCCTTCGCGGTCTTCGCCGATGCACATCACGTGGCTGAGCGTTTCCACGCCTTCGATCAACACCGGTTGAAACCGGCCACCTGCGTAGCGAAAAAGTCCTTTCGGCGTGCCGATCCAGAGATTGTCGTCGCGATCGATGAAGAGACTGCGCACCGGTGGCACATCGAGGCCGTCGAGCGAGGAGAATTTTGTGACCTCGCCGCGTTCGAGATAATAAAGTCCCGACGGCGACCCGAGCCACCAAGCGCCGCTTCGCGTCTGCACCGCTCCGCGCATGCCGAGGGTTGCGTAATCGCCCTCCTCCAGGCGCGCCCAGGCATCGTCGTTCAGATAAAAGGCGCGGGCGCCCATCACGAGAATCTCAGATCCATCGCGCGACACATGCAGCGCATTGATACCCTCCACATTCTCGTGCTGCGGCAGCGCCACGGGCGTCAGCGAGCCGTTGTGGAAACGAAAAAGTTTGTCGCGTGTGGCGATGAGCATGCCGCGCGGTCCATCGCGGACGATGCTGCGCACATCCGCGCCTTCCAGCGCACGCAATGCCGGCGGACGCGTCCACACGCCCTCGCGATGCCACACCACCCCTTGCGAAGTGCCGATCCACAAAGTGCGCGCCTCGTCCTCCGCCAGCGAAAACACCGATTCGTCTTCCGGTAGCAGCGGTTGGTTCTCGTGCGTGAATGCGGCGAAATTGAGTCCATCAAAACGCGCCAGTCCTCCGCGCGATCCCAGCCACAAATAGCCGTCCGAGGTCTGAATCAAGTCGCGCACCGCTGCATACGGCAGTCCGTGCTGCGTGGTCCATTGATCACGAAGGTAATGCGAAGTCGGCCGCTCGGGATCCAAGGCATGCAACGTCGTCACCACGATCCCACTTAGGAAAAAGGTAAGCCACAGGCCAAAAGACTGAATACGAACAGCAAACAAGGTCGGGGAAAGCTACGTTCCCCCTACGGCACACACGCGGGCTGACTTTACCCCGCTGACTGTACGACTCGCCGGTTTTTTGCGAAAGCGCGCAAGATGACTCCCCTTCACGTGCCGGTTGCCGGCAAACTACCCCTCATCGCTCCTGGCGGGCGCGCCTCTCTCACGGCTGTTCGCGCGGAGCATACCCCAACCCCATACCCATGAAATCAACTCGTTCATGTCTGTCCGCGCTGGCGTTGTGCCTCGCGCTCGGAGCCGCGTGCGCTTTCGCCGCTCCTTACCAAATGGAGTCCCTTGGTCGCGGCGTCGTCGCCTTGCGCACCAGCAGTTCTCAAGTGTACGTCGGCTGGCGCCAGCTCGGACTCGATCCTTCGGGCATCGGCTACAACGTCTATCGCTCCGCCAACGGCGGCTCGCCGGTGAAGCTCAATAGCTCACCCATCACGAACTCGACCAACTTCGTGGATACAACCTCCACCGCGTCGCAGACCAATGTGTACTCCGTGCGGCCTGTCATCAGCGGCGTCGAACAACCCGCGAGCGCGGGCTTCACGCTACCGGCCAACTCCGCCGCGACGGGGTATCTGCGCGTGCCCTTGCAAATCCCCGCCGGCGGCACCACGCCCAGCGGAGAATCCTACACGTATTCGGCCAGCGACAGTTCCGTCGGCGATCTCGATGGCGACGGCGAATACGAGATCGTGGTGAAATGGGAACCGTCCAACGCCAAGGACAACTCCCAATCCGGTTACACCGGCAACGTCTATCTGGATGCCTACAAACTGAACGGCACGCGTTTGTGGCGCATCGATCTCGGCCGCAACATTCGCGCCGGCGCGCACTACACGCAATTCATGGTGTACGATCTCGACGGCGACGGCAAAGCCGAGGTCGCCTGCAAAACTGCCGATGCCACCATCTCGGGCACCGGCCAGGTGATCGGTAATGCCTCGGCCGATCATCGCAACTCCAGCGGTTACATCCTGAGCGGTCCGGAATATCTCACGATCTTCAACGGACAGACCGGCGCCATTCTCGCGACGGCCAACTACAATCCGCCACGCGGCACCGTCAGCAATTGGGGCGACAATTACGGCAATCGCGTCGATCGTTTCCTCGCCGGCATCGCGTACCTCGACGGCACGCGCCCGAGCCTCGTCATGTGCCGCGGTTATTACACGCGCGCCGTTGTCGCCGCGTGGGATTATCGCAATGGCCAGCTCACGCAGCGTTGGACGTTCGACACCGGCCACTCCGGCGGTTCGCTCGGCGGCTACCGCGGCCAAGGCGCGCACTCGCTCTCCATTGCCGACGTGGACAACGACGGACGTCACGAGATCATCTATGGCGCAGCCGTCATCGACGACAATGGCGCCGGCAAACACACCACCGGTCTCGGTCATGGCGATGCGTTGCACGTTTCCGACATGAACCCGAGCCGCCCAGGTCTCGAGATCTTCATGCCTCACGAAAGCCCCGGCTCCAACGGCGGCATCGGCACATCCTTCCGCGACGCCAACACCGGCACGATTCTCTGGAGCACCTCCGCATCCTCCGACATCGGTCGCGGTGTGGCGGGCGATATCGATTCGCGCTACGCGGGCTATGAACTTTGGGCCTCCGGCAGCTCCAATCTTTATTCCGCTTCAGGTGCCGTCATAAGCTCATCGCGCCCCAGCCCGATCAACTTCATGGTCTGGTGGGACGCCGATTTGAAACGCGAGCTGCTCGATGGGACCACGATCTCGAAGTGGAACGAAACCGCCGGCAACTCCAGCACGCTGCTCGCAGCCTCCGGCGTCGCCTCCAACAACGGCACCAAGGCCACGCCGAATCTCTCCGCCGACATCCTCGGCGACTGGCGCGAAGAAGTCATCTGGCGCGAGAGCAACAACTCGGCGCTGCGTATCTACGTTTCCACTACAGTCGCGACCAATCGTTTCTACACCTTGATGCACGACGCGCAGTACCGCGTCGCCATCGCGTGGCAGAATGTCGCGTACAACCAGCCGCCGCATCCGAGCTTCTATCTCGGCACCGGCATGGGCGCGCAACCGGCCGCCAACATTACCTACGTCGGTGGTTCCACCCCTCCGCCGGCCGGCAACACGTATCAAGCGGAGAGCGGCACCGTCGCGGGCGGCACCACGATCGATTCCAACAACGCCGGCTTCAACGGCAGCGGATTCGCCAACTTCCCCGCCAACGGCGGCTCGCTCACCTTCAGCGGTGTGTCCGGAAATGGTGGCGGCACGAAATCACTGCAGATCCGCTACGCACTCGGCATCACGTCGTCGCGCACCGGCAACATCACCGTCAACGGATCGACCTCGAGCATCACCTTCACGCCCACCGGTTCCTGGACGACGTGGAATACGCTCACGCTCAACGTCACATTGAACAACAACTCCTCAAACGTCATCCAGTTCACCTCCACCGGAAACGATCTCGGCAACATCGACGAAATCATCGTGCCCTGAGATCTCACCGCGACGGATAACTCAGGAAGGACGGTTGCTCCGCAACCGCCGCTTCACGTCGATTTTCTCATCGACCGTTCGACCAACAAAAAGCCCGGGCTATTCAGCCCGGGCTTTTTTCCGCGATCACTTTCGATCGCTTGCCATGGATTCAGTTTTTCAGCGCGCAACCAGCTGGCCACCGACAAGGCGATACACCTCGATACCCGCGAGCAGGAAACAACCGAGGCCGTAGTCCTCGAAGTCCGGCTGTTTATCATACGTCACCGGCTGGCCGTCCTTCGGCTCTTTGCCCGTGCTCTGGAGATAGCCGAGAAAACCGTTCGCGTGCACCGCGTCCTTCACCATCGCATTCCAGGCTTTGTACACGATCGGCTCGTACACATCGCGCGGCAGCAATCCCTGACGCACGCCCCAAGCCATGCCGTACACGAAGAGCGCCGTACCGGAGGTTTCCTTGCCGCCAAAGTGATTCGGATCGTGCAGGCTCACGTTCCAAAAGCCGTCGTCGCGCTGCACCTTGCGGGCGGCTTCGGACATCGTCACGAGCATATCGGTGTACTCTTTGCGATACGGCGAATCCTGCGGGAGCAGCTCCAGCGTGCGCACCATCGCGCCGACCACCCAGCCGTTGCCGCGCGACCAGTAACTGTCCTCGCCGTTCGGCTCCGTGTAGGGCGGATCGAAATCTTTGTCGCGCCACCAGAAGCCGTCCGCCGGATTAAAGAGTCCTTTTTCGCCGTGCTTGTTTTTTGTGTGGAGATACATCGCGTGCATTTTCTCCACGTACTTCGAGTCGCCCGTCATGGCCGACAATTTCGCGTACACGGGCATCGCCATCTGCAGCGCATCGATCCACCACCACGCGGCGTCGTCGTCCTCCGCGATCACGCGGTCGATGGACGCCTTGATGTCGCGCATACGCTCCGGCTTCGGGTCCATTTCATAAAGCGCGAGGTACGTCTGACCCGCGCAATGATTGTCCGCGTCGGTCGTGTTCACGCCGCGATTGAGACCCCATTTGTGGGCTTCACCCCAGCTCACCGCATAGTCAATATAGCGCTGGTCGGGATCGATCTTATACAGATCCATCAGGCCCTCGTAATAAACGGCACGCGTCCAGATGTTGGACGGACGCGCGCGATTGGTGACGATCACTTTGCCGGTGTCCGGCCACTTTGCCATGAAGTACTCGTTGGTGAGTCGCAGCGTCTTGAGGACGTCTGCGGGCGCCGGAGCCGCAGGGCTCGCCGCGAAGGCAGTACCGGCCGCCGTGCAGGCCAGGGCCAGAGTCAGGGTAGGAAGAATTCGCATGATAGATCGTAAGGCTTAACAGGCGCGTCCACCCTTCCCGCCTGCCGCGCCGACCGCCAGCGATTCCGCCGCCTGCCAGTCAGAATGCAGCGCCGCCCCAGCGGCGCTCTTTCTGAGCAAACAAAAAGCCCCGCCGTTTTCGGCGGGGCCAAATGTATTCAAATTTCAACGACAACGAGCTCAGGTGCCGAGCTGGTAGCGGGTGAAACGGCGGATGCTGATGTTCTCACCGATCTTCGCGATCTTCTCGCCGAGGATGTCCTTCACGGACTTCTCCGGCTGCTTCACGAAGGGTTGGTCGATGAGGCACACCGTGGAGTAGTACTTGTCGAGCTTGCCTTCGACGATCTTCTGGATCGCGGCGGCGGGCTTGCCTTCGAGGGAAGCGGTGGCGATTTCGCGCTCTTTGGCGACTTCGGCTTCCGGAACTTCCTCACGGTTCACGTAGAGCGGATTGGCCGCGGCGATCTGGAGGCAGAGGTCTTTGAGGAACGCCTTGAAGTCATCGTTGCGGGCGACGAAGTCGGTTTCGCAATTCACTTCGAGGAGCACGCCGACTTTGCCTCCGACGTGGATGTAGCTCTCGATGAGACCTTCCTTGGTGGCGCGGCTGGCGAGCTTGTCGACCTTGCCGCCGGATTTCTTGCGGAGGATCGTGATGGCTTCCTCGATGTTGCCCTTGGCCTCGGTGAGAGCCTTCTGGCAATCGAGCAGGCCGGCGCCTGTTTTTTCGCGGAGATCTTTAACCGCCGAGGCGGAAACTGCTGTACTCATTTTTCTACTTTAAAGGTGTTCAGTTCTTGGGAGCGGCGACCTTCTTGCGGGGGGCCGGCTTCTTGGCGACGACAGGAGCTTCGGTTTCCGCTTCTTCGACGGCTTCACCGGCCGGCACTTCGACGCGGCTGAGATCGATTTCACCGGCTTCGTTGGTCGCGCCAGCAGCGGCGGCGACAGCGGCGGACGCGGCGCGAAGATCGGCCTGACCGCGGGCGGTGCGGCGGCTTTCGCGCTGGCTGAGACCGCTCTGCACCGCGGCGACGATGGTCTCAACGATGATGCGGATCGACTTCACGGCGTCGTCGTTGCCCGGGATCGGGAACTTGAGCGTGGTCGGGTCGGAATTGGTGTCGACGAGGCCGATCGTCGGGATGTTGAGGCGGCTGCCCTCGGCGACGGCGATCTTTTCGTGCGAAGCATCGATCACGAAGATGGAGGTGGGCAGTTCATTGAGATCGATGATGCCGGCGAAATTCTTCTGCATGCGCACCATCTCGCGTTTGATGGCGGCGGCTTCCTTCGAGGAGAACTTGGCGAGTTCGCCGCTGGTCTCCATCTGCTGGTACTTCTTGAACTTGGCGATCGACTTCTTGACGGTCGCGAAATTGGTGAGCGTGCCACCCAGCCAGCGATCGACGCAGTACGGCATGTTGGTGGACGAAGCGGCTTCGCGGATGATTTCCTGCGCCTGGCGCTTGGTGCCGACGAAGAGCACATTGCCGCCGTTGCCGACGGTGTCCTCGATGAAGGAGTAGGCCTTGGTCAGCGCTTCGTGCGTCTTGCCGAGGTCGATGATCGTGATGCCCTGGCGGTGATCGAAAACGTAGGGCTTGGAGCGCGGATTCCAGCGTTTGGTCTGGTGACCGAAGTGGACGCCGGCATCGAGGAGGTCTTTAGGAGTGACGTTCATGGGATCTATGTATCTGCGACACACAGGTCGGCCAAAGGGCCGCCTTGCGATCGTAAGTGTTGGTTATTGGTAGGTTGTTTTAACGGACAGAGCGGTCGAAGACAGAGAGCCGCCGAGGTGCTGGCAAGCGTGAATTTGCGGATGCACCCGCTCGTTGCGAAAGGCTCAAAGAGAATGCGAAGTAACGGGGGGAATAACGCGGGCTATGTTAACACGGCGCTCTGACCCAGGCATCCCGCGCTTCTCCATGGGCCGCCAGACCCTATTGACAGTAAAGCGGGTGTTTTCACACGGCGTTTTACTGTAAGACACCCATTTGCATCGCACATCGAGGCCTCACGGCCGGTTTTTACAGAGTTCTTTTTACGCATACGGATCTTTTGCCCGTCACCGAACGTGTTCTCCTGCCTGCCGACACGGGAGCATCGGCCGCGTCGAGACGTATGCATGCCCTTTGTTAGGAGAAAAATATACATCCAGATAGCCATGAACCAACCGCCTACCCAACCGCCGGCATACACTGCCGCATCTCCCCACGCACCAGCGTTCATCGACCGAATTTGTGCTGCCGGTCGCGCTCCTTTCACAGGATTTCAGGATCAATTAGACAACAGCAGTACCAGCCGGCTCGGTTCAGTCTGGAGCCTCCTCTTGACCGCCTTGATCATTTGGATGCTGCCCAACGTCGCCCTCGCGCAGGAAACGGTCACGATCACCGGCAAAGTTACCAGTGCAAAAACCCAGGCAGCGCTGAGCACCGCCGAAATCACTGTCCAAGGACAACCGCTCCGCATCCTGACCGACAGCGATGGCACCTTCCGGCTTCAACTCGCCCCCGGAACATACACGCTTACAGCAAATTACACCGATCTCGACCCCGAGGTACGCATCGTAACCGTAGGCGCGCGTGAGACCCAGCATGTCGAGTTCGAACTCTCGTCGGACCTCTACATCCTGGAAGCTTTCGTGGTGGCAGCGGAACGCGAGGGCCAAGCCCACGCCATCCAGCAACAGCGCCAATCGGATGTCATGAAAAACATCGTGGCGTCGGACGCCTTCGGTAACCTGATCGACACCAACGCCGGAGAACTCCTCAAAAACCTCCCCGGTGTCTTCGTAGACTATGCCGGTGAAGACGTCGGTGGCTTCTCCATCCGCGGTATTGGCTCGGATGACGCGTCCTTCACCTTGGACGGCAACTCCTTTGCCAACAGCTCCACCAATCCCGAGAGCTCCAATCCCCGCGGCGTTGCCCTGAAGAACTTCTCGGTCGCGGCGATCGAATCCGTCGAAGTGTACAAAGTCCCCCCGCCCTCCTCCCCGGCGAATGCCAACGGCGGTGTGGTCAACATGGTATCTAAAAACGCCTTCGATCAGAAAGGTCGCCGCGTCACCTTGACCACCAACGTCAACCTGAACTCCGAAGCACTCGACTTCGCCAGCACCCCCGGCGGCAACCGCGAGGCCGATCGCAAATGGGGCCCAGGCTTCAATCTTTATTATTCCGAAGCCTTCCTGAACAACCGCCTCGGCGTCAGTCTGAATATCAACGCGTATCAGTTCTACCGGTTCAACGATCAACTCGGCGACCTCGGCGTCACCTATCCATTCAAGGACGCGGATGAACTGCCCACGGCCGAGACCCTTGGCTATACCAGCGACTATCGCGCGTCCGAAAACGCCTCCAAGAAACAGCAACGCTCCACAACGCTCAACTTGGATTATAAACTCTCCGCCCGCACGTCCGTGTATCTAAAAACATCCTACAACGACGGCAAGACACTCAGTGGATACACCCAGTCAATCCGAATGAATAACGGGATCGTCAATACCGCCAGCCCGGAGTTCGAAACCCGCAACGCCCGCAATGCATTCTTCAGCGTCACGGTCGGCGGCGCGCCCTCCCAGCAAGGCTACAACGAATCGTGGTCCATCAATCCCGGCGTGAAGCACGCCTTCTCATGGGGAAAACTCGACTACGATATCTACACTTCCCGCGCCTTTACGCGGGGATCCAAGGGCATCCAATCCATCGGCTACAACAGCCCGGTCGGACATTATATACTCACGGACATCGGATCCGACAAAGGCGCGTCCGTCGAACAAATCGATCCCGTCAACGGCGGCTATCTCAACCTCGACAATTACACCGACCTGACCGTTTACGAGCGCGACCAGCTCATGGTTGACAAACGCAATGGCGGCAAAATCGACATCAAGATTCCCGTCTCCCTGCTCGGCCATCCCCTGCGCATCAGCGCCGGCGGTCTTTATACACAATGGGAACGCGATTCTCACTCCTATCAGTACAACTGGAAACTCAACTCCGGCGCGTCGACCCCCGGGTATAGCGAATTTTACGACCCTGTTTTCGGCAACTCATGGAAGTTCGACAACACACTCGTCGCCGACTGGATCAGCCCGTGGAAGGTGGCCGACTACTTCTACGCCAACCAGATCGATGACCGCACCAACGCGATGTTCTCGCTGGATAAAGCAAACTATGATCGCTCGCTGTGGCGTTACACCCGCCGCACCGAGGAGAAAATTATCGCCGGCTACATTATGGGGTCCTGGCAGATCCAGGAGCTCAATATCATGGCAGGCACGCGATACGAGCGCACTGAGGCCGAGAGCACCGGCTGGCAGACCAACAGTCTCCTCCCGTCCAGCGACCCCAATTATTATTCGCTGGTCACCGGACGTAAGGAGTACGGCAACTTCTTCCCCAATGTGCAGCTGAAGTATGAACCGTTGAAGGACCTCATCCTCCGCGCGGCCTGGACTAACACCATCGCCCGTCCCGGATTTAACTACCTCATCCCCAGCAACAGCGTGAGCGAGAACTCGACCGACGAACGCACTTACGTCACTGCGAGCAACACCAACCTGAAGCCGCAGAAGAGTCAGAACTTCGACTTCAGCGTTGAGTATTACTTCCCCAACGCCGGCATCCTTTCCGCAGGCGTCTTCCGGAAGGAAATGACCGATTATATTCTGAGCCGTACCGGCTGGATGGCCGAGGTCGCCCCCGAGCTGCTCGAATATTATCCGCAGGAAGATTATCAATACCCCCTCTGGGTCACCACGGCACAGAATGTGGGCGAGGCCACCATGCAGGGCCTTGAGATGAGCTATCGCCAGCAACTGCGCTTCCTGCCTGGCATCCTGAAGAACTTCGATGTTTATCAATCGTTCACCCTCGCGGAACCCGATGGCGACATTCCGATCGAGAATATGAAGCGGAAGGTTTCGAACTCCCGCGTCACCTATCGCGGAAAAAGCTGGTACACCACCATCAGCTACAGTTGGTGCGACGAGTACCTGCGACGCAACCCGTCCAATATCGGCAACGCCCAGGAAGGCACCCTCCAGCTCGGCGCCGACGGCGTATATGTACAACCGTCCGGCCGCTGGGACATGAGCATCGCCTACCAGTTCTCCCGAATCTGGACGCTCTCGTTCGACTGGCGCAACTTCACCAACGAGCCCGATCGTTGGGAACGTTTCGGCCGCCCCGTACGCTATTTCCAAGGCGGCACCACCATGAACTTCAGCCTCAAGGCGAATTTCTAAAAACCCGGAATATCCGGCCTAAGCCTTTAATGTAACGATCATGAACAATAAATTCTCCATTATGTATTCCTTCAAGCGAACCGCACTGGGCGCGCTTGTTGGTTTGCTGACGACATCCGCGGGCGTCGCTCAATATTCCCTCACGTCCACCGCGGAGTGGCGCGGCGTTGATTCCAACTATCTCAACACTGCCAACTGGAGCACGGGCGTCGTACCCGATGGTAACACGGCCATCGCCCTGACTGCCGCCGCTCCGAACCAAACCATCAACCTCACGCACAGCGCGACGGGAGATGTTACGTACCGCATGTTTTCGCTGAAAACGGCCAATGATTACGGCTATACCCTCAATCTACAGGGCAATGCGGGCGGACGACTGTATTATAATATAACTGGCCGCGGCACCCACCCGTGGGGCACCGATGGCAGCGGCACATCCACCGGCAGCTCCAACGACCGCAACCCGTTCTATCTTAACCTCAAGTCCTACGCCACGATCACGTTTGATGGCGTGAACTCGACGCTGGCGGGCGGCGCTTCCAGTACCGCGGGCTTGGGTTACGCCAAGATCGTGATGACGGATCATTCAACGATCGACTACCGCGGCCTGACCTCCGGCAACGTCTCTATCGGCGGACTGAGTTTCGACACCACCTCCAGCATCGATCTCGGGTCTCGGCCCATCGGCTCGCTGAGCGCGTTGAATCTCGCAAACGAAGTCGAAGTCTGGGCCGGCACCATCACGTCCACCTCGAGCGCGACCACCGCCTATCAAAAATACGGCACAGGCACCACGCTCGTGACCGGCACGGCCAATTTGCCAGGGATCATGACGTTTCGCTCCGCCTCCTCATATATAGTGAATGGCGTGCACAACGGCAATTTCGGTGTCGGCAACGCCGGCAATGGCTACATCGGCGGCACGGGTGTTATCAACGGCAATATCAACCTGACTGGAGGCAACGGGAAATCGACGCTCGGCGCCGGCGGCAACAAAGCCGGCAAGGGCACGCTCACCGTCAACGGCAATGTAACGCCCGGCGCCCGCGGCGTGATCAGCCTGGACTTCTTCACATCCGCACCGAACGACCACGACCAGCTCATCATCAACGGCAACGTCGATTTCTCCAGCGGCGGATCGATCGCCGTCGGCGCCGTCAACAGCGATGATTTTGTAGTAAAAACCGAAAGCTATAAAATCATCTCCGTTACCGGCAGCTACACCGGAGAAGTTCCCGCGATCGACAATGCCCAAGTGTTCGCGCAGGCCTCCACCGCCAAGTACCGCATCGAAGTGGTCGCGGGAGGTTTCGAAGTCTGGGTTGACGTAGTTCGCAACCCCTTCGCCGAGGTGGCCGGCATCACCCGCAACCAGTTTGCCATCGCCACTGTATTTGATAAACTTGGTTCCGCGCTGCCCGACGACTTGATCCGCGCCGCCGACGCGCAAATCACTGCGGCTGCCTATGGTAAAGTACTCAACCAGCTCGGACCGCAATCATATCAAGCGTGGTTTCCAGCCGCACTGGTGCAGTCCGCTGCTCTCGGCACGAGCCTGGAGCATCGCCTGGCAGTTCCCGACGAGCTGTATCGCGCGACTAATAAGCTCGATTTTTATACTCAAGTTTCCCGCTTCGAGTCCACCGCCTCCGCTTCGGACTATAACGAATACTACGATTTCAACCCCGAGCAGGTGATTCTCGGTCTCGACTATGCCTTCTCGCCCGCCCTTCTCGCAGGCGTGGTATATGCTCACGACAAGACGGATTTCCGCCTCGACGACTCCGGCTCCACGAGTTCCTCCAAGAGCCATACGTTCGGTCTCTATGGCCGTTATCGCAAAGGGCCAATCCAAGTGAGCGTGCTCGGTACATATGGCACGGATAAATATTCCGCTGATCGCAGCGTCCGACTCACGCGCCTCGGCGCCTTCGCCACCGCTGACACCGAGGGTATTCACTACGGCGCACGCGCGCAGGCCAGCTATAATATAAACCTGACCTGGATCGAGGTCGCCCCGACCGTGGGCCTCCACTACGTCAAGTGGGAGGCCGACGCCTTCCGCGAGGGCGGAAACGCTGGTCAGGCCGCGCTTCAAGTGGACGCGCAAAGCGCGGAGTCGCGCATGCTTTCGGGCGGTGTGCAACTCGCCCGCAGCTTCCCTATCCTCGGCAACACGGCCACAATCAGGCCTTTCTTGAACCTCTATTTCCAACGCGATACCGCGACCGAAAACCGGCCGCTTACCGCCACGGTGATGGGCGAGCGGGTAACGGTTTACTCCCGCAATCCTGAACAGGATGGCTGGCACATCGAAGGTGGCGTCGCAGTCAACTACGACAACGGCCTCTCGCTCTTCGCCAGCTACGGCAACGACAATAATAGCATCGTCGATCAAACCATCGCTCTTCGCGGTGGAATCGGCTGGCGCTTCTGAGGCATACAACATCGTCCACCTCAGCACGCCCTCCGCCCTCCGGGCCGGAGGGCGTTTTATTATATCTGCTTCGCGACCACGACAACCGTCCGGCTGCGTGCAGGCACAGTTCTCCACCTGCGCGGGCAGCCCAGTTGGTTAAAACACGGAGTGTGGATCGACATCATTACTACACTGTACCTGCCGCAGACATGCGTACCTCGCTAAACTGCGGCATGCAAATCCATACGCTTCGCACTCTCGTGCTCCGCCAGTTGCGCGCACAGGACGCAACCCATGCGTCCCGATCCCACCCGCCTGCTGCATCGATTCCGCCGCAGAGCTGTTTTACGCAGTTGCTCACGTGGTTCCGTTGGTGGCTATCCCAAGTCAATCAAACGCGGTCAACGGTCTCTCGTCTGTTCCACCGAGATCGGTGACGTTCTCCTCAATCTGCACGAATCACCTGAACAGGGGATAGCCGACTCCACCGCTACCTGATAAAAAGCATCTGTTCAGGTTAGGGACCCCCGAGGACAACCATTCATTGGTCTGGTCTATATGAAGGTGAGTTACGTCGTGACGCCAAGGGGTTGGCGTCACGACCTCACCCAACACCCAGGGTTCCCTCCGCGCATCGCGGATTGTGAACACTCCCCGCCAGCTTAGTTAGCGCGGACGAATGCGCTTCGGCACCGCCGCGCAGCGGAAACCATAATAAGCCGTCCGCTCGGTCGGATTGACGTCATGCCGGAAGATCGAGCTGACGTATCCCGCCTGATTATTCCATCCTCCGCCCCGGACAATCCGGCTCCCGCGCGAATGCGCTCCCGTGCGATTTACGGGATCGATCACGGCTTCCGGAGGGTAGGCGCCAAAACGGTCCTCACACCACTCCCAAACATTTCCATACATGTCGTGAAGTCCCCACGCGTTGGATTTTTTGGTTCCCACAGGATGGGTTCTCCCTCCGGCGTTAGCCCCATACCACGCCCAATCGGCCAGGGGGCCCTCCGCGAAATGTCGGTCACCATCTGATCCCGCCCGACATGCATATTCCCACTCCGCTTCGGTCGGCAGTCGAAATTCATATCCGGGAATCGCCTCACTCAACTTAACTAGAAAGCTTCGACAAAGCGGCCAGCTGACCATGGTCACCGGGTGCTCTTTATGATGTTCGCCCTGAAACGCACTGTCGTTGCGACTCATCACTGATTCCCACTGACGTTGCGTCACTTCATACTTGCCCAAATAATAGGGACTGCTGATCGCCACCTCATGAGCTGGCTTTTCCAGCAGTGACTCCGACGTATCGGATCCCATTACAAACCGTCCGGGTCTGATGAGGATAAACTCCATTTCACCGCCGCCTGGCAAAGAAACAGTCAGCCGCTCCGGCAACGCGGCCAGCTCTTCGAGCTGACGTCGCCACGTCGCCAGAGTCTCTTCGGCCATCCCCCCGCGTATCAGCTCCGACAGCCAAAATTCCCCGCGCAATCGATCACCGTCTGAAACCGCCTCCTCCAAACGTTGCATCATCGACCGAGACAAATCGGCCAGCGGAGATGAATGATGCGTGTGCGCATCCGTACCTGCATCAACCTCGTCCAGCAGGACACAGCGAAAACCATACTCGGGCGACCGATAGTCGGGCGGACTAAATCCGCGATCCCCCGAACGCAGATTATCGGGCACAAAAATCCATCCTCCACCACGAAGAACCCGCCGCCAGCCGCGAACCGGCCCGCCGGGATCGCTCGTCTCGCCATCGGGATAAGGCCCTTCGGAATACCAATCGGCGCACCATTCATAAACGTTTCCATGCATATCATGAAGTCCCCAGGCATTCGGTTTCTTCCCACCCACCGGATGCGTCTTGTGCTTTGAGTTCTCAAAATACCACGCATGCTCGGCCAGCGCGCCAATATCCTCTCCAAAGGAGAACTCGCTGCGTGTACCCGCCCGACACGCATACTCCCACTGCGCTTCCGTCGGCATCGCGAAACGCTTTCCGGTCATTTTTCGCAACGCTTCTACAAATGCCTGACAATCGTTCCAGCTGATATTCTCCACCGGGAGATTGTCTCCTTTGAAATGGCTCGGGTTACTGCCCATCACTCTCTTCCACTGAGCCTGAGTAACTTCATATTTCCCGATATAATAACCCCGGGCAATGGTGACGGCATGCACCGGTGTTTCGTCCGGTTCATGCGCCGCGGATCCGCGCAAAAAGCCTCCGGCTGGGATGTACACCAGCTCCATCGCTACATTCTCTCCAAGATCGATGACAATCGTTTCTGCCGCGATTTGCTCTGAGGAAACAGCTGGCACAGATGCTTGTACAGACTGGGCGCGCATAGGACTGATCAACATTCCGAGCAGGAAAAAACATACACCCCTTCTCCCCGGCATCAGCCATTGTCTCGCCTGTGACATATTATTCTCCACTTTCAAAAGATCGGGGTCGGTTCATTTCTGCATTCACGAGGCCTTCGATCCCGCGTTCGCGCACAATACTGTTTCTTAAACTGGCCACCCATACGAGCGCCGCAGAATAGTCCTGCCCCGCCCACAATTCAGCGACCTGCTCGCATGCCCCTGCCATGACCGGGCCTTCGGGGAAATGTGGTTCCGACGCGATACGCGCGGCGAGAGACGGACTTTCCGCAGCGACCGCTGCAACAATGCCCTTAAGAATATAGTCGCGTCTCGATTCCTCATCCAACGGCAGCGTTTTAGTCCATTCGAGTACCTGCACGAGATCGTGCTCCGCCCAGCATCGGGCGACAAACTCCAGCGTCGCGACCTCCGCCTCTTCGTCGGCAAAACGGCCAAGCCCCAGCTCCCACGCCGCCTTCGTGGCGAGTTCCGGATCCTTTTCAGCAATGGCGCGACATACCGCCGTCGCCGCAGCTTTTCTTTCCTCCTTGCCTGCCATCGCTGCCACTTCGGCGAGCGCAGCAGGCGCATTATCCCGCGCGGTGAACATCAATGCTTCGAGCTGTTCCGCCCAACTCCTGCCAACAGCCAAATCAGCTATGTCTCCGCTCAAACATTTATCGATTTCGACGAACTCAGGCATGCGTCTCTGCGCATGGCCCGGCATGTCTGAATTGGTCGAAGACACTTCCGCTCCGCGCCAAATCAGCACGCTTGCGGCAGCAGTCATAACAAGGACCGCCAGCACGCACAGCTGCAACTTTGAATAAAACACCTTCACAACGTCATGAGCCTCCACTCGCATGGAGCCGAGTGGAGGCCTGGGGACAGAACGTGGGCTCGACCGCAGTTTTCGATAATTATTGGCCGATGTAGAAACTCACGTGATGAGACTGCATATAGCCTTTGGCTGACAGGCAGTTTCGGTAGTAACGATCATTGCGCAACGTGGGTCGCGTATTGCTCGTCCCCGGAGGTGTCAGCACATAAAGTTTATTATTAGAACTGTTGCGAATGATGACTTCCTCGCGCCAGTCACCCAGGATATCGCCGTAGAAAAGGGGCGCGCCACGGGTGTTGGTCGCAGCGTCCGAGGCGTAGTCGGTAATCGTATAAAGCCGCTGAACACGACGTCCACTGGAAGTGCTTCCAGGCACATACTCCTCGATCTTTCCATCATTATAACTTTCGGCGAGATCATCGGTATCCCACCAGAGCCGCAAGCTCGGCCATGGCTCGGTGCCGTTGGGGCTCAGCCGAGTATTGCTGCGTGCGTTCCAAACTCCGTTAAAAGTCCAGACTTCATAGCCGCGGCGGGCACCGTCGATGTCGCCCGCGTCACCACGCGCCCAGTCGCCCACCGAACCCATATGCTTCCACAACATGGTGCCGTTGCGCGCATCGTAATAATAATCAATCAGCCCGCTCGGATTATCTTGCTGGATGCCGTAGCCCTGAAGGCCCGCACGATCGGGATCCATTTTGGCGATATGGAATCGATCGCCATGCACCACGCCTTGCGTACCGAGTGTATAGAGCAGCGAGCCGTTTGCTCCATTGAGAACAAACCCAATTTCGCAGAAATCGTCTATTCCGTCACCATTCACATCGCACGAACGAGAATTATGGCCATCGGGGCAATTCTGACTGCCGCGCAACCAGGTCCACTTGCGAGTGAGGTTACCGCCGTTCCACGAATAACAAGCGACCGCGAGATTAAACGAGCCATTCGAGTTGCGGTTTTTGCCGTAAACAAAAACGCCTGCGTTTCCGCAGACCAGCCGCGTCGCAAGCGGCCCCGTCGAACTATAGTCGCTGGGGAGCGATGAATATGCGAGCCGGCGTCCCGTCGAACCTTCCAGGACTGCGAGCCATTGACGGTTGTTATCCGCGTGTGTCCACGTGGTGCCATCGCCAAAACGAACACCATTGGCGATCTTGATGATGACCTCGGAACGGCCGTCTCCATTCAGATCGTAGACGGTCACGCCGTCATTATGGCCGACATTTACGGTCGCCGATCCCGGGGAGATATTATCCTGGTTCGCACTATTCGGGCCGAAGTTCACTTCCCACATGAAGGTACCATCGTGCCGGTAGGCTTCGAGCCGCTGGGGATTCTCCTGACGATCGACGACGTAGTCAGGGTTGCCGTCGCCATTGAGGTCGCCGACCCAGCAGAACTGAATATATCCGCCATTTCGGAGCGGCACAGTGAAGCTGGCATAGACAGAGGGAGTAGAAAGGGCTGCGGTCAGTGCCAGGCACAGCGCGCCCACGATTTTTCGTTTCATAGCTTTTGGGGGTTGGGGTTGGCTCGATCCAGAAAGCCCGGGTCGAGAAAGCAGTCGTCACACGACGATCTATGAATCGCTTTTATACTCCAACTCCCTCTCCGACGCCTATCCCACGTTCATGTTAGGGAAATTCACGCAGGCGAATTCCGTAAATCTCAGGATAATAAACAACCACGCGGAAGTCGGAGCTTCCTGCGCCAGATGCTATAACCATCCGGCGGATAACTGGTTTCAAAGGCTAGCTAGCTCGGCGGACGAAGCGGCGGACGGCACCCATCATCGTCAACACGCAAGCGCCGAGAAGGCCGTACGTGCTGGGCTCTGGCACCGCCGAGGTCGCAAACACGGGAACCGTAAACGCCGTTCTCTCATCGAAACTGAAGTCTCCGAGAATGGCCGTACTTTGTTCACTAAACGCCAAGAATGTCCTCAGCACATCGTGGGGATTGTTGACGCCCATGCTCCACGCGGGATCGATAAACAATCCCTGCTCGGAGGCGCCCGTCCGCGTGTCGAATACCCACAGATATAACTGCGTCCCGACAGCGAAGGTCGAATTGTCGCCCAAGGTCAGTGATGCCATCCATTCCGGACCGGTCGCGTCATAATAACCGTCGGGTTCCGCGACCCAGTGCGAGATCCATTCCTCACGATTGAACGACGTTGGCACGAACCCGGACGTGAAACTGCCGATCTCAAGATTGAGCGTAACGTTCCACGCCGAAGCATCAGAATCGAACAATGTCGTTTCATAGTCTTCGAATGAATAAGTCGTCGCGTGAAGCCGTGTCGAAGCGAGAGCCAACAACGATAACCCGATGATCAGGAATTTTTTCATAAATAGGCAGTTTAGTATAAAATATCGTGATTAATAGGGACGAACGATGAGCGCATCCAGGTCGGGGTTATTGCGTTTCAAAGTGACCGCACCCATCGCGCGCAGCAGAGGACTATTTTGCACGTCGGCATCGTGACCGACCCGGCGCCACCGAACGCCGTCCGCACGCAGATGATACGGCACAAATGCGCCCTGCTCGAAAACATGCAGCATATCGGCGAGCCCTGGCGCGTCGCTCCCGACCCACCGCTGTCCGGCAGGGACATTGTCGTCAACAAACGCGCCAATCTGCACCGGTGAAAGATCCACCGGAAATCCAGTCGCGAAAGCCCGCGTGCCCGCGGTTAGTTTTACGCGAAAAGCATTCGTGCGAACTCCACCCATATGCTCCCACTCGCGCCGCCCCGAATTGAGAACCAGCACCAAACTGGTGTCCGGCGGGATCACCCGCTGGCTTTCGTTCACCGCCTTGCCGGACTCACGCCAGGTCGTACCGTCCGCACGCAAATAATACGTGCGTAGAGCGCCGTTGACCCACAGCAACACACCATCGGCGCGTGCAGCGCTATTGTGTCCCACGAGCGCTGGCGTGAAGAGCGTGGTTAATGTCGAGAGCGTGATGTGCTCGCGCAACGCGACTCGCGCGCCATTGAGCGCGCCGGGCGCGATCGAACTGCTTGTGCTGAACGACGCTGCCGACAAATCAAGGGCGAGCGAGGCCCCCGCACTGGCGGCTGCATCAATATCAAAGCGTTCGCCTTCCAACGAACCTGTCTCGACCTCGAGATAGTATTTCTTTCCAGCCTCCAGTCGCTCGGCGGGATTGCTTCCCGTGAATATCACCGTATTCGCTGAGCAACTACCGACGACTCCGAGAAAGATCTCGTCGCCGAGCAACGGCAGCGAAAGCGCATTCACGCCCGCCGAGAATGTCGTTTTGATGACGCCTTGCGGGCGGCTCGACAAAGTCGCCTGCGCTTGAACGGCAGCGAATGCAGCGAGGAAGCACGCGATGCCGCCGACCACTCGGAAACCAAGATTTTGACGCAACATAGGGTAAGTAGTTTGGAGTTATTGTGCCGACGCGGATTCGCTCACCGTGACGCGGAAGAACTGTCGTGGCGCTTGTGAGAGCGGCACCGCCGAGCGCACGATCACCGTTTCCGCGCCATCGCCATTCGGAGCCGCCGAGATCTCCACGGCTCCGAGGAGGCTGACGAAATCCAGTCCCGTGGATACCTGCACAGCCACGAACACATCGCCGAGATTCTGACGACGAAGGAACGTGATCGCGGGATAACGTTCGCCGCCCTCCTCCATCACGCTGACCGTGCTGTCGGAAGCGCCGGGCGTTAGCGGATCGAGCGCGAGCGCGAACTCGAAGAGATTGGATAAGCCGTCGCCATCGGGATCGTCCAGCGGCCCCCGTTGGCCAATGGGCAGGCCGACCGTTTCCGCCCATTCTTCGAACGGCGAAAGCGGCGCGCTGATCGTGAGCGTCAACGCCGATTGCGATACATGAACGGTGCCTGTGTACTCACCCAATCCGGCGACCGAGAAATCGCTGCCCGCGAAATCCGACGAACCGAACGTTGCGAGCGTATAACTGCCGGTCGTGAAACCTTCTCCGGGTACAATCACGATTTCATACGACCCTGAACCTGCATCGCCTTTGGAGAGCGCGCCGGCGATCGTGAGGCTGTCCTGGCTGGCACCGAGATCCACGCGGAGTTTTGCACCGCGATTCCAGGTCACGGAAGCGAGATTCAAATGACCGCCCGCCTCTCCCGCCGGAGACAGAAGGCCGCCTGTATTCAACGTTACAATACGCTCGATGGAACCGGTTCCCGCGAGCATCCCGTTGGCATTCACTGCGAGCGAAGCCCCCGCAGCCACGCTGCCATCGACAACCAATCTCCCTGCATCGACTGCCACAGCCCCGGTGAAAGTGTTCGCCGCGCCGAGAATCAGCGCGCCATCGCCGGACTTCGCGAAGCCACCAGGGCCGCTGATGACGCCAGTGAGTTGGATGTTGTGCGAAGCGCCAACCGAGTCGGCCGCTTTGATTGAAACCGCCCCAGCGCCAGACAGCACCACGGGATGCGACGTGCTCCAGTTCTCGGTGGCACCGAGCGTGCCTCTCGCGAGCGTTACGCTGGTGGCCATGCCGTCGGTCGCTTTTTTGACGATGCCTCCAGCGCCGAGGTAGAGCTCGCCGCCATCCACGAGCAACGCGCCGGAGCCATTGGTGATTTGATCGCTGATGCCAAACGTCACCCGGCCCACGAAACTTTCGCCTCCGAGCAGATTGAGTTGAGCAACATTGGCGACACCCACACGCGCGTGCATCACGATGCCATCGGTCGTGTCGGAGGAAACAAATTGCCCGCCGGTCACGCGCAATGCGCCACCGCGTCCGCCCGAGGATTGATTGCCGATAGTGATGCGGCCGGTCACTTCGAGTCTGCCGCCTTCGACAGACGTCGCAGCCCACGAATTGCCCGTGCCGAGATTCAGTGTGCCGAGCAGCGCTTCGCCACCGGTGACGATCAAACCGGTGTTGTAGTTCAGCCCCGCATCAGAGCGGTGCATCGAGAGACTCGAGGCGTAGAATTGTCCACCACGCACGCGGAAGACCGCGCCGGAGTTGGTGTTCGATGTCGCTAATCCGCCTTCGAAACGAAGTGCTCCCGCATCGATCGAGATCTGCGTGCCGCCGCCCGCCGTGAGTGTGGAGCTGCCGGTCGCGACCAACGAGCCTCCGTTAACATTCAGATGCGCGCCGCCATTCGCGACACTTACGCTCGCGGCTCGCACCGCGCCTCCCTCGACGAGCGATGTGAGTCCCGCGTCGATGTTGAGATTACCGCTCAGCGAGGCGGTCGAATCCGACTGAATCAACAACGTGCCCGTCTCGCGTTTGCGAAATCCGGTGGAGCCTGCGAGCGGCACCTGCAACGCAACCGTGACGTTGTCCGCCACATCGAAATTGCGTTCCGTAAACGCGAGCGGACTGCTGGCCCCATTGCTATTTTTCAACACCCACGTTCCCAGCGTTTCTTCGTCACTCGTGTCGGTATCACCAAAACGGATACCTCTCACCGAACGCGGCGAGTCGAGCGTCACCGTGACCGTCCCGCTGATATCGAGCGTATCGAAACGCGCGTCACCGCCATCGTCGGCGATCACATAGTCCTGCCAGTTAGCGCCACTACTCCAAAGTCCGCCCGCAATATTGGTCCACGTGCCGTCGCCAGCGGAGGAAAGTGCACGGGTGTATGCGGCGCCGTTCGTGTAAGCGTCGGCGATCGCATTTCCCGCCAGGTCGATCAAACCGCCAGGCGCGGCTCCGAGGTCGAGGCGAAGCGTGCCGATTCCGTCTAGCGAGTTCACGGTCACATCATAAACACGGGCGGAAACGGCCGAGACGGATTCAATCGCACCGCTCGCCGAGCCCGTCGTGAAAAGCGCAAAGTGATTCGCCGACACGCCGGCAACCTCCTCCGAGAACTCCACGCGATAAATAACACTGCTCGTGGCCGCCGTGATCGTTTCCGCATCGGGAACCTGACGCACGATGGATTTCACCAATGGAACTACACGGTCGAGTGTTGCCACAAACGCGACAGACGCGGGACTGCTCGAGCCGCCGTCGATCGCGTAAGCATGAAACACATGCTGGCCGTCGGCATACTCCGCAGCATCCCACGCAAGACTCCAAATACCACCGTCCGCCGTGGCCTGACCGACCGGCACGCCATTGAGCCCGCGGGTAATCTGCACCAGCGCGCCATTGCCGGCAGTGCCTTGGAGAACGAGGGACGACGCATTCGTCAATGCATCCGCGGACGACACGCCAGTGTCAGGTGTGATGCCAGTGATCAGCGGCGTGGTGAGCCCGGTATCGATGGATACGATCGCAGATGTCGCACTGGTGTTGCCCGCGCGATCGGCGGCGGTCGCCGTCAACGTGAGCGAACCGGCCGGCAATCCTTCCGCGAGAGACAAACTCCAGTTTCCTGCCATGTCCGCGAGCGCGGTTCCGAGCGAATCTGCGCCGTTAAAAACCGACACCAACGCACCCGCCTCAGCCGTGCCGGAAATCAAACCGAGGACATCCGCGCGCACCACCACCGGCGCGGCCGGCGCGCTTTGATCGACCGTAACCGCAAGTATCGGCGACGCGACGGAGATGCCGTCTGTCGTTGCCACTGCTTCGAAATGATGAACGCCCTCGGCGAGGGTCGTGGCACTATAGTCGTATGTCCACGCCCCGGCTCCATCCGCAACGAGCGATGCGATTTCGCCGGCGCCCGCACGGCTCAATGAAATCGACGCCCCTGGCGCGGCGCGGCCCGACAATGTAATATTCCCCGATGTCGTCACGAAGTCTGCATCCGAACGCCCTGTATCCGGCGAGATGGCAGCAATCGTCGCCGCACCTTCAACGAGACGTATATCGGGAGCGGGTGGCGCTTCCATGCCATGGCCGAGATAATAATCCACATGATGGCTCTGCATGTAGCCCTTCAGATTCAGCGACATGCGGTAGGCAGGATTATGCGGAAGCGTGTAGAGCCGCACATCCGAGGGATGCGGTGTCGTGAAAATCAACAACTCGGTACGCGCGCTATTTTCATAGAGGATTTCCTCACGCCAGTCGCCCAGGATGTCGCCGTAGAATGGCGAGGCGTCGCGCGTCGTTCGCACCGCGCCGTAGCTCGACGCCTGCAGCAGGCGGACCGGGGTGCGATTAATATAGTCCCAGCTGTCGACGGTAGTGTGATTAAACAGATTGCTCATCACCGTGCCATCCCACCAGATGCGGAAGTTGGGCCAGGGGCGCTGCGGATCGGGCGAAATCATCTCGCCCGTGGTGGCATTGTGAATGCCGGTGAACGACCAGTATTCATAACCTGGATACCGCGGGTCGATGTCCGCCGCGATCCCGCGCGCGAGATCGGCGGGCGTTTCCGTGTAGTGGCGTCGCAGTATCTCGCCGGTGGCCACGTCGTAATAATACAGCGCCAGCGCCGAGGGATTGTTCTGCTGAATGGCGAAACCTTCGATGCCCGGACGGCTGGGGTCCATGTCGGTGATGTGAAAACGATCTCCGTGAACGACGCCTTGATCGCCCAGCGTGTAGAGCACGGAGCCGTCGTCGTCCAAAACGTAGCCGCCATCGCAGATCTCATCGCGTCCATCACCATCCACATCGAAGATGCGGATCTGGTGGAAATTCGGAAAATTGCCGCCCGTGCCCGGCATGAATTTCCAGCGCTGAACGAGGTCGCTGCCATTAAAATCCCACGTCGTCACTCCGAGATTAAATGCGCCGCTGCCCACGCGGTTTTTGAATTTGAAAACGACACTGGGATTCGCGCCGTCGAGATAAGCGATGCCGAAGTGTCCCGACACCGGCCCATCCGCAACATACTCCGTCGGAACAGGTGCACGGGCACGTTCGGCGCCGGTCAATCCGTCCAACACGGAAACAAATTGTTCGTCATCGACGCCGTGCACGAGGGTGGTGCCGTTTCCGAAAACAACCCCGTTCGCCGTTTTGAGGATCACCTCAGCGCGACCGTCATTATCCATGTCATGGACCGTCAAACCGTCGTTGTGTCCGACCGACAACGTCGCGGGCCCCGGCTCGATATTATCCCGGTTTTCGCTCAAGGGCCCGAGATCCACCCGCCACAGGAAAGTGCCATCCCGCTTATACGCTTCGACGTAGTTCAGACGCACAACAACAAAGTCGTATTCTCCATCGCCATCGAGATCGCCGACCCAGGCATGCTGCACGTATGACGCCGGATCCGAGACCGGTTGGAGCGGAATGCGCAAAGCGACCGGCGACACCGGAGTGCCTGCTTTCAATACATAGGGAGCGCTCGAGCTGAGTTCGCCGCCGGCCATCACTGCGGTGACATGATACGTGTTGTCCGTCGTCACGTCCGCGGAATAATCGACAAAATTGGTCCCGGCGGTGAGCGGCGCGGGATTCAATTTCACCGGTGCACCGCCACCCGTCGAACGATACAAGTTAAACGCGATCCCTTCAGGATCGAGCCCGAGCAGGCGCCAGCTCACCAACACCGTATTTTCCGACGTGCGAGTGGCAACGACACCGCGTCCGAGATTCTCCATCTGCCGCTGCGCGAACGAAGTCGCTGACAAGCCGGCGAGGGCGACAATGAGGCAAAACCAATGACGACAAAACGAAGCGAGCGCGCGGCGGAATGACATGGGGTAAAGGACCGCCCGGACACACCATGCGCCGGGTCAACCGCGCCACTCTAACATAGGGATAGCACCCTACGCCACCCCATGAACAGGTGAGGCCGTTCGCATTAAAAAAGGAGCAACCATCCGCCCTGATATGCGTCCGCTGCGCGCGTCATCAGTCACGCCGCCGACATCGACTCAATCACGCTCCTCGCTCCTCGACCCTTGGCCATTGCTCACTGGTCATTGGTCATTGGTCATTGGTCACTGGTCACTGGTCATTGGTCATTCGTCATTGGCACAGGCCCCCGCCGCCCTCCCATGTTCCGGGTATGGTTTTGCGTGGATATCAGCTTCACTAGCCTTTCGCGGGCGTCATAGTTCCGACTCCGCAGGAATGAGCTCAGGCGCCGCCACGATCGTTCCGATACCGTGAATTTACAGCCAACATGTTTACCAAAGTTGCGATCGTAGAAGACAACGCCGGCATTTGCGATGAACTCGAACACATCGTTTCTCGCAGCGAAAATCTTGAATGCGTCTGCGTCTGCCGCAACGCCAAGTCTGCCCTCCGTCACATTCCGATCGTCGCTCCGGACGTCGTCATCATGGATGTGCATCTGCCCGACGGCTCCGGCATCGACTGCACCTCGCGGCTGAAACGGACGCTCCCCGACGCGCAAATCCTCATCTTCACCATTCACGACGATATTCATCAAATCGTGAAAGCGCTCGAAGCGGGCGCCTCCGGCTATTTGCTCAAAAACTCCAGCTCGGCCGAAATCGTCGATGCCATTCGCGATGTGCGAACCCGAGGCGGTCCTCTCAGCCGGGAAGTGGCGAAAAAACTGATCGAATCTTTCCGGCTTCCGGCGACGGCTCAGGACGCCGAGCCGCTGACGCCCAAAGAAACTGAAGTACTCCAACTGCTCAGCGCCGGTCTTCTATATAAAGAAATCGCCGACAAACTCGACATCAAGATAGATACCGTGGGCACGCATATCAAAAGCATCTATCGCAAGCTGCATGTCCGTTCACGAACCGAGGCGGTGATGAAATTCAAACGCTGATCGCAGCGTCGACAAACGCCGCGGACTCGGAGGTCCCTCCTGGACTTTCAGGGGCACTTTCAACCGCAGCTCCGTACCCGAACCGGTTTCACTCAACACCGACAGTTCCGCCCCGATCTCATCGGCCCGGGAGCGCATATTACGCAATCCATTCCGCTCGGATTCCTCCGCCGCAATCACGTCGAAACCGATGCCATCATCCTTCAGCCGGAAAGAAAACGTCTCTGCATTCAGCCTGAGAATCAGCCGGACGTTCATCGCATGCGAATGCTTGAGCACATTGTTAATCGCCTCCTTCGCGATGGATAAAATGTGATGCTGTATTTCCGGCGACACCGGACGTCGCGGAGAATGGCTTTCCTTCTCTATTGCGCACGCGATGCCCGAGCCGCGCAACACGCGTTCCAGATACCCCGCAAGATAATCGCACAAGGCTAGCCAGTCGCTGTTCCGTGGGTTGATGGTCCAGATAATGCCTTCCAAGGAAGTGATCATCTGCCGCGAATACTCCGCCAGCAAACCCAGGGCACCTTCGAGAGCCGAGCCGGCGCTTTCCTTCCTCAACCGCTCCGCCATCAGGCGCACGTGAGTCAATGAACCGCCGAGGTCGTCGTGAAGGTCGCGCGCGATACGCGCCCGCTCCAGCTCGAGCGCGTGCGCGCGCTCCAATCGTTCGAGCTGCGAGCGCAACCGTCGATGCGACCAGTGCCGCACCACCACAAAAACCGCCGCCACGGCCATCAATGAACATACCGCGCGAAACCACCACGTCTGCCACCAGGCCGCCGCCACATACACGGGCATCGATATAATTTTTTCGTTCCACCGCTCGTCTATACCCGCGGCCACCTGCATAATATACCTCCCCGGCGGCAGATATCCATAACTCACACGCCCTTCCAGACCCGTGTCGGCCCATTCCTCATCCAGTCCGCGAAGACGGTGCCGGATTCTCACCTTCTCCGGAGCGGCGTAGTTGAGCGCCACAAAACGAAAATCCACCTTTCCCGCCCGCGCCGGAATGCGAAGCCCATCTGCGCTCATGATGGGCTGCGCCCTGCGGTCGATCACAACCGAATCAATATAAACGGGAATACTCCTTGGTTCCGATACCGCCGTATCCGGCCGCATGCCGACAACGCCGCGATGGGTCACAAACCACATGACACCCGCGTTGTCGCGGCACGCCGTCGGGGGCGCGCCCAGAAAAGACGACGCCCCAACGATGCCTTCGTTTCGCCCGTAAGTCGTCACATTCAAAACCTCTTTTCGCGTTTCCATGCGGCGATACAGCGAGACGAGCGGTATATTAAAAATGCCTCGGAGACTGCCGAACCACAGGCGTCCGTGGAGATCCTCCTCGATCTGCAGGACGATATTTTCGGGCAGGCCGTCCTCCGCCTTGATCGTTTCCACCCGGCCATCTCGCGTCCGGCAGACCAGTCCGTTCTGTGTGCTGATCCACAGCGATCCCCGTTTATCCCCATGCAAATCGTGAACGCGCGTGACCCATTCGGGAAGCGGGCGTCCGACTATTTTCCCGCCGCTAAATTCATACAGATCGCGCAAACCACCCGCCACCCAGAAACGCCCGTCGATATCCTCAGCAAATGCCACCACACGCACGAGAGGCGCGGCTGCCTCAATGACCAAAGGATGATAACGATCTCCCTGAAAATAACCGATGGTCTGATCCCCCGAGCTCACCCACATCCGCCCGCTGCGATCGCTATAGAGACCATAGATGGGGCCGCTTATCTCGTGCACACGCTCCGCCTCGCGGGAGCCATCGATCGGCATGCGATAAAGGCCGTCACTCATCGAAAACCAGACCCGGTTGCGATCATCGACGCACACGAGGAAAGACCGCCGGTTGTTCTCGGATGTTTTCATGACCTGCTGCAAAACGCCCTCACGCCAGCGTACGAGCCCGCCTTCGTTGTTAGCCAGCCACAGTCCGCCTTCTGCATCGGCCGACACGGAATTCGAAACATCCACCTGCAAGCCCGCCGACGAATTTAGCAGCGTGAAGGTTTTTGTTTTCAGCCGGATCAATCCTCCGCCATCCGATGCCAACCATACATTGGATTCACTATCGGTGAACACCGAGGAAATGCGTTGATGCGACACCGGCACCGACTCGAGTTTGCCTTCGGAAAACTTATATACTCCCTGCGCCCGCGTGGCGATCCATAGCGCGCCCTTCTTGTCTTCGACCAGGCACACGATCTCTCCCAATGCCGCCCAATCCGCTTCTCCGCTCACCTGCTGCCGGCGCCCGTCTTTCACAAGGAACAAGCGATTTTCGTGATAAAGCCAAACCGCGCCGTCTTCGCCCGACTCCGCCACGGCCGCAGCGTCGGAACTTTCCGCATAAAGTTCCAAGTGCTCCCCGCGATGACGATAAAGCTTCGTGCCCGCCACGATCCAGGTGATCCCGGATTTGTCGTTGGCGAAGAAATAGCGCGCACCGTACTCCCGCGAAAACCCGTTTTCGGCACCGAAGGTATGGAGCCGTCCGTCATGCCAGCGATACAGGTCCGCTCCTCCAAGCCATACGCTCCCGTTCGGTTCTATATAAACCCGGATCAGTGTCTCATGAGTTAACAATGACGACGCAGGATGCTCCTCCCAATTTCCATTCCTCAAAATATACACGCCGCCTCCTCTCGGCAGCACCACGAGCGATCCATCGGGTGCGAGCGCAATATCGCGAACACTCTGCTTCTCCGTGGGAAGCGCAATCACCTGAAAATTGAGTCCATCGAATCGCACAAGTCCCGCAGGCGTTCCCAGCCATAGGAATCCCCGCAGATCCTGCACCACGCGGGATACGATGTTATTCGGCAGACCGTCTTCCTGCAGCCAATGCCTCTCGACGACCGCCGCCGCACCTCTGGACGAACCAACAAGCAGTACAAACGACAACACCGAGATAAGAGCTCGCAGGGGTAGATGCATAGGGGCTCCGGAAAAGCAGCAAACCCCCTAACCCGCCGCCGCGCTGACTGCAAAGCTCTCTCTTTCGGACGGTAATTCGGACGCTGTCAGAATCGCGCCCCCCGAGTGCCAGCAACCACTGCCCGCCAAACGACCCGCACCGCCTCGCCACAACCACTGGTCATTGGCCATTGGTCATTGGTCATTGGTCATTGGTCACTGGTCATTGGTCATTCGCCAGTTGCCACTGCCCCCCGGCTCCCTCCGCACAAAAACGCGCCAGCAAAGAACGCGTTAACAAAGACGCGGCGGAGCGGCCTTTTGGGACCGCTCCGCTGTGTCACTCACCTCAGAACATATAAGTGAGACCGCCGCGAACGCCTTCGCTTTCGCCGGCCGCACCGCCGTCTTCCGCCGTGTAGCGGATGTCGATGCGCAGATTGCGGGTCGCACTCCAGTCGAAGCCGCAATCGATGCGAAACGCGTTCGCGTCGATGCCTGGCGCGCGGATGCCAATGCGGCCACCGCGACCGTCAAACAACGTCGCGTCAATCGCCCGCGTGCCATCATAAAATTCGCGCATCCACGCATATTGAAAGAACGGTCGTATCAACCCGTGCTTCGTTTCAAAACTGCGCGCGAGACGCAGGCCCACCTTGCTCTGCACGGATTTTTTCTGCTGCTCATATACATACAAGCTCGCGTCGTTTCCGTTGGTTTCTTGGAAACCATCCGCCTGCCAGTCCAGCCATTGAATCCCCGCGCTCGGGATAATTTCCACCCAGGGGCTCGTGATTGTATAAGCCACTGAGCCTGCTGCGCCGATTCGCCGACCGGAGGTGTCCGAATCAGACCAATCTGCCACGCCGGTCGCCGCGACAGTCCGATGGGATTCATAGTCGTCCGTGCCGTAAAAACCCAGCAGTTGAACCTGCGACTTTCCGACTTGGTAGCGCGCGTTCAGGCCAAAGGTATTGCTTTTCACGTCGGAGCGGCCGCCGTGCGTATCGAGATTAAAATCGCTTTCTTCGTGCGCGACGAACGCACCCGCGACCAGCCGGTCGCTGATGGCATAGTCGACGCCCGCAACCGAGGCGATGGTACCGTAATTGGAATAGGCCGCGAGTTCATCGCGATCGCGCGACGACTCCTGTCGGTAGCCTTGAAGGAAGGTCTGCACCGAGCCTTTTTCCCGGGAATACGCGGCATCCTGCATCTGGCGGTCTTCGATGGTCTGAACCATGGAGTTCGTGCGCACCACCGCCGAGGGATACCACGCCTGATAAGCGGACGGCGTCAATTGATACAAGATATCCTCAAATTGATACTGTGCTTTCGCTCGGTTGAGGCTGGCAAGCAAGCCAAGCCCCATTTGTTCGGGATCGATCTGATCGATGCGGTCGAGGATCGTAATATACAGGCTGTCGATCTCCGGATAGGTCGAGGCAATCACTCCGGCAAAGGGAAGCTGCTCGAACGAAACCTGCAGTGTATTGCCAAGCCAGCGCCAGGAAGGACTCAACGTCGGACCCACGCTCCAGATAACATTACCCGGCTCAAAGTTGCCCGTGATGGTTCCATTCACGGTCAACAAGTCGTACTCGCCCGGCCCCATCGGGAAAGTGTCCTCATTGAGAAACACTGAAAGAATGGGATTCGTACTGCTGGTGATCGCCGGAATCGTGAGATTTCCATTGATCGTCAGCCGGTCAATCTCGCTCAAGGAAACGAGATCGAACTGAAGCCCGCCATTCAAGGTCACGTCTCCGTTGATGGTGAGTTGTTCGCCGGTCGCAGTCGCTGTGCCGCGCGTCGCGGGATTAATCCAGCCGCCACGACGCACTTCTATCGCTCCATTGACCACGCCTTTGCCGCCCAAGGTCGCCGCATTATTATCGCCGACGCGGATGGGGCCGTCGTGAATACCATTAACCACATACTGAGTTTCCGACCCGCGAAGCCAGAAGGTGCCGGGAGAAATAACACGCCCGGTCATATTGGTAATCGCTCCGCGAAACGAGTGCGTACGAGTCGCCGATAACAACTGGCCGCTGGAATTCGTGGTCGTCGTATCCCACTCGACCAGCCCGCCCCACTCGGAATTGTCGCCCGCGCCGAGGTTGTTCTGCATGGTGACCTGAAGGGTTCCCATGTAGATCCTCGTGCCGGGCTCGGTCACCTGGATCGCGCCAATCTCAATCGCCGTATTCGGGACGGTGTATGCAACCGGGTTGTTGTTATTATCGACGCTGACGAACTGCCGTCCGGCGGTATTCGAACCGGCATTGGAAACATCCATCTCCGCATTTCCACGCAGCGTGAACAGCGCCTGATTAAGACCGCTTTGGGTGCGCAGAATCGTGTTATAGGAACCATCGAGCGTGAGCCGTGTGTACGCGTTCAGCGTCACATACACCGGGATGCGCGTGTTGTTATTGCTCGCTCCGTTATACCCTGGCTGGGCCAGCGTGTCGAAACCGCCATTGGGGGCGAATCCCTTGACGAGTGGGTTTACCTCAAGCCAGCCGTTGGGATTGCCCGAGAAGTTTAAGGTGTATGCTTTCGAAGCACCGGTCTGAATACTATAGAAAGTGAAACGGCGCGTGCCCTCACCCTCGTGGTTGAAATTCAAGACCTTGTTTTCCGGACTGAGGGGAAGGTAGATCGCCGCAGTGGGGCCATCCGGCACAGTGGGTGACGACGGCAGCCCCGCGGGAGGACCGTCTTCCGCCGTCCACCCGCTGTACTTCCAGTTGGCGGCATTCAGGAAGTTTGAGTCCTGCGCCCCCGTCCATTCGTGAAACCATTGCGGCGTAGGTGTGGGCGTCAGTTGCGCGTTTCCCGGCGACGCTGCGCTCATAATCAAAACCAGCACAAGGCTCACC
Source organism: uncultured Opitutaceae bacterium (assembly GCA_964573305.1). Taxonomy (GTDB): domain Bacteria; phylum Verrucomicrobiota; class Verrucomicrobiia; order Opitutales; family Opitutaceae; genus Nibricoccus. The sequence continues at coordinate 138,174 of CAZNJG010000004.1, forward strand.
TGACTTACCTCTAGTTTAAAAGTGTTCATGATATTATTCCGATATTAATGGGTGCGTTCTTTTCGTCATCCCCGGTTAGAAGTCCCCCCGCACGCTCAGATTGATCACCATGCCCGACGTGAAATAACCGCCGGTGCGATCGAAAATATAACGGGAATCGCCGTCGTTGGTGACATTCCGCCAGTCGAAGCTGGCCGTCCATCGGGGACTGAGCTTGTAGTTGATATTCAGATCGCAGCGGATGTAGGCGGCCTGGTAATTATACTCCACGTAATTGCCGATGCTCCGTGCAAACCGGTCGACCCAATAGCCGCGGATGCGACCGCTGAAACGATTGCCGAGATAGGCAAGCTGGAGCGACGCGGACTTCCGCTGAATCCCGGCCATGTCGATTTCGTCCTCCACGGTAGGACCATTCAAATACTCCTGCCATTGCTGCTCCGTCGCCCCCGCTCCGGGCCACGGCAGCAAGCGGCGGGTACGCCACGTGCGCGGGTCGGCGTACGAAAACGAACCGAACACTTCGAAGTCGCGCAGCCAGTCGGCCACGATGCCCAGGCGCTGGCGGTAGGCGATTTCACCGCCTTCGTTTACGCCCTTTCCGCCGTTCTGCGGAGTGTCCACCGGCCACAAACCTTCTTCATGATCGGGATTGGAAACATAAAACTGACCATCGATGGTAATGCCGGCCGCCTCCGGATCCCACACATTGGTCACGAACGTCGACTGGGTGGACACGACATCCTTCCAGTCCTGACGGAACACCGAAAGCGTGAGCATGCCGTTGTTCTTGAAATAATATTCAAGCGCGAGGTCGTACTTTTCAGACGTTTCCGGCTTCAGCTCGGGATTGCTGCGACGAATCACACGGGCGCTCCGAATCCAGTTTTCGTCGGGGAGGATGTTACTAAAGTTTGCGCGCCCGATGGACTCAGTACGCGCCAGACGCACGTTCAAACTCTCTAGCGGCGTCCATTTGACCTGAATATTGGGAAACCAGCTTCCGTAGCTCTTCGATCCGCCAAGGCGGGAATACAATCTGAGCAGTTTCTCCTTGTCGGTCTCCAGATAGTTGTCGCCCATCGGCCCGTGGGGGTTGATGCGCATTTCGGGATGGTCGTACCAAGGCCCCCAGATGATCGCTCCCGTATCGGGATTCACCCCCGTCTGATCCCGCGTCTGGATATAGTTGGACACGCTGTCATACTTGCCGCCCTGGCCGAAGGGGTTGGTCGAGTTTTCATATCGCTCAAACGTTGGTCCTTCTCCGCCAACCTTCGTGCGTTCATAGCGCACACCCGCAAGCACGGTGAGGCTCGGCAGTGGACGGGCGGTCACCATTGCATAACCTGAGGTGACTTCCTCTTTCGTCTGCTTGTTACCCATCAATTGCTTGTGGATGTCCAGGTTGGACTGATCCACGAGATTATATTCGTCGTAATAAAACTTCTCCGGGTTTGAGTAAAAATAATCGAGCACCGCGTACGGGTTGATCCATTCAGGAATCGCGATGTCGAAGTTCCAGCTATTGCCGAAATAAGGGTCCACAAATTGCGCGATCTGCGGCGCGGCGTTGGTGTGCGTCGATCCGCCGCCCGACAACTTGCGCGTCAGGTAATAACGGTTCGTGAAGCGCTCCTGAGAGGTGTACTTGGCGCCGGTTTGAACTTCCAGCGGAACGCCCAACACATTGATCGGAGGGAGCGTCACATCCAGATGAGCGCCACGACGCTCATCCCGGCCGGCGTCGATCGAGCGATTGAGCCTCAGCGCAGTGGAGTCATTCGTGCTGTAGTTTTTTATATTGAGATAACTGCGCGGGTCGTCAGCGCCGATGGTGATGGTGTCGCCGACCAGCGGCCGGAATATCTGCGTGAGGCGGCCCGTCGCATTACCCGCAAGGTCGTCCACGCGGACACCAATTCCATTGTAACCATAACTGACGGAGAAATTCTTGTCGGGATTCGGCTCCGTATCCGCCCGGCCGAAGTAGCCGCCATAATTGATCTTAAGCTCTCCGAAGGTGTGTCTTGCGCCCGCGTTGAACATCACGTTCTGGTTCTCGGCCGAACCAACGCCATTCGACATGTTGATGGACGAGGAGATGGGCGCGACCATCGTGTTTAGATTCGCCTCGGAGGTTTGCGGCGAGCCTGCGTTGATCGTCATGCTGCGGCTGTACGTTCCCAAGCCCACCACATCATTCCACGTGGAATATAGATAAACCACCGTGCTCGGAAGGACCTGCCAGTCGAGGTTGAGCGCCACCATGCGCTGCTGCTCGCTTTTGCCGGTCTCGGCAAATCGCAGGCTGTTCACTGAACCGGGCGTATCGGCGGTCACGACGCCTTCATTGGCCTGAATCGCCTGCGCATCATAGAGGTAACCGCCGGGCAGCGTATAACTATTATTAAAGCGATGGCTGCGGTTAAAACTCGCATTAAACGCGACGCCCAGCGGCCGCTTTGTCCCCCACGCTTCGCTATAGGAAAAGGTCATGCCCGGCATGATCTTGCGCTCGGGTGTGCGCGCACCACCCGGTGTCTTGTCGAAGTTCAACTCGCTCGTGTTGAAACTCAGATTGCCCGCGATGCTGACGCGCCGTCCCTTTTGCTGCAGCGCGCTTTTCGATACGAGATTAACCACGCCGCTCATCGAGTTGGCGCCATCCGACGGCAGCGGCGCGAACTTGAGTTCGATCTTGTCGATGTTCGCGAGTGACTGCGTCGCGAGATTGAACGTGCGGCTCTCGAGCCCGCCGATCGAAGCCACCTCGTTTCCATCGAGCGTGACCAGTGCAAAATTGGGATCCATGCCGCGGATACGCATGGCCGAGGCGTCCTCGCCATTATAGTCGATGGTCACGCCGGGAAGATTCTTAACAACTTCGCCGATATTACTATCAACGACGTTGCCAAACGAGTCGGAGGCATAAACCGACTTCTGGCTGATCGCTACGCGTTGCTCCTGTGTCGCGCGCGCAGATCCTTCACGGATGCCCGACACGACAAAAGTCGATAACTCGACGACATCGTCATACGAGGCTGAGGTCAGACCAAAATCAATCGATAGGGTTTTCCCGGAGCTGACCGACGCAGGCATCGTCATCTTATCGAGGTCAGCATAAGTCGCCGATACCGATACACTGCCTTCCGGAACATTCGACAACCGGAAGCTGCCATCGGCGGACGTCACGGTCTGCAGCGAGGTTCCCTCGATGGAAACCACCGCGCCGCCCAAATAGCGACCGGTGGCCTGATTAAATACACGCCCGGTAATGACGCCCTTATCCTCCGCCTGGGCGTGCAAGGCAGGAGTAGAGAGTGTTGAAGCGAGAAGCGCGGCGCACAGGAGTCGCGGGCCTGCCTGAGAAACACGCGACATCGCGGCGATAATACATCCAGCGGGCGAAATCCGTCGGTTCGGGATAGTTTTCATTCTAGTTTGCATGGCTTGGTGGGTGGCTGCCGCCCCTTCAGCGATGGCCTATGCGTAACACTGGCGACCGATTGTATAAACAGACGGCTGGAAGCGGCGGGCATCGTTCCTCTCCAACCGCCCGGTCTTCCGAACAGTTTATCATTCGGAGAATCGTCGGCTGTAGAGAGCGGGGCGGGTAACTCAGTTAGTTGAAAATACCCAGCCTCCTTAACCGCAAGACTCGCCGTCTCACATAAACAGGTGATATTTTAATCATCACCTCGCCAGGCACCTCGATATCGCGGCGCGGTTTTCGCTAAATCACCACAATTGGGTAGACCAAGGTCATTGGTTTCCTCCGCGTGCAACCCACGATGGCCTACGCGGATAAAACGCCCTGCCGAACGCCGTTCCCGCCGCCAAGTGCATACCGGTTTCCAAGAACGCCGCAGAGGAGAGGAAAAACGCTTACAGTCACAAAGCCGTGACCTTCACCCGGCCAACGTCTTTGATGATTTTCCGGCAATGCTCGCACCTCGGGGTGTTGCCTATATCATTTCTAACAGCGCTTGATGCGATTACAATTTTATCCATGAACACGACGCGAATTACTTTCCTTCTATATGCCGTAATGCTGCTGGCCGGCGGATTCCTTTCTTCGCTGCGCGCCGGCAGCGACCTTGTTCGCCACGAGGAGATTCGGGTGGAAGCGCCGTTCTCGATGCCCGCGATACGAATACCTGTTTTCCCGGATCGCGATTTTATCATCACTGACTTCGGCGCGCAGGAGGGCGGCACCCTCAAAGCCACCGAGGCCATCCGCGCCGCGATCGACGCCTGCCACGCTGCGGGCGGCGGGCGCGTCGTCGTTCCTGCGGGCACCTGGCTCACTGGCGCGGTCCACCTTCGGAGCAATGTCAACCTGCACCTGGCAGAAAATGCCGTGCTGTCGTTCAGCGACGATCCGCAGGATTATCTGCCGGCGGTCCAGTCGAGTTGGGAAGGCTGGGAATGTTTTAACTATTCGCCGCTCGTTTATGCTTTTCGCTGCGAGAACATAGCCATCACCGGCAAAGGCAAACTCGAGCCGCGCATGGGTACTTGGAAAAAGTGGTCGTCGCGTCCACCGGCGCACATGGAGGCGCTCAAGCGACTTTATACACAGGGTTCCACGGGCGTGCCCGTCGAGCAGCGCCAGATGGCCGAAGGCGAAAACAATCTTCGCCCCCATCTCATCCAATTCAACCGCTGCACCAACGTCCTGATCGAGGACGTGACAATCCGCAACAGCCCTTTCTGGACCATCCACCTGCTGTTGTCCGAGTCGGTCGTCGTCCGCCGGATCGACGTTCGCGCGCATGGCCACAACAACGACGGCATCGATCCCGAGGGGACGCGCAACCTGCTCGTGGAAGACTGCCGGTTCGATCAGGGCGACGATGCCATCGCCATCAAGTCAGGCACCAATCACGACGGCTGGCGGCTAAACACGCCTTCGGAGAACATCGTCATCCGCCGTTGCACGGTTCTCAACGGACATCAACTCGTCGCCATCGGCAGCGAGCTCTCCGGCGGCATTCGCAACGTTTATGTGCACGACTGTATCTTCGATTCCAAGGACACCAAGCCGTTTAATACTCTTTATATTAAAACAAACCGCCGGCGCGGCGGTTTTGTGGAGAACATCACTGTCGAAAACATCGATGCGTCCAACGCCCGGTTCAGAATGGGCGTTTTCGGGATAGAAACCGACGTGCTTTACCAATGGCGACACCTCGTCCCCGCCTACGAGGAACGCCTCACTCCGATCCGTAACATCACGATGAAAAACATTAAGGCGGGTGAAACCTCCACGCCGTTCCGCGTCCTCGGAGACAAGGATCAGCCCGTCAAAAACATCACCCTCGAAAAGGTCTCGATCGACACCGTGCGCGGACAGAAAAACCGCTACGAACACACCGAAAACGTGACGGAGCGAGATACCACGATCGGCACCTTCATCGAAGAGCCCGACCGGAATAATCCGAACATTTAATATAAAACACCATGACGCCACTTTCCAAGCAGACCATTATCCGGCCGCATTTCCTCAGTCGAAAGAGCCTGCTTCTGCTCACAGTGTTGTGCGTAATTTTTCCCTCCGTTGCGCAAGCGCAGCGACCCATCCTGCCCGATTTCCACGCGGATCCATCAGCGCGCGTTTTCAATGGAAGGATCTATGTTTATCCATCGCGCGACGCCGCGGGTGCGAGGAACTGGAAGGGGATGGTCGAATGGCCCGTCTTTTCCACCGACGACATGAAAACGTGGCACGACCACGGGATTATTTTCAGCCTCAAAGATATCACCTGGGCGGACACAGAAGCGTGGGCCCCTGACTGTATCGAGCGAGACGGGAAATATTATTTCTATTTCCCCGCCGACTCGCAAATTGGTGTGGCTGTCGCCGATTCGCCAACCGGCCCGTTCAAAGACGCGCTCGGACATCCCCTGGTCGCGCGCAATGAAGCCGGCATTCGGTGGATGATCGATCCCAACATCTTCATCGATGACGATGGGCAGGCATACCTGTTCGCCGGCGGTGCCCGCAAACTCGGCGTGGTCAAACTCAAGTCCGACATGATCACGCGCGACGGCGCTTTCGAGCGCATCGAGATGCCTGAATTCTACGAAGGCGTGTGGATTCACAAACGCGGCGAGTTTTACTACGCCAGTTATCCGACGCGTCCCGAGGACAAGGACAGCCGGGCCAATAGGCTCGTTTATAGTATGGCGAAAAAACCGCTCGGTCCATGGGAGTTCAAGGGTCCGATCTTGGACAACGATTCCCACAACGTTCACGGCTCCATCGTCGAGTTCCAGGGTCGCCATTATCTCTTTTATCACGTCCAAGGCCCGAGCAACTGGGAACGTCAGGTGTGTGTGGAGCCGATCTTCTATAATGAAGACGGCACCATCCGGCCGGTGCAGATGATGCCGCCTGTCTCCAAGTAAATCTCATTACACGCAACCGCTCCGGCCCGTGCGATCGTCTCTTTTATAATATGAAAAAACTCTACACACTTCTTGCAGCTTCTTTTGTAATCTCGGGTGCCTCCGGTCTCGCCGCTGCCACGACGTCCTCCTCCAATCCCGCGATCATCTCCGGCGCACCCTGGTTCGATCAGGATCGACGTCCCGTCAGCGCCCGTGGCGGAGGTATTCTCAAGGAGAACGGTCGTTTCTACTTTTTCGGCGAATTCAAGCAGGACCACGGCAACGCCTTCGTCGGCTTCAGCTGCTACTCCTCGACCCATCTCGCCAACTGGCGCTTCGAATCAATCGCCCTCCCCTCCCAGCCCGATGGCCGCCTTGGCCCCGGGCGCGTCGGCGAGCGTCCCAAGGTCCTCAAGAATCCGCGCACCGGCGAATTCGTGATGTTTATGCACACCGACAACTCCGGGTACCGCGATCCCGCCGTCGGCTACGCCACGAGCTCCACCGTCACGGGGCCTTATACATTTCAAGGACCGCTGCTATTCGACGGCGCGCCGATCAAGAAATGGGATATGAGCGCCTTTCAGGATGACGACGGTTCCGGTTACCTCGTCACCCATTCCGGCAACCTCTACCGCCTCGCCGACGACTATCGCAGCGTGGTCGCGCAAGTCGTGAGCGGCATCGCCCAAGGCCACGAATCGCCCGCCATTTTCAAGCGCGACGGTCTCTATTATTGGCTCGGTTCGGGCCTCACCGGTTGGGAACGCAATGACAACAATTACTACACGGCGCGATCGCTGGATGGTCCTTGGGAACTACGCGGCCATTTCGCTCCGGAGGGCAGTCTCACCTGGAACTCTCAAACCACATTCGTGCTCCCCATTATCGGCGAACGCGAGACGACCTATGTGTATATGGGCGACCGCTGGGCGCATCCACGCCAAAACTCCTCAGCCACTTACGTCTGGCAACCGCTGCGTTTCGCCAAGGACGGTTCCCTTTCCCTCCCTGAATACATACAAAGTTGGAAAATCGACCTGCGCTCCGGCGCCTGGTCTTCGGCTCCGCTTTCCGGCAACGTCATCGATTTATACTCCCACGACACCGGACGCTTCTCCGCTGATTGGAAACGGCACACCGATGCCGCCGGATTTTCCGATCTGCGCTCCGACGTCGCGGGCGCCACATTGGAAATTCCGTTCACCGGCACGCAGGTCGCGCTCTATTCTGTCGCTCGCGACGACGGCGGCTTCGCAGAACTGAAAATTAATAACGCGCGCGGCGAAACCGTGCTCTCCTCCATCATCGAAACCTACTGTCTCTACACTGAAGCTTCGTTGAAATTTATCAGCCCGAAACTCGAGCGCGGCGACTACACGCTGACCGTGACCGTCCTCGGCGAACGCTTCTTCTGGCAGGCGAAAAACGCCGCCTACGGAAGCAAAGGACAATTCGTCTCGGTCCAGAAAATCCTCGTCACCGAATAACGGCGCCGCTCCGCGACCACGCCCCACCCGACATCACCTTTCTTATCATGCCTTCTCGTCGTCCTCTCGTTGCGAGCCATCTCGCCCGTTCCCTCCTCGCAAGCTTCCTGTTCTGCACGGGCGGACTCGCCCAATCGCTGGCGGTCGACGCGGTTTCCTCTCCGCCCGTTTACGATGCCCGCATCCACGGACGCGAAATCCTGACGCCGGCCGCACCTCGCGAGCCGCGCTTCGCCGGCGCAAAAATCTTCGGCGTGCGCCCGGGCAAACCTGTTTTCTTCCGCGTGTCCGCCACTGGAGAAAAACCACTGCGCTTCTCGGCGTCCGGTCTGCCCGACGGAGTCTCCATCGATCCTGCATCGGGATGGATCACCGGACGCGCGCCAAACGATGTCCGCGATTTTGTCGTGACGTTAATCGCTGAGAACGGCCACGGCCGCACGACGCGCGAACTTACGCTGCGCGTCGGCGACACGATCGCGCTCACGCCGCCGATGGGTTGGAATAGTTGGTACGTGCATTCGGAAGGTGTGAGCGATGCGGCCATTCGCGAGACCGCCATCGCGATGGAGGAGAAAGGGCTCACCGCTCACGGATGGACTTATTTGAACATCGACGATTGCTGGATGGGCGAACGCGATCCGGTCACGAAGGCCATTCAGCCCAACGCGAAATTCGGCGACATGAAAGCGCTCGCCGCGTTCGTGAATGCGCGCGGCCTCAAGCTCGGCATTTATTCCACGCCGTGGATGTCCACCTACGCCGGATACATCGGCGGCACCGCGCCCAACGACGACGGCGACTACTCGGCGTTTTATTTGCCCAAGGATCAGCGCCAGAATCCGCATCAAGTTTTCGGGCGGTATCCCAATGGCATTCGCAAGGGCCTCGCGCGGATCGGCCCCGCATGGTTCGTCGATCGCGATGCGCGCCAGTTCGCCGAATGGGGCATCGACTATGTGAAATACGATTGGAAGGAATGGACGTTGATCGAGACCGACAAAGGTTGGACGCCCGACGAATCGAAACCGCAGCACAAGACCGCGGCGTCCGGCATCACGCAGCGTTTGTACGACGATTTCCGCGCGGTCGATCGCGACATTCTCATCAGCCTCTCGCCCGATCACAACGAGGCCGAAGACGCATTCGTGCCGCGCTACTCGCATCTCCGCCGCCTCACCGGCGACATCCGCGCGGAGTGGCGTTATTTGACCGCGCCTTTCGAGATGGAAACGCGTCTGCAACTCACGCGGCCCGGCCACTACGGCGATCTCGACATGCTGCAAATCGGCCCGCTCGGACGCCCCAACCGCGCCGAGGTCACCTTCAAGCCATCGCCTCTCACGCCCGCCGAGCAATATTTCCAAGTCACGCTTTGGACCATTCTCACGCAGCCGTTGTTGCTCTCGTGCCACGTGCCGACGATGGATGCGTTTGATCTGAATCTCGTCACCAACGACGAGGTGCTCGCGGTCAATCAAGACGCGCTCTGCCGACAAGGCTACCGCATCGCTCACGAGCGCGGCGTCTGGGAAATCTGGGCCAAAGATCTCGCCGACGGCGCCAAGGCCATCGCGCTTTTCAATCTCTCCAACGCCGATCGCGTGCTGACGATCGACGCTGCGCAACTCGGACACTCCGGCACGCTCCGCGATTTGTGGCGGCAAAAAGACATCGGTCAGCTCGGCGATAAATTCTCCGCGCAGATCAGCCCGCACGGCGCCGCACTCTTCAAACTTACGCGCTGACTCACTGCCTCACTCGAACACAGATTTCTCCACCGGTCGCGTGAGCGGAGGAAGCGTTCATTTCTCATCATCGACCCTTCATCGCGCAAATGGCTGCGGCCGCGCCCCACCACCCATGCCCCACCGTTTTCGGCTTTATCTCGGCGTCTTTTTGATTCTCGCCGCACAAACACTTTCCGCCGCACCCGCACATTCGCTCACGGTCGGCGAGGGTTTTGTGAACCCGCTTGGTTTTCATCAAACCACGCCGACGTTTTCGTGGAAACTGCCGCTCTCTATCGCCCGGCAAACCGCGTATCGCATCGAAACGCGCATCGGTGAAAAGACCACGGACACCGGCTGGATTGTCTCCGATCAATCCACCTTCGTGCGCTACACCGGCGAACCACTCGCGCCGCGCGCGCGCATGCAGTGGCGCGTAAACGTTCGCGATGAAAAAGGCGTCGAAGCCGGTTGGAGCGAATGGGCCACACTTGAGTTGGGACTGCTTTCCGCCGCCGAGTGGAGAGCGCACTGGATTCGTCCCGCAGGCGAAACCGATCCGCAGCACGAAGCGGCCGGCAGGCTGAGACGCGATTTTTCCACACAGAAAAAAATCGCCCGCGCGCGCCTCTACGTCACCGCGCGCGGTGTATTTGCACTTCAGCTCAACGGCCAGCGTATCGGCCGCAATTATTTCGCCAACGGCTTCACGCCTTATCATCAGCGCCTCGATACGTTGACCTACGACGTCACCGCCCAACTGCGCGAAGGCGACAATCAACTCCAAGCCACGCTCGGCACAGGCTGGTACGCGGGGCGTCTGCCCTTCGAAACGAAAAACAAAGCGCCCTACGGCAAAGATCCCGAGCTGCTGCTTCAACTGGAGATCACCTACGCCGACGGTTCGCGCGAAGTCATCGTTTCCGACGATCAATGGGAAGGAACGCTCGTCGGTCCGATCATCTCCTCGAGTCTCTACGATGGCGAAATCTACGATGCACGTCGCCGGGTCGCCGACTGGAAGCCGGTTATCGCCAACACCGATCTCGGCTCCGCGCGGCTCACACCAAAACCCTTCGCGCCCGTGCGCGAAGTGCAGACGCTCGCCGTGCGCGCGATCACTGAGCCGCAGCCCGGACGTTTCGTTTTTGATCTCGGCCAGAACATAGTCGGCTGGGCGCGCGTCAACATCCCGGTGGAGAAAGATCAGACCATCACGATCCGTTTCGCGGAGATGCTTCAGCAAGACGGCACGCTCTACACCGAAAACTATCGCACCGCGAAATCGACCAACACGTACACCGCCGCCGCGAACGGCACGATCGCGTGGGAACCGTCTTTCACGTTTCATGGTTTCCGCTACGTCGAGCTCTCCGGTTTGCCCGCGAACGCAAAACCTCAGCCCGATTGGGTCACCGGCGTCGTGCTTCAAACCGACCTGCGCCCGCTTGGAAAATTCCAATCCTCGCACGCGAAACTGAATCAACTGCAGAGCAACATCGTGTGGGGCTGGCGCGGCAACTCGCTCGATATTCCCACCGATTGTCCGCAACGCGACGAGCGCATGGGCTGGACGGGCGACGCCCAGGTTTTTTGCGCGACATCGATGTTCAACACCGACGCGCATGCGTTCTGGAAAAGCTGGCTCGCCTCGATGCGCGACGAACAAGACGCCGACGGCGTGATCCCCGACATCGTCCCGGTCGCCGGCACGAAGTGGCGCAACCGCAGCCCTGGCTGGATGGATGCCGCGACGTTCATCCCGTGGGATCTCTACGTGCGCACCGGCGACCACACGGTGCTCGATGAAAACTATGCGATGATGGAAAAACTGGTCGGCTGGTACCGCGCGCAGTCCGCGCAGCACTTGCTGCCCAACACCCGAGGCTACGGCGACTGGCTCCAGCCTCACCCGCAAACCGGAGCGGCGGACAAAGACTGGATGAAGGAGCGCAAAGGCGATACGCCCCGCCCGCTGCTCGGCGCCGCCTTCTACGCGCGCAGCACGCAAATCCTCGCCGACACCGCCCGCGTCCTCGGCCGCACTGAAGATGCCGAACGCTACGCGCAAGAAGCCGCGGCGATTCGCGACGCCTTTACCCGCCATTATTTCGACCTCGAAGGAAACCTGCAAAACGCGCCTGAAACGCAGACCGCCTACGTGCTCGCGATCGCCTTCGACCTCATTCCCGACGAACTAAAAACCATGGCCGGGAAAAACCTGGTCCGCCTGGTCCACGACGCGGGCGGACATCTGCGCACCGGTTTTCTCGGCACGCCCTTCCTCACCGCCGCGCTCGATCAAACCGGTCACAGTGACCTCGCGTGCGAACTCGTTTTCCGCGAAACGTATCCGTCGTGGTTCTACTCGATCAACCAAGGCGCCACCACGCTTTGGGAACGCTGGAACAGTTACAGCCACGAGCACGGATTCGGCGACAAGAGCATGAATTCGTTTAACCACTACGCCTACGGCGCGATCGGCCAGTGGATGTATGAACGACTCGCGGGCCTCGCGCCCGATCCCGCGCAGCCCGGCTATAAACATTTCTTCGTGCGCCCGCTCTTCGCGAACCAACTCGATCACGCGAGCGCCGAACACGAAACGCCCTTCGGCAAAGCCGCCAGCAGTTGGAAACGCAACGGCCACGCGATCGATCTCGAAGTCGTCGTCCCGCCCAACACCACCGCCACGCTCCAAATCCCCGGCCTCCCGGCGACCGATGTTCTGCATCCCGGCACACACCGCATCGCGATCCCGGCCCGATAAACCATCGTCCTCCACGAGCGGCCCAAGCACCGCACGCCGCTGGTACCCGGGACCGGACTCGAACCGGTACGCCTTTACAGGCAAGGGATTTTAAGTCCCTGGTGTCTACCATTCCACCACCCGGGCAGCGCTGTTACGGAGGCCCAAGCAGACCGTCCGCCTCGTAAAACGCCAGCCGGAATCTGCGGGCGCGCCACCAAAAAACAGGCCTTGCGAGCGGCACGCCTCCGCACAACGTGCCCGCTGTGAAGATCGGTTTCCTCGGAGGCAGTTTCGACCCCGTGCACTTCGGCCACCTCATCGCCGCGCAGGATGCTTATGAACAGCACCAGCTCGACCGCCTGTTTTTTGTTCCCGCCGCCCAGGCGCCCCTGAAACCCGACGACGTGCAATGCTCCGCCGACGACCGCCTCGCCATGCTTCACGCCGCCATCGATTGGGATGATCGCTTCGAGATATCCGACTTCGAACTGCGCAAAGGCGGCATGAGTTACACGATCGATTCCGCGTGCCACTTCCGCGAGCTGTTCCCCGACGACCAGCTCTTCTGGATCATCGGCGGCGATCAACTGCCCAAGCTTGAGCGCTGGAAAGACATCGAGGAGCTCGCCCGCTTGGTGGAGTTCATCTTTCTCGAACGTCCCGGCCATCCCATCCGGGCGACGCCCGCCATCCCCGGCATCCGCCTCCATCGCTGCGACGGCCACTTGGTGGAAATCAGTTCGACCGAACTCCGGCAGCGCGTGCGACACGGCCGCTCGCTCGACTATTTCGTGCCACACAAGACGATTGTCCAAATCACCGAAAAGCGTCTCTATCGCTGAAACTACTGCATGAACAACGATTCCTCTTCGCCCGCCACGCTCCCGCCGCTGCTCACGCTGATCTGCAAGGCGCTCGACGACAAAAAGGCCGGCGACCTCCGACTGCTCGACGTCTCCGAGCAATCCTCCATCACCGATTTCCTTATTCTCGCCACCGGCACGTCCGAGCCCCACTTGCGCGCGCTCCGCGTCGAACTCGAAAAAGTCATCGATGCCACCGGCACCAAAATCCTCGGCATGGATAAAGGCCTCGAGAGCGGCTGGCTCGTCGTGGACGCGTTCGACATCATGATCCACGTGTTCACGCCCGAGAACCGGAAGAAATACGCCCTCGAAAATCTTTGGCGCGACGCCATCGAGATTTCCGTACCCGAACTTCTCAATCCTCCGGCGACCAAGCCTAAAAAGCCGGCATCAGCCAAGACCAAGGCAGCCAAAACCGCGGGAGCGAAAAAAGCGCCGGCTAAAAAGAAAACGGCCGCCAAAAAGGCGACGAAGCCCGCATCCAAGAAGACGGCGCCCAAGAAAAAGTGAGCCGGGCTCCGTTTTGCGCCCCGGCCGGATAGAATCGATCTACCTTTCCCGCAGACGCTTAACCGCGCGCGCGAACCGCGGCGTAAGTTTTCCTTACGCCCCTCATTAGTCCGCTTAACGAATTTTCTGCGCGATTGACCCATCCTCCAATCGTGCCGATGTTCTGCACGTTGTTAGCGCTTAGCGCTGACATTTTGGGGTAACTAAGAAAGCAAATGGCCGGTCGTGTAGGGGTACGCGACCGGCCAACTTCTTTTTCGGAAGAGCCGCTTTTCCCGCGGGGTAATTCAGTTCTCGCGACCGAGACTCCCCTACGGTGCTGACCACGCCCGGACAAGCGACGCGATCCGCGCGCGCCGTATTCGCCGATCGAATACACAGCTAAAACTCCCCATGAGCGTCCCTGTCCGGCAATAAAACTATCCGAACCGTCCGCTCCGCCGTTCGCATAATCCTACGATAAGCTCGGCCCTTCTATGCTGACGATCACTGGCCCGTTTTTTGGCGGGTCGTGCTCGTCCTATGTCCTTCTTCTCGTCCCTTTTTCAACCTCCCTCGCTGCTTCTCGGTGCCTCCTTGGCCTTCGCAGCGCCCCTATCCGCGCAATCAATCGATATCCCGCCACCGGAGGCGCCGACGTTAATGCTCGAGGCGTTCAAGGTCAGTGGCGATCGGTTGTTCGGCAGCGATGTCGAAGGCGCCGGATTCCGTGATCGTTATGATACCCAATACATCGAGGATACCGGTTCGTTCACGCTGAATGAATTTTTTGAAACGCTTCCCGGCGCGGGGCGCGACGAAGAGGTTCTCGTCCTCATCGACGGCGAACCCGCTTACATCGACCCATCGACGCTGCCTCTCGGCATGGTCGAGGACATCGAGGTCAGCCGCGAAGGCTCGATGCCCGAATACGGTGCGCAATCTTCCGGGCGCGTGATCAACATCCGGCTCAAGAAAGACTATCAAGGCGGCGAAGCCGGTCTGAAATTCGACGGCTCTTTCGCCGGCGGTGGCGGCGAACAGCTCAGCACCCGTCTCTCCACGTCCCTCGTGCGCGGTAAGCTTCGTCTGCTCTTCGGCGTAAACGCGTCCAAGCGTTACGCGCTCGATGCCACCGACCGGCCGTTCTCCCGCGACCAAAACCACACGTCCTGGGGCGGCAGCGATCTGCGCCTCACCTGGGGATCGCCCGCCGTCATCCGCGCGGTGAGCGGTTCTCTCAACGGCCTACTGGATGCCGACGGAAATCCTGTTTTCACCGCGCTGGTCCCCGAAGGCCAGACCGGCGAAAATCTCTCGGCGGGGGATTTTCTTCCCGGCGGAAGCGACGCGTCCGGACAACGTCGTTTCGACACCGCCGCGTATCGGCAGCTGACCAGCCCCTCGCGTCAGCTGGGAAGCACCTTCAGCGCCTCGTATCCAATTTTTGGACACCGTTTGCGCGCATCCATCAACGGCTCGTTCACCCACAGCCAGTCGCGCCGCATCGGCTCGCCGCCCGTGTCCGCCGCATCGTCGCGGACGCTCGTGCCCGCCGCCTACAATCCCTTTGGGCAGGACGTCGAGGTTGGCTTCGTTCACACCGAATTCGGTCCCACGCGACAAACCTCCCGTAGCGATCGCGCGCAGATTGGCATGACCTTCAATGGAAAAATCGCCACGTGGTCCTGGCAGGGCGGCTTTGCCTACCGGCTCGACGATTCCACGCAAACCGCGACCGATCTCGACCACGAACGTTTGAGCGCGTCGCTTCGCTCACCGGATGCCGCCACGCGCTTCAATCCCTTCGGCGACCCCGCCGCCGGTCCCGTCAACGCGCACCTGTATCCGTCGCTCTCCTTCACGCGCAACAGCGACACGACCCGCGAAAACACACGCTTCGATTTTTCCTCCAACGGTCCGCTGGCCCGCACATGGGCCGGCCCGATTACGCTCTCGTTGAGAGGCGGATACCAGATGGATGAACGTGAGCGCATATCCCGCGGCGCGCCCGGCATCCAATCGCCCGAAAGCCATTACGAGAGCAACGCGCGCGATGCCTCCGCCTCCTTCAATCTTCCACTCGCCTCACGGCAAAACGCCATCCCGCTGCTCAACCGACTCGAGACGCGCCTCTCCGCCCGCTACTCGACGCAAGACGACGGCAGCGATGGACGCGGCAACGACATCGGCCTCACCTGGTCGCCCATAAGGCCGCTGCTTTTTCGCGCGCGCCACTCCGAACAATCCTCGATGCCCTCCCGCGATGTTTCCGACCGCCGCGAAACACTCGTGCAGGAAACGCTTCTCGACCCGCGTCGCGACAACACTGCTTCCGAGGCGCAGATCATCGTTCGCGATCTCGCGCACTTCGACCGGGAAAAAAGCACGCGCCAGTCGTTTGGCGTCTCGTTCGAGCCCCCGTTTGCGACCGGGCTGCGCTTTGCGGGCACCTATTTTTCGCGCGAGCGCGAAGACCTCATCCAGCGCCGCTTTTCTGCGCAGGACATCGTGAACAACGAAGCCGCCTTCGCGAATCGTATCGTGCGCGCTGCGCCCAGCCTCGAAGACATCGCGCTCGGGCGACCCGGCTCGATCGTTTCAATCGACACCACCCCCGGAAACTCCGGACGCAGCGAAACACGCTCACTCGACCTGAATCTCGGCTACACGCCGCCGCCGACGGCATTCGGACGTATCCGTTTTTCCACGACAGCCGAGCGCCTTCTCGAAGACCGTCGCGAACTCGCTCCCGGTGTACTTTTTGTCCACGATGGCGGTTCACGCACCGACCGCCCGGAGTGGGAATTTCGCACCACCGCAAGCTGGAGCTATCGCGCATGGTCCACCTCGCTGCGCGTCGATCATACCACCGCCATCGACGCGGGTCCCGGAGGCGAAGGCACGCCGGAGCGCACGGTCGTGACACTCAACGCAGGCTGGCGGTTTAAACACAATTTCCGTCCCAAACGCGCCGCGCAGTACCGCATCGGCGTCGGCATCGGCAATCTCTTCGACGAGCAGCCTGCGCGCGCCGACACGCTCTCCGGTTATCGCGGCGGATCGCCGCTGGGCCGCACGTTTCACTGCACGTTCTCGGCCTCGATCTAGTCTGCATCCAGAAACTGGATACAAGCCCGCGCGGAGCGGTCAGCGCGGGCCGGAAAGGGTCAACACCAGTAGCCCCGGCGCTTCCCGGGTGGCTTCGAGGGTGCAGCCCAGTTGCTCGGCCAGAGAACGCGCGAGCGCGAGCCCGAGGCCCGCATGGGCGCCATCGCTTCGCGAACTGTCTTTGCGCCAGAAACGTTCGAACATCCTCGAAAGGTCCGCCGGTTGCAGCGCGCCGGCTGGATTGCTGACGCGAAGATGGAAACGGTCCGCGTCCAACGCCGTTTGCACACGAACTTCCCCGCCGGCGTCCGCGTAGTTCACGGCGTTTTCCAAAAGGTTCGTCAGGATCGAGCGCAGGGCCACCGCCCCGGTGACCAGCGTCGCGTCGGCCGGTGTATCGTTGACGATCGTGAGACCGCGGGCGTCCGCGGCTGGCGCGAGTGCCTCAAGGATCGATGCGATCAGCGGTGCCAGCCCGACCGATGTCTTTGCGCCGATCGACCCGCCTTGTTCCGCCCGCGCGAGCGCGAGCATCTGGCTCACAAGCGCCTCCATCTGCAGAGCGATGTCCAGCACTGCGCGGTCATTTTCCGCGGTGCGCTCTTCCGGCCATTTCAGCGCGAGTTCCGCCTGCGAGCGAAGCTCGGCGAGCGGTGTGCGCAGTTCGTGCGCGAGATTGGAGCTGAAGCGGCGTTCGCGATCGAATCCTTCGCCCAATCGCGCGAGCAGGTCATTCAAACGCCGCGCGATCGGCTGCAACTCCCCCGGTAGCGTCGCGACGGGAAAACGCTCCGTGAGCGAGTGGGCGTCGATCCGCGACGCTTGATCGGCGAGCGCCTGCAGCGGCCGTAGTCCTCGCGCCAATACACGCGGCACCACCAGCCCGATCACCAGAACCATGGCGCCGCCCGCGGCCAACAGCGTCATTTTCAAACGCCCGACCAACACGTCGAGATGACTGCGATCCGAGGCGACCACAACGCGTGCGATCAGCGGATCTTCCTTTCTCACGCCACGGCGGTTCTGAAGATTCGGGGAAAACTCGATGCCGATGGCCCGGCCCGGTTCACCCGTCGGCAGGTCGAGATCCCAATAAAGCGGAGTCTTCAGCGAACCCGCACGCAGCGGCAGATCGCGTCCGCTCAACGAATCGGACCGCGTGAGCGACTTTCCCTCGCCGTCGTAAACCTGAAAAAAATCCGTTGCGATGTCGTAGTCGAATTCGCGCAGGTAACCGTCGGAAAAATCGACGCGTATCTGATTGTTGCGCTGCTGGGTCGAGGTGACGATGAACAGCGCTTTCACGCGCAGCGCTTCGTCGAACTGATCGTAGATCGAATCGCGGATCGCCCAGTAGATGCCGAAGCCCAGCCCGCCGAGCAGCAGCCCGAGGGACAGCAGGATGCCGAGAGTCAGCTGCCTTCGGATGGAGCGCATGCCGCGTGAGATTCGAGTACGTAGCCGTGGCCGCGACGCGTGCGGATGATGGGCCGGGCATCGGCCTCGGCGAGCTTGCGCCGCACGATGCAGATCGCGGAATCCACGACGTTGCTCATGGGATCGACCTGGCCGTCGTAGATATGCTCCTCGATCTGGCTGCGGGAAACGACCGTGCCGCGATGAAGCGCGAGGTATTCAAGAAGTGAATACTCGCGCGACGTGAGTTCGATGGGGCGGTCGCCGCGCCACACCCGTTTGGCCGCGGTGTCGATGGCCACATCGTCGATCTCGATGCGGGAATTTTTCACCGCGTATTTGCGGCGGCAAAGCGCCTGCACGCGTGCGAGCAACTCCTCCAGCGCGAAGGGTTTTACGAGGTAGTCGTCGGCGCCTTGATTGAGCCCGAGCACGCGATCTTCCACGGTGTCCCTGGCGGTCAGCAACAGGACCGGCGTGTTCCGGCCGGCGGCGCGGATCTGACGCAGCACTTCGAGTCCGTCGATCTCCGGCAGCATGATATCGAGCACGATCGCGTCGTAGTCGTTCGATTGCGCATGCCAGAGCCCATCCTTCCCGTCGCCGGATGCGTCCACGGCAAACCCCGTGCGCCGGAGGGCGGACACCAGGTTTTGTCGCAAACGGACGGAATCTTCGACAACGAGGATGCGCATGAAAAGGCGTGCATGGTAGCTCATACGCATTACCGCTCCATTACAAAATCCCCGCATAATGCTCCGGTAATCCCGCGAGGGTTAATTTTTCACCTTGGTTCACCACGCCGCGCACGCCGCGTCCTTTTAGTTCATGACGACCGCACGATCCCGCCTCCGGCACGCTCCGCTTTCTGTATCGCTTCTGCTGGCCGTGCTCGTGGCATCGACCTCGGTTTCTGCGCAGTATCCGCGCATCACCTCCGAGGTACAGTCGGAGGCCAACCGCCGCCGGGTCGAGGCCGACACGCGCTCCGACGCCGCGTGGGCCGACGCCCAACCCGCGATCGAAACATGGGCGGCCAAAGGAAAGCCTTATCTGCCCGGCGCAGCACGACCGACGGATCTTCCGCAGGCGGAGATCCCCGCGTTTCCTGGCGCGCAAGGCGGCGGCATGTATAGTTTCGGCGGGCGCGGTGGAAAAATTTTTGTCGTCACCAACCTCAACGACTCAGGTCCCGGCAGTTTCCGCGAAGCGTTGGAAGCCGGCGGCCCGCGCATCGTGATCTTTAATGTCGCGGGCATCATTCGGTTGAAAGAGCGCATTCGCATCCGCGCGCCCTACATCACGATCGCGGGCAGCACGGCTCCGGGCGATGGCGTTTGCATCGCGGGCGACACGGTCGAGATCGAGACGCACGATGTCGTGATCCGACACATGCGTTTCCGCCGCGGTGCGACCTGGGTGGGTGATCGCAACGACTCCCTCGGCGGCAATCCCATCGGCAACATCATGATCGACCATGTATCCACTTCCTGGGGACTGGATGAAAATCTCTCGATGTACCGGCACACGTATTCGCCTCCCGAGGGCGGCAGGGACCTCAAGCTCCCCACGGTCAACATCACGATTCAAAACTCCATTTCCGCGGAAGCGCTCGACACCTACAATCACGCCTTCGGCAGCACGCTCGGCGGCTACAACAGCACCTTCCTGCGCAATCTCTGGGCCTCGAACACCGGCCGCAACCCGAGCGTGGGCATGTTCTACGATTTCACCTTCGCCAACAACGTGATCTTCAACTGGCGCTATCGCACCATCGATGGCGGAGACCACCGGAGTTTTTTCACGATCATCAACAACTACTTCAAGCCGGGGCCGGCGACATCAACCACCGAAGCCAGCGGCTGGCGCATCCTCCGACCGGAACCGCGCCGCGCAAAACCGCCGGTGGACGATTTCGGCAAAGCGTATGTCACCGGAAACATCGTCGAAGGAAATGCACGCGTCAGCGCCGACAATTGGGACGGCGGTGTGCAGATCCGCACCACCGCCGATGGCAATGCGGAAGAAACCCTCACAACCATCCGCGCCGAAAAACCCTACCCGCACGCGTGGCTTGAACTCCTGCCCGCCGACGATGCTTTTGCATACGTCCTCGCGAATGCCGGTGCCACGCTCCCGCGACGTGATGCCGTCGATGAACGCGTGATCGCATCCGTGCGCACCGGCCGGACCACTTACGAGAAAGGCATCATCAGCGATATCGACCAGGTCGGCAGTTTTCCACGCTACGAGGGAACGCCTTATCGAGACACGGATGGCGATGGCCTGCCCGACGATTGGGAAACGCGCTTCGGCCTCGACCCGCGTGACCCGACCGACGTGCACGCCGACTTGAACAGCGATGGCTACTCCAACATCGAGGAATTCATCAATGGCGACGATCCCACCGCCGCCAAACCTGCGTGGAACAAACCTGCCGGCTACGTCGATCTTTGGAAAAATTCCCACCTCCGCAACTGAGCGCCGGCGCGACTGCGCCATGCAACACGCGTCTCAAAAGCCCACGTTTCTTGCCTCGATTTTTTCTGCGCGCACCGTCGCCGAACGGTCATCTGGTTTGACCCTCGAACCCCTCCGCGCGCACCGTTTCGCTTCATCATAATGGCCACTTCACTTCGCCCGCTCATCTGCATCCTCCTTCTTGCGCTACTCGCCGGCCAGGGCACCGCATCGCTCGCCGCGGCGACTCCGCCCGACTGGGAAAACGAGCAGGTTTTTCAGATCAACCGCGAACCCGCGCGCGCCACGTTCACGCCTTACGCGACCGCCGAACAGGCCTTCGCCAACGAGCGCGGAAAATCTCCGTGGTACAAGTCGCTCAACAGCCAGGATGCCTGGCGCTTCAACTGGGTGACGCACCCCGATCAGCGCCCGCGCGATTTCTATAAACCCGGCTTCGACGACTCTTCGTGGAAGACGATCCCCGTTCCCGCCAACTGGGAAATGAACGGTTACGGCACGCCCATGTATGTGAGCGCTGGATACGCATTCAAAATCGATCCTCCGCGCGTGATGGGCGAACCGAAGCCCGACTACACCACGTTCACGGAGCGCAATCCCGTCGGTTCGTACCGGCGTACATTCCAGACGCCCGCCAACTGGAACGAGCGCCGCGTCTTCATCCATTTCGGCGGCGTGCAGAGCGCGTTCTACGTGTGGCTCAACGGACAGCGCATCGGTTACAGCGAGGGCTCGATGGAACCGGCGGAGTTTGAGCTCACACCTTATCTCAAGAACGACGGCAGCAAGAATCTCCTCGCCGTCGAGGTGTACCGCTGGTCCGACGGCAGCTATCTCGAAGACCAGGATTCGTGGCGCTTCAGCGGCATTTTCCGCGAGGTGTTTCTCTACTCCACCGCCGACGTGCGTATCGCGGACTTCGCGGTCCGCACGGATCTCGACGAGAATTATCGCGACGCGAAGCTCCTCATCAAACCCGAGATCGCCACGCGCCGCACCGACTCACTCGCGGGCTGGACCATCCGCGCCCAACTGCACGACGCCTCCGGAAAAGCCGTGCTGGAAAAACCGCTCTCGCAGGAGATCGAGCCGATCCTCAATCGCGACCGGAAGGCCGACATCATGAACGATCGCACGCCCCAGCGCGGTCACGCAAAATTCGCCTGGCTCGAAGCCACCGTTTCCAACCCCGCCAAATGGACCGCGGAAACACCCACTCTCTACACGCTCATCCTCACGCTCCATAACGACAAGGGCGACCTCGTCGAAGCCACCAGCACCCGCGTCGGCTTCCGCGAGATCGAGATCCGCGATGGTCGTTTCCTCGTGAACGGACAGCCCATCCGCATGCGCGGCGTGAATCGCCACGAGCACGATCCCGAGCATGCCCGCGTCGTTTCCTATCAGCGCATGGTCGAGGACATCGTCCTCATGAAGCAGGCGAACATCAACGCCGTGCGCACCTCCCACTATCCCAACGATCCGCGCTGGTATTCGCTTTGTGACTACTACGGCCTCTACGTGATCGACGAGGCCGACATCGAGACGCATGGCTTGCGCGGCGAACTCGCGAGCGACCCGCGCTGGCACGGCGCGTTTCTCGACCGCACCATCCGCATGGCCGAGCGCGATAAAAACCATCCGTCGATCGTCATGTGGTCGCTCGGCAACGAAGCCGGCTACGGTCCGAACTTTGCCGCCGCTTCCGCCTGGTTGCGCGAGTTCGATCCCACACGTCCCATTCACTACGAAGGCGCGCAGGGCAAACCCACCGATCCTCACACCGTCGATGTCATCAGCCGTTTTTATCCGCGCGTGATGGAGCCCTATCTCGAAGCCGATCCCGACGTGGAATCGCCCGAAAACGCCCGCTGGGAACGCCTCCTCGAGATCGCCACCGATCCCGCCGACAACCGCCCTGTGCTCACCAGCGAATACGCGCACGCGATGGGCAACGCGCTCGGCAATTTCAAAGAATACTGGGACGAGATCTACTGGCACCCGCGCATGCTCGGCGGCTTCATCTGGGAATGGGTTGACCAAGGTCTCACCAAAACGGCGCCCGACGGCACGAAGTTCACCGCGTACGGCGGCGACTTCGGCGACAAACCCAATCACGGCAACTTCAGCATCAAGGGCATCGTCTTCGCCGATCGCACGCCGCAGCCGAAATACTGGGAGGTCAAAAAAGTTTATCAGCCGCTCCTCATCGAGCCGCGCGACATGACTCCCGGAAAAACCAACATTCGCATCACCAACCGCCATCACCACACCAACCTCGATCAGTTCGAAGCGCGCTGGTACGTGCACACCGATGGCGAGGTCGTGCAGGAGGGCGTGCTGCCCGCGCTCAACATCCGTCCCGGCGCCGATCCCGAGGTCGCCGTGCCCGTCGCCGAAACCGCCGCGTCTCGTCCAGGTGCCGACTACTGGCTGCGCGTGAGCCTGCACACCAAGGAAAAATCCTCGTGGGCGCCCGCCGGCCACGAGATCGCGTGGGAACAATTTCAACTCAAACTGCCTGAAGCGCCTGCGCCGGTCTTCGCACCCACCACCGCTCCGGCACTCACGCTTTCCGATGCCGGCGACCGCGTGCAAATTTCCAGCCCCGCCTTCAAGGCCGCGTTCAGCCGCGCCGACGGCACGCTGGTGTCATTGGATTTTGGATACGGCGAATTGATGGCGTCCGCGCCTCCGTCCGCCGACACCGTCCCGCAGGCCAGAGCGGATGCGCCCGTCGGCCCCACGCTCCAGCTCTATCGCGCACCGACCAACAACGACCGCGGCTTCGGTCGCTGGTTTAACCGCGATTGGGAGGCCTCCGGTCTCAACGCCGTGACGCGCACCGTCACGTCCTTCGCCGTTTCCCAAACCACCCCCGGCGGTCCCGTGCGCGTCGAAACGCTCGCCACCAGCTCCATCCCGAAAGGCACCTTCACGCATCGCGCGGTCTGGACGCTCCACGGCGACGGCACGATCGAGCTGAAGAACGATTTCACGCCGTCCGGCGAATGGCCCGTCCTCCCACGCATCGGCGTCACCTTCCGCCTCGCTTCGGAATACAGGATCCTCCGCTGGTACGGCCGCGGTCCGTTTGAAAATTATCCCGATCGCCAGGCCGCCGCCGCGATGGGTCTTTGGTCCGGCACCATCGCCGATCAATACGTGCCCTACGTGCGCCCGCAGGAAAACGGCGCCAAGACCGATGTCCGCTGGCTCGCGTTGACCAACTCCACCGGCCGCGGCCTCGTCATCACCGCGAGTGAGCCGCTCGCCGCGATGTCGGCGCTGCCATTCACCGCGCACGACCTCGCATCCGTTCGCAACGAGTATCAGCTCAAGCCGCGCGACGAAACCGTCGTCTCGCTCGACGCCCGCCATCTCGGCCTCGGCAACAGCAGTTGCGGCCCGGGCGTACTCGCGCGTTATGCGATTCCGCTGCAACCAACGTCGCTCACGCTCGTCTTCCGTCCGTGTGCCACGACTGAAAACACGGCTCTCGCGGACCTCGCCCGCAAGCCCGTGCAGTAGTTCACCGGTCCGCAAACGCCAACCCATCAGCCACGCGCGGCCCACGCGTGGCTTTTTTGCATTTCGTTTCCCCATGAACTTCCCCCTTCGCTCCCTCCTCGCATTCGTTTTTGCCAGCAGTTCTTCGGCGCTCCTGGCCTCAGAGGATTCCGCCCCGCTCTCAGCCGAAGCCAGACAGGCGATGCTGCGCGCCGGCCATGCGATGCGCGGCATCGCCACCGAGGGCGGCTATCTGTGGCGCTACTCGCGCGATCTCAGCGAGCGTTTCGGAGAAGAGAAGGCGACGGAAACGCAGATCTGGGTGCAACCGCCCGGCACGCCCGCGGTAGGCCAGGCGTTCCTGCGCGCTTACGTTGTCACGGGCGATGCGTTCTGGCTGGGGGCCGCTCGCGACGCCGCACTTGCACTCGTGCGCGGCCAACTCGAATCCGGCGGCTGGGATTATCTCGTCGAATTCGACCCCGCGAAGCGTCCGCTCTGGCGCTACCGCGATGCGGCGTCTTCCGAAATGCGCCCGCAAGCGACACGTCACCTGCCGCGCAACACGTCCACGTACGACGACAACAACACGCAGTCCGCGCTGCGCTTCTTTCTCGCGTTTCTCGATGCCGCAAAAAATTCGCCAGCGCCCGACGATGCGCGCATCCGCGAAGCCGCCGATTACGGTTTGAAGAAAATTCTCGAAGCGCAGTATCCCAATGGCGCGTGGCCTCAGCGCTGGGAGGGTGAACCACACGATCCCGAAAAATTCCCCGTGAAGCCCGCGTCGATCCCGACGGACTACCCACGCGAACAACCGGACGAGCCCTACTACGGACACTACACTTACAACGACAACGCGCACCGCGATCTGCTCCTCACACTCGTCGACGCGTGGCACCGCACTGGCGACGAACGTTTTCGCGATGCCGCCCGCCGAGCCGCCGACTATTTGATTCTTTCCCAGCTTCCTCCACCGCAGCCGCTCTGGGCCCAACAATACGATGCCAACCTTCAGCCCGCCTGGGCGCGCGCGTTTGAGCCACCCGCGATCACCACCGGCGAAAGCGCGGGCGTCATCCGGCTGCTCGTGGATATGTATTTGGAATTTGGAGACGAAAAATATCTCCGCCCCATTCCACCCGCCATCGAGTGGCTCCGCGCGAACGAACTTTCCCCCGGCCGCTGGGCGCGTCTCTACGAACTGCACACCAACCG
Source organism: uncultured Opitutaceae bacterium (assembly GCA_964573305.1). GTDB lineage: Bacteria > Verrucomicrobiota > Verrucomicrobiia > Opitutales > Opitutaceae > Nibricoccus. Next base: position 163,633 of record CAZNJG010000004.1, read on the forward strand.
GCCGATCTACGGTGATCGCGACAAAAAGATTCACTACACGCTCGAAGAAGTCAGCGAGGAGCGCCGCCGCGGTTACAGCTGGGAGGGCGGCTACGGCGTCGAAGAGGCCATCGAATACTATGAGCGTGTCACCGCCACCGGACGCGAGCGCTGGCTCGCCGCGCAAAAACGGGCCGCGGCAAAACCCGAGCGCATTTCCGAGTCCGACGTGCGCGCGCTGATCGACGCGCTCGACGCCAATGGCTTCTGGGTTTCGGGACGTATGATACGCGGCCAACTGGAAGGTCCCGCGCAATGGATCGAGACCGCCGTATTCATCCGGCAACTACAACGCCTCTGCGATTACCTCGCGGCACTGTCTCCCGATACGCGAGGAACCTCATCCAAGTAGCGCTTTTTCAGAATGTCGTGGCCCCAAAGTCCCAGCTTGGGAGCGCCGACGGCGGGGAGATCGCGGCCAGACACCTCGATCCGTTTTTAACCACTGATGCACACTAATGGGCACTGATGATAACAGCCCGTGCCCGGTGGCAGCCGCAAGCGGGTGGAACGCGCCGTCCCGGCGCGTTGTTCGCCATCGCCCGCTTTAGCGCAGTTTAAATTAAACGGCAGCCGGATCGGAGCCGTGTCAGGAAACCCAGGCTGGCGTGGCCGTGGACCCACGTTCAATGGCGCAGATAAGCCGGCTATGGTTTTAGTAAAACCGCTCTAACGGCGGTCATCGCAGGTCGCGATCCAGCGGAGGAACCCCATAAAAAAAGCCGCCCTGCCCGAAGGCAGGACGGCCACAACAACCCCAGTTTGCACTTGGGGAATTCTTAGAAGTCGAAGGTCGCGGTGAGTGTGAAGAGTCGCGGATCAATAATGCGGAAGGCCCACGGCGTCCCATCAGGATTGACGCCGATCGGCTGAAGCCGGCCATCTTCAAACACATTGGTTACGTTTAGCTGCAAGCGTGTTTTCACTTTATCACTGAACAACTTCATTTCGTACCCAGCCATCAAATCGACGCGATAGCGGGCTTTGTCGTAAATCGGACGATTTGGATCGAGCTCGCGGATTGCACCGTCAGCATCGGGCTCACCGCCAAGATAGCCAATGACGGCCTTATCCTCCCACTGGATGCTTCCACCGACGTCCAGGTTCTTCAGCCAGCGATTATCGGTGAGTCCGGCGAGTTTGTAATTCGTCAGCGTATTCACGCGCCATTCACGGACTTGGTTGCGCATTTTACCCTGCGTCGCCACCGCGAGCTTCATGGGCGCCAGCAGATTCACTGTATACCAGCTTTCTGGTGTGCGACCGCCGACAATATAGCTTCCATCCCAGTAACGTTCAGATGAATTATAGGGATTGACCGCAGCCTGCCAGACCGGAAGACGCTCGGCTACATAAGCCTGCAACTGTGGCGAAACCGACCCATTGAACGCTTTCTGCTGAACCACATTGGCTTTCACGGTCCAGTACGGAGACGGGTTGTATGAAATCTCGATTTCTTTGCCTCTCGAGGAGGCATTGCTGCCGTCGCCATGCGTTTTGTTTCGATGGCTGTCGATGAACGACGGACTCACCCCCATCAAACGCTCGGCTTCCGCCTCGACTTCAGCGGGAGTCCAAGTCGGGTTTTGGGCGAGGATTGCATTTGAATAGAATGACTCGAGGTCCGGATCGCCTCCAGTTCCGTTGCCGTCTGCATCAAGCCGAATCGCACGCTGCACGAGCGTGTTCAACTCGCTAGTGCCCCGCCCAATCTCAACTGATTCATATTGTTTGGCCGTGATATACAGGCGAGGGTTTCCACCACTATCCGGAAGCAATGCCAGCGTGAAGCCATAGTCCTTGGTCTCGCCACGGGGATCCTGAAGCGCCACGCCCTGAATATCATATGCAAGCGAAGACGGGTTGAAGCTATCTGACTCGCTATAAGTTAGATGCAGCCAACGCAACGGCTTGAAAACAACACCCATATTCGTGGTCTGACCGCGCCGTTGCACCCAGTCATATTGACCAAAAGACCACATAGGTGACATATCGTAATAACCATTTGTCGCTGCCGAGGGATTAATGGCGGAATTCCCGTCACGCGTGCGGTTAACATCGCGACGAATGCCATAATTCAGGATAACACGATCCTCCCAAAGAAATCCCTGCCAATTTACACCACTGGTGCCAAGGAGGCGCCGATTGAGACGACCTGCATTGTAATACGCGTCGAATTCAACCGCCTCGTCGATCCAAGTGCCCGTCGTGCCATTGTAGTATCGAAGCACTTGCGTGCCGTTGTATGATTTCAGCCGTTCAGGAGCATAGTCCACATAACCCGAAACATCGCCGACATAATAATGCGGATATGTCCTGAATGAGGATGAATTGCGGCTCGTGAGCGTACCCATCCACGCTTCTGTCGATGAAATCGTGTCGCGATAACCCAGGCTGCCACCGTAAATTTCACGATACTCTCCATATCCTGTGAAATTATGGCGACCGATCCAACGCAAAGCCCCCTGCTCCTGGCTCAGATCGAGCTGGTATGCCAGTGTGCCTCGATAATTCTCGCTATTCTGGCGTCGACGGGAGGAAGCAGGCTGGGAGCCACCCACATACGGGCGCAGGAAATACGGATTATTCGAGCCATCGAGCAGCTTCTCATTAATATCAACGTACACCTGGAGATTTACGCCGTTGCCAAGAAACTTGCGGCTATTGGTACCGATTCGCTCGTTGAGGAAGGTCCCTTGAAAGGCTAGCACATGGCGGGGAGTACGAATAAAGAACTGTTCGATCTCAACGCCGGTTGTTTCCCCTTTAACGGACTCAAAGTTGGGGGCTGCTAGATTGACCGATGTCCAGTCATACAGGGACCGATCACTTACACCTGCTGGCAAGAACAGAGGATACTGCCCGGAATTCTTGATATAAAAATTGGCATTTTGGAGAAGACGTCCTGTCCCGCTGGTATTGTTAGGTCCAAGACTGCTCGCATTTGGCATGCGATTAATCATGTAAAGGCCTACGACGCCATGATCGATATATTGACTCGGAAATGTGGTCAATGCGGAGTCCGTCGCGGCCAGACCGAACGGCAAAAGCGTGCTTTCGAGCCCCGTGGTCACGCCAGTAACGGAAGGACGGCCATCACCGAAATTCACCGTTTGCGTTGTGGGATCCCAAGTGGGTCGTCCGCTTGCAATCCAGTCCGTGTACATATCTCTAGGCGTCACGGAGTTTGGGCGACTATTATAATTCCGATACGATTCAAAGCTCGCACGAATCGTCGTATTCTTGAAGGGTTGTGCTGTCACCGCGACCTGCATGCGCCGTGTGGTGTCGGAAGACGGTTTCCGCACAAACCCCTTCTCCTCGTACAATCCCAAGGCGCGGATGCCCAGCTTTCCGGGGATGATGACACGGTTGATATCCAGACTGGCGCGATATCCGTCATAACTGTTCACCGCACCGCTGAACCGGTTGCTGTTACCGTCAAGGCGGGCACGAGACGAAATGATATTAATGCCACCGCCCGTGCCGCCGGGCCCGAATATACTAGAGTTCGGTCCACGCGAGATTTCGATCGCATCGATATTATAGGTATCGATAGGCAGCGAGACGCCCATGCCATTGACAGCGATATTCGCAGCTCCAAGGCCGCGCATGCGGGTCGCTCCGCTTGGATTTACCATCACATCGTCGGAGACGTTACCCCGATCGACATTATAGCTGGTGTATTGGTAAATACCTTCCGTACTCGCCTCGTAACGAAAGACATCATTGATATCGGTGGCTGCTGTATCCAGCAGTTGCTTCTTTGTCACGACGGAGATCGAGGCGGCGAGATCCTCCAAGCGGGAATTGAGGCGTGTTCCCGACATCGCCGAATTGGCAAGGTAGCCATTGGTCGAGGCCTGAACCTCAAAGGGAGAAAGCTCGATGACATCATCATCCAGCCGATACGATACGTCGCCGGTGGTAGGCGTTGGTTGGTCCGTCGCGGCGCCGTTCGGCGGTGCTGGCGGCGTGACGGCCTGCCCCCAGGCCGAGGAGGCGGCGAGGATGGCACAGGCGATTTGCGCACTGACATGTCGCAGGCGCGGGGAGGTTTGTCGGTGGTAGTTCATGGTGCGATAGGGGCCTCGCTGCTCAGGATCGTCCGGCCGGATGCCGGGGCGTTCCCCGTAGCCCACCCCGCCCGCAGCCATCGTTGGCGCACGAGAACACGAGGTGAAAACGAATCGGGAGAAACCGGAACATGCGGTCGATAGGGTCAGGGCAAAAAGGGCGGCGCTTCAAAAGGACGCGCGCCCCAATGTCTCAACGTGACCCAAATCTGACAGTCCCGTTTTCCGTATTCACATTTTCACTACATGAAGCGGCGCATCCCCTCCCTCACCGCCGCCCGCACCCCTCCCGCCACCTCTCATTCCGCGCGCAAATGGCGGAATTTTTCCCGCAGTCCGGAACGCTCGCGGACCGCCTCTGGAACGCCCGGTCCGTTGATTTCCCATAGATTTCCCGGACCGTTCGCATTTCTCTGGAACTTTTCGTCCGGAGACCAGTTGTCGCGCACCACCATGAAGGCCGAGCCTTCGTCGAGATAGATGTACGACCAGTGGCTCTTGTCGTGCGCCCACGGGCCGGGCGCGACGCCCCAGATGGCGTTCTCGCTGACGATCGTCCCGGGTTGCGCCGACAGCGTGTAGATGCCGCCGGTGTCCGCCATGCGTGTAGCGATTGTGTGGATACGGTTGGCGTGCACGCGATTCTGGCCCGAGGCATTGGGCGAACGCGTCCAGCCCCAACCCACGCTCACCGCGGTGTACGGCAGATTGTAGAGTTCGTTGTGCTCGATCGCGATCTTCCGGGCGTACCCCACGGCGATGCCCACGCTACCCCAGTCCTCCTCGCCGCAGGCGGTCACGACGTTGTCCGCGATGCGCACGTCTTCGCACACCACGCGGAAATCGCGCGGATTAAAGGGCAGATGCGTCTCCTCCGCGTCGTCCTGAAAATGTCCGAGCTGCAGGCCGTTGCCGCCGAGATCGCGGAAAATATTCCCTTCGATCACGCCGCCTTTCACGCCCGTCACATAATCGAGACCCGCCGCTTCGCCCTGCTCAAAACGACACAGCGCAAAACTCGCCTCATGCGCATTGCGCACGCGCACCATCGCAGGGATTCGCACCAGCCAGTCTTGATTGTCGAGGCTGCGCCACTCCGGGGTGCCGCGCGGCGTGAGTTTGTAAGCCTCGTTCATCGCCATGCCGGCCTGCAATGGCACATGCCCCGCGAGCGCCGGACGTTTCCACGCTCCGTGACGAAACGTGATGCCACGAAACGCCACATGCGTCACCGGTCGCTCGAGCGAGCCGCCGACTTCGACCAGCGTCTCCAGTGCCGGCGCGATGACTTCCGCGTTCGCGAGATTTTCCTCCGCGCGCGGCCAGTAATAAACTTTGTCCGCCTTCGCATCGATCCACCACTCGCCGGGTTGATCGAGAAACGCGGCGGCTCCGCTCAGGAAAAACGGCGCTTCGTTACCCTCCTGCATGATCGGCTGCGGCCATGGGTGCTCGAACTGGATGCGGCTCTCCGGCGAATGAAACGTCACCACCGCGCGATCACCTTCCACGCGCACATTTTTCACGCGCAGGATCGCGATCTCCCATTGCTGCAAAATCAACATCTCCAACCCGTCGACCACCGCGGTGAGTCCGCCGAGCGCGGCGACAGGAATCGTCGCCTCCTCCTTCGCACGATCCCACGCGATCAAGCGCGCCATGTCTTCGCCGTTTTGCGCACGCGCACGGACTGCGCGGCGGCCTTCGACCCACAACTGACGGGGCTCGACGCGGCGTCCTTGGAAAACAGGCGTGTCGGCAACCCAGACGTTTCCGCGAGCCGCGACCGGCAGCGCCGCCATCTCCGCTTCACCCGGGCGTCGCCAGCCTTCCACACGGACACCGCCGCTGAACACAGGCTTCTCGCCCTTCGCCGCGACAAACACCGTCGGCGCTTTTTCGGTGCCCGCATCTTCTGGACGCAGACGCAGTGTATCCGTCAATGGATACACCCCGCCGCGCAACACGATCGTCACGCCGTCGCTCGCCGAGGCGTCGTTCACGCGTCGCAACTCACGGCCTTTGCGAAGCGCGAGCGCCGGCGAGCGCATCGGCTGCTCCGCCGTGCCGGCATTGGCATCATCGCCGGAAGGCGACACCCATATCTCGGCCGCGTGGGCGGAGATCGTTAGCCAGAGCGAGAGTGCAACGAGAACTAGCGGGCGAAAAACACGGGGAGGTTTCATGGCTCGCCAAGCAGTGTCGCGACGCGCGCATTCACGCAATCTTTCGATCCACTCCGCGCACGTGACGGTTAGGAGCGCGCTCAATCTTCCAGCGAAAGTTCCGCACGGTAGGTGCGCGGCGTGCAACCGCACGCACGTCGAAACGCTTCGTTGAAACGGCTCAGCGAATTAAAGCCCGAGCTGAACGCGATCTCCACGATCTTCTCATCCGTCGTCGCGAGCAATCGCTGCGCGTGCGACACGCGGTGATGCGTCACGTAGTCGATCAGCGTCGTGCCAAACGCTTTTTTAAACAGCGCCATCGCGTAGTTCGGATGCAGGTTCACCGCGCGGCCGATCTCCTCGGCCGTCAACGGCTCGGTATAGCGCTGCGCAATGAGACAGGCCATCTGCTCCACCTTGCTCAAATCGCCACCGGGCAGCACGCCAGTCCTCCCGCGCGCCACCGCCGCCTTCGCCGGTGCCTCCGACGACAACCCCAACGCCAGTCGTCGCAGCCGCGCTTCCATCTCAAGCATCACGATGCGGCGCGGCTCATCGCGCTTCCCCTTCAGGTCATTTTCCCAGCGTGTGAAACACGCACGATCGGCCGCGCCGGCCGCATTTTCATTTTCCGCCACCAATTCGCCGCGCACCAGCGGGCGCACCAGCAACTCCGGCAGCCGGCATTGCAAGAACCACGCGAACGGGATCGTCGCCACGAAGTACCGCGTGCCCTGGCCGTACTCGACGATTTGATGCGGGATCGCCGCCCAAAACACCGCCAGCCGCCCCGGCTCGACGCGCACCTTCCGCCCGCCGAGCAGATACGTCACCCAGCCCGACTCCAGGAGGTTGAGCTCGATCTCGTTGTGATGATCGGGACGCCGCATCGGCGAGGGCGTCCAGCGCACGCAGGTGAGCCCGTACGGCTCGAAATCCCGCCGCTGCGGATCGAAGGAAATGCCCGCCAGGCCCGCATCCGCTTTTTGGATACGCGCGGCGCGCGCGGGGGCCGGCGGTCGCGCGGACGCTTTTGCATGATTTGTTTTCTTCACGGAGCCCATCTTAGAATCCCGCAAATAGACAGGGTTATTCGGGGAGAATCAGGCAAAAAATTATCCTAATATCCGCCCTCACGCGGACCATCCCGGATTGCCGCCGGCCCTTCGCAGGCAGCGTTCCGCGATTCCCAAACACATCTCTCCTCCGGCATCCCTGCACATCTCCCCATGAAACCTCAGCAGCCTTTCTCTCTCGGCGTCTTCTTCGGCAATCGCGACTTCTTCCCCGACAAACTCGTGAGCGAAGCCCGCGCCGATTACACCAAGCTTCTCGCGGAACTCGGCATCGACGCCGTCATGCTCGATGCCAACGACACCAAACTCGGCGGCGTCGAGACGCATGATGACGCCCGCAAATGCGCCGAGCTCTTCCGCAAGCATCGCGAGAAAATCGGCGGCATCATCGTCGTGCTGCCCAACTTCGGCGACGAAAAGGGCGTGGCCGACACCATCAAACTTTCCGGCCTCAACGTTCCGATCCTCATCCATGCGTATCCCGACGATCTCGACCGTCTCGATGTCGTGCGCCGTCGCGACGCCTTCTGCGGAAAAATCTCCGCGTGCAACAATCTCCGCCAGGCCGGCATCCCGTACACGCTGACCACGAAGCACGTCGTCCGCATCGACGATCCGAGTTTCCGCAGCGATCTCGCGCGCTTCCTCGGCGTTTGCCGCGTCGTCCGTGGTCTTCGCGGCGTCCGCATCGGCGCCGTCGGTGCGCGCCCCGGCGCGTTCAACACCGTCCGCTACTCCGAAAAAATTCTCGAGCGCAACGGCATCAGCGTCACCACGGTGGATCTTTCCGAGATCCTCGGAGCCGCGCAAAAAATCGCCGACGCCGACAAGCGTCTCACGAGCAAGATCGACGAGATCAAAGCCTACGCGAACACCTCCGCCGTGCCGCCTGTGAAACTCGCGCAGATGGCCCGCCTCGGCATCGTCCTCGACGATTTTGTCGCCGCCAACCACCTCGACGCCACCGCCATCCAATGCTGGACCTCCGTGCAGGCCAACCACGGCTGTAACGTCTGCACCAGCATGAGCATGATGTCCGAAAACTTCCTGCCCAGCGCGTGCGAAGTGGACGTCACCGGCGTGCTCACGATGTACGCGATGCAGCTCGCCTCGCTCTCGCCGAGCGCACTCGTGGATTGGAACAACAACTACGGCGACGACGACGACAAATGCGTCCTCTTCCACTGCGGTAACTGGGCGAAATCCTTCCTGCCCGACATCAAAGTCCTCAACGCCCCGATCCTCGGCTCCACGCTCGGCGTCGAGAATACTTGGGGCGCGCTCGACGGTCGCACGCCCGCAAGCCCGCTCACGTACGGCCGCATCACCACCGATGACACCAGCGGCGTCATCCGCGCTTACATCGGCCAGGGCCACCTCACCAACGACGAACTCAAGACCTTCGGCAACCGCGCCGTCGCACATGTGCCGAAGCTGCAAAAACTCCTTCACCACATCTGCCGCGAAGGTTTCGAGCATCACGTCGTCATGAACGCGTCGCATAGCGCCGCCGTCCTCGAGGAAGCCTTCACGCGCTACCTCGGCTGGGAAGTTTACCACCACGAAAATCCGGAGGCCTGAAAGCTCAAAATAGTTAAAACCACAGAGGCACAGAGCACGCAGAGTTCAGAACACGTTTCTCCAACAAATCTCCTCTCCGTACCCGCCGTGCCTCCGTGGTTCAAAACTCCGACCGAGCCTTCCAACCGCACCACGTAACTCACCCATAACCACCCGATCGGTAGAGTCGCCCCGCATGAAACTCACACATCCGTCCCTCGCTGTCCTTTCCGCCCTGATCGGGCTCGCCTTCTCCACCGCCGGTTGCGCACAAAACGCGCGTCCGCAACCGGTCGCCGTCACCGCGGATAATCCCGCGTTCGCTCCCGTCGCCGAGAAACGCGTCGCCGGCATCATGAGTACGCTCGCTCTCAGCGATGCCGCCCAGGCCGCGCGCGTGAAACAGCACGTCCTGAACTTCATGGTCACGACGAAAAACGCCTACGAGGGCAACGCGCCACTCACGGGCGATGCGCTCCGTGCCGCGTTGGTGCAGGCGCGGACGACGCTCTATGCGGCTCTCGACGCCGAGAAGCTCACCGACGATCAGCTCGTCACGATCAAAAACGGCCTCAGCGCGAATCATTTCGCGATCAACTACAACGCCTTCGTCGATCTCATTCCCGCGCTCACCGACGAGGAAAAAACCTATATCCGCACGCAGCTCGCCACGGCCTTCGACGAAGCCATCCTGCTCAACGAAGGTTCGGAAAAAGGGGCGCTTTTCCACAAGGTCCGCGGCCGCATCAACAACTACCTGTCGCAACGCGGCTACGACCTGAAGCAGCTCTCCGTCGAGCGAAACGAGCGCAACAAAAACAGGCGGTCCCGTGCCGCCACCCCCGGCTCCTGAAAAGAAGCCTGTTCTCCGCTCTGCACTCTCCGTGTCCGTGGTTAAAAACTCAGCCTTCCTTCCTTCGCCACCCGCTACTTCCGTGCCCGCCATGACCGATCACGAACTTCAGCTAAAATCCTTCGCGCTTCGCCGCCGCATGCTCCAGCTCATCGCCGACGCAGGCGCCGGCCACACCGGCGGCGGCCTCTCGTGCCTCGATATCCTGAATGTATTGTATAATCGGATACTGCAGGTCACGCCCGAGACCGTCGATTCGCCCGTGCGCGATCGCTACGTCCAGAGCAAGGGCCATTGCGTCGAGGCGCTCTACGCCGTCATGGCCGACCGCGGTTATTTCCCCGACGAGGACCTCAACACCGTCTGTCACTACAAGTCCTATTACGTCGGCCATCCCACCCGCAAAATCCGCGGCATGGAAATGAACACCGGCGCGCTCGGCCACGGCCTGCCCATCTGCCTCGGCATGGCCCTCGCCGGCAAACACGACAACGCGCCCTACCGCGTCTTCACGCTTCTCGGTGACGGCGAACTCGCGGAAGGTTCCAACTGGGAAGCCGCCATGGCCGCTTCGCACTACAAACTCGATAATCTCGTCGCCATTCTCGACCACAACACGCTCCAGATCACCGGGCATACGCGCGAGGTCATGTCGAACGAACCGCTCGACGAAAAGTGGCGCGCCTTCGGCTGGGAAGTTCGCTCCGTCAACGGCCACGATTACGCCGAACTCACGCAAGCGCTCACCACGCCGCATCCGGGCAAGCCGCTCTTCGTGATCGCCAACACCGTGAAAGGCAAAGGCGTCAGCTTCATGGAAAATGTCGGCAAATGGCATCACGGCGTTCCCAGCGAAACTGAACTCGCCAACGCCCTCGCCGAACTCACCGCCGCCGAGAAAAAACTCGCCGCCGCCTGAGTTAAACAACCACAGAAAACACAGCGTTCAGAACAGACTCTCTCAACCACTCCGCTCTCCGTGCCCTCTGTGTCTCCATGGTTAAAAATTCCGATCTCCGAAATCTGAGCGTCGTTAACAAAACCACTGAAACCCGCCGCTCTCCGTTTCCGACCTGCCCGCTCCCGCGCCTTTCACCCTTCCCTCTTCACTTTTCACTCTTCCCATGAGCGCTCCGGCTCCTTCCATGTTTTCTCCCGCGGCCATCGCGATTGTTCAGAAGCTCGGTCTTAAAAAAGGCCGCGCCAATCTCGAGGAGTTCGCCGACACCCTGCAGGATTTCGCCACCTCCGATCGCAACATCCTCGCGGTCACCAGCGACTCCCGCGGCTCCGGCAAGCTTGCCCCCTACGGCAAAGCGCTTCCGAAACAGATCGTCGAAGTCGGCATCGCGGAACAAAACCTCGTCGGCATCACCGCCGGCCTCGCCGCGTGCGGCAAAAAAGCCTTCGGCGTTTCGCCCTCCTGCTTTCTCACCGCGCGTTCCCTCGAACAGATCAAAAACGACATCTGTTATTCCAACGTTCCCGGCGTGCTTGTCGGCATCAGTTCCGGCGTCAGCTACGGCGCGCTCGGCAGCACGCACCACTCGCTGCACGACCTCGCTGTTCTCCGCGCGATCAACAATCTCACGATCATCGTGCCCGCGGATAATTTCGAAACGCGCGAGGCCGTCCGCTTCGCCGCCAAATCCACGCGCCCGGTCTTCCTGCGTTTCGGCAAGGCCGCCATGTACGACCTCGCGCCGACCGGCACGCCTTTCACCGCCGGCAAGGCCATCACGCTGCGTGAGGGCAACGACGTCGCGTTCATCGCCAACGGCGAAACCGTCGTCCACGCGCTCCTCGCCGCCGAGAATCTCGCCGCCGCCGGCATCTCCGCGCGCGTCCTCAGCCTGCACAGTGTGAAACCGCTCGACACCGAAGCCATCCTCGCCGCCGGACGCGAGTGCCGCGCCGTCATCACGGTCGAGGAGCACATGGTCAACGGCGGCGTCGGCGAAGCCGTTGCCTCCACGCTGCTCCACGCCGGACTCGCGCCCCGCTTCCGCATCGTCGGCATCCCCGACGAAGACACCGTAACCGGCGCCCAGGCCGACATCTTCCGCCACTACGGCATCAGCATGGAAGGCCTCACCGAAACCGCCCAAACCCTCCTGAAAAAATAAACCACAGAGGCACAGAGGACACAGAGTTCAGATCAGACTCTCTATCACTCCGTTCTCTGTGCCCTCTGTGTCTCCGTGGTTAAAATTTCCATTTTCCGAAAACTTAGCGTCGTCGCGTCCTAGCGCTTAACCCAACCACCGAGGCCTGTTCGCTACTTTCTTACCCATGTCCGCCACCCACGTCCTCGCCCTCGACCAAAGCACCTCCGCGACGAAGGCCCTGCTTTTCACGCGCGACGGACGGCTCATCGACAAGGAATCGCGCGAGCACAAGCAGCACTACCCGCAGGCCGGCTGGGTCGAACACGACGCCGAGGAAATCTGGCAAAACACGCTCGCCACCCTCCGCGCCGTCATCACGCGCCTCGGCGACCACGGGCTCGCCCTCGCCGACATCGCCTGCCTCAGCCTCACCAACCAGCGCGAGACCATCGTCGTCTTCGATCGCGTATCCGGTAAACCACTACACAACGCCCTCGTGTGGCAAGACCGCCGCGGCGACGACATTTGCGCCGCGCACATCGCCGCCGGCCGCGAACCGTTCGTGCAGCAAAAAACCGGCCTCAAGATCGACGGTTATTTCTCCGGCTCGAAACTCCAATGGCTCGCGCAAAACAAGCCCGAGATTCGCGAAAAACTCGCCGACGGATCCGCGCTCATCGGCACGATCGACACCTACCTCGTTTACCGGCTCACGCAGGGCCGCGTGTTCGCCACGGATCAAACCAACGCGTCTCGCACGCTTCTCTTCGATCTCACCTCGCTGACGTGGGACGCCGATCTTTGTGCGCTGTGGGAAGTTCCGCTCAAGGCATTGCCCGAGGTCCGCGACTGTTCGGCGCGTTTCGGTGAAACGACACTCGACGATTCGCTCGCGAAGCCGCTGCCCATCGTCGGCGTGATGGGCGATTCACACGCCGCGTTGTTTGCGCAGCGTTGTTACCAGCCCGGCGCGGCCAAGGTCACTTTCGGCACCGGCTCGTCCATTCTTCTCAACATCGGCGACAAACCCCGGTTCTCCTCGCGCGGCGTCGTCACCACACTCGCATGGGTTCACGCCGGCGTGCCGACGTATGCGTTCGAAGGCATCATCATCAGCTCGGCCGCCACGCTTACGTGGCTGCGCGATCAGCTCGGTGTGATCCGCGACATGTCCGAGATCGAACAACTCGCGCGCGAACTTCCCGACAACGGCGGCGTTTATCTCGTGCCCGCCTTCTCCGGCCTCGGCCTGCCGCACTGGCAACCCGCCGCCCGCGCGGCCATCGTCGGCCTGAGCAGCCACAGTGATCGCCGTCATGTGATCCGCGCCGGCCTCGAATCGATTTCTTATCAAGTGCGCGACGCACTCGACGCCATGCGCGCCGACGCCGGCGTGCCGCTCGCCGGTTTGCACGGCGATGGCGGGGCGACGACGAATGCGTTTCTCATGCAATTCACCGCTGATCTCGCCGGCGCGGAGTTGCGCGTCGCCACGATGTCCGATTGCTCGCCGCTCGGTGCCGCGCTCGCGGGCTTGCTCGGACTCGGCATTTTCGAATCTCTCGATGAAATCGCCGCTGCCCCGCGCAACGATCTCGTTTACCATCCGTCCATTCCTTCCGCGCAATCGTCCGCCTACTACGCGGGCTGGCAGCGCGCCGTGCAGCAAGTCCTTCCCAACTCCTGATCCGCCATGTCGACCAACTCCTTCCGTCCTCTCCGCAAACTTTCCACCCTCTCGGTTCCGCTGGCTTTGGCCGCGTTGGTCCCCGTCTCCGCCGATGCCGCCGAGAAATCGCTGATCGACACGACACGTTCGCCACACGCGAAGATGTACATGACCGATCTCGCCGATGTGCGCTGGACCAGCGGCCTCTGGGCCGAGCGTTTCGAGGCCTGCCGCGACACGATGATCCCGCACATGTGGAGCATCTTCAAAGACCCGTACGAGAGCCACGCGTGGGATAACTTCCTCGTCGCAGCAGGCATGGGCACCGGCCGCAACGGCGCGAAAAAATTCCACGGACCGCCCTTCAACGACGGCGATTTCCTCAAATGGGTCGAAGCCCTCGTGCAGGTTTACGCCGTCACCAAGGATCCCGCGATCGACCAACAGCTCGACGAGATCATCAACGTCGTCGCCAAGGCGCAGCGCGAGGACGGCTATCTCCACACGCAGAAAATCATCCCGCAGCGCCAGGGTCTCACCGGCACCGCCGCCAAGGAATTCGAGGACCGCGAGCACTTCGAGACCTACAACATGGGTCACCTCATCACCACGGCGTGTATCCACTATCGTGTTACAGGAAAAACCAACTTCCTCGACACCGCCCGCAAGGCCGCCGACTACATCGAGCACCTCGCCCAGACCGTCCCCAACGACCTCGCCCGCAACGCCATCTGCCCGTCCCACTACATGGGCGTGATCGAACTCTACCGCGTCACCCGCGAACCGCGCTACCTCGAGCTCGGCAAACAGCTCATCGAGATCCGCAACCTCGTCACGCCGAAGGACGGCTCCGACCACAATCAGGACCGCACGCCCTTCCGCGAAACCTTCGAGGCCGTCGGCCACGCGGTGCGCGCCAACTACCTCTACGCCGGCGTCGCCGATGTTTACGCCGAGGCCGGCGACAAGACGTTGTTCAAGCCGCTTGAAAAAATCTCCGAGGACGTCGCCACGCAAAAGCTCTACGTCACCGGCATGACTGGCGCGATCTACGACGGCGCTTCGCCCGATGGCGCGCACCACTCGCTCCACCCGCAGATCAAGACCATCCACCAGGCCTACGGTCGCGATTATCAGCTCCCCAACCTCACCGCCTACAACGAGACCTGCGCCACCATCGGCTACGCCATGTGGATCTGGCGCATGCTCACGCTCACCGGCGACGCGCAATACGCCGACCTCTTCGAACAATCGCTCTACAACGGCGTCCTCCCCGGCATCAGCCTCGAGGGAAAACACTACTTCTACGTCAATCCGCTGCGCACCGACTCCGAGTTCAAGTGGCCGCTCCGCTGGTCCCGCACCCGCCAGCCCAACTACAAGTCGTCCTTCTGCTGCCCGCCCAACATCGTCCGCGTGATCGCCGAGGCGCACAACTACGCCTACACGCTCTCCGAGGGCGCCCTCTGGGTGCAGCTCTACGCCGCCAACACGCTCGACACGAAGTGGCTCGACGGCTCCCGCATCAAGCTCCGCCAGGAAACGGATTATCCGTACGACGGCGCCGTGAAGATCACCATCGACGAAGCTCCCGCGAAAGACATCGCCCTCAAGCTCCGCATCCCCGGCTGGCTCAACGACCGCACCGCCACCCTCAAGGTCAACGGCCAGGCCGTCTCCGCCAAACTCACGCCCGGCAGCTACGCCGAGGTGAAGCGCACATGGAAGGCCGGCGACGTCGTCGAACTCTCCCTCGCCTTCAAGCCCGTCCTCCTCGAAGCCAACCCGCTCGTCGAAGAAGCCGTCAACCAGGTCACCGTGAAATACGGCCCGCTCGTTTACTGTCTTGAAGCCGCCGATCTTCCTTCGGGCGTCCGCCTCGCCGATGTTGTTCTCGGTCTCGATGAAAAACACCGCAACTTCACCCCGGTGCGCGAACGCATCGTCAATGCCAACCTCACTGCGCTGTCCGTTCCCGCCTTCCAGCAACAGCGTCCCGCCTGGAAACCCGACCAGCTGTACCGCGAGGTCGGCGCCGCCACCCTCAAAGCGATCGATGTGAAATTCGTCCCTTACTTTGCTTGGGGAAATCGCGGCGAAGGCGACATGTCCGTCTGGGTTCCCGTTCGCTAACTCCACAGTCCGATCGTTGAAACCACAGAGGCACAGAGAACACAGAGTTCAGAACAGACTGTTCAAACGCCTCCTCCCTCCGTGCCCTCTGTGTCTCTGTGGTTCAAAATTTCCCGCTCCCAAAATCCGATCTTTGCTTCGACCTTAGCCTCTCTGCTTCTTTGCGATTCACCTGACTCCAGTTTTCCAGCATCAGTTCAGCTCCTCACATACACCGTATGGCCACCAACCCTCCCCTAGCCGCCGACACCGGCGTTACCATCACACGCCAGCAATGGAAATGGTCCATCCTCGCCGGGATGGCCTCCTACCTGGACGCCGGATCCATCGTCGCCCTCGGCGCCGGTCTCGTCTTCCTTCAGGCTGAGTTCAATTTGAGCAACACCGCCGTCGGCACGCTCGCCGCGATCGGCCCCAACGCCCTCGGTTGCGCGCTCGGTGCTTTGCTCGGCGGATGGCTCGGCGACAAGCTCGGCCGCAAGTGCATCTACCAGTACGACCTCATGGTGTATGCGTTCGGCATCCTGCTCATGGCCCTCGCCGTGAACACCGAGATGCTCTTCATCGGCACCTTCATCGTCGGTGTCGCCGTCGGCGCAGACGTCCCCACCTCGCTCGCGCTCGTCGGTGAATTCGCTCCCGACAAAGCCCGCGGCAAACTCCTCGGGTTTACTCAGATCGCCTGGTGTATGGGCCCCGTCATCGTGCTTCTGATGGCCGCTGCACTTTCCTCGCTGGGGCTGCTCGGCATTCGCATCATCTTTTTCCATCTCTTCCTCGTGGCCATCGTCACTTGGGCGTTGCGTCGCGGCCTGACCGAATCGACGCGCTGGAAAGAAGCGAAAAAGGCCTACGACGTCTCCGCGTCCAAACGCAGCAACTTCGCCCTCCTGTTCTCCGGCGCCAACTTCAAGGCGCTCGTCTGGACCACCACCATCTATCTCTTCTGGAATCTCGCGGCGGGCACCGCCGGCGCGTTCAATTCGTACCTCATCAAGATGCACACCGGCGGCTCGCAAGCCGAGGCGACCATCATGCCCTGCGTCGCGTTCATCACCACGATGCTCGTCACCGTCTGGGTCTTCATGAAGTACTCCGACCGCAGCTTCTTCGCCCGTAAATCCATGTGGGGTGTCGGCGCCGTCATGCAGATCATCGCCTATGCGCTCTTCATGGTGCTGCCCTTCTCCATCCCGGTTGTCTTCATGAACATCCTCCTGTTCTCGGCCGGTGGCGCGCTCGCCGGTGAAGCCTTCTACAAGGTCTTCAGCCAGGAACTCTTCCCGACCATGCTCCGCGGCACCGCCCAAGGCTTCTCTTTCGGCGCCGCCCGCGTCGCCGTCGGCATCTGGAGCTTCTTCGTTCCGATGATCGCCGACATCAGCCTCCCGCTCCTCGGCGGCATCCTCGCCGGCTCCCTCTTCATCAGCGGCGCCGTCGGCTTCTTCTTCATGCCCGACACCTCCGGCAAATCGCTCGAACAGATCGAAAGCGAGCGCGGCACCGCCATCGCCTGACCCGCCATCGTAGGGCTCGCGCTCGCGCGACGCCTCCCGAACCACAGCGGCACAGAGCCACCGAGTCCGAACTCCGTGCCCTCTGTGCCTCTGTGGTTCAATTTTTTCCACCGCCAACACACGCTTCGCTCCGATCTAGCGCCTTCGCGTTCAAATTCCGGGTGGTCAACTACTCGCTACTCATCACCCGCTACTCGCTACTTTTTCTGCCATGCCCGTCGCATCTTCCTCCACGCCCACCTTCAGTCTCACGCACCTCCGCTGCGAATACCTCGTCAATCCCCTCGGGATCGATGAACGCTCCCCGCGCCTGAGCTGGACGCTCGAGTCGGATCTGACCGGCGCGCGGCAGACCGCCTGTCGTATCCGCGTTTCCACTACGCTCGAAAAACTCGCCGCCGGCGAAGCCGATCTCTGGGACTCCGGCCGTCTCGAAACCGACCGCACCACACATCACGTCTACTCCGGCGCGCCGCTCGCCTCCCGCGCCGCCGCCTGCTGGTCTGTCGAAGTCTGGCCCGCCGCCGACGATCACGCTTCACCCTTCTCCCCGCTCTCTTCCTCGCCCGCTCATTTCACGGTCGGACTCCTCTCTCCCTCCGACTGGTCCGCGCGCTGGATCAGCCACGATCCCGAGATCATCAAACGCGACCCGGAGGCCGTTGAAGGCACACTCACCGAGCCCGGCACGCCCGCGCTTTTCCGCCGGGAATTCGACCTCAACGCACCCGTCAAACGCGCCACGCTCTACGCCACCGCACGCGGCATCTTTGAACTTCGCGCCAACGGTCACCGCGTCGGCGACGATTTTTTCGCGCCCGAGTGGACCGATTACGACAAACGCATCCATTACCGCACCTACGATGTCACCGGCCTCCTCGCCACCGGCCGCAACGCTCTCGCCGTTTCGCTCGGCGATGGCTGGTGGAGCGGCTACGTCGGCTGGCAGGAAACACGCGCACGCTACGGCAGCCTGGAAAACTCCTTCCTCGCACAGCTCGAAATCGAATTCGCCGACGGCCGCCGCATCACGATCGGCACCGACAACTCCTGGCTCTGCAACACCGGCCCCATCCTCACCTCCGACTGGATGATGGGCGAAACCTACGACGCCCGCCGCGAACATGCCGGATGGGATGGCGCGCATTTTCCGTCCGATGCGTGGCTGCCTTCGCGCGAGGTCGCAGCGCCGCAAGTTCCGCTCGTGGCCCAGCGCGCCGAGCCCGTGCAAGTCACCGAGCTGCTGAAACCGGTTTCGCTCACCGAAATTTCCCCCGGCGTTTTCATCTACGACCTCGCGCAAAACATCGCCGGCTGGGTCCGCCTCAAACTGCCGCCGCTCCCCGCCGGCACCCGCATCACCGTGCGCCACGGCGAACGCCTCAGCCCCGATGGCACGCTCTACGTCGAAAATCTCCGCCGCGCCAAATGCACCGATGTGTACATCACCCGCGGCGGCGAAACGGAAACCTACGAACCGCATTTCACCTTCCACGGTTTCCAATACGTCGAACTCACCGCCGCCTCCCCGGACGGTTGTCATCTATTAAATGACAAGTTCCGTCCGGACATCACCACGGTATCCGGTTGTGTGATACAGTCGGCCACGCCTCCCGCCGGTCACTTCGAATGCTCCCACCCCGGCGTGAATCGTCTCTGGCTCAACGGTCTTTGGTCCCAAAAAGACAACTTCCTTTCCGTCCCCACCGACTGCCCGCAGCGCGATGAGCGTCTCGGCTGGCTCGGCGACGCCCAGGTCTTCCTCCGCACCGCGTCCTACAACATGGACATCGCCGCGTTCTTCACGAAGTGGATGATCGACATCGAGGACGCGCAGACGCCCGAGGGCATTTTCCCCGACACCGCGCCGCGTCTGCGCGAGGGCAAAAATTTTGTCGGCCTCGATGATCTCTGCGGCGGCGCAGGCTGGGCCGACGGCGGCGTGATCATCCCGCACACGCTCTGGCGCGTGTACGGCGACATCCGCATCGTCGAACGCCACTGGAAAGCCATGACCGCCTGGCTCGATTATCTCGAGCGCACCAATCCCGACGGTCTGCGCACGCGCGAGCTCCGCAACAATTACGGCGACTGGCTCTGCATCCCTTCGGATCGCGAGTTCCGCACGCACTCGCCGATGAAGAACCTGCTCGCCACCGCCTACTGGGCCGACGATGCCGCGAAGATGTCGGCCATGGCGCGCGCGCTCGGCCGCGATGCGGAAGCGACTCGTTTCGATGCGATGTTCGAAAAAGTGCGCGCCGCTTTCCAAAAGGAATTCGTGCTTCCCGATGGCCGCCTCACCGTCGAAACGCAGACCGCCTACTTGCTCGCGCTCGCGTTCAACCTCCTGCCGGAAAACCTCCGCGCGTCCGCCGCCCAACACCTCGTCGCCAACATCCGCGACCTCGACTGGCACCTCAGCACCGGCTTCATCGGCATCAGCCATCTCAATCCGCAGCTCACGCTCGCCGGCCACGCCGACGTCGCTTACCGGCTGCTGCTGCAAGACACTTATCCGTCGTGGCTCTACCCGGTGAAATACGGTGCGACCACCATCTGGGAACGCTGGAACGGCTGGACCGATAAAGACGGTTTCTTCCATCCGTTGATGAACTCGTTCAACCACTACTCGCTCGGCTCCGTCGGCGAGTGGTTGTTCCGCCATGTCGCCGGTATCGAGATCGATCCCGAGCATCCCGGCTTCCAGCGTTTCATCCTGCGTCCCTTCATTCCCGCGGAAGGCACGCTCGATCACGCGCGCGCCACTTACCGCACCTCGCACGGCGAAATCGAAAGCGCCTGGAAACGCGAAGGCGAAAAACTCACGTGGTCCATCCGCATCCCCGCCAACTGCTCCGCGCAGGTCTTCGTGCCGGGCCAGGCCGATCCGGTGAACGGAATCGAGTTCACGCGCGACGCCGGTTTCTCGCGCACCTCGCTGCGCGCCGGCCGCTACACGTTCACAAGCACACTCTGACGCGATTCATCGCTGCGCGGCAAACGCCTCTTCGCCGACCATGAAGATCACCAAGCTCGTTCCGATCATCCTCCACGCACCCGTCACGCGTGGAGGCATTGCCGACAGCACTCACAGCATCACTCATTGGGGCGCGCCCGGAGTCGCCATTCACACCGATTCCGGACACATCGGCTACGGTTTCTCCGGCACGCACGCGCATCTGCCGACCGACAAGCTCATCGTCGAATGCGCGGTCGAGAGTTACGGTCCGCTTCTCATCGGTGAAGATCCGCGCGAGGTCCGGGCGCTGTGGGAGAAACTCCACAAACATTCTCCGATCCTCTGGGTCGGGCGCTCCGGCATCACGCATCTCGCGCTTGGCGCGATCGACATCGCGCTCTGGGACTTGAAAGCCAAAGCCGCAGGTCTCCCACTGTGGAAACTTCTCGGCGGCTCCGCCTCGAAAAGCGTCGAGGCATACAACACCGACGGCGGCTGGCTCAACTGGCCGCTCGAAACGCTCGTCGCCGACTGCAAGCGCCTGGTCGAGAGCGAGGGTTATCGCGCGGTCAAAATCAAAGTCGGCAGCCCCGAGCTTTCCAACGATCTTCGCCGGCTCGAAGCCGTGCGCAAAGCGCTCGGTCCCGACGTTCGCATCATGACCGATGCCAACGGAAAACTCTCGCTCCCCGAAGCCATCCGCCTCGGTCGTCGCCTCGCGGAGTTCGACATCGTCTGGTTCGAAGAGCCGACCACGTTCGACGATGTCCTCGCTCACAAGCGCCTCGCCGAATCCATCGAGACGCCCATCGCGCTCGGCGAACAACTTTATCTCGCGCATCAATTCCGCGACTTCATCCACGCCGGCGCGGTCCATTTCGTGCAGCCCGACGTCGTGCGACTCGCTGGCATCACCGAGTTCTGGCAGGTCGCCGATCTCGCGCACAGTTACAGCCTGCCTGTGGTGCCGCATGTCGGCGACATGTGCCAGGTACACCAGCATCTTTGCTTCGCGCATCCCGCGTGTTCGTTGTTGGAATACATCCCCTGGCTGCGCGACTGGATGCTGCATCCCGCCCAGATCCGCGACGGCCATTATATCGCCCCCGAAGCTCCCGGCGCCGGCATGGAGCCCTCGCCTCACGCGCTCGCGACCATCAACAAACTCTAGCTTCCTCCAACGACTCGCGCCGCGAGCGCGTGTCGTCGATGAAACGGTTCATCGTGCAAACACCGCGATCTGACCGGTCGCATCAAAGGAGTTTCCCGGGATCTCCCGGACCTTCACGCTGCTCGCGCTTTCCTTTCGCAAGCACGTCCCCTCCAGAGCATTTTTCCGCATGCCGCGTCCTGTTCGCCTCCTGCCCGCCCTTTTCGCTTTCGTCATCTCCATTCTCCAGGCCTCGGAGCCCTCACGCACCGCTCCGCTCGCGCAAACAACCCACGGCCCCATTCGCGGGATGACGACAACCGACGCCCCCGCGCAACCGGTCCATATCTTCAAGGGCATTCCTTACGGCGCCGACACCTCCACACGTCGTTTTCAACCACCGGTTCCACCCGCACCATGGACGGAGCCGCGCGATTGCATCGCGTTCGGACCGATGGCGCCGCAACCGATCGGCTATCGCACCGAAGCCTCGGCAAAAAACTCCGGCCAAAGCGAAGATTGCCTGCGCCTCAATGTCTGGACGCCCTCCCTTCGCGACGGGAAGAAGCGCCCCGTCCTCGTTTACTTTCACGGCGGCGCGTACAACGGCGGCTCCGTCAACGATGACCTGTACGACGGCACGCGCCTATGTCGGCGCGGCGATGTCGTTGTCGTCACCGTCAATCACCGCCTCAACGGCTTCGGCTATCTCTTCCTCGGCGACATCGGCGGTCCCGCGTACCGCGACTCCGGCAATGTCGGCCAGGTCGACCTCATCCTCGCGCTGACCTGGGTGCGCGACAACATCGCCGGTTTCGGCGGCGATCCCGGATGCGTCACGATCTTCGGGCAATCCGGCGGCGGCGCGAAATGCGCCACGCTCATGGCGATGCCCGCCGCGCGCGGACTCTTTCACCGCGTCTGGACCATGAGCGGCCAGCAGATCACCGGCCGCACTCGCGAAAATGCCAACGGCACCGCCCGCGCCGTCCTCGAAAAACTCGGCCTCACACCCGACCGTATCCACGAACTCGATACACTCCCGTTCGATAAACTTCGCGAGGCCATGCGCGGCGGCGAATGGACGCCCGTCGTCGATGGTTTCGCGCTTCCTCGCGATCCGTTTTCGCCCGACGCCTCGCCGCTTTCCGCCGACATCCCGATGGTCATGGGCAATACGCGCGACGAAACCCGCAACCTCATCGGTGGCTCCGACCCCGCCCTGTTTGCGCTCACCTGGAACGAACTTCCCGGGCGTATCCGCAAAAGCGTCAGCCGGTTCCTCGGCGATCTTTCACCCGAGCACATCGTCGCCAAATACCGCCGTCTCTATCCCGATTATTCTCCGTCCGATATTTTCTTCGCCGCCACGACCGCCGCGCGTTCGTGGAAAAGCATGGTCGTCCAGACGGACATCCGCGCCGCCCAGCCCGGCGCCTCGCTCTGGGTCTATTACCTCGACTGGCCGTCGCCCGTCGATGACGGCAAATGGCGTGCGCCGCACGGGCTCGATATCCCCTTCGTTTTCGACAACCTCGCTCAACATCGCCTCACCGCAGGCAACGATGTTCACGCCCAAAAACTCGCCGATCTCATGAGCGATGCTCTGATCACTTTCGCGCGCACCGGAAATCCCAACACGCCCGCGCTTCCCACGTGGCCGATACACGATCTCCGCGAGCGTCCCTCCATGATCTTCGACAAAACTTCCCGCATCGAAAACGATCCGCGCGGCGCCGAACGCCGTCTCTTTTCCACCGCCCCTTACATCCAACCCGGCACATGAAACCCTCCTCCTTTCGTATCCTCCTCACAGCCTCTTGCGCGCTCGCACTCAACACCGCCGTCTCCGCGCAGCAATCGTCGCCCGCTTCCGCTGCTGCCTCTCAGCCATCACCTTTCACCCTTCACGCTTCATCCTTCACCAACCCCGTGCTGCCCGGCGATTGGTCCGACCCCGGCATCGTCCGCGTCGGCGACGATTATTATTCGTGCCGTTCGTCCTTCGGCTGGCAGCCGGGCATTCCCATCGTTCACAGCCGCGACCTCGTCAACTGGCGCTACATCGGTCACGCGTTTGTCTCGCATCCCAAACTGAAACCCGGCGACACCCGCGGCGGCATCTGGGGTTTGGACATGGGCTACAATCCCAACACCCAGGAGTTCCTCATCTACGCGCCCACGCGCGATCACGAGGTTTACGTTTTCCATTCGAAGCGTCCCGAGGGCCCGTACGAAATGAAAAGCCTCGGCACCGGTCTCGGCATCGATCCCGGCTTCTTTGCCGACGATGACGGACGCCTCTACCTCACGCTCAGCAAAGGCATCACGTACGAACTCGCGCGCGACGGCCTCAGCATCCTCGGCGAAGCCAGCCGCATCGATCGCAGCCGCTACAAACTCTTCGAAGGACCCGCCATCTACAAACGCAATGGCTGGTACTACATGCTCTTCTCCGACGGCGGCACGCTCCCGCGCGAACCCAGCACCATCTCCGTGCTCCGCTCGCGCACGATCGCCGGCCCTTGGGAGGAAGATCCCAACAACCCCGTCATGTTCGCGACCGATCAAGGCACGCCCTTCGAAGCGCCCGCACACGGCGCCCTGATCGAGGTCACGCCCGGCAACTGGTACATCCTGTTCCACACGTATGAAGTTTCCCACTACAGCCTCGGCCGGCAGACCTTTCTCCAACCGATCGAGTGGACCGACGATGGTTGGTGGCGTCCCGTGGCGGGAAAGGTCCCGTCGATCACCGCGCCCGCGCCGCTTCCCGCCGTCACCGATGGCTTCACGCTCGCCGAGTCCGATGAATTCGATGCGCCCGCCCTCGGGCTGCAATGGTTCTTCACCACCGAGCCCGACTTCTCCGGAAAAACCTGGAGCCTTACCGCGAAACCCGGACACCTCCGCATCCACACGCAACCCGGCGACCTCAGCTCGCTCACCGCACTCCCCGGCATTTTCCAGCAACGCGTCATCCGCAAAGCCTTCGCCATCGAAACGCGCGTCACCTTCAACGCGACCGATGCGCGCGAAACCGCCGGCCTGCATTTCTACCACAACCCGCGCATGAATTTCTGGCTCGGCGTGAGCACCGACAATGGCGAGCCGCGCCTTGTCATCGGCAAAACCGATCAGGGCAAACGCACCGATCTCTGGTCCGCCAAAAATCCGCACGGCTCCACCGTGCACCTGCGCATCGCAGTCGACGGCGAGGAACGCGCCACGTTCTTCCACAGTGGCGATGGCCAGCGCTGGGAAAAACTCGGCGAGAGCATCTACTTCGGCGCCAGCGGCCACCATCTGCGCAACGGCGAACGCGGCTCCCCGGATCTCGGCTGGGTCGGTGTGTATAAAGATCCCGCAGCCGTACGCGCCCTCGGTCTTCCCGAAAGCCTGCCCCCCTCTCAATCCAGTCTCTACCTCACGGGC
This sequence comes from uncultured Opitutaceae bacterium, assembly GCA_964573305.1. Lineage (GTDB taxonomy): Bacteria > Verrucomicrobiota > Verrucomicrobiia > Opitutales > Opitutaceae > Nibricoccus. The sequence continues at coordinate 188,379 of CAZNJG010000004.1, forward strand.
ACCACTGGCCGCCCCGAGCGCCCTGGCAATATCTGGACCGGCACCACCTTCGGCGTCTTTGCGATTCAGGACGGCGCCAAAAAACCCAAGCCCGCCGACTTCGACTACCTCCGCGTCACGCCTTCAGATGCAGGCGTGACGCCCTGACCACCGCACATCAATTTCTCCCGACAGAAGAAAAACCCTGACAAGTCCGTTCGCATTCCAAGGCCTACTCCGCATCGCCCCTCATCTCTTGAGCGAGTTCTAAAAGCTGCTTCTTCACGTTGCCAGGCACCTTTGGCGGCAGCCAGTCGACTCCCAGTTTCGCCAGCGCCACGGCCCGCTCATTCTGCCCCGCCCTTTTGCATAACTTCGCGATCGCCAGTGTGGACTCCACGTTTTCGGGGAATCTGCGCACGGACTCCGCCAGCAGCGTCAGTTCTTCCTTCGGTGGCACTTCGTCCGTCAGCAGCCACGCATGCGCCAGCGCTCCATACCCAAGAGCCATGTCGGGCATCGTTTTGAGAGCTTCGTGAAGCATCGCTCTCACCGCATGAATCTTCTCCACGTCTGGCGCCAGGCCTGCCGCTCCATCGTTTTTAATGATGGACAATTCTTCCAGCTGCAGCCGCGCAAATAGATAAAGATGTCCCGGACGCGCAGATTTCCCGTCCACCGCGTTTTGAAAAAAGTGGACCGCTTCCGCTCTACGCCCGAGCGCAAGTTCGATCTGTCCCAGCACAGGATCCAGCTGCGTCCGGGCGTCCGCCGTTTGCGTCGTATAAAACCGCAGCATCGACTCACGGATACTGGAAAGAAAACGCTTCTGTTCATTCGTTTTCGCGCTGGCCCGCCAATCACCTGAATCGGGCAGGAGCGGGCTGTATTTCACCCGCGGGCCATTCCCATTCACCTGCGGCGTTGAGGTCAGGACCATGTCTTGCGACACGCTCCACAAATAAGTCTCACCGATGCTCCGCCAGACGTCCGCCAGCGGCGCAGGCGACACCCGCACATCATCCCTCCCGGCTTCATCCGCCATGAAGAATTCCAGATCGTCGTCCGAGAAACCGGATCTGCCTGAACTGGAAATGAACAAATCGCTCAGGTCTCCCTCAGCCACATATTTCCTCGCGGCCTCCAATCGCTCGCTCTGTTCGGCGGTCTCGGGACGAAGCGTTTTCTTTTTCAGCTCCGCCAGCCCCGCATCGACCTCTGCCTGGATAAATTTCAAAAAACGCTGCTGTGCTTCTTCGAAGCCGAAACCAAAACATTCCCGAAACACGGTCTCATCCACCGGCCGTTCGGACGCCACCGCCGCCAACCGGTGGAACGCTGCACGTTGAGTCTCGCCGCCCCCGCGAAGTCCCCAGTGCAAAAACAGCACGCACTGATCCCGGTAAACGGTCACGGCAGGAACTCCGCGATCTTGCAGCCGGTTGACCACGATCGCCGGCTGCGTTGCCGCCAGAAACGTTTTTAGCGGCCACTGCTGCACCTTGAATTCGTTGGCCTTGTTCACACCCAGCGCCGACAACGTGTCGTGGCGCAGCCTGTAGCCATAATGGAGCTGGGGGCGCAGCCGCCTGCGCAGAGAAATGCCGCAGTTCAACAAACCCTGCCTGTACCATTCCGGTAGTTCACGGTGCGAGCCGATCAGCTGGTTTCGATAATACGTGGAGAAAGAACGCACCGCTTCATCCACAAAAAAATCCGGGCGGTCACGCGTTACCTCCCGCTCCTCAACAATCCACGTCGTCATATCCTGACCGGCGTTCAAAAACGACAGCTCCAGCCCGCGGCGGCCCGGCCTGCGGTCTTTGTTTATGCCAAAAACCGGGCTCTTCAAAAACCCCCGGACCTGCGGATACCGCGCCGCCGACGGCGTGATCCCGGGGGCCAGCTTCGCGAACAAAGCCAGATCCTCACGCACATAATCCACGAACTCCTGTGTCAGCCTTTTGTTGGCAAGCGACAGCACCTCGATGCCTCCCCAATTCGCAGTCATCCACGGACCGCGCACCACTTCGTCCACGTTCACGGCGTCCAGAGCGAATGCAGTCTCGCCCGCCTGCAGCGCTCCCGTCTTTTCTTCCTGCGCGTGAAGGCAGACCATCGAAGTCAGCCATGCCAAAAATATCCTCCGAAACGTCTTCATGATTTGAATCGGTCGCGTGCCTCAGCTTCGTCCGCGCACCGACGGCTCATGGCCGTGCGGAGCCTTTCTCTTGTTTGGCCAGCCGCTTGAGATCGCGCTGGATGCTCGCCTGAACCTCGCGAAGCGGCAGCCAGTCGACGCCGATTTGAGCCAGCTCGGCTGCTTCCTTCGGTTTTCCCGCGTCCGCAAAGAGAATCGCAATATCGCACGTCGCCTCCACGTTCTCGGGAAACCAGCGCACCGATCTCGCCAGCAACGCCAGGTCACTGTCAGGCGGAATCTCCCCTGCACGCCTCCATGCAGCCGCCAGCACACCATACGCAGGCCAGACTTCCGGACTTCGTGTGACCGCCTCGCGTGACAGCGTGATCGCTCGCTCGGTCTGCTCCTTCGCACGTGCGGCTCCATTTTCAGATGCCGCCTCGCCTGCGCCATCGAGCGTCAGCTTCGCCAGCGTGTAGTAAGCCGATGATCGCGCTTGGCCTGTGTCGATGGCCTCCCGCAAAAATTGCGCAGCCTTCTCAGGCTCGCGCGAAACGCGCTCGAGATTTCCGAGCGCCACCAGCAACTGCGGATTTCGCACACCGCGATCATGAAGCCGGTAGAGAAGCTCTCTCGCCCGGCTCAAACACGCTTCGTTAACGACCCTTCGCTGCTGTCTGTACCGGTACGCGAACGACGAACGATGGCTGGTGAAACTGATTTCATCCTCCGTCGCACGAATCCCTCCCCACAGATACGCTTCGGCCATGATGCGCCACACGTCTTCGATCTCCGCAGACGCCACCTCCACCGAGTCGGACTTCTTTTTCTTCGGCTGCTCCTTCGTGAGAAAATCATAAACACTTTTCGCGCGTCGCGTCCCGGCATCGCGGGACTGATAGCTGGCAATCGTCAGATAATCGGGACGCCGCGCGTCCTCGTACGCACGCTTTTCCTTCGCGGTCATTTCCTTTCCCGGCTTCGGCCAGACCTGACTCTTCCTCGACGATCCGTGTTTTATCGCCAGCGCCACCTCACGGCGCACGAACTCATCGAACCGCCGCTGGCCTTCCTCGAAACCAAATCCAAAACACGCGGTGAACATCGCTTCGTCGACTCGACGCTCGGCGGCCGCCGCGACCAGCCGCCGAAACGCCTTCCGTTGCTCTTCACCGCCACCCCGCAAACCCCAGTGAAAAAAGAGCGCACACTGATCCCGCCAGATTCGCATCTCTGAACGATGAACGGCGCTAAGCTCTTCCGATACTCGCTCCCCCGGTGAATCGATCCGGTTAAATACATACTTCATCGCCTCCGCCGAGGGCTCGCTGATGGAAAGTAGTTTTGCGAGAGGCAACGTCCGCAGGTTCGCGCTATCCGGTCCGACCAATTTCCACGCGCGCAACGTTTCCCGGTGCAGGGTAAAACTGTGCCACGTATTCCACTCCAGTTCCTCCTGGTCGAAGCTTTCTTGAATCCCACACTCCAGGGCTCCCTCTCGATACCACCTCGGTAGACGAGGCTGACGTTCGATCAGCTCTTTCCTGAAATGCTGGAAAAAAAGCCCCGCAGCGTGCGAAATCTCATCTTCCCGAAACGTCCCCCTTGGCTGCGTAGAGTGATCGCCAAACATCTTGATGTTCATGTCGACGCCTCCGGAGAAGCTCCTGGAGAACTCAGTCGCCCCCTTAGCCCGGCTTTTGTACAGCGGCCCTCCCGCGTCACGGATCTTCAAGAACGCAGGACTCTGCAGAATCACAGTGAAAAGAGGATACTCAGGGTCGTCGGCGAGCTCCGGCACCAGCTTTTGCAGAAACTCCCACCGCCTTTGCACCTCCTCGACGAATCGCTCGGTGTCCCCTTTCGACGCGAGCGAAAGCACTTCGACACCAGGCAGCCGCGCATACAGCCACGGACGGCTGGCCACCGCCTCGACTTCGATCATCTCCATCTCAAGCGGCGCATCCGGATTCACGACCTCCCGCGGCTCAATCTCGTCTTGGGGCTGTGCAAAAATCGCAGCCGACAGCCACAACATCAGCCCCAGCAAACGTGTTCTCGTGCTCATCGCGAATCGCCGTCCATCGACATCTCTGAAAGCGCCCGAGGGAAGCGGAGTTTTGAGCGTCATGAGTTAGATACGATTCTCACTTCATAAACCTTCGCGGAATCTTTCCGTCCATTCCGGGCATCCACGTTCCTCCCGCCCATCCGCCGCTCAAGGCTTCCTCTTCACCAACAGTAGATGCTCGGCCGCGAGCACGGTTTCGCCGCGCTGATTGAGCGACTCCACCAGTTCCACGACGATGCCGTGATTCGGGCGCTTCGGGTCATCGCGTTTCTCCTTCACCGTGCAGCGCGCCGTGATCGTGTCGCCGATAAACACCGGACGGATGAATCGCAGACGGTCGTATCCATACGAAAACGCCTCGGGATTGATCACGCCCGCCGTCTGTCCCACCGCCACGCTGAAGATCAGCGTTCCATGCGCGATGCGCTGCTTGAAATCCTGGGTCTTGCACCACTCGGCATCCATATGATGCGGGAAAAAATCCCCCGTCTGTCCCGCGTGCATCACGATGTCCGTTTCCGTGATCGTGCGGCCCGTCGAGGTGCGCGTCGCACCGACAACATACTCTTCGAAGAATTGTGAGGTCATAAAATCGTCGTCATTTCGCCGCGGGCACCGTCAGGCCGAGACCCGTCGTGATCTCCGCCGCCGCCGCGCGCATGCCCGCGAGCAGTTTGGTTTCGTCCGCCTTCTGGCCGCGCTTCAACAAACGCGTCACCGCCAGCGCCGCCGTGAGTCCTCCGCCGGGTTTTCCCACCAGCACGGCGAGATCGCGCACGCCTTCGATCGTCTCGCTTTCCGCCGCCGAAAATCCACGGCGCCGGATTTGCGCGAAAACTTTTTCCTGCAGCGCCCGCGCCTTGCCTGCGGTGGCCGCATTTTCCCATGCGAGCAACAACCGGCCCGACGCCGTCTGCTCCGCGGCAAAACTCGCGCCGACTTCGATCGAGAGCCGCACCGGCTCCGGGCTCAACTCCTGCGCCACGACCAGCAGGCGCCCGCGCTCGAGCACGCTCAAATGACACGACACGCGGAACGCTTCCGTCAGCGCACGCATCGGACGGCGCGCCGCCTCGAGCAACTTTTCCGTCGCCGAATGCGCATGCGCCAGCGCGAACAACTTGAGCGTGAGCCCGTACTTCCCCGACACCGTTTCGCGCGCCACATAACCGCGCCGCTCCAGGCAATTCAGCATGCGAAACAACTCGCTGCTGCTGCGCTCGAGCCGCGCGGCCAGTTCCGCAAGCGATTGCGGCGAGGGCTCCGCTGCGAGGGCTTCGAGAATATCGAGGCCTTTCTCCAGCGCCGGGACGGGGTAGTCGGGGGCGTTCCGCATATTTTGTCTTGCCGCAGTTCGCTAATGAAAAAGTGTTTTGCAAATAAAAACCCCGCCAGCGCCGCAAATCGCTTTCGCCGCGATACCGCCCACCACCCCGGGCCTCGCTCCACTCGCTCCTCACTGACCGCCACTCCCCCTAATGTCCTCGCTGCCTGTTCCCGCTCCGAAGCTCCCCCGCTCGCCCCGCCCGATCGTCTCCCTCGGGGCCGGCGGCATCGTCAAAGACGCCCATCTTCCCGCCTACCGCATCGCGGAGTTTCCCGTCGCCGGTATTTATGATTTGGATACAGCCCGCGCCTCCGCCCTCGCGAAGAACTTCGACATCCCTCGTGTTTTCTCGTCGCTGACTGACGCCGTTTCGCAGGCCCCCGCCAATGCCGTCTTCGACGTCGCCGTCCCCGCCTCCGCCCTCGGCGAAATCCTCTCCGCCCTCCCCGACGGCGCGCCCGTGCTGATTCAAAAACCGTTTGGCGAAAACCTCCCGCAGGCGCGCGAACTGCTCGCCCTCTGCCAGCGCAAAAAACTCCGCGCCGCCGTTAATTTTCAGCTTCGTTACGCCCCCTACATCGCCGCCGCCCGCCAGCTCATCGCCGACGGCGCCATCGGCGAAGTGCACGACATGGAGATCCGCGTCACCGTGTACATGCCGTGGCAGCTCTGGACGTTTCTCGAGAAAACGCCGCGCGTCGAAATCCTGTATCATAGTATCCACTACGTGGACCTCATCCGGTCCTTTCTCGGCGAGCCGCGCGGCGTGTACGCCAAAACCGTCAAACACCCGCTCACCGCGAAACTCGCCTCCACGCGCACCAACATCGCGCTCGATTACGGCGACACGCTTCGCGCCAACATCGCCACCAATCACGGCCATCTCTTCGGCCTCCGCCATCAGGAGAGTTACGTGAAGTGGGAGGGCTCCCGCGGCGCCATCAAAGCCCGCCTCGGCCTCCTCATGAATTATCCCGACGGCGAACCCGACGCGCTCGAGATGTGCCAGCTCGACGATGCCGGCCGACCCGGCGAATGGCAGCCGGTCCCGTTCTCCGGCAGTTGGTACCCGCACGCTTTCATCAGCACGATGGCCGATGTCATGCGGTTTGCCGACGGCGAAACCGACACGCTGCCCACGCGCGTCGAGGATGCCTTCAAAACCATGGCCACTGTCGAGGCCACGTACACTTCGAGCGCCTCCGGCGCCACGCCGATTCCTTCCTGATCGCCAGACCTCTTCCGCCTGCTCGCTACCCGCTACTCACTACTCGCTACTCTCCATGACCACTTTTCTCCGCGGCATGACCTGGAACCACACACGCGGTTTCCTGCCCATGGTCGCCACCGCCCAGCGCTTCAGCGAACTCCATCCCGGCATCGAAATCGTCTGGGAAAAACGTTCGCTCAAAGCCTTCGAAGAATTCCCCGTCGAAAAACTCGCCGCCGATTACGACCTCATCGTCATCGATCATCCGTTCTCCGGCTACGCCGCCAAACACGGCCCGCTCCTACCACTCGACGAGCATCTGCCCGCGGAGTTTCTCGCCGATCAGGCCACCAACGCCGTCGGTCAGTCCCACGCGAGCTACACCTTTGCCGGACACCACTGGGCGCTCGCGATCGACGCCGCCACGCCCATCGCCTTCTGGCGCGAGGATCTTCTCCGTCGGCTCGGCCTCGCCGCTCCGCAATCCTGGGACGAACTCCTTGCGCTCGCACGTGCCGGCCACGTCGAAGTGCCCGCCGCGCCCATCAACTGCTTGATGGATTTCTACACGCTCTGCCTCGCCGCGGGTGAAACGCCCTTCGCCACGCGCGAACGCGTCGTCTCCGCCGACACCGCGCGCTTCGCCTTTGCCCGCCTGCGCGAACTGATCGCTCTCTGCGATCCCGGCTGCTGGTCGCGCAATCCCATCGCGTCGCACGACCTCGTTTCCTCCGCCGACAACACCCGCATCGCTTACTGCGCGTTTGCGTATGGATATTCCAACTACGGACGCCCCGGCTACGCGGACCATGTGCTGACCTTTGGTTCCGTGCCGGCCCTCGATAACAGCCCGCTGCGCACCACGCTCGGCGGCACCGGTCTCGCCGTCTCCGCACTGCGTCCAAACCGTGACGCCGCTCTCGCTTACGCGCAACTCGCCGCCTCCGCCTCGACGCAGCGCACGCTATTCACGCAGGCCGGCGGACAACCTGGACACCGCTCCGCCTGGCTCGACGCCGACAACAACCGCGCAACGGGAAACTACTTCGCCAACACGCTCCCTGCGCTCGACCGCGCCTGGGTCCGCCCTCGCTACTGCGGCTACATGGAGTTCCAGGAAAAAGGCGGCCCCATCGTCCACGCCGCACTCCGTAACCAAATTTCGGATACAGACGCCCTCGCGCAGCTCGACACCCTCTACCGCGAAACCCTCGCCCACGCCCCAACCCTTTCGTGATATAGGTCCTATAAGTCCATCCGTCCCATAAGACCTATTCCGCCTTCCGTTCCGACCTACTCGCTACCCGCTACTTTTCCTCTCATGCGCCCCCTCGAAGGTCTTCTCGTCCTCGATTTCGCCCAGTTTCTCGCCGGTCCTTTCGCCGCCACGCGGCTCGCCGATCTCGGCGCGCGCGTCATCAAGATCGAGCGTCCCGGCACAGGCGATATCTGCCGCCAGCTCTACATCTCGAATCTCTCGCTCGATGGCGACAGCACGCTCTTTCATTCGATCAATCGCAATAAACAGAGCTACGCCGCCGACCTGAAGAACCCCGACGATCTCGCCCGCGTGAAACAGCTCATCGCGAAGGCCGATGTGCTCATCCAAAATTTTCGTCCCGGTGTGATGGAGCGTATTGGTCTCGGCCCTACAGAATGCGCCGCGCTCAACCCGCGCCTCGTTTACGGCGTCGTCACCGGATACGGAAGCAAGGGCCCGTGGGTCAATCTGCCCGGCCAGGACCTCCTCGCCCAAGCGCGCTCCGGGCTCGTTCACCTCAACGGTAACGCCGATCAACCGCCGCTTCCGTTCGGTCTCTCCGTCGCGGACCTCACCGCGAGCGCGCATCTCGTCCAAGGCATCCTCGCCGCCCTCGTCCGGCGCGGCGTCACCGGCAAGGGCGGTCTGGTCGAGGTCAGCCTGCTCGAATCGATTCTCGATCTTCAGTTCGAGCTCACCACCACGTTCCTCAACGACGGCGGCAAGGCTCCGCAGCGCAGCGCTGTCAACAACGGCAACGCCTACCTCGGCGCGCCGTACGGCATCTACGCCACCGCGGATGGCCACCTCGCGCTCGCCATGGGCTCCATCCTCAAACTCGGCGAACTCCTCGAACTCCCTTCGCTCGGCGCCTACGCCGATCCGCAGACGTGGTTCACGCATCGCGACGAGATCAAGCAACTCATCGCCGATCATCTCATCACGCGTCCCACCGCGCACTGGCTCTCGCGCCTTGAGCCCGCCGACTACTGGTGCGCAGAAATCCTCTCGTGGGAAAAACTCTGGCAGACCGAGGCCTTCAAAACGCTCGACTGGGTGCAGGACGTCACCCGCGACGACGGCCCCACCCTGCGCACCACGCGCTGCCCGATCACGATCGACGGCCAGCACTTCAAATCTCCGCAAGGCGCCCCGCGCGTCGGCCAGCACACGCAACAAATCCAGACCGAGTTCTCCCTTTAAACATCCTGTTCCTCGCCCCTTCGCGGAACACCCGCCGCCGCCCCTTTCTTCATTCATCACTCTCCCTTCTTAATTCCCTAAAATGACCCCCAACCCGATCCTCGGCACCGCCCTCCACGCCATCGGCGCCGCCAGCGCCGCCCTCTGTTATTCACCGCAACGCTTCCTCCACAAATGGAGCTGGCAAACCTACTGGCTCGTCCAGGCCGCTTTCTGCTGGCTCATGCTGCCATGGATTTTCGCCTACTTCTGTATTCCCAATCTGAATACAGTGCTGGCCGAAGCGCCCGCCGATGCGATGATCCGCTCCTACCTTTTTGGCGCGCTCTACGGTGTAGGTGGCATCGCTTTTGGCGTGTCCATCCGCTACATCGGCTTTTCGCTCACCTACGCGATCGCCATCGGCGTCTCCTGCGTCGGCGGCACCTTCATCGGCCCGTTTCTCGCGGGAAACCTCTCCGGCATTTTCACGCAGGACGGTTTCTCATTCGTGCTGGCCGGCGTGCTCATCGGCGCCGTCGCCATGCTGTTCACCGGTCTCGCCGGTTTCCGCAAAGAGCAGGAACTCGGCGCAGGCGACTACACCGTCTCCGACTTTAATCCGCGCGTCGGCATCCCCATCTGCCTCATCGCCGGCGTGCTCTCCGCGGTTTACAACCTCGCCATCACCGCGGGCGAACCGATCACCAAGATCGCGCTGAAACACGGCGCGGGCGACTTCGCTTTCACCGCCAACTACCTCTTCTCAAACCCCGGCGCCTTCACGACCACGCTCTTCTACGCCGGCTGGCTTTCGCTGAAAAACGGCACCACCGGCCAGCTCGTGCGCACCGAGGACGGCACCGGTCTCGTCCGCAACTACCTCCTCGCCGCACTCACCGGCCTGCTGTGGTATCTCCAGTTTTTCTTCTACGGTCTCGGCCACGATCGCATGGGCACCCTCGGCTTCTCCAGTTGGGCGATCCACATGATCATCCTGATTCTTCTCAGCTGCGGTTTCGGCGTCGCGATCGGCGAATGGAAAAAATGCCGCCTCTCCACGAAGCGCCTCATCACCTTCGCCGTTCTCCTGCTCGTCTTCGCCGTCGGCCTCATCACCCACGGCAACAAAATCGCGAGCGAGAGCGCCGTCGAAACACCTCACGCCGCCGGCTCCCACTGACTCCGCCGCCTTCCTGTATGCGCCGCATCGATACACACCAGCACCTGCTCTACCCGGACCGGTTTGGCTACGCCTGGACCGACGACCTTCCCGCTCTCGCCCGCCGCCCCTTCACGCTCGCTGATTACCGCTCCGCCGCCGAGGGCTGCGACATCGCCGGCACCTTGTTCATGGAAGCCGATGTCCCCGAAAAAGACGCCGCCGCCGAGGCCGCGTTTTTCTGCGGCCTCGCCGAAGATCCCCAAAACAATCTCCTCGGCGTGATCGCCTCCTGCCGCCCGGAAAACGAAAATTTTCCGCGCCACCTCGACACCGTCCGCCACACCAGGCTCCGCGGCTTCCGCCGCATCCTTCACACCCAGCCCGACGCGCTTTCCGAAAGCCCGCTCTTCCGCCGCCACGTCGCCTCGCTCGCCGCGCGCGATCTCACCTTCGATCTTTGCGTATTGGCCCGCCAACTACCGCGAGCCCTCGCCCTGGCCGACGCCTGCCCTGACACCCGGTTGATCCTCGACCACTGCGGCGTCCCCGAGGTCGCGAGCGGCAGCCTCGATCCCTGGCGCGAACACATCCGCGAACTCGCCCGCCGCCCCCACGTCGCCTGCAAACTCTCCGGCCTCATCGCCTACACCGCGCCCGGCCGGGCCGCCGCCTCCGCCCTGCGTCCCTACGTCGAACACGTCATCGCCTGCTTCGGCTGGGACCGCGTCGTCTGGGGCAGCGACTGGCCCGTCTGCAATCTCACCGCCTCTCTCAACACCTGGGTCCGCGTCCTCGACGAAATCCTCGCCGCCGAGTCTCCCGCCAATCTCGCCCGCCTCTACCACGACAACGCCCGCCGCATCTACCGCGTCTAGTCGCCAGACAAACCGAACCGTAACCTCGCCCGCTCCCGACAAGAAGCCGATGCCCTCACGACCTGATTCGTACGGAGAAGCCGCCGAAAGCGTTCCAAACGCCTTCCGTGTCCTCTGTGTCTCCGTGGTTAAAATCCAAACCCCGCCCTTCTCTTCACTCCGACCTTAGCGCCTTAGCGTCTTTGCGTGTCACCTAACCACAATTTCGCCTGCTCGCTCTTCGATCTTCAAGAGACACACCTCCGCCAAATCCTGTTCATCCCCTAATCCTGTCCAAACTTCCGACCTCCGCGCTCTCCGCGCCTCCGCGGTAAATTCTTCCGCCTCTCATGTTCTCCCTCGCTAAAAAAATTGCCCTCGTCACCGGCGCCGGCTCTGGCATCGGCCAGGCCATCGCACAAACCTTCGCCCAAGCCGGTGCCCTCGTCTGGGTCATCGATCGCGACACCGCCGCGGGTGAGGCCACCGCCGCCTCGATCCGTGGCGCCGGACACCGCGCCGACTTCGCCGCGCTCGACGTCTCCAGCGAAGCCGACGCCCTCGCACTTGCTGATCGTATCCAAAATGTGGATATACTGGTGAACAACGCCGGCATCGGCCACGTCGGCAACCTCCTCGGCACGGGCGCCGACGATCTCGACCGGCTGCACGCCGTCAACGTCCGCGGCCCGTTCAATCTCTGCAAGGCCTTCGTGCCCGGCATGCTCGCACGCGGCCGCGGCTCCGTCATCAACATGGCTTCCATCGGCGGTGTCGTGGCCGTCCGCGACCGCCTCGCTTACACCGTCACCAAACACGCCGTCGTCGGCCTCACCAAAGCGCTCGCCCTCGACCATTCCCACACCGGCGTCCGCTTCAACGCCCTCTGTCCCGGCCGCGTGGAAACGCCTTTCGTCAAAGCCCGCATCGCCGAGTACCCCGATCCGGAAAAAGCCTACCGCGACATGTCCGCCACGCAGCTCACCGGCCGCATGGCGAGGCCCGAAGAAATCGCCGCCGCTGCGCTCTATCTCGCGAGCGACGAAGCCGCCATGGTCACCGGCTCCTGCCACCTCATCGACGGCGGCTGGAGCGCGGGAAAATGATCCCATCGATCCTTCGCCACAGAGCACACAGAGCCCAGACACAGAGTTCACAGAGAATCAAAAGGCACCTCCGCATAAGTCCTATACGTCCCATCTGTCCTATAAGACCTATACTCCTCTCATCCCATCTCTCCTAACTCCGTGCCCTCTGTGGCCGAGCTCTGTGCTCTCTGTGACAAAAACCAACCACCTATTTCCCTATGAAACTGATTCGCTACCAAGACGCTTCCGGCTCCATCCACCACGCCGCCGAACAACCCGACGGCACCGCGCTCCGCATCGAGGGCGACATCTTCGGTATTCATAAAGTCACTACGGAGCCCGCGCAGATCGCCAGGCTTCTCGTCCCCATCGCGCCCGCACAGATTCTCTGCATAGGCCTCAACTACCGCCAGCACGCCGCCGAGACAAATGCCAAGATCCCCGAGCGCCCGATCCTCTTCGTCAAAGGCATCAACACCGCGCAAAACCCCGGCGACCCGATCCTCATCCCCACGCACCTCGCCTCCCACGAGGTCGACTACGAATGCGAGCTCGCCGTCGTCATCGGCAAGGCCGCCAAAAACGTCTCCCGCGAAAACGCCCTCGACTACGTCCTCGGCTACACTTGCTGCAACGACGTCTCCGCCCGCGATCACCAGATCAAACTCGGCGGCGGACAATGGTGCCGCGGCAAATTTTTCGACACCTTCGCTCCGCTCGGCCCGCGCCTCGTCACCCGCGACGAAATCCCCAATCCCAACGCGCTCCGCATCTCCACGTTGCTCAACGGAGAGCGCGTTCAAGACTCCAACACCGCGGACATGATCTTCGACGTCCCCGCGCTGATCGAATACCTCAGCGGCAGCACCACGCTCGTCCCCGGCACCGTCATTCTCACCGGCACCCCGCAGGGCGTCGGCATGGCCGCAAAACCCGAACCCCGCTGGCTCCGCCCCGGCGACTCTGTCTCCATCGAAATCGAAAAAATCGGCACGCTCACGAATCCCGTGGCATTGGAGAAATAATCCTCCACCGGCGTCTCCGATTTCGAATTTCCACCATTCCCCTTCATCAGAATGCATCAGAGGTTTCTCCGATTCCGACCTCCGTGTCCTCAGTGCCTCTGTGGTTAAAAACCAATCTCCGCCTCCCGATCCCGCCCGCATGAGCTCACCGCGTCTCACCGCCCGTTATCTGATCGAAACACCCAACGACCTCGCCAAAGCCGCCGCCACGCTCGCCGGCGAACAATCGTCCGGCACCTTCGTCGAAGTCCCGGGCGAAACCGCCGAGCTCAAGCAGCGCTTCGCCGCCCGTGTCGAAAAAATCACCGAGCTCGATTCTTCGCCCACGCCCGCGATTCCCACCGGCCGCCCCGCGTATTCAAACGCCCAATACAAACGCGCCGAGGTCTCCGTTTCGTGGTCGATCGAAAACTTCGGCCACAACCTCCCGACACTTGTCTCCACCGTTCAGGGCAATCTCTACGAGCTCGCACAGTTCTCCGGACTCAAACTGCTCGACCTCGATTTTCCCGACGAGTTTTCCACGCGCTTCCGCGGTCCGCAGTTCGGGATCGCCGGCTGCCGCCAGCTCACCGGTGTGCCCGCCGGACGTCCGCTGATCGGCACCATCATCAAACCGAGCATCGGCATGTCCCCCGACACCACCGCCGAACTCGTTAGCACACTCGTCGAGGCCGGCATCGATTTCATCAAGGACGACGAGCTCATGGCCGATCCGCCGCATTCGCCGTTCGACGCCCGCGTCGATGCGATCATGCGCGTCATCAACGCCCACGCCGACCGCACCGGCAAGAAGGTCATGTACGCCTTCAACGTCTCCAACGAGCTCGATGCCATGCAGCGCCATTACGAAAAGATCGTCCGCAGCGGTGGCACGTGCGCGATGATCAGCCTCAACAGCGTCGGCCTCTCCGCGGCGAAAAAAATCTGCGATCTGGGCCAGCTCGCCATCCATGGTCACCGCAATGGCTGGGGCATGCTCAACCGGCACCCGCTGCTCGGCATCGAGTTTCCCGCGTATCAAAAACTCTGGCGTCTCGCCGGCGTGGACCAGCTGCACGTCAACGGCATCGCCAACAAGTTCTGGGAATCCGACGACTCGGTCGTCCGTTCGATCCAGTCCTGCCTCGCTGACGCTCCGCTCAACAAGCCCGTTCTCCCGGTCGTCTCCTCTGGACAATGGGGTGGCCAGGCTCCCGAGACCTGGCGCCGCACACAGACGACGGATCTTCTCTACATGGCGGGTGGCGGCATCATGGCGCATCCGCAAGGCCCCGCCGCCGGCGTTCACGCGTTACGCGAATGGTGGGAAGCCGCCGTCGCCGGTTGGTCCTACGACGAGTGCCTCGCCCAGCGCCCCAACCTCGCTCTCTCCGCCTCCAAGTTCGCGAAGTAAATTTAACCACGGAGACACAGAGAGCACAGAGTCAGACCAATCATTCTGTCATCCTCTCCAAACTCCGCCTCCGATCTCAGCGCACTCTCTATCTCTGCGGTTAAAACATCCTTCCGCTTCTCCTCCGACCTCCGTGTCCTCTGAGCCTCTGTGGTTAAATAAAACTCCGATTTCCGTCCTCAGTGCCTCTGCGGTTAAATAAATGAGCGCTCCCCTTCCAGCTGCCGCCACCGACCTCCTGCTCGCCTACTACGGCGACGACTTCACCGGCTCGACCGACGCCCTTGAATCGCTCGCGCGCGCCGGCGTGCGCAGCATGTTGTTTATCGAGCCGCCGACGCCCGCCCAGCTCGCGCGGTTCCCCGGACTGCAGGCGATCGGCGTCGCCGGACTCACCCGCGTGATGGCTCCCGAACCGATGGAGCAAACGCTGCGCCCCGCCTTCGAAGCGTTGCGCGCGCTCGGCGCTCCGCATGTTCACTACAAGGTCTGCTCCACCTTCGATTCATCACCGCTCGTCGGCAGCATCGGACGCGCGATCCAGGTCGGCGAAGACGTTTTCCGCCGCGCCTTCGTGCCGCTGCTGATCGGCGCACCGTCGCTCGGCCGCCATTGCGTGTTTGGAAATCTTTTCGCGCGCATGGGCATCGGCAGCACCGGCGCCATTCACCGCCTCGATCGTCATCCTTCCGCGAGCACCCACCCGATCACGCCGATGCAGGAAAGCGATCTGCGTGTGCACCTCGCGAAACAGACTACGCGCCGCATCGGCCTCTTCAATATCCTGCATGTCGAGCTGCCCGAGTCCGACGCACGCGAGGTCCTCGAATCGCTCATCGACGAGGGCAACGAGATCATCCTCTTCGATCTGCTCTACGCCTCGCAACTCGCCCGCATCGGCGCGTTGCTCGACACCCACGCTCGTCGCAACGAACCGCTTTTCACGGTCGGTTCTTCCGGCGTCGAAATGGCGCTCTGCGCGCATTGGACTTCTACCCAACGGCTCACGCGCATCCCGAGCTGGCCCGATCCCGGCCGCGCCCGCCCGCTGCTCGTCGTCTGCGGCAGTTGCTCACCCGTGACCAAGCGCCAGATCGAATGGGCGCGTGCCAATGGCTTCGTCGAAATCACCCTCGATACCCGCGCCCTCGTTTGCGGCCCGCTCGAAACCGCCCTCGAAAAAACGCTGCGCGAGGTCATCGACGCGCTCGGCGCCGGACGCGATGTCGTCGTCCACACCGGCGGTACCTCCCAGCTCGACCCGCACATCGCCACGCTCGGTGCGCGTTCCGCCGAAGTCCTCGGCACCGCGCTCGGTCGCATCGTGCGTGACGCCTGCGCGCAACTGAAACTCAAACGCGCACTCTTCGCCGGCGGCGATTCGTCGAGCTACGCCGCACGCGCTGTCGGCATCGAAGCCGTCGAAATGATCGCGCCGCTCGCGCCGGGCGCACCCATCTGCCGCGCACACGCTCCAAACAGTCCCGCCGATGGACTCGAGGTGAATTTCAAAGGCGGCCAGGTCGGGGCCGACGACTACTTCGGCGCCGTCGCCGCCGGTCACCTCTGACCCGCCACTCCGATCAATTTGAACCACGGAGGCATAGAGAACACAGAGCCAGACCGATCCTGTTCATCCGGTAACCCTGTCCAAACTCCGCCTCCGATCTCAGCACTCTCTCTATCTCTACGGTTAAAACTTCATTCCGCTTCTCCTCCGACCTCAGTGCCCTCTGTGCCTCTGTGGTTCATCCCTCCGATCTCCGATTTCCTTCATCCACTCTTCACTCTTCACCTTTCACTCTTCCCGCCATGCCGACCCTCGCCCTCATCCACACGTCCGCGACACTCGTTCCTGTTTTTCAGCAACTCTGCAAAACTCACCTGCCCGCGGTAAAGACCTTCAACATCGTCGACGACTCGCTCGTCTCCGGCATCCGCGCCAAAGGCTCGCTCACGGCCGACATCGCCCGCCGCGTGCAAGCCTACGTCTCCTCCGCCGAAGCCGGCGGCGCCGACCACATCCTCGTCACCTGCTCCTCCATCGGACCTGCCGTCGAAGCCTCCGCAAAGTTTTCCGCCGTTCCCGTCCTCCGCGTCGATCAACCCATGGCCGATCAAGCCGTGAAAACCGGCCGCCGCATCGGCGTCATCGCGACGTTGTCGACCACGCTCGAACCCACCGCCGATCTCGTCCAGCGCCGCGCCGCCGCGGCCGGTAAACAAATCGAACTCAGCTCCGTCCTCGTCGCAGGCGCCTTCGAAGCCCTCATGGCCGGCGACGCCGCCATGCACGACACAAAGGTCGCCGCCGCTCTGCGCGAACTCTCTTCGCAGGTGGACGTGATTCTCCTCGCACAAGCCTCCATGGCCCGTGTCGTGGACACACTGCCCGAATCCGACAAACGCATCCCCATCCTCGCCAGCCCGCCCATCGCCATCCAGCACCTCGCCACCCTCCTGTAGGGCCGCTGCTCGCGGCGCGCCCCTTGGAAATCGCCGGCCGACATCCCCATCGCCCCCCCTTCTCTCGCCGGCAGCTTACCCCGATTACCCCTCTTACACCTCTTACTCCTCTTACACCTACCCCGCCATGCGCCTCATCCCCGCCGTCATCACCGTGTCGGTCATCGCCAACGCCGTGCTCGGCGTTGTTTTCTGGCAGCGCACCTCCGCTCCCTCAAACGCCGCCCCCACGCACAACCACGCGGGAACGCACCCCAACATTTCCCCCGCCGCGACGACGCCCGCCGCCTTCGCCGCGCGCTGTAGCCAGCTCGCACACGATCCCGATGACGCCACCGCGCTCGCGTTTCTTCGCAGCTCCGGCTTCCCGCCCGAGATTGTCCGCAGCCTCATGGTCGAGCGCATCCGCGCACGTTATCAACCACGCATCAGCGAACTCGATGCCCGCCGCGCCGAGACGCCTTACTGGCGCGCGCGCAATCTCTATTACGGCTTCGACGACGATGTCGCCCTCCGCGCCGAACGTCGCGCGCTCGAACGCGAAATCGCCGACACCCTCCGCCAGGTCCTCGGCGACGCCGCCGAAACGCTTCATCCCTACGAACGCGAACGCCGCGCCCGCAGCTACGGCGATCTTCCGCCTTCCAAAGTCGCCGAGATCGAAGCCATCAACCGCGACTACAGCGAACTCACCAGCCAGATCCGCGAACGCTCCAAAGGCGCCATTCTTCCCGAAGACCGCGAACAACTCGCCTTCCTCGAAAAAGAAAAACGCGCCGACCTCGTCGCGAGCCTGACTCCGGAGCAGCTGGAAGAATACGATCGCCGCAACAGCCCCGCCGCCGGCGAGATTCGCAACAAACTCCGTTACTTCGAGGCGACCGAGTCGGAGTTCGTCGCGCTCTATCACGCCCAGCGCGATTTCGATGCCCGCTACGGACGCGACAATCTCTCCGGCGAACAACAGGACCGCCGCCGGGCCGCGCTCCCTGAACTCACCGAACAATTCCGCGCCGCCCTCGGCCCCGAGCGTTTCGCCGAGTTCGAACTGCTCACCGACGGCAACTACCGCAACACCCACTCATTCGTTCTGAACCGCAGCCTGCCCGCCGACACCGCCCGCGAACTCGTCGTCACCCAGCGCGCCACCAATCAGCGAGCCGACGCCATCCGCTCCGACAAATCGCTCACGCCCGAGCAACGTACCGCCCAACTCGCCGATCTCGAAAAAGAAGCCGTCGCCAAAGTCACCGCCGCCGTCGGCGCCGATCATTTCAACGACTATAAACAAAACGCCGGCCACTGGCTCAATCGCATCGCCCCGCCCCAAAAACCCGCCGCCCGCTAATACCCCGTCATGCAAACACGCATCCTTGTTCTGACGCTCTCGCTCGCGGCCAACGCCGCCCTGGCCTTTCTCCTCCTCCGCACCGATTCCACGCATCCAAAATCTGAATACACCGCCGCCGGCTCCTCACGTCCCGCCTCCGAAGCCGGCGCACGCCAGCCCTCCCGCGCCGACGCTTCCGATCCCGTCGCGTCCGCCATCACCCGCGCTCCGACCGGCCCCGATCTTTGGAGCCAGCTCTTTTCCGCCGACCTTGATCAACTGGCCACCCGCCTGAAAGCCGCCGGTTTTTCCTTTCGCGAAATCCGCGCGATCCTGCTGCCGCTCGCGCAGCAAAGATTCCAGCAACTGCGGACGGAGGTGATGGGCCCGCAGGACTCGGCTCCCTACTGGCATCCCACCTCGCCCCATTCGATGCCCGAGGATCCTGCCCAGCGAGCCCGGCTCTCCGAGCTGATGTATAACGAATCGAAACTGTATCGAAAACACTTCTACGGCAGCGACGCGCTTGCCCAGGACGCAGATGCGCGCCGCCAAGCCGTCCATCAGTTCGGAAATCTGCCGACCGAGAAGCTCCAGCGCCTCGCGCAGATCCAGCAAGATTACCAGGAGCTCCAGCACGAAATCTACATCGCGGCGCAAAAACGCCCGCGCGGCGACCTCACCGCCGACGAAAAAAAGCAGCTCCAGCTCCTACAAGCCGAGGAACAGCGCGACTTCCAGCAAGCGCTCACTCCCGAGGAATACACCGAATATCTTTATCGCAGCAGCCCCACCGCCCAACAACTCCGCCAGCAACTCAGCCTCTTCCAGCCCTCCGAATCCGAGTACAAAACCCTCTTCGCCCTCCTGCACCCGATCAACGAGCAGTTCAGCCAGCCCGGCTACGACGAGAACACCTACAAGGCGCGCTTCGAAGCCATGAAAAACCTGCAGCCGCAAATCGAAGCCGCGCTCGGACCTGAACGTTACGCCGACTACAAACAAGCCGCCGAAAACGGTAACGATAAAGTCACGCGCCTCATCGCCCGCCTCGAACTCCCGCTGCGCACCGTCGGCCAGATCAACACCCTCCGCGAAGACATCACGACGCGCGCCGAAGCGATCCGCAAAGACCCGCAGCTCTCCGCCGCCGACCGCGACGCGCAACTCGCCGGGCTCGCGCAGGAAGCCCGTATCCAACTCTCGAATACGCTCGGTGGCCCGCGCGGCTTCGACGCCTACAACGACATGAAAGGCGACTGGCTCCGCGCCCTCGACCCCAAACCCGCAACACCCTGACCACGGCGCACGCCTGCGGCCGCCATTCATCATTCTTCATTCATCATTCTGCATTCTTAATTCCCCGCCCCATGCGCCTCCGCTTCGCACTCGTCGCACTCTCCCTCGCCGCCAACGCGGCGCTGGGAATCTTGTGCTGGAAGTGGTCGAACGCCAATGCCCCCGCCGCGCCGGACGAAACTACGCCACAACCGGAAATCGAACAAAGCACTACACCCAGCATCCCTCTCGATAAAATCTGGAGCGCCCTCGCCAGCGAAGCCGACGACACCCATTTCGTCGCCCGCCTGCGTGCCGAAGGCTTCCCCGAACGCGTCGTTCGCGGGCTGCTCGACTACCGCCTCAACGAAAAATTCATCGACGAAATCCGCGAGCTGAGTTCCCGCCACCAAGCCCCTTACTGGCGTAACACGGCTTTCGTCCGCTCGGACCTCAACCCCGAAGCACACAACCGCCTGCGAGAAATCGAACAATTCGTTGCCGAACAAAAACGCCTCCTGCTCGGCCCTTCCGCCGACGCGTTTCAGCCCGGCGACTATGGAGAGCACGACCGCCGCCGCTACGGCGATCTCGCTCCCGAAAAAGTCGCCGCCCTCAAAGCCATCGAAAAAGATTACCGCGAGCTCACCGACCGCATCAACGAGGACAATCAGGGCATCACGCTAGCGGAGGATCGCGAGAAACTCGCATTCCTCGAAAAACAAAAACAGGACGACATCGCCCGCCTGCTCACTCCGGACGAACTCGAGCAATACAAACTCCGCAGCAGCGCCTCCGCCCACTTCGCCCGCAACAAGCTCCAGTTTCTCGACCCCACCGAAGACGAGTTCCTCGCGATCTACCGGTTGCATCAGGATTTCGATAAAACCTACGGCGTCTCCCACCTCTCCCGCGAACAATCCGAACGCCGCCGTTCCGCGGAACCCGAATTCGAATCGCAAATCGCCGCCCTCCTAGGCCCTCAGCGTTACGCTGAGTATCAGATCACGAACGATCATAACTTTCAGGAAACGCGCTCTTTCATCACAGAAGCAGGCCTCCCACCGGCCACGGCGCGCCAGCTCGTCGCCCTCCAGCGCGAATCCATTCAGCAGGCCGCTTCCATCAAAGCGGACACCTCCCTGCCCGCCAAAATCCGCGACCAGAAACTAGCCGCTCTGCGGCAGGCCGCGTTCGACAAAGCCTCCGGCCTCCTCGGCCAGGAACGCGCCGCGTCCTTTGAAAACTACACAGCCGGTCGCTGGCTTGCCCAGCTCGCTCCGGCTCCCGTGAAGCCGAAACCCTGACTCACCATGCAAACACCCGCTTGGTTTCTCTTCGCCTCCCTCATCCTCAACGGACTTCTCCTCGGCGTCGCCGGTCACCGTTGGCTCACCGCTCAAACGCACGCCATTCCCACCGCCTCGCCCCAGTCATCGGAGGCGTCCTCCGTCGCAAACCCAACCGCAGGAAAGGAAGTACTCAACGATGCCCCCAACTCCATCGACGGCTCCGACGCCAGCGACTTCACCCGCTCCCTTTGGACACGCATCGACAGCGAGGACTACGATGTCTTGGTCAAAAACCTCCGCGACGCCGGATTCCCCCCTCGACTCGTCCGGTCGCTGGTCTTCGACCTCGTTCAAGCACGCGGCGAAATCGCCCGCGCCGCGATCCAGGGAAAGTCGCCCGACCTGCCCTACTGGAAAACCACGCAATATTTCCCCGACGATCCCGTCCTCAAAGCCCGCATCCGCGAAATTAACGAGGCCGGAAACAACGTCCTCGCAAAACACATTTTCGATCCCGCCATTGTAAAAGAAGAGGAGTTCAGCGCTGCCTACCTGCGGCAGCGCTACGGTGATCTTCCGGACGAAACCCTCCAGACTCGCATCAAGATTCAGCACGACTCCTACGAACTGATCTCCGAAGTCACGAAAGCCTCGCGCAACGGCGCCGACCGCCAGCCCACTCCGGAAGAACGCGCCAAAATCGCCCTCATCAAGGCCGAGCGCGACAAGGATCTCCAGACCCTCCTCACTCCCGAACAGTTCGAACAATACGAACTCCGGAGCAGTTACACCGCCGCGACTTTACGCTCGAAACTCGAGGTCTTCCATCCCTCCGAAACCGAGTTCAAGGCGATCTTCCGTCTTCAGCGACACATCGATAAGCGCCTCAATCTCGACGAACATAGTGATGCAGAAACTAAACGCGCCGCTTCTGAAGCGACGAAGGGGTTGGCCCCGCAAATCGAAGCCGCCCTCGGACCCGAACGTTACGCTGACTACATGCAGGCCACCAAGCCCGGCGCCGGTCAGCTCAACCGCCTCCTTATCCGCCTCGATCTTCCTCTTCGCACCGCGACCCAGCTCGACACCTTTCAAGCTGACATCACCCAACGCGCTCAAACGCTCCGTTCCGATCCAGCCCTCACCCCCGCCGACCGCGACGCGCAACTCGCCGGGCTCGCGCAGGAAGCCCGTATCCAACTCTCGAATACGCTCGGTGGCCCGCGTGGCCTCGACGCCTACAACGACATGAAAGGCGACTGGCTCCGCGCACTCGACCCCAAACCCGCAACACCCTGACCACAGCGCACGCCTGCGGCCGCGATTCATCATTCTTCATTCTGCATTCTTAATTCCCCCGCCCCATGCGCCTCCGCTTCGCACTCGTCGCACTCTCCCTCGCCGCCAACGCGGCTTTTGGGTTTGCCCTCTGGCAGCGCCACACCGACTCCGCCGTTCCGTTCCCCTCCGCTACCTCCCGCGCGCCCACGTCACCCGATTCCACGCGCCCCGCCGAAATCCCCGTTTCCGCCATCTGGAGTCACCTCACCGAAAACGCTGCCCACAACACCCCCGAATCCGACGCCGCCTTCGTCGCCCGCCTCCGAGCCGAAGGTTTTCCCAAAACCATCATCCGCCTCCTCGTCCGGCAACGCATCCTCGAACGCTTCGCCTCCGAATACCAGGCCCTCGCCGCGCAGGAAAACGACGCCCCTTATTGGATACGTCACAACTACTCGCGCACCTCCCCCGAAAACCGCGCCGCCCGCCGTGTCCTCGACTCGCAGGTCAACGACATCGTCCGCAGCCTCCTCGGCGCCGATGCCGACAAACAACCCGGCGAACCCGGCTACGACGATCCCCAGCGTCTCTACGGCGACATCCCCGCCGCCAAAATCTCCCAGCTCGAAGCCATCAACAAAGACTACGGCGAACTCATCGCCGCCGTCCGCGAATCCTCGCTTGGAATAACTCTGCCCGAAGACCGCGAAAAACTCCGCTTCCTCGAAGACGAACAACGCGCCGATCTCGCCGCCCTCCTCACGCCCGACGAACTCGAGCAATACGATCGCCGCCACAGCCCCGCCGCCCGGGAAGTCCGCCAGCGCATCCGCTACTTCGACGCCACCGAGTCCGAATTCATCGCCCTTTACCGCATTCAAACCGCATTCGACCAGCAACACGGAGCCCTCTCCGAAACCTCCTCGTCCCGTGAACGCACCCAACGCCACGCCGCCAGCAAGGAGCTCGATCCGCAAATCGAAGCCGCCCTCGGCCCCGACCGCTACGCGGAATATCAGCTCACCACGCACAGGGGCTACGAGATCACCCACCATTTTGTGGCCGACGCCGGACTCCCGCCCGCGACGACTCGCGCGCTGGTCACCGTCCAGCGCGACACCGAACTCCAGCGCGACGCCATCCGCTCCGATCGCAGCCTCGATCACAAACAGCGCGATGCCGCCCTCGCCGATCTCCAAAAAGGCGCCGCTGAAAAAGCCCTTCCGCTCGTCGGCGCCCACCGTATGGAAGACTTTAAACAACAGGCGGGGTACTGGCTCCGCCACATCGCCCCCGCCCCTGCCCCCGCTCGATGAAAACGTCCACGTTGCTTCTATGCGCCTCCCTCGCCGCCAACGTCGCGCTCGGCGCAATTTTCCTCACCTCGCGGCCCACCGTTACGACCACGCCCGCCCCCATCGCGGGACCCGACTTTGCTTCCGCCACTGAGACGGAATCCACCGCAGACACGTCCGCCTTTCCTGCGTCCACGGTCCGTCTCGCCGCCTCTGGCGGACCGTCACTTTGGCAGCAGCTTCATACGGACGATCTCGATCAACTTCTCGCGCGCTTGAAGCAAGCCGGCTTTCCCAGCGCCTCTGCGAACTTCATCGCGATGCAGCTCTTCTCGGAAAAACGCCGAGCTGCACGCGCAGCGATCATGGGCGAGCCCGAGGCTCTTCCGTATTGGAAAGAAAAAGCCTACATTCGTCCCACACCGGAACAACAAGCCCGGCTTCATGAACTCTCCCGAACCCAAGATATGCCCTTTTGGGTACGTTATTTTCGCGAGGGTGCCCTCGACAAATCGAGTCAGGTACACGCCGAAATGCGCCGCACTTACGGCGACCTGTCTCCCGAAAAAATCCAGCAGCTCCTTCGCATCCAGGAGGATTACGGTCGCATGCAGTCCGAGCTCATCGGCGCCTCCGGCATCAGAACATCTTCCAGCGATCCCGCAGAGATCGCCCGCGCAGAAAAATACGCCCTGTTGGAAAAGGAACAGCGCGCCGACATCCGCGCACTCCTTTCGCCCGAAGAGTTCGCTGAATTCGAACGCCGCAGCAGCCCCACCGCGCATCGGCTTCAGCAAGAAACCAGCCTCTTCCGTCCCACCGAGCAGGAATACAAAGCGCTCTTCGCCATTCACCGCGCCATCGACGAACAACTCGACCTTGGAACCTCTCACTTTTTCCCCAACCCCGACTCCGAAAAGTCCCGCGCCGAAGCCCTCAAAAACGCCGCACCGCAGCTCGAAGCGGCCCTCGGCCCCGACCGCTACGCCGACTACGTGCAGGCCACCAACCAGGGCTCTCAACAACTCAACCGCCTCCTGGTCCGCCTCGATCTCCCCTTGCGCACCGCCGCACAGATCGAAGCGGTGCGCAGCGACATGAGAGAGCGCGCTCGAGAACTCCGCGCCACCCTCAAAGACCTCCCGCGCGATCAGCAGATCGCCCTCGCCCAATCGCTCGTGGATGAAGCGAAACAAAAACTCACGCCCCTCCTCGGCGGCCAGCGCGGCCTCGATGCCTACGCCGAAACCTCCGGCTCCTGGCTCCGCGAAGTCCCCACGCGGTGAACCCGTTACCGCCCCCTTCGACTCCATCGCGAGACGCATCCGCCCGCGCTCAATCCTGTTCATCCTCTGAGTCCTGTCCAAACGCAGTCCCCGCGCCTTCACCCATTCTTAATTCTTCCTTCATCCTTCTTCATTCCCCGTGTCCCTCCGCAAACTCGCCCTCTACGCCGTTCTCCCCGCCCTCGTTCTTCTCGTCATCGGTCTTGTATTCAAAAATCCGATACTCTGGCAGCCGGCCGCCGTCGCCGCCGCCGTGCTCTTTGCGCTCGGGCTCGGCGCGCACGCTTCGCTGAAATCCTTCCAATACACGGCGTGGATCATTGCCGCGGTTGTCGCCGCGATGATTTATCCCGCGCAGCTTCTGCACTGGGGCGATTTCGATCTGCGCAACAAGTGGGTCGTCCTGATCGCCGTGCAACTGGTGATGTTTGGCATGGGCACGCAGATGAGTCTCAAGGATTTTGTCGGCGTCGCGAAAATGCCCTACGGCGTGCTCATCGCCGTCTTCAGCCAGTTCACCGTCATGCCGATCGTCGGCTGGAGCCTCACGCAGGTGTTCACGCTGCCCGATGAAATCGCCGCGGGCGTCATCCTCATCGGCGCGTGCTCGAGCGGACTCGCCTCCAACGTGATGTGTTACATCGCCAAGGCGAATCTCGCGCTCTCCATCACCGCCACCGCTGTCACCACGCTTATCGCGCCGCTCATGACACCGTTGTGGATGAGCCTGCTCGCGGGGCGTCTCATCGAAGGCATGAGTTTCGTGTCGATGATGATGGAGATCGTGAAAATCGTCATCGTGCCGATCGGCGCTGCACTCCTCGGCGATTATCTCAAGGAAAGCGCCGCGGCCCGTCGCCGGATGCTTTTTATCCTGCCTGCGGCGATCGCGTTGTTTGCGCTCTGCCTCGCGCCCGCCGTACGCACGCACACATGGGTTGCGGCCAATCCGATTCTGCTGGAGTGCGTGACATTCTTCTCCCTCGCGATCATCGCGGGCACTTTTTATTATCTCTTGGTTAAGATATATCCGAGCCTGCCCAAATACATGCCGCTCCTGTCGATGGCGGGCATCGTTTATTTCACCACCGTCACCACCGCGGCCGGCCGCGATAACCTCCTCATGGTCGGCGGACTGCTCTTCCTAGTCGCTGCGTTGCACAACCTCTTCGGCTATCTCCTCGGCTATACACTCGCGTGGATCGCGCGCCTCGACAAAGCCTCGCGCCGCACCGTCGCGATCGAAGTCGGCCTGCAAAACGGCGGCATGGCATCGGGCCTCGCGGCCTCGATGGGTAAACTCGCGACGGTCGGCCTCGCCGCGGCGGTGTTCAGCCCATGGATGAACATCACGGGCTCCCTCCTCGCCAACTACTGGCGCCGCCGCCCGGTGGACTCTCACCCGACCACGTCATCAACACCTGGTGCCTAAGCCCCAGTCGCCACGCATCCCGTTCCTAAACGCTGGTTGTTTGCCACCATCTCCGGAATGGAGGCCAGTCGAACCCGATGCAGCGATGAACACAACATACTTATCCAAAAGGGATAACAAACCTACCGGCTCTTTGGCATGCACTACGCAAAGAGAGCCGCTGCTGCCTCTTTCCGTCCGCACTTCTCTTCCGCTTCCGGTTACGTCGGCGGACCCATTATGCGTCGGCCGGCTGGAGGCGGCTTCTTGGTAATCTCGTGATGCGATACACTCGACAATCTTCTGATCGTTCCTCAAACCACAGCCCGCTTACGCGGGAGAGCGATTAGCGATTTGGCCGTGCCGTCCAGTGCGCCCATCACCGGCGAGTGATCGCTGGTAACCTCGCCTCTTCCTCCAGCGTTATTTAACCAGCGAAATCTTTATCCATGTCCCCGTCCCGCCTCCTCACTAGCGCCCTCCTCGCCGTCGCCACGGCTTCTGCACAGCCCGCACCCGCGGGATCCCAACCCAGCCCGACGCCCGCGACGCCCACGGTGCCGCCTCCTGTGGGCACCGCCGATCCGGAGCGGTTCTTTAAACTTTTCCTGCCATTCCACACCGAAAATGCCGCCCTCTCTCCTGACGGCCTGCACCTCGCCTACTCGCTCCGCGAAGACGACAAGATGTCGGTCGTGGTCGTCGCCATCGACAATCCCGCCGTCGCCCGCGCCAAGGTCGTCGTCGCCACCGATGAAACCTCCACGCCGACCCTCATGGACGACACCCGTGAAAAAACTCCCGCGCGCGTGCGCTGGTTGGGCTGGGCAAACGCAAACCGGCTCATCGTCGAAACCAACAGCAACCTCGCCACAGCCGACGGCGACAACTGGACCAATACCTCCGGAGCCATTCTCGCCTTCAATGTCGATGGCTCCGACGGGCGCGTGTTGGTCACGCCGAAGGACGTCACGGAAATGGTCGGCGATTTAAAGCCGGAGCCCACCAACGCCTCGACCGCGTTTCGTACGCCCGACATGCCAACTTCCGAATCAGAGCAGCAAGAGGACTTCTTCACATCGACTGATGACGTCACCGATCCCGAACGGGGCACCTCCAATCTCCCCGCCGATAAACGCACTCCGCGCTCTCCAACATTCTTCGATTTCAACCCCAAAAATCCGAAGCAAATCCTCATCCGCACCTCCGACCCCAAAAACTACAGCCTCTTCGAAGTCGACATCACCAGCGGTAAAATGAACTACGGCCCGCGCGAAAAAGAGGCCGGCGATTATCACATCTTGATCGATCGCCAGGGGCGCCAGTCCGCCGTAGTTCCGAGCACGACCCGCAGCGCGTTCCCTCACAATTACATGGTCGCCAAAAGCGGCTTCGGCCTCGGCCGTTGGACGCCCCTCGATAAAATTTCCAAGCTCCCCGACACCCGCTTCGCCGTCGCCCCCGACAATTATCTCGGCGAGCGCTCCATCCCGATCGGCTTCGACGAAAACCCCGACATCCTCTATTACGCCTCCAATGTCGGTCGCGACACGTACGGCATCTACGGCCTCAACCTGAAAACCGGCGAACGTGTGGGCAAACCCATCGAAAGTCCGCGCATGGATCTCATCGATCCGCCGGCCAGTGGATTCCTCTCCGCCAACCCGCTCGTGTTCGATCGCTATACCCGCCAGCTCGCTGGCATTCGCTATCAGGAGAGTTTCCGCAAAGCCATCTGGCTGCGCCCTGAAATCCAACAAGCACAGACCTTCCTCGAGACCGCGTTTCCTCATCAAAGCGTTGATATCCTCGGCTGGGACGAAGCCGCCAACCGCTTCCTCGCTTATGTCCGCAGCACGACGGACTCCGGCGGGTATTACGTCGTCGATCGCGCGACGGGGAAACTGATGGAGTTCGTCCGCAGCGCCCCTTGGATCGAGCCGGATTCCCGCTCCCTTTCCCGCCCTTTCTACATTCCTCATCCCGCGGGCGGATCCCTCTCCGGCATCATCGCCTTTCCCCGAGCCGTCCGCCAAAAGCCCATTCCGACGATCATCCTTTGCGCGGACGAACCGTGGCAGCGGACCTCGGGTGAGTTCCAGAGCGAAATCAACGCCCTGGCCGGCATGGGCTTCGTCGTCATCCAACTCAATCCCCGCGGCACGTGGGGTTTCGGCGCCAAGCACCGGCTCTCCGCCCAAAGCGCCTTCGACGAGATCCAAACCGAGGATATGGTCATCGCAATCGACGCTCTCGCACAGGGATTCCCGCTCAATCCCAAACGCGTCGCCCTGATGGGCCACGAACGCGGCGGCTACCTCGCCCTCCGCGCCCTGCAACTGCGCCCTGATCGTTTCCGCTGCGCGATTACCATCAATCCGACGATCGACCTCGCCGGCTGGCTCGCGGAATCCCGCTGGACCAGTGGCGATGCCGGCCCCGCGCTGGCGCGCACGTTCTTCGGCGAAAAACTCCTCAAACAAAACGCCCTGCTCGATAACCCGAAGTCCATCAAGCGCCCCGTTTTTGTTCTCTCCTACTACGGCCCGGACGGCGGTCCCGTCCCGCAGCGCTACCTGACCGCGCGCCGCTTCGTCTCCGCCGTCGAAACGCCTGAAAACCCCGCACTCATCCACCCGCTCTCGACCGACTACATGCGTGGGCTCCCCGCCGCGCGCTCGGATGCGATGCGTCGCATTGAGGATTTCCTCAACGAAAACATCTACGCTTACAATGTGCAGCTCGGCGAAACCACCGTCGAAGAACAAGACGTCGGCCCCCGCAACCCCGACACGAAGAAATAAGCCCGGGCAACGCTGTCATTACCGCGCGGCCTGAACCCCCGCGCGGCGAACTGCGCCATTGCCCTGCCCGCACGGCCGGATTTCACTGGCGGCCCTCTTGCCGTCATGACGTCTCCTGCATCCGAGTCCTCCTCCTGCTCCGCCCGCGCCTTGATCAGCGGTTTTGATACCGTCGAAACCGCCATCGCCGCCATTGCCGCGGGTCGCCCGGTGATCGTCACCGACGACGAAGACCGCGAAAACGAGGGCGATCTCATCATCGCCGCCGAAAAAGCCACCGTGGAGTCGATCAACATGATGATCCTTCACGCCCGCGGCCTCATCTGCGTGCCCATGACCGGCGAGCATCTGGCCCGTCTCGGCATCGGCGAAATGGTCCCGAAAAACCGGGAATCCTTCAAAACCGCCTTCGCTGTTTCCGTTGACGCAACAACCGGCATCTCGACCGGCATCAGCGCCGCCGACCGCACACGCACCGTTCAAGTCCTCGCCGATCCTGCAACGACCGCCGACGATCTGGTCCAGCCCGGCCACATTTTCCCGCTCGCCGCCCGTCCCGGCGGAGTCCTCGAACGCGCCGGCCACACCGAGGCCGCCGTCGATCTCGCCGTGCTCGCCGGACTCAAACCCTGCGCCGTCATCTGCGAAATCCTCAAGGATGACGGCTCCATGGCCCGCGTGCCGGACCTCGTCGAATTCAAGAAACGTTTCAATATCCCGCTCGTTTCGATCGACCAACTCATCGAATACCGTCACCGCACCGAGCTCTTGGTGGAAAAGATCTCCACCGAAACGCTCAGCACCGCGTGGGGCGATTTCGACCTCCACACCTTCCGCGAGCGCCTCACCGATCGCCGTCATTACGCACTCACTCTGGGCAAACTCGACGCCGATCCCACGCTGGTCCGTGTGCACCGCATGAACCTGCTCTCCGACGTTTTCCGCCAGCGCAGCGCCGACGGTTCGGACGCCGTCATCGAGCATTCCCTGCAAAAAATTCAGGCCGAAGGCCGCGGCGCGCTTCTCTACCTCCAGCACGATCCCTTCGGTTCGCTCCCGCCGGTGAAAACCGCCGCCACGCTCGAAGCCCGAAAAGCGCAGCCGCTGCCTCGCGACTTCCGCGAAGCCGGCATCGGCGCCCAGATTCTCGCCGCCCTCGGTTTGAAAAAAATCCGGCTGCTCTCCTCCACGCAGCGCAAGGTCATCGGCCTCGACGGCTTCGGCCTCGACATCGTCGAGCAAGTCCCCGTCAGCGGCAAGTAACCCGCATCACCCTTCGAGCCCGCCGCAGTCACCCGTTACGCCGGGCCGACCTTCCAACGATCGGCGCGACCGTCCCTCTCGCGTATTCAGATCACCACTACGCGCTGTCCGGCCGCGTCGGCCCGCGGAGCACACGATTTTCCTGCAGTTCGGTCAAAGCTGCGCCGGATTCATCCTCCAAACGGTGAAACACAGAACGCACGCGAAAGAAACCCACGCGAAGTACGGTATCAGCAGAACGCCCGCCAGGCGCTTTCGCCGCCAAAACTCCCGAGCTGTCCACGCCACCAGGCCCCAGAGAACGACAATCTCCAACGTCGCCACCGCACCGAGGTGCCACGCAAAGAATAGCCAGCTCCACAACGCATTCAGGGACAGCTGAACTAAGAACAGATTCAAGCCCTTGCGCTGGCGCTTCCAGCCACCGTCTCTCCAAACAAGCCACGCCGCGATGCCCATGAGTGTATAAAGAACACTCCACACCGGAGCGAAAACGGAACCAGAGGGCGCCCATGCAGGACGTTCCAGTCCGGAGTAAAAAGCGCCCGCATCCATCGATGCAACAGCCCCCAAAGCCGCCGCGCAAAACGCCACGGCCAGCCAGGCCAGAAGTCCTAGAAATTGCGCGCGGCGAGTCATATATCCGACACTATTATCGGCTGTCCGCATACTGGCGAATGAACACCTAGTGTCCTGAGCGATTAATTCGTGAGCAAAGTGCCCCGACCTTGCCGAGGAT